>NZ_CP126115.1:2957004-3611880 GCF_030123505.1 Neobacillus sp. YX16
TCTAATGTTCCTAAAACAAATTGAAGCTTCTCAGCTTCTGCATTCATGATGTGAGCCAGCGCTAATTCTTCCAAAGCAATGGAACTTAGAAGCAAAGGAACTGTTTGTCCAACTGTAACCGATATTAACGGAGTGATATTGGGAATATTAGGGAAAGACATTTTTGAATTCTCCTTTCAAGCTTTGTTTTATTTAACAACACTTTTATAATTCTATATAGAATATTCATATAGTGATAAAAGGACTAGGTTGTATTCCTAGGGCAAACGATGATTTTATTGCCGAAGGCCATGCTTATTTTAGTAATTTTGCTGCTCTCCTTAGTAGTGATGCTCAAGCCTATTTTAGAGGATTACCATGGAAAAACTCTCCTCACTTTTAAGTTTAAAGAGTTTAGGATTGTGAAAAATTGTACTAAAGTTACGGGTGCGTTAATTGATTAACGCATTTTTTTGTTGAAGTTATTATACGAACGTTTCAGGATTGTTTAATAAAAATTGAAAAGTAGGAAATACTAATACCTTAAATTTAGAATAGAATTGAGGCAAAAAATTGGTATTTTTGATACGTTTAGTAATTGTCCTAATCTTGTTAAATTGTTACCCAATGCCTTCTTTCAGGTGACAGCGTGACAGAAAGTTCAAGAACTGACGGTTTTTGCTACATTAGCCAGCAATTTGTTTTGATTTATAAATACTCCTTTACAAGAATATTCTCTGTGTGTGGTATATTGAATCAGAAGAAAAAGTTTATTATATAAAAGGGGTTGAAATAGAAATTATGAACGAAGAGGTTACGAACTTTATTTAGAATTTGGGAACACCTTGGCAAATTGAACTCTCTAACCGTTTGAGAGAGATGGTCCACCAAACCATACCCATGGTTGAAGAGCGTATTCAATACAAGAAGCCTCATTTTCTGAAGAACGGTCACTATGCAGCGGTGATTTCCCCATCGAAGAATGCGATCGCTTTCATGATTATGAATGCGAAAGGACTAGAATTCCTGAAGGGCTTCGAGGGTCCGGAGGAACGCAAGTGGATCAAAATTAAAGAGGGAGATACTCCTGACTACACACTACTATCTACTCTGCTCACTCAGGCCACCGAATCACTCCAGTGAAGCTTGAGCATTTGGATCAATACTTGGTGATTCAGAAATAATGAAAAAAAAATAAAAACTGATCAATTAACTATCAAGACCCCTGTCTAAATAGTAAAAAGTAATTTGACAGAGGTCTTTTCTTTGTTCAAATCCTTACATGAATGTTAATAATTAAGATATGGACTCCCTAATCACGGAAATTTTAATACACCGTTTCTGTCCATTTCACATTTTCACTTATTGTAACGCGTCCGTTGTAATAAAAAATAGTAGTGTAGGATTTTTTTATTTAGATCTTTAGCAGTCGGGCGCTTATCTTTAATAAGAGGGCGTCTTTTTGTAATGCCTCAACACATTTAAGAGATTGATCTTGTAGGGTAATGAAAAGATTGTGAAGATTTCCACTTAAACTATTGGGTGCGTTAGTTTAAGACTAGAGGGGCTGCTCTAATGAAGATAATTGGAGAAGATAATGTGAAGATAGATATGGTATTTGATTATGAGATAGGTAATGATTTAACTTCAAATATACAAGAATTGTTAAGCGAATGTTTTCAAGAAGACTTTCCAAAAAACAGAATTTATTTCAAACAATTACCTCATTTTAGATTTGTAGTTTTTAACGACAAAAATCAACTTGTAGGACAGGTAGGAATAGATTACAGAGTGATGAATCTTAACGGAAATCCTATAAGAGTGCTTGGTCTAATTGATTTATGTGTCACCCAAAACACTCGCTCACAGGGGATAGGTTCGATGTTACTTTTAAAAATTGAACAGTTTTGTTGCAATAGAAATATTGATTTTTTATTGTTATTTGCTGACAACAAAACGTTGTATTTAAAAAATGGGTACAAGTCAGTTACGAACAAATGTAAATGGTTAAAAATTGACCATATAAGTCAAATTACAAGGGATATAGGTTATGAAGTAATTGATGGATTAATGATTAAAGAAGTTGGTAAGTCTGGTTGGAGCGAAGGAGATCTAGATTTTTTAGGCTATCTTTATTAAGCTACCATGAAAATTAACTTCTGTGACATTCGAAAAATGGCAATACTTAAATAGACGCAGCTCATTCATCTTTTTAAAAGGGGAGAGCGTCTGATCTTTGGTGGTTATATATTTGTTTAGTGGATTAGGAAGCCTCTGTTATTGTAACTGTATAACCTAAGTTTTCTAGTCTTCGAACCGAATGGCGTACAATTGAAACCTGTCTTTGTTTATCGAAGTAGTCTTCGCCTAAGTCTACATACATTTCTTTTCTAGTTAACAGGTAATATGCGATTCGCAATATCGCATGGGCAACTACTATAGCTGCTCTTTTTTTGCCTTTTCGTCCTGCTGTTCGACGATACAATGCACCAAGATAGTTTTTTGAACCCCTGACTGATTGAGCTGCTTCAGTTAATGCTGATCTTAAATACTTATTTCCTTTTTTAGTTTTAGTTGATTTTCTTTTCCCAGCACTTTCATTATGTCCAGGTACTAGGGCTGCCCATGAACAAAGATGAGCCGCAGTTGGAAATTGTTTTTTAACATCAGTACCGATTTCAGCTAGGATTTGTTCAGCCATTCTTCTGGCGATTCCAGGAATCGAATCCAGTCTTTCAATATCTTCTTCATAAGAGCTAACTCGTTTGGCTATCTCTTGATCTAACATTTCAATTTGCTCAGTTAGGAAATCAATGTGAGTTAAAATCGTTTTGAGCATTAATCGTTGATGTGGGTTAACATAGCCCTGAAGTGCTAATTCAAGTTCTTCTTTTTTCTTTTTCATTGTACGACGAGCGAAGTTTGCTAGTTTCTCAGGATCATCCTCGCCATCGGCTATAGCTCGAAGCATATCCTTTGAGGAAACACCCATAATATCAGATACAACTGAACCGAGTTTGATATTGGCTCCTTCTAAAACTTTTTGAACCCGATTATGTTGTCTTGCACGTTCTTCTATAATACTACGGCGATAACGGACAAGTTCTCGAAGTTCCCTTTGAGTCCGATTTGGAATGAAACTAGCTTTGAGTAAACCATGGCGAAGAAGTTGTGCAATCCATTCGGCATCTTTAACGTCGGTCTTACGACCTGGGAGTGCCTTCATATGTTGGGCGTTCACAACTAAAAACTCAATTCCTTCAGATTCTAGTAGATTAACAATAGGTTTCCAATAAACACTTGTACTTTCCATTGCGACATGGGTGCATTGATGTTCCTTAACCCAGTCTATTAACTTGAGTAGAAAAACTGTTTTTGTAGAAAACGTTTGAATCTCCTTTCCATCAGGTGTCAAAATACACGCAGTGATATTATCCTTATGAACATCCATACCACATGCTCTTTCAATGATTACATCCATTGAAGTTCTTCCTTTCTAGGCTTGTAAGATTGGGGGCTGGTGCAACAATCAGAATAAGGATTAATCTACCATGAGTGCTTCCCGTAAGGGAGCGACAGTTTGTGATGCACCATGGTCGTTGGAGTCAGACTAACGGATGGGCTCTAACGCACCAAACTTAAACGACCTTCCTCTCCCAGCCTTAGAACAAGTATGGACGGATTCAATACATTTTCATTCTTTGTGGTGAAGAGCTTTTTTTTAGCGATTCATGGATGGCTAACGGGTCCGATAGCTGAATTGGGAGTTGTCGATACGGCAGCTCTTATTGCTTATTGTGCTAACGGGGCAGGTGTGCGGCCGAGCATAGGTCGTATCATATAGCGGGTGGGATTCCCGTCGAGTAAGAACTAGCCATTCGCTCGTAGCGAGTCTTGAAGGACTAAAGGTAACTTTAGTCTTTAAGCGTAGACAGTTAGGTGGCGGGCCGAAAGCCCAAGGGTTGAAGGGATTGAGCTCCATAATGTTAGAAAATCGAGAGGGCTGATGACATACCTGCGTTCAGAAAGCTACATTTTATCTTTCGTTAATGGCAAGAAGGGTAAAACCTCTCTGGGGTCAGAGACCTTGGCACGTTACACATTGATATGATACGGCAACTCGGGAGACCCTACCGGTCTTTTCTTATTTTAATAGAAGAGTATGGTCTACAAGTGATAAAAAGCGAGGAAACCAAATGCCGTGTAGGGAGTCGGATAGCAGCGTAGTACCAATGAAGTTGGGTAATGCCGATGGAGGAAAGGCTAGCTACCAGTTATCACCCTTACTAGGGACACATTTACTACACACAGAGGTAGGTATAAATAAATGGAAACAAAACTACTAAGGATAGCAGAATTAGCAAAATCTAATCCTAAAATGAAATTTACATCTCTTGCACATCTTTTAGATAAGGAAGCATTAATTCAATGCCATCTTGAACTACCCAATAAGAAGGCAACTGGGATTAACGGTACTACTAAAGAGCAATACGATGAAAGTTTAGAAGAAAACATAGAGGACTTAGTAAGTAGGCTCAAAAGCAAAAGTTATCGTCCTGTTCCAGTAAGACGAATGTATATCCCAAAGCTCAACTCAAACAAGATGAGACCATTGGGAATACCGGAACAAGAAGATAAAATTGTTCAAAAAGGCATTACGAAAATACTAAATGCCATCTATGAAAATGACTTTCTAGACTGCTCATTTGGGTTCCGTCCAAATAGAAACTGCCACGATGCACTGAAAATACTGAATCATTATATTGAGAAGAGAGCAATAAGCTATGTAGTAGATGTAGATATTAAAGGCTTCTTTGATAACGTTGACCACAAATGGATGATGGAATTCTTGAAACTCCGAATCACTGACACTAACCTACTGAGACTAATCAGCAGGTTTCTTAAAGGTGGATACATGGAGGAAGGTAAGAAATACAAGACAGACAATGGTACACCGCAAGGTGGAGTGATATCTCCGATATTAGCCAATGTCTATCTCCATTACGTTCTTGATCTATGGTTTGAAAAAGTGGTTAAGAAACAATGTAAAGGCCAGGCGTATATAGTAAGATACGCAGATGATTTTGTTTGTTGTTTTCAGAATAAAAGTGAAGCCGAGCAATTCTTTCATTCATTAAAAGCGAGATTAAAGAAATTTAACCTAGAAATAGCCGAGGATAAAACTAAAATAATTCCCTTCGGACGGTTTGCGGAGAAGAATGCAAAACGTGACGGAATTGGCAAACCGGGTACCTTCGACTTCCTTGGATTTACTCACTATTGTGGGATAAGTAAGCACGGGAAATTCCGAGTAAAGCGGAAAACGAGCAGGAAGAAAGTCCAAGGCAAACTAAAAGGAACTAAAGAATGGCTGAAGAATAATAGGAATAAAGATATTCATATGATTATGGATAGATTTAAACGCTCACTAATAGGTTACTACAACTATTATTGCATCACAGATAATACCCAAACTGTTAACAACTTTAAAGAGAAAATCGAATGCTTACTATACAAATGGCTAAACAGAAGAAGCCAAAGGAAATCCTTTACTTGGGACAAATTCAGGCTCTTTCTTAATAAATATCCACTACCTTCACCAAGAATCAAAGTGAATATTTATGATTTAAGAAAAGAAATTAGCTATATTCTGTGAATGATAATTTGGAGGAGCCGTGTGCGTTAATAGCGCAAGCACGGTTCTGTGAGGGGGAGGAACACAATCTACCGTAAGGTAGAGAGGTTCCTTTCTACTCGACTAGTTGAAGATTGGTTGTAGTTATCAATAGAAAATTGAACGAAGCTTTTTCCTTGAACTAAGCAAAAAACCTCTCCAAATTCCTGTTAATTTAGGAATTTCACGAGAGGTTTATTTTATATGTTGCTCTTCGAAAAATATTTCCGAGTATCTTTACGTATTTGTTTGGGTAAGACACGATCAAGCTCATCATTTAACCATGACAGTGTTTTATTACGCAAGTAATCACGCATTTTTTCTTCCGCAGAGAGCATAACTAAGTTGATGGTACAAGAGGAGGGAGCTGAACAACAGTTTTCTCTATACAAATAACCATTATCTTTAATATTTTTACATTGAAAAATTGGCTTAGGACCTTCAACTGCTTCAACTACATCCCAAAAGGAAATATCTTCTGGGGACTTAGATAACCTATACCCTCCTTTTACACCAGGGACAGAACTTACGATGCCTGCCTTAGATAATTTACCGAAAACTTTTGAAAGAAATGTCTCAGGAAGTCCTTGGAATTCTGCCAAATCCTTTATCCCAACACTTTCCTTGGAAGGAAGATCAATTAAATAAATCAGACAATGTAATGCATATTCAACTCCGACACTATACTGCATATAAACTCACCTGCTTTTGAATTTAAGGGTTATCAAATTGTATCTTAGGAGTATTTAGAGTGTTAGTCAAATGAAAGAAATCTCTTTTGGATAAATCATATTCCTTTGACAAAAATAATCATAGCATATATTATAGACAATGTTAATCGACGATTAACTTAGTCTTTAATTAGAATCTAAAATTCTTAAAGGGGAAATAAAAATGAACAAAACACTTATCATTAACGCACATCCAAAAATAGATGATACTTCTTCAGTTAGCTTGCAGGTTTTTAACCACTTTTTGAATGCTTATAAAGAAGCTGAAAAAGCTACTTCAAGATTAGCACCTAAATTAATACTGTCTTAAAGGAAAAGAAGTATAAGGAGGTAATTTAATTGGAACAACGAGTTGATTATTACAATGTAGCACCAGAAGCACTTAAAATAATGATGGAAATGGAGAAGTATACGAAAACAACAGGTATAGACCGTAAACTCCGTGAACTTATAAAAATTCGGGCATCTCAAATAAATGGTTGTGCATATTGTATTAACATGCATACAGCTGATGCTAGAAAAATGGGAGAAATGGAACAACGTTTATATTGTATTAGTGCTTGGAGAGAGTGCACATTTTACACAGATGCAGAAAAAGTAGCTCTTGAGTTGACAGAATACGTAACTTTAATCCCGACAAAACGCGTGCCAGATGAGCTTTATCAACGAGTACGTGAACATTATGACGAGAGACAATATGTTGACCTTGTACTGATAATTAATCAAATCAACAGTTGGAATAGAATTTCTATTGCAATGGGGAATACAGCAACTGAAAAATAATTACTCTCAGCAAACATCTAATAGTGTTCGTCTCAGATTGTAGAAAAAAGGCATCCAAATGAACCAGTTTGGATGCTTTTCCGTTTTATGCTTATATAGAGCATAAAATTACCTCTTGCTTGGTCTACCTTATGCCATTTCAAAACTTTCTATAATTCTCCAGCATGATAGTCACCATCTTGCTTATGTAAGATGGTGAAATATTGTACTTAAACTTCCATGAAAATTAACTTCTGTAAGAACCGGAAAATGGCAATACTTAAATATACACAGCTCAATGATTTTTTTAAAAAAGAGCGGGGCGCCTGATCAAGGTGTTTATGGACTACAAATATTGAATTAAGAAGCTTCGGTAATTGTCACAGAATAGCCTAAGTTTTCTAGTCTTCGAACCGAATGGCGTACAATAGATACTTGTCTTTGTTTATCAAAAAAATCTTCGCCTAAGTCAGCATACATTTCTTTTGGGTTAGTAGGTAATATGCGATTCGCAACATCGCATGAGCGACTACAATTGCTGCCTTTTTCTTTTTCATTGTACGACGAGCGAAGTTTGCTAGTTTTTCAGGATCATTCTCACCATCTGCGATTGCTCGAAGCATATCCTTCGATGAAACTCCCATAATATCAGATACAACAGAACCTAGTTTGATATTAGCTCCTTCTAAAACCTTTTGAATCCGATTATGTTTTCTGGCGCGTTCTTCAATAATACTTCGGCGATAGCGAACAAGTTCCCGTAGTTCACGTTGGTTTCTATCAGGAATGAAACTAGCTTTAAGAAGTCCATGGCGAAGAAGTTGTGCAATCCATTCCGCATCCTTAACATCCGTTTTGCGTCCGGGAAGAGCCTTCATGTGTTGAGCGTTCACTACTAAAAACTCGATTCCTTCGGACTCTAATAAGTTAACAATAGGCTTCCAATAAACACTCGTGCTTTCCATAGCTACGTGTGTACAATTATTTTCTTTAATCCAGTCCAATAACTTTAATAGAAAAACTGTTTTAGTAGAAAATGTTTGAATCTCCTTTCCTTTTGAAGTCATAATACAAGCAGTGATATTGTCCTTATGGACATCAAAACCACATGCTCTTTCAATGATTACATCCATTGAAGTCTTCCTTTCAAGGCTTGAAAATTGGAGGCTGGTGCAACAATCAGAATTAGGATTAATCTACCATGAGTGCTTCCCGTAAGGGAGCGACAGTTTGTGGTGCACCGTGGTCGTTGGAGTCAGACTATCGGATGGGCTCTAAGGCACCATAGTTGATCGACCTTCCTCTCCCAGCCGTAGAAACAGTATGGACGGATTCAATACATTTTCATTCTTTGTGGTGAAGCGCCGATTTTTGCGCTTCATGGGTGGCTATCGGAGCAGGTTAATTGAAAAAGGAAACTTAAAACTGTGTTAAAATTTTACATCGGGAATACTTTATTAAAATATATTGGGGGAATTAAAATGAGTGGAACTGCTAAAACTCCTCAGCCACCTTACTATGCGGTTATATTTTCTTCACAACAAACTGAAGGTGACAGAGGTTACGGAAAAATGGCGGAAAAAATGGTGGAGTTAGCTTCTCAGCAGAAGGGTTTCTTAGGTGTAGAAAGTGCAAGAGATGAAGGATTAGGAATTACGGTTTCATATTGGGATTCCTTAGATGCGATAAAGGATTGGAAGGAACATTCAGCACATCAAGTCGCACAGGATAAAGGTAAAAATGAATGGTACAAAAACTTCTCACTAAGAGTATGCAAAGTAGAAAGAGATAACTTTTTCGAAATGTAGTATACGTTGATCTTCTTCAATTATTGGGTGTTTTACGCGTTAAAAACCATAGGAAATTCAAATAAATTAATGTTTCTTTTAAATGTAAATATAAATGAAAGATTAATAACGTTTTAAAAATATAGAAGGGGGATTAGTATAAATGAATGTTTCTGAAATGAAATGTAAAAGTTGTGGAGGAAATTCATTTGTACAAGCAATGGATTTCATAAATCTTCGCCCAGTGGATAAGAAATTGACGTTTGGTTCTGAGAGAATCTTTACGGTTTGTTTGGATTGCGGAGAAGTTGTTTCAATAAAAGTGAAAAACCCAGAAAGGTTAATCAAATAATCAAATAATTTTAGTACCTTGGTGGAGGAGTAAAATTAAAGGAGTTTACAAAAAGAGCCTATGAAGGCTCTTTTTTCTAATGATATATCAACAATATTATTTAACAAAGACTTAGAATTAATAACGCTTGAATCTAAACCCAAGCGTTGATAGATGGAATATAGTTTGTTTTTCGGTATGTTTTTTCATATGTTTGAATAATAAACTAACTGTTATAGATTATCTGTGTTTATTCTTGGGGTTTCAGTTTCAAGATCCGCTGCTGCCCTAGCATTAGCGTTATGTCGTTCATTTTTGTCTCTATCTATTTTACTGCTTCTTTCTATGTGGTTGGAAGTTTTCTTTTTGTCGGCCACCTTATCACCTCCTACGGATAATATGTCCAACTTTAACCTTTAAAAATTCTAATCTTGCCAGTAGAATGCACCTGATAAATGGTAAAATAAATGAAAAATCAATTAGGAGGTTTTTATTGATCAATTGATAAATTCTTAGGGGAGACAAATATGGAAAATGGGATATTAGTTTTTATTTTAACTGTAATTGGAAGTATAATTTTACTGTTTGGCTTGGGTTCATTAATTGGTGGTGATAATACTGAATTTATTTATCTTATTTTATTCATTATTCAATTTTCGATTACTACATCTATACTATTTCAAATTCTACATCGAGTGAAAAAGTTAGAAAAAAAGGAAACTAAAAAGGGTTAACTATCGTAACAGAGACGACTAAACAAAAGTGCCAGGCACGATCCAATATTTTGGTCGGTGCTTGGCACTTGTTGTTTGTACTATGTCCCGTCAATTACTATTACTCCTTTATAGAAAACATATTTAACTTTATCAATCTCTGTAATTTCTAATCCCGGAACACCATGCCTACTAAAAAATTGGCATCTAAACCTACTTGGAACACGAATCAGCAAAAAAACCTTCCATAGGAAGGGTTCTCATGGCCTTGCCAAAATGACGGTTCTCATAAGGTTAGACCGAAAGAACCGTCCCCCTGGTCCTAAAAATCATATAGACGATTATAAGGAATTTAAAGTATGATTAAAAGTGGGAAAATTTTCACTAGTTTATCTATTTGCTTGCAAATTAGGAGGGTTTATGAGATTTCGAACGAAGCTCTATACGAGCATAGGATCATTGCTATTGTTTATTACGATTATCGTTATAGTATTAATGAACATGCTTGAAGAATCGACAGTTAAAATGAACGTTGTGATTAGTGATGTTAATGAGAGAATCCAAATTGCTTCCACGATTAAAGAAGAAACTTCAATCGTGTCAAACGTATTGAAAACCATATTGAATGATCGTGAAGAGGAAGTCAATTCCGACTTATTGGATGCATGGGAAAATTCAAATTCAAATTTACAGGTTGCGATTGATTCACTAGAGAAAAAGGACAAACAAGAGAAATCCCAGGAGCTCATTGGTAAACTTAAAATCTTACATGAATCCTATCGAAATATGGGTCAGCAAGCGCTCACGGAAAGAAAAATCAATCCTGACGCTGAACTTACTTCAGCTTTTATGACTGAATTTGAACTGATCAGTCAAAGAATGGTTCAAATATCAGAACTGCTTCATGGCTTACAAGAACAAAGAATGAAGGATGAATTGTTACGTTCCAAAGACACCTATAATTGGGCAGTTGAAAATATTTATATATACCTAGTGTTCGGCTTAATCATCGGTATAAGCTTTGCCATATGGATCATTAAAAGCACCAGCAACAACCTTAACAAGGTAACAGACGTGATGAAAGAGGCCGCGGCGAGTGATTTTGATACATTACCACGTATTGAGATTACCTCAAAAGGGGAACTGAGTGAAATCGCTGTGGCCTTTAATAAGATGGCTAAAGCACTTGAGAAACATAGTAGAATCGAGAAACAATTAAAAGAAGAAGCAGAAGAAACGAGCTGGCTGAATACAAAAATTGCTGAAATTGCCACCTTGTATCCTGAGGTTGAGAATGTGAAGATGCTAGCCAGTATGCTAATCACAAACCTTGTCCCCATGGTAGGAGCGACCTACGGAGCTTTCTATTTAAAGGAAGTTAACAAAAGTGACCAGTATTTATCAAGAATGTCTTCCTTTGCCTCTATAACAGGGGAGGAAGAACGAAAGCAATTTCGTTTAGGGGAGGGATTAATTGGGCAATGTGCACTTTTGAAGCGGCCCATCCAGTTAACCCAGGTTCCCGACGATTATCTAAAAATCGGTTCTGGGCTGGGAGAAGCTTCTCCTAAAACGATTATGATTTTACCAGTTTTATTTGAAGACCAAGTACTTGCGGTGATCGAAATTGCCTCTTTTGAAGAGTTAACTCCGTTACACATCAAGCTGCTTGAAGAAGTGAATAACAATTTAGGTATCAAAATCAATAGTATTATCAACCACATGAAGGTAGAAAAGTTATTGCAAGAATCACAAGCCCTGACAGAAGAACTACAAGCCCAATCAGAGGAGCTCCAGATGCAGCAAGAGGAGTTAAGGACGACAAATGAAAAACTAGAGGAAGAATATGAAGCGTCTAAACAAAGGAACTTTGAAATACAAGAGGTCAGTGCAGCGCTTGAAGAAAAAGCGCAGCAGCTAGAGCTTAGTTCTAAATATAAATCTGAGTTTCTAGCAAATATGTCCCATGAACTAAGAACTCCTTTAAATAGTTTGCTCATTCTAGCACAAATCCTCTCTGAAAATGGAGATGGGAATCTAACATATAAACAGGAGGAATATATTAAAACCATTTACTCTTCCGGAAATGATTTATTGAATTTAATTAATGATATATTAGATTTGGCCAAAGTAGAGTCTGGTAAACTAGATGTGATATCAAAAGAAGTAGAAATGAATCAGTTGAGAGATTTTATCTTTCGTCAATTCTCACCGATTGCAAATAAGAAGAAAGTTCAGTTTACAATCGAATTGGACAAAGCCTTGCCCATGACGTTCTTTACGGATGAACAACGACTGCAGCAAATCTTAAAAAATCTCCTAGCCAATGCGTTTAAATTTACGGAAAGTGGCAGTGTCTCATTACAAATTCGTAGTGTGATGAAAAACATCACAGTGAATAGAGGGGAAGTACAACGACTAGAACGAATGCTCGCCTTTTCGGTGATAGATACGGGTATTGGAATTGAGAAAGAAAAACAAGAGACGATTTTTGATGCTTTCAAACAAGCAGATGGGACGACTAGCAGGAAATATGGCGGTACGGGATTAGGTCTTTCGATTTGCAGGGAACTGGCTCAGTTATTGGGCGGATTTATAGAAGTTTCAAGTGAAATTAGGAATGGAAGTACATTTACGTTATATTTGCCAAACATTCAAATGAATAACAAAATAGTAAGAAAATCTACGGCACAAACGGAAGCAGCGGTCAGTTTAGAAGCGAAAGATTTAGTGAACACGAAGAATAATCAATTTCTAAAGGAAGAACTACAGATTACACATGGTAAATCGATTTTGAAAAATAAGAAAATTCTTATCGTCGATGATGATATCCGTAATGTATATGCCTTAACAATTGCACTTGAAAATCATGATATGCAGATTTTGGTGGCCGAAAACGGCTGGGAAGCGTTGGAGGTACTAAAGGCGAATCCTAATACCGACTTGATTTTAATGGATATTATGATGCCGGAGATGGATGGGTTTGAGGCAATCCAACAAATTCGTAAGATAAGAATATTTGAAACGATACCAATCATTGCCCTTACTGCAAAGGCAATGAAACACAGCAGAGAAGAATGCCTGGAGGCAGGAGCAACCGATTATATTAGCAAGCCGATTAACTTAGAACAGCTGTTCTCGTTAATGCAAGTTTGGCTGTTTACGAAGGAGGGCTAGACAATCGCACAGGTAAAATCTCATGAAGCTCGTAATCTAGTACAGTCTGAAGAAATCGAGAGGATTGAAATTGATTTATTACTAGAGGCTGTGTTTCGATATTATGGATATGATTTTAGAAACTATGCCTTTCCTTTCATCCAAAGAAGGATTAGCCATCGCGTTCAGATTGAGAGATTGTCAAGTATATCGGCCCTGCAGGAAATAATCCTTCGTGAACCTAGTGTGATGGCAAGATTACTATCCGATTTTTCAATCAATGTTACCGAAATGTTTCGAGATCCATCCTTTTTTAAGAGTATCCGAACAAAGGTGGTCCCTTTAATAAAGGATTACCCTTCGATTAAAATTTGGCATGTTGGATGTTCTTCTGGTGAAGAAGTATATTCCATGGCGATCCTCCTTCATGAAGAAGGGATCTACGATAAAACAAGAATCTATGCAACCGATATAAATAAGAATATTCTCGAAAAAGCAAAACAAGGTACTTTTCCCTTAGAAGGGATGAAGCTTTATACCAAAAACTATATTGAAGCAGGAGGGAAGCAGGCCTTTTCTGAATATTATAAAGCCATTGACGATAAGGTTTGTTTCCACCCATTTCTTCAGAAAAATATGATCTTTGCCCAGCATAATGTGGTTTCAGACCATTCTTTTAACGAGTTTGATATGATTATATGCCGAAATGTTCTCATTTATTTTAATAAGAACCTTCAAAATAACGTTCATCAATTAATATATGAAAGCCTAAGTACGTCAGGTTTTCTTGGTTTAGGAATAAGAGAGGGGGTTAAATTTACACGTTATGAAGACTGCTACGGAGAATTTGATGGACCCGAAAGACTTTATCGGAAGGTTAAATAATACGAATGCTCAAAAGGTGAATATTTTAATGGTGGATGATCACCCAGAAAACCTTCTGGCGTTAGAAGCCGTACTCACTTCACCCAACTACAACCTTATTAGCGCCCATTCAGGAAAAGAAGCATTGAAATGTATGCTTCAACATGACTTTGCAGTTATTTTGCTAGACGTTCAAATGCCGGGACTGAATGGCTTTGATACGGCTAAGCTTATCAAGGCGAGAGAAAAGACAAAAAATATCCCGATTATTTTTATTACAGCGATTAATCAAGAGATGGAACATGTTGATCAGGGTTACTCCGTAGGTGCGATCGATTATATTTTTAAACCCTTTCAGCCGGAAACCTTGAAAAAGAAAATTGAACAGTTTGTTAAAATCCATCAAAATCATCAAGAAACAATCATTAAAACGGATCTAGGACATTTGCTTGAGCTGAATAAGGTCAACAAAAGGCTGGATAGAACCACCTTAAATTTGCGTCGGACAGAGGCGTTATCAAAAGCCATAAGTCAAACGATAACCGATACCATTGTAACGTTTGATAATAAAGGTTGTATTCTTTCTGTGAATCCTGCCGTCACTAGCATGTTTGGCTACCAGGCAAAGGAATTGGATGAAAATCACGTTCTGAAGCTTTTTCCTAAATGGGAGGATGAAGTGTTATTGGACTCATCATTCTCATTCCTATCTATGATTAGACAATCGGTAGGAAAAATTATTGAAGTAGTGGCTGGTCGAAAGGATAAAAGCTGCTTTTATGCGGATTTGTTAATTTCTTCAACCATTATTGAGGATGAACAGATTTTTGTTTGTACGATACGGGATGTAACAGAAAGAAAGCAAATAGAAGAAGTAAAAAAACAGAGGTTTCATAATTTGGAACATATTGTTGAGGAGCGGACGCTTGAACTGACCAAATCAAATGAGAAACTGCAAAAAGAAATTGAAGAACGAAAAAGAATTGCCGACCATCTGTTCCGTTCCCAAGAAAGGTTTCGAAAAATATTTGAATCCAGCCCCTTATTAAAAGCGATATTATTACAGAAGGATCTGACATTTATCGACATCAATCCCAGCTGGAGCAAATTCACCGGTTATTGCAGTGATGAGTTGACGCATCAAAAAATTAATTGTAAGAATTTTATCGATGAAGCCACAGGAAAGTCTATTGATTTCAATAATAAAATTCTAAACAAGAAAATTAAGTATGAGACGAAAAACGGGGAAGTCCGCTCAGGGTTATTGTCCACGGAAATGATTGATATCGATTCCGAACCATGTACGCTTATCGTTTTGAATGATATTACAGAAAGGGTACATCTAGAGAATGAAATGTATCGGCTGGACCGATTAAATTTAATCGGCGAGATGGCAGCAGGTATTGCCCATGAGATTAGAAACCCGATGACAACTGTACAAGGATTTTTACAATTAACAAGGAATAAAGTCGACAAATTATCTACTGATATCATCGATTTAATGTTAGAGGAATTGAACAGGGCAAACTCGATTATCACAGAATTTTTGAATCTAGCTAAAAACAAAATTAGTGTCAAAAGGAATCAAAACTTGAACACCATCATTGAAGCTTTATCTCCTCTGATTCAAGCGGAAGCGTTACGTTCGAATAAACAGCTTAAGCTTGAATTAGGAGAATGTCCTGACATCTCCCTGGACGAAAAAGAAATTCGCCAGCTCATCTTGAATATTGCCTTAAACGGATTGGATGCCATGACGTCTAATGGAATATTGACGATTAAAACCTATAAAGACAAAGAGACCGTGGTTCTGCAAATAAGAGATGAAGGCCAGGGAATCAGCCCCGAGGTATTATCAAAATTAGGGACACCTTTCTTTACAACAAAGGAAACAGGAACAGGTTTGGGGTTAGCTATTTGTTACAGTGTAGCAAAACGGCATGATGCCCAAATTGAAATTGAAACGGGTGATGAAGGGACGACTTTCTCAGCTCGATTTCAGCTCATTCCCAGCTTAACCGCGTAGGTTTATTCTTTAACAGGAGAGGGGGAAGGATGCCGTGTTAAAGAAAGGGAATATTTATTTGATTATGGGTGCTGTTATATCTGTCATGGTTCTAAGTTTTATATCCGTAACCTTTGCTGATAAAAAGCCGACTGTGGTCGTTGTGTTAAAAAAAGGAAACACAGAATATTGGAGAATTATGAAAGCTGGAATAGAAAAAGGGTTTAAAGACTTTGACATTGATGGAAAAGTGATGGTTCCTACTGACTCAACAGCGCAAGAACAGGCAGATTTATTAATGAAGGCATACAAAGAAAAGCCCGATGTAATCATTACAGCACCGGTCAGTCTATCAGTAAAGCCAACGTTAGAAACGTTTACGGATATTCCTGTTTTGCTAGTGGATACGGATCTTCCCATTAAGAACAAAACAGCGTATATCGGAACCAATAATCTCGATTTAGGTAAAAAAGCTGGAGCCTTTTTAGCTTCGCAGCTGCAGCCAGGGAATAAGATTGCTATTATCGGAGGAGATTTGTCATTCTCTGTTTTTAAGGAGCGGATCGAAGGTGCAACCATATCTATACGAAATGCTGGAATCCAAATCGCCTATTTAAAAACAGGGATACAGGATGATCCCAAAACGATTCAAAGTGTGATAACAAAACTTTTGCGTGACCAGCCTGATATTAAGGGTGTCTTGACCACACATGACACAATCGCCTTACCGGCAATCAAGGAGTTAGAGGAACAAGGACTCTCGATACCTGTCATTGGGCCGGATGGCCTTACCGAGATGCTTAAGTTCATTGCAGATGAAACCATTCCTGGTACCATGGCCCAAAATCCTTATGATATGGGATATTTAAGCGTTGAAACCGCCATGAAGGTAATTCAAGGAGAAAATGTGGAACCAATCGTGGACAGTGGTGTAGATATCATCATAAAAGAGAATGCAGAACACAGATTAAACTTTTATGAGAAAATAGTGAAATAAGGGACCAAGGGGACGGTTCTCTTGGTTCGCTTTCGGCAAGAAGTGGACCAAAAGAGCTGTATCCTTCCTTCAAATTAAAAGGTATGGTACTTGAATAAGTTGGGTTTCTGCAATTTTAAGGAACTTAATGTTTTTGTTTGTTCGTATTTAAAAATAAGCAGTATAAAAAACAAAGGTGGTATACGGATGAAATGTAATCAATGTCAAAGCGAAATGGTAGAAGATTGCAAAGTTAATGTTGAATTTGATACCCCCGGAATTACAATAAGTAAAAAAGGGAAGGGACTTTTCAACAAAGTATCTGCAAAATCAAAAGCAGCTGTTTGTTCAAATTGTGGTTATGTAGCTTTCTACATTGATAAATATAAAGAATTTAGTAAATAGTATAGGTTAATAATTGTGTTGTTTATTTAAAATTTTCTCTCCCTGAGCCGAACCCGTTAAAAGAATTGTCCCCTTGTTTTTTCATCAATTTTAAGTGTTATTTCTTTTTAATAACATTTTTTTACTTATAATAGAGGTCAACATTACCATGCCTAAGATTACAATTACTAGAAAACTTAACTGAGTTTTGGTTAATGCCAATGACTGTGCAAAATCTACTGAATATGCCAAAGAGAATGAAGTTATTAGTTTTGCAACAAAAGCAATTAAGAGAAATTTTTTAAAGCTGACTCCGCTTATTCCTGCTCCAAAACATATTATTTCATCAGGTATAATTGGTATCACAAATAAAATTAATAAAATGTTAATCTCATTTCTCGAAACATAACGTTCATACTGCTTAATATGATGTTCTTTTACTAATTTTCTAATTAGCTTTTGTCCCCCCATTTTTGCTATGAAATAGGCAATTATTATTCCTGAAAGTGTACCTACAAAACTAATACTTGCTGCAGGAAGAGAACCGAGTACTGCAGTTCCAGCTCCGACAGTTGCTGCTTCTGGAAAGGGTAACAAAATTGGTTGTAGAAAACAGATTGTAAAGAAAATAAAAGCAACCATAAGCTGATTTCCATAAAATAAATCCTCCATAAAATATCCACCTCTTTTTCAATTTTGCTAAGACAATTATAAGAGGGAGATCTTATGATATTGGTATATACTTCCTTAAGATTTCCTTAATTTTATAGTAAGAGAATGATAGACATTACTAACATGATTCTAAAATTGTAAAGGGTTAATTTATAAGCAGGATTTATTCCCTTACTTGTTGAAATATCTACCTCCAGAGCTGATTTGGTAATGAAAGTAAATATTGAAAAGGGAATGGATCAAATTTAAAAAAGTAATTGAGGTAGCATAATGACTACGGTAGGCATATTGGGAACAGTACATAGCGATGGATAAATAAAAAGATTAAATTTTCATTTATCATTAATAGAAGAATTAATCATTCGATTTGAACCTGATATTATTTGTGGAGAAGTTAGACCGGAAGTTTGGATGCAATATCAAGAAAGCTACAAAGAATCAAATGATGTGTATACCTTTTTGCTTGAAAAAGAGAAAGATTTTACCTGGGAAGCCGGGCAACCTGGTTTGTTTATGGTATTAGTTAAGAATGAATTCGAATGCATCGTGAACATAATATTATAGGAGGGATCAACATGGAGGTTTTTGAAGAATATCTAGCAGGAATCGATCACCCAGACCATCGCGAGAGAACAGAGGAGATTTTGGTGTGGGTTGCCAATAAATTCCCGAATTTGGAACCGGTTTTCAAATGGAATACGCCAATGTTTTCTGAACACGGCACATTTATCATCGGCTTTTCTACAGCGAAGCAGTATTTGAGCGTTTCACCAGAGGTAGCAGGCATTTCGCAATTTGCTGATGATATAGCAAAAGCTGGCTATAGCGCTACCAAAGGCTTGTTTCGTATTCCATGGAAAGAGCCAGTAAATTACGAATTGCTTGAGAACATGATTGAATTTAATATCCTGGATAAGGCAGACTATACAAATTTTTGGCGGAAATAAGAGCATTACTCCTTATCAAAAACGCATGATGATGAGTCATTAAAGGGGTGGTTATTTAAGATCGTCCTTAGCTGTCGACTTCAAGTTACGATTGGTTTGAAATTCTAAGGTGCTTCTTCACCTATCGGTGGAAGAGATGAGAGAGACGGGCTGTCGTTGAGGCAGCTTTTTCTTATTGTGCTAATGGGGATGGGGTAGTAATGTTTAATAAATTGTTTGTCAGAATATCTAACATATTTGATGTTGATAAACATTCATTTGTTTATAATGATGATCGATAGAAATCAGAGTTTTAGATAGTACGTTGGGAAGAGGTTATGAAAAATGGAAATAAAAATTGCTGAAGAAATGGACGTTCCGGTTGTTTACAAGCTTATGTTAGAGGCGTTTGAAGAATATCGAACCCTGGATGTTCCTTCAAGTGCATTAAATGAATCGGTAGATGCATTACAAATAGCTGTTAAGAATAATTTCGAAAAAGCTTTACTATGTTCGATAAATGGAGTTCCTCTTGGTTCCTGTAGATTTACCATGGAAGAGGATGCTTTATATTTTTCGCGGGTATCTGTGACCCCCATAGCGAGAGGTAAAGGAATAGCAAAAGCGATGTTATTGTGGCTTGAAAAATATGCTTATAACAATTTTAAAAGAAAAATAGAATGTCGTGTTCGAGTGTCATTACCAAAAAATATTGTGTTTTACGAATCCATGGGTTATTTTATTTCTAAAGAGGAAGCTGTGACAAACCCTAATGGCTTTTTAGTGAAAACGGTTGTAATGGAAAAAACTTTGACAAACAGATTATCTCTTTGAATTAAAGCGCTTTTGTCCAAAGGGTACTATTAGTTCATCAAGAATTAGTAACTTAGGTAGGATTTGTTATGGGAGAAATATAAAGGCTTTTAAGGAATGGAAACAAACAAATGAAAAAGAAATTATTACTAATTGGAATTATTTTTTTATTAATGGTTCTTTTATTCGGTGGAATGTTTAAAGTAACGAAATTAAGAACTTTTCAATTATTTGGGGGGTTAACATACCAAGTTGAAACGGAAAACAAGGTCATTGCTTTAACATTTGATGACGGTCCAACTAAGAACGTGGATCAAATTCTGTCTTTATTGAATAAATACAAGGCAAAAGCAACTTTTTTCCTTATCGGAAATGATATTGAAAAACACCCAGAAGAAGCCAAGAAATTGGTAGAATCAGGGCATCAAATAGGAAATCACACCTATTCACATCAAAGAATGGTTTTAAAATCACCGACTTTTATTAAAGAGGAAATAGAAAAAACAGATGAATTGATTAAAAAATATGGATATAAGAGTCAGATTGACTTTCGACCTCCCTATGGAAAAAAACTTGTGGGACTCCCTTATTATTTACTTAAGTACAAGAGAGAAACGATTATGTGGTCTCTAGAACCGGATACATATTTCACAAGTGCTGATGAAAAAGTAAATTATGTTGTGGAAAACATTAAACCAGGAGCGATAATTTTGTTACATCCAATGTATGATCAAACAGGTGGGGAAATCCGAGCAATTGAAGGTATTTTACGAGAACTTACGGAGGAAGGGTATAAATTTGTGACCGTGGATGAACTTCAGGAATTTTGATAAAGCAATGAAAAAGGACCTAACATTTACATATTAGTTTGGAGAGATTTTAGTTGGAATACAAAAGCGATTCTTCCATAGTAAGTATCGCTTTTTCCTTTTCCAAGTATCGGCTGCTTTCGTTGAACAATAGGGTTGCTGCAGCAACCTTTTTTTCTTGTTCCATAAACGGAAAAGATTAGTATAACTAGCAAAGGTGATACAATAATAAAAAAGGTCTTGCTTTCAAGGAGGTAAAACATGGATGACATTTCACCAAAAGAAGCTGGGTTAAAGGTGAAACGGTGGTCTAAAGATACGATTGCGGCGGGCCGTCGTCATACCGTCGGACTTAAATCTGACGGAACAGTATCGGCTGTGGGTGATAATAAATATGGTCAATGTGATGTAAGCGGCTGGCGTGATATTGTGGCGGTCGCGGCAGGTAATGTTCATATGGCAACGAACACGGGTAATGCTCATACCATCAGCCTTAAATCGGACGGTACTGTTGCGGCTGTGGGTTGGAATAAGCATGAGCAATGCGATGCAAACAACTGGTGCGATATTGTAGCGATAGCAGCGGGTTGGCGTCATACCATTGGGCTTAAATCGGATGGTACGGTGGTAGCAGCAGGTCGAAATAATGAAGGTGAATGCAATGTAAGCGGCTGGCATGATATTGTAGCGGTATCGGCGGGTGACTGGCATACCCTGGGTCTTAAATTGGACGGCACGGTGGTTGCTGTGGGTAATAATCGGTATCACCAATGCAATGTAAGCGGCTGGCGTGATATTGTGGCAGTCGCGGCAGGTTATCTTCATACAATCGCTCTTAAATTGGACGGCACGGTGACGGCTGTGGGTTTGAATAAAAATGACCAATGCGATGTAAGCGGCTGGCGGGGTATTGTGGCGATAGCGGTGGGTAGTAATCATACCATCGGCCTCAATTCGGACGGTACTGTGGTGGCTGTGGGATGGAATGAATTTGGCCAATGTAATGTAAGTGATTGGCGCGATATTGTGGCGATAGCGGCGGGTTGTGCCCATTCCGTCGGGCTTAAATCGGACGGAACGGTGGTTACTGTGGGTGATAATGAATATGGCCAATGCGATGTAAGCGACTGGAGCGGCATCCAACTGCCCAACAATTAGTTTTCGGGTGAAAAGGATACAGTTCCTGCAACTAATAAATCCAAAAAAGGATTCAACAAACATGAAAATAATGGGTAACTTTTAAGGCATACTGTAATACTAAGTTATTACAGTATCATCTATTATTAAAGTAGTAGATTAAGAGGAAATGGGAGAGTGGGAAGTTATGTTTAAGCTGCGAGGTCACCATCTATTTTGCCTACTTGGCTATAGGGGAATGGGGTATTCTGAAGAATATGTGGAAAATATGACACATTTGCATCAAACCTTAAGAAACAATCCCAAGACGTTAATTGAACTTGTAAAAGGACCTGATCAGTTGTGTGCAAAATTCCCCAACTCAGGTAAATACCACTGCCAAGATGATAATATCTATGTAAGAGATGCGGCCATTTTAGAGAAAATGGGGCTTAAGATCGGACAAATTTTGAAATGGGAGGACATTGAGTCATGTATTCGAAAGTTTGTCGTTCCCGCTGATATTCAAATTGTTTGTGAAACTTGTTCCTGGCGTTCATATGGAGTTTGTGAGGAAGGTATCCAAGAGATTCATGAAGGGAAGGGCTTGAGGGAAGTGAAATAAGCCCTTCCCGTTGGCTTAAGCCCTATTTACATTTTTTTTAGTAAGAATATAGCCAAAACCAATTACTAGAATGGTAAGAGTCGTAGGAATTAATAAATGAAAACCATGAGGGAGTATATGCTCAAATTTTGGTTCACCGGCAATCATTTCCCCAGCGGTCCAAGCTAAAATTCCAGCACCTGCATACGAAATAATAGGATACTTTACCATTGCTTTTAAGATTAACTGGCTACCGAAAACAACGATCGGAATACTGACAATAACACCTATAATAATACCGAATAAATTCCCTTTCACTGCACCAGCGATAGCTAGTACATTATCAAGGGACATGACGGCATCAGCAATGATGATCGTTTTCACGGCCGCAATGAAACTTGATCCCTCTTTACTGTGATGATCGTCTTCTTCCCCAATTAGTAGTTTAATGGCAATATACACTAGCAGAAGACCACCTACCAAAGTGACAAAAGGGAAGTCTAGTAAGTAACCAATGGCTACTGCAAAAAGTAAACGTAAAATAATCGCTCCGAATGTTCCCAAAAAAATCACTTTCTTTTGTTGTTTCTTTGGAACATTACGTGAAGCCATCGCGATCACAACCGCATTATCTCCACTTAGAACAACATTGATTAAAATGACTTTCAAGAGTACTGTAAAAGATAGCCCCCAAATCTCCAAACTATTCACCTCTGATATCCGTTAGGTAAATCATTATATTAATTTGGGGTGAAAAAAAGACCCGATTGTAGATCGATAGCTACACGGAAATCCTTGGATTTTTGGGTCCTTTCATACACATCATACAGTATCGGTGCAAGTGTTTGGGGTGGAATTGCTGCGGCGGTAATTTCATGTTGTGCTAACGGGAAGGTTAGTTTATAGAATGGAAATAGCGATATGAAAAATTGGAGGCAATTTTGATGTGGCTGGAAAGCACTACACTAAAAACAGAGAGAATTTATTTACGAGAATTCCAGGAAAGTGATTGGCAAGATGTACATAAATACGCGTCTCAGGAAAGAGTATGTCAATACCAGCCCTGGGGTCCGAATTCCGAGAAAGAGTCTCAAGCATTTGTTAAACAAGTTTTAGATGATTCAGCAATAGTACCAAGAACAACTTATACATTAGCTGTTATTAATAAAAAAGAGGATAGATTAATTGGGGCTGGAGAATTAAGCATTCAGGATACCCATAATAAAAAGGGGGAAATAGGGTATATAATTAATCCTGACTATTGGGGAAAAGGGGTTGCAACGGATGTTGCAATACTATTAATCGGTTTTGGATTTCATCAATTAAAACTCCATCGGATTTATGCAACCTGTGACCCAAGAAATATAAGTTCTATTAGTGTTTTGGAAAAGGTTGGGATGACAAATGAAGGAAGAATTCGTGAAGATTTGTTGATGAAAGATGGATGGCGTGATTCTTTACTATATAGTGTTTTAGATTATGAATGGTTTTAATTTCTTGTTCAACTAACGGATGCTTAATTGAATAAGATAACTAAAAGACTACTGAAGAGTGGTCTTTCTCTTTTGTTTACATAAAGAACGTTTGTTCGTATATAATGATACTGAGGTGATTAATATGGCGATACGTGACCGAGGTAAAATTAAATGGGCTGCTGCTTATCTCCAACCCGAACAAGCAAAGATGCAGCGAGATCTATGGCTCGAAACTGAACGAATAAGGAAGCCTATTATTGACGAGCATCAAGCGGAGGAATTCGACCTGCGTATAATTTACTCGATGGAATATAACCATTCGGTAAAACTGACGGTATGGGATGACGGATTTATTCACGACATTAATGGTCGAGTTCATTACGTGGATCCTATTACACAAAAGCTGCATATTAAGGTGAAGCCTGGAGAATTTGAGCGGGTGGCATTCGATAATGTTGTCGGAGTCAAGGTAGTAGATTAAGATGACATTAAGCATTGCGTCACCCTTATATGGGGTGGCGTTCTTTTATTAAACTAACGGTGCAGGATAGTTTATTAAGAGGTGTTAGGATATATGTTAAAATTGTAATAAAAAAAGGGGGAGAAATGATGAAATTTTATATAGCATCTAGCTTTAAAAATATAGAAGAAGTTAGATATGTTAGTAAAAAATTAAAAGATAAAGGATTTATCCATACATATGATTGGACAGTAAATGAAAATGTAACAACATTGGAAGAACTAAAGGCGATAGGTCAAAAGGAGAAAAATGCCGTAATAGAAGCTGATTTTGTTGTAGTTTTATTACCAGCAGGAAAAGGAAGCCATATTGAACTAGGTATTGCTATTGGGAATGGTAAAAAAATTTATCTTTATTCACCTAACAATGAAGTAGATAACATTGAAACTACGAGTACATTTTATCATTTATCTGAAGTCGAAAAGTGCTTTGGAACCATAGATGAGTTAGTAGATATTATAGATTTATCATCAAAAAGTTTATTAAGCTAACGGGTGCAAGAGTTGAAGATCCAGCTGCCATTATTGGTGGCTTTTCTTATTGTACTAAAGTGGCAGTTTAGTTTAAGAAGGATTGCATAAAATTCTCTGTTTTAACGCGGCTGCAAGTCTTCTGAGAAAGTTGAAAACGTTGATTTCTTAACGATGCATAAAAGGATAATAAACATAAAAACGAACTACAAAGGGTTGGTATCTAAAAGGTACTCACCCTTTTTTTGCCGATAATGGCTATTTATTTAATGTTTGAAGTTATATTCAAGTCGAAATTTGATTTGTGTTTTACGATTCGTTTTCAACCATCCATTCTAATTTTGAAATTAGGGCTTTACACAAAGCTCTCAGTCCATGAATATCCTAATTTATATTTTTAAACGGGAGGAGAACAAATATGTATTATCATCAAAACGAAATCTATCCGGTTTCGGTACAACTAATACAGATGTACGTTGGAAATACAATCAGAACTCACATCATGGGGTATGGAAATGTAGTTGCTTATGTTCTAAGTATCGATCCGAGAAGTGGAATGGTGGGATTGATTGTATTCTTATCCCCATTTGGATATCAGCGATATATTCAGGTGCATTTTTCGAATATCGCTGGTATTAGTCAATATTTTGAACGCTCTTGTTGCCGCCGAGACATTATCATTTCTACTGATGAAACTTGGTCTGGTGCTAAAGCAATCACCCCACACGAATTTTGGTATAAACCAACTCATGGCAAGTGGGTATGGTCGACTGATTCTGAAAGTGAAACTGCTACAATTAGCAAGACATTTCCAATAGAGAATCTTGCTACTGTCGAGAAGGCAACTCTTTATTTTGGGGTAGATAATTACGGCTCTGTTAAAATAAACGATAATGAAGTCATTAAATACGAAAAGACAACTGACATGTCTAAGTTTACAAAATTAGCAGAAATTGATATCCATAGATTTCTTAAACAAGGGAATAATACGATTACCATTCAGGGATCTAATACTGGTTCCTACTCCTCTGCAAATCCTGGAGGGATTTACGCAATGATTACCATTCAAACTAGCTCTTGAGGGAATAAGCAAGGTTTCTGATGAAAGCATATGATAGAAATCAACTAATGGGGTGCAAGAGTTGAAGATCGGAGCTGTAATTTAGGCAGATTTTCGTCTTGTGCTAACGGAGCAGGATAGTTGAAGAAGGAATCGAATTGAGATGAGGAAAAATCATCAAAACCTTTAGCTTATTTACGCTTGTCTTTTCCCTGTTGAAGAGACTTTTGAAACCCTTAGAAAGTCCAAGCTTGTTATTGCTTGATTGACTGAGCGTACAAAATTACCTGGTATAAATCTCCCTATTAGGTTTTAATGGTTTTGATTAGTTTAACTGTTGAGTATGATTCCAAATGAAGGGAATACTAATCAAAAGCGTGCAAGAAGGGAGTAACCATGGAAACGATTAAGCCAATTAAATTAGGTTCATACAAAGAAGAAACTAGTGAAAAATTAACGTCAGCAGAAATGGGCAAACTTTGGGCAACCTATATGGGGAACAGCATGTCAAAGTGCATTATAAGTTATTATCTCCAACATGTTGAAGATAAGGATATAAAAACTTTATTAGAAAATGCATTAAAATTGAGCCTGGAGTTCATGAAATCAACTAAGGAAATATTCGAAAAGGAGAGTTTCCCTATTCCTAAAGGATTTGGGGAAGAAGATGTAAACCTTGGAGCTCCACGTTTATTTCAAGACCAATACTATGTTCATTATTTGAAATACGCAGGAAAAGCGGGAATGAGTATCTATAATGTGGCAATACCCCTCATCCTTAGAAAGGATGTAAAAGAATTCTTTAGGTATTGTATGGATGCCACAATGGATTTAATGGAGCAAATCAATGAAATATTGATGAATAAGGGGTTTATCATCAAACCTCCTTTAATTCCAATCTCTGAAAAGGTGGAGTTTGTTCATCAGGATTTTTTAAATGGCTTCTTGGGACATGTGCGTTCCTTACATGCATTAGAAATTGCTCATCTGTACGATAATATTGAAAATAACATAACTAGTAAAGCACTCATTATGGCGTTTGCCCAAGTTGTAAAGGATGAAGAGATTCGAAAATTGTTTGAGTGGGGTAGGGATAAGACCTCCACAAACATTGAACACTATATGCAAAAGCTACATGATGAAAATCTACCTACGCCTTCTTTTTTGGACGATTTGGTGACAACATCAACTTTTTCACCCTTTTCAGATAAATTAATGTTATTTCATAAAATGGATATGTTTTCAATGAAAATAAGAGCATTTGGAAATTCAGCAGCAGTTAACGGAAGGCATGATATTGGGCTAATGTATACCAAGTCGTTAATGCAAGTCTTCAAATTTGTTGAAGGGGCAGCAAAAATTTTTGTTAAAAAAGGCTGGATGGAACAACCTCCACATGCCGTTGATAGAAAAAAATTGGCATCCGATTGAGGTTTGAAAAATGTGAATCCAAAAGAAAAATTGTTATGGAGCATTGCTTTTCCTGGTTTTGGGCAAATGCTTAACGGAAAGTATTTCAAAGGAATTCTTTTTATCCTATTGGAATTTGTTATAAACGTTCAATCCCATTTTAACGAAGTAATCATGCTTAGTTTTAATGGGGAAATTGAAAAAACCTTTGCACGCACAGAATACCAATGGCTTATGTTTTATCCGTGTGTATACTTTTTTGCGATGTGGGATGCATATAAAGATGCAGGTGGAGATAAAGAACCTTATTCTTTCCTGCCGTTTGTGTCTTCTGCTTACCTTGTAACAGTGGGGCTTATACCTGAAATAAGGAATTGAGAAGGCAGTTATTTTGCGATAGTAAGTTTGTGAAGAATTGCACTTAAACTAACGGGTGCATTCGTTGAATAGCTTTTATGAAGTCGATTCCACATGGAAATCGGCTTTTTTGAATTAATGGTGTCATAACTTAACGGATTTTCACGAATTGCGGATTGATCGTAAAATTTTATTCGTAATAAAAAAAGGGCCGTAGGCCCATGGAAACACTGTTTAAATCATTTGCTTAAAAGAATCTGCGTCTTCTTTCGAATTCAAAGCCGAAAGGAAAAAAAGGGAAAAACCTTCTTCTTCTAAAGTCGTCACGAAAAAATCGATCTCTTCTAAAGTCGCCACGAAAAAAACCCATGTGTAATCATCCTCCTTTCATATCAGAAGTCTATATGACAAAAAGGGCGATTAACTTAACCCGCCCTTTGTTCCGTACAATTTAACAAAGAGTTGCCCCTACAATGATCAGTAGGATGAACAATACTACGATTAAAACAAAAGTGCTGCCTCCATTGAAGCCACAGTCAAAGCCCATATTTTTTCACCACCCTATTTGAAATATCTGAAGGAAAAAACTTATCACTATGTATAGATATTCCTTAAGACAAGAATGGATTAGACAATCACCCTTTTGTTGTGACAAAATGAGCGATATGCCTAAAATGAAAAGAAGTGTCTACAATACATGCAAACGCTTCTTCGGAGGTGACATGTTGGCTTTGGCTTGGCGTCCGGTGGTAATAATAACATATGCACTCAGAATAAAGCTGAATGGGACAAGTGCTGATTAAAAGTAAATAAGCAGGAAATGTAAGGTGTTTTTTTTTTACCCTACACTCTATTTTGTTATTTTTGAAATTATTTTTAAATCACCCAAGAAGGATTAAAGGATTCTACTCATTTATGTATGGATTGAATAAATGTATGTAATGTGAAACTTTTCACTTAAAGTAAAGGGTGCAAGAGTGAATTAAAGCAACGCAATTCGAAATGCGTTGCTTATTTATTTCTAAAAATACTTCCTATATATTTGCTGCCTTATACTTCCACTTAACTGGGCATATATCCGGGTGGTTTCACTTTTTTCATGACCTAGTAGGCTTTGAATTACATCCAGAGGTGCTCCATTATTCAATAAGAGGGTTGCATAGCTGTGCCTTAGTTGGCGCGGATGAATGTCTTTGTTAATGCTGGCTCGGCTTGAAATCCGCTTAATAATGTATCGCATCTGGGCAATACTCATTCGATGAGGATC
This sequence comes from Neobacillus sp. YX16, assembly GCF_030123505.1. GTDB lineage: Bacteria > Bacillota > Bacilli > Bacillales > Cytobacillaceae > Neobacillus. Next base: position 2,985,866 of record NZ_CP126115.1, read on the forward strand.
GCGTTCTGTGACAAAGATAGCAGGATCCCTGTCTACACGATTATCCAGGTATCGTTTTAACCAAATTTCGCAGCGAATATTAAAATAGACCTCCCTTTCCTTATCGCCATTACCTCTTATTACAGCTGACCGGTTCGACCAATTAATTCTACCCCTATCTAAGGTAACTACTTCTCCTATTCGGCATCCAGTGGAGAACATGAATTCAAACAGAGCCTTTTCCATTGGCGTGCAGCAGGCTTCCCGTAAATGTTCAATTTCCATTTCGGTCAAAAATTTGGGAATTCGTTTACCGGTTTTAGGTTCTTTTATTTTAGCTGCTGGATTTTTTGGAATATGTCCTTCTTCATGAGACCATCGAAATAATGATTTCATAAAACGAATTCGATGAGCCAAACTTGTAGGCTTAAGGCTTTCACTTGATTTTGCTAAATAAGCTTTTAATTGATTCGTAGTGATAGTATCAAGTTTAACATCATTAAAAAACCGTATAAGTAAGCCGGACTGTAGTTTATATGCTTTTAATGTTTGCGGCGAAAAGCCTTCAATACGTTTATCAGATTCATACGTTTCCCATGCTTGAGATAATAACAAGTTCATCTCTACCCAAAAAAATTCTTTTTTTCAGGAATTATTGATCTGTTTCACGAAATTGAAACGGCGGTTCTTATTAAGCTAAGAAGCAGGTTAGCTTATTAAGAGTTATAATTAGCATAGCTGTCCTAGTAGACAATTGTAAAAGGAGAAATCCCATTAAATGTTTGGTTTCTTAAATAGAGCATAATTAAAAAAAGATGATTTAATAGGCATTTCAAAATTAATGTATCAGGATGTATCAAATGATTCCTGGGATAAAGAGAACCTTACTAAAAGAAATTTAGATTTTACTATTGAAAGTGTTCGTTATATTGATATGTATACCGAAAGATTATTGAATACTGAGTTTGGCACTGAACTCTTAAATAAGCATTTTGATAATTTAGTGGTTCGTATAGGTGCATATGTAGGTGAGGTTATTAAAAATAATGTCAAACAAGACTTTTACTGGTATGAATCTGATTCTGTACAAAACTTTTCTCCCAATCTTAATGAATTGCATAGTGTTTCTAAAACACAGAGTGTACTTTATTCTAAAAAGAGGGATAAAGTGATATTACCTTTAAATGTAGTATCGCAGCTATTGAAAGAAAACTGCCCATATAGCAATTTGCTAACTTATGTGGAAGAAATGATTAAGCAAAATCTTAAATAAATTTGAAAGTGTTGTTCAACAGGTGAGTTGATCTAGAAGGATTAACCGCCTTTTTTGTTGAATTGCTTATTGAACAAACGAAGCAGGTTAGTGGAAGAAGGTATTTCCACCATAGATAGAGAAAACTGTTAATAGGAAATTTATGACACTTTAGAAGATAGGGAGGAAATAAAGTGAGCTATGAAATAATTACATTACCAGGCTATCGGGCAGTAGGATTAAAATGGGAGGGGACGTTCTCTGAAATTGTACCGAACTTAAAAAACGTCATTCGACAAATTGAAGAACGTTCCGTTGAGTTAGAGTATAAGGTGAATCCCAATGTTCAGTTAGGTCTATCTTATCATGTAATTGAAAATGGATTCGTGCACTACGCAGTTTATGAAGTGAGTGATGAGCAGGAAATTCCTGATGGGATGATTGAAATAAAGGTTCCTGAATTGACGTATGTGAAGACAACACATAACAAAGGAGAAGATATAAAAAAGACATATACGGATTTACATAAATGGTTACTTAATAGTGACTATGCCGCATTTAGAGAAGCACTTGTAGATTACTATGATCCATATATGCCAATAAAACATGAGCATTATCCAGTTGATCGTGATCCTAGTGATCCGCATTTTGATATTTATATTCCGATTGTAAAAAAATAATATTTTCATATAAAACAAATAGGTAGCGATTGTTCAATAAGGGCAGTCGCTTTTCTTGTTCCACTAACGGGGTAGTTTAGTTGAAGAACAAAGAGAAGAGGCTTTCCCATAAGGAGTCAGACACCTATGGGAAAGCCTCTTTTAACAGATATTTTCTTTAATAGTAATTTCCTTCACAACATCTTCTAAAGTAACATTTCTTAAAACCTTTTCCATTGCCAATTGAGCTGCTGTGAATAAAGGTTCAATTGTATTCTGGATGTTCCTGCCTACGGGACAATCAGGATGTGGACTTTCATGTATACTAAACAATTCTTTCTCCTGTACAACATTCACTGCCTTATAAACATCGAACAGTGTAATATCAGATAATTCCTTTGCAAGTTTAGCCCCTGCAATACCTGGATGTACCTCTATCAAACCAGCTTTTTTTAACATTCCCATTAGTTTTCTTATCACGGCTGGGTTCGTGTTAACACTTGAAGCTAAAAATTCAGAAGATGTTACTCCTTCTTTATTAAATTCAATTAGAGTCAATATATGAATTCCGACAGCAAATCTGCTGCTAATGGACATGTTCTTCACCACCCCTATTAACTTTTCCGTTATTGATTTTATTTCTTCATCATGTAATTAATTTGATTACAAGTTTATTATACCAAATTACGAAAAAAATAATAAATAGCATTTTGCATACATGTTGACAAATCGATTACATGTAACTAAAATTATTACATGTAATAGGTATTGTTACAGGTAAATCTGAATTGGAGGAAGACAAAATGAAAATATTAGTTACAGGAGCAACAGGGAAATTAGGTTCAAAGGTTGTAGAATCATTATTGAAATCTATACCTGCAAGAGAGTTGGCAGTAAGTGTTAGAAACCCAGAGAAAGCAGAAGGACTTCGTAGTCGTGGGGTGGAAGTTCGTCATGGAGATTTTGATCATCCAGAAACATTAGAAAATGCTTTTAAAGGGATTGACCGCTTATTAATTATTTCTGCGGATGGTGACAATGAAACGAGAATTCGTCAACATACTAATGCTGTCCGAGCAGCTGAACATGCAGGAGTAAAATTTATTGCTTACACAAGTTTAGCAAATGCAACAGAAAGCAAAAATATAATGGCTCCTCCTCATGTTGCGACAGAAGCAGCCATCATTAAGACAGGTATCCCATATTCTTTCTTGCGTAACAATTGGTATTTGGAAAATGAAATTGGAAGCATTCAAGGAGCTATGTCAGGAGCTCCATGGGTAACATCTGCTGGAGAAGGTAAAGTAGGCTGGGCACTGCAACAAGATTACGCAGATGCAGCGGCAGCAGTTCTTGTTGGAAGTGGTCACGAAAATACAGTATATGAACTTTCTGGTCCACTTTTAACTCAAGAAGAATTGGCATCTGCTCTTGGTAATGTATTGGGTAAAGAAGTACCTGTACGACAAGTTAGCGACGAAAAATATGCAGAGATCATGAAAGGCTTAGGTTTACCTGATTTTGTGATTCCGATAGTAGTAGGAATTCAAGAAAGCATTCGGAACGGTTCACTAGAAGTTGAAAGCAATGATTTTGAGAAAGTTCTTGGTCGTCCAGTTGCTCCAATCAACGAATCACTGACCCAACTTGTTAATGCAATTTCATAAACAAAATAAAAATCAATTTGAAAACCGACATTAAGTCGGTTTTTTTTGCTGAATTATTCAGTTGTAATCCGAAAAAGGAAATTAAACACGAGAAATAATTATCAGATTGTGAAAAAATATACTTAAACTAATGGGTGCGATACTTCAACAATGATTTCGCTTTTTCCTTGTTGTGCTAACGAAGCAGTTTAGTTGAAGAAAGAAATGACTCCTGTATGTCGCATTTGACCCAAATTGTGCAGCTAAGAAAATTAAAAAGAACATAAAAAATCCATCCCTGTTGGTTCAAGGATGGATTTAACAAACCACCAAGATTCGTAGGGTATCTTGAAATAATCTTATTATGGTCTAAAGGTATTTAAGGTATTTTCACACTACGATTCTATTGTGCAAGAAAACGTAATAGACTTTCTACCAAATTAAAGGGTCCCATTTTCGGGTGCAATCTTGATAAATATTCATAAGAAAAGACGTATGAATTGGTATACATCATTTTCCTTGTTTATTAATGTTTTATTATCCAGGATGAAAGGTGTTACTAGGGGTTAGCAAGACAAAATATATAAGCAGGACAGGATTCGGACAGTGTTGGAAGTATTATTACAGGTTGAACACTTCCAGATTCTAATCTTACCAGGGTAGGAACTCCATTATTCAAAGCCCAAACTACCATTGGGCATATGTCTCTATTAGAAAGTTCTGCTTGAACGAAAGGGTTGGCTAATTCTTCGACTGTTGGAGTACTAAATTCTGGATCGCCAGTTAGGTTATCACAGGTAGCTAGTTGCGGGAATTCCCCTATAATATTCGGAAAAGAAATTCGCATCCCATTATTTAAGGCAATAGGAGAATCGAGAGCAAAATCTATCCGTCGTTGCCTACATTCATGTGGTTCATTTGGATAATCGGTTACAGGTGGACAAATTCGTATACCCAAAATATTCACCTCCTTTGCTTGTCCTACTATCAATGTATGTAAAATAAAACTGAAGGTATAGATATTTGTAATAGACTCTACTAAAAAATTACGCCAAAGTATTTCTATTTATGTTAAATGAAAGGCTGTGTGATTCCCCGCGATAAAGGTAGTCTTTATAAAAGTTTGTGAAATAATGTTCTTAAACTATAGGGTGCGTTAGCGTAAGTTCGGTGCTGTCATTTTGGCAGCTCTTTTTATTGGGTTAAAGGGGCAGAATAGTTAAAAACAATATTAAAAAAATATTTAATAACCGAGGGAAATTTATGAAAATAATTACTATTGGCATAATATTGGTTGTTGTTGGATGTAGCATTTTAGGGTGGTTAATTAAAGATGCCTACAAAAATAATAAAGGTGAAAGTAAAAAAAATAAAATTCTTTATTTATTATGGATAATATTAGGTGTCTTACTAGATACAAGTGGATTAATCGTTTTCGTTGGATTTATATTTTTAGGCGTTATTTTAATAATTTATCATCCAATCTTCAACTAAAGGGTGCGTTTCTCCCAGATCAGCTGCTTCGGCGGCTTTTTCTTATTGTACTAATGGGGCAGGTGTGCGGCCGAGCATAGGTCGTATCATATAGCGGGTGGGATTCCCGTCGAGTAAGAACTAGCCATTCGCTCGTAGCGAGTCTTGAAGGACTAAAGGTAACTTTAGTCTTTAAGCGTAGACAGTTAGGTGGCGGGCCGAAAGCCCAAGGGTTGAAGGGATTGAGCTCCATAATGTTAGAAAATCGAGAGGGCTGATGACATACCTGCGTTCAGAAAGCTACATTTTATCTTTCGTTAATGGCAAGAAGGGTAAAACCTCTCTGGGGTCAGAGACCTTGGCACGTTACACATTGATATGATACGGCAACTCGGGAGACCCTACCGGTCTTTTCTTATTTTAATAGAAGAGTATGGTCTACAAGTGATAAAAAGCGAGGAAACCAAATGCCGTGTAGGGAGTCGGATAGCAGCGTAGTACCAATGAAGTTGGGTAATGCCGATGGAGGAAAGGCTAGCTACCAGTTATCACCCTTACTAGGGACACATTTACTACACACAGAGGTAGGTATAAATAAATGGAAACAAAACTACTAAGGATAGCAGAATTAGCAAAATCTAATCCTAAAATGAAATTTACATCTCTTGCACATCTTTTAGATAAGGAAGCATTAATTCAATGCCATCTTGAACTACCCAATAAGAAGGCAACTGGGATTAACGGTACTACTAAAGAGCAATACGATGAAAGTTTAGAAGAAAACATAGAGGACTTAGTAAGTAGGCTCAAAAGCAAAAGTTATCGTCCTGTTCCAGTAAGACGAATGTATATCCCAAAGCTCAACTCAAACAAGATGAGACCATTGGGAATACCGGAACAAGAAGATAAAATTGTTCAAAAAGGCATTACGAAAATACTAAATGCCATCTATGAAAATGACTTTCTAGACTGCTCATTTGGGTTCCGTCCAAATAGAAACTGCCACGATGCACTGAAAATACTGAATCATTATATTGAGAAGAGAGCAATAAGCTATGTAGTAGATGTAGATATTAAAGGCTTCTTTGATAACGTTGACCACAAATGGATGATGGAATTCTTGAAACTCCGAATCACTGACACTAACCTACTGAGACTAATCAGCAGGTTTCTTAAAGGTGGATACATGGAGGAAGGTAAGAAATACAAGACAGACAATGGTACACCGCAAGGTGGAGTGATATCTCCGATATTAGCCAATGTCTATCTCCATTACGTTCTTGATCTATGGTTTGAAAAAGTGGTTAAGAAACAATGTAAAGGCCAGGCGTATATAGTAAGATACGCAGATGATTTTGTTTGTTGTTTTCAGAATAAAAGTGAAGCCGAGCAATTCTTTCATTCATTAAAAGCGAGATTAAAGAAATTTAACCTAGAAATAGCCGAGGATAAAACTAAAATAATTCCCTTCGGACGGTTTGCGGAGAAGAATGCAAAACGTGACGGAATTGGCAAACCGGGTACCTTCGACTTCCTTGGATTTACTCACTATTGTGGGATAAGTAAGCACGGGAAATTCCGAGTAAAGCGGAAAACGAGCAGGAAGAAAGTCCAAGGCAAACTAAAAGGAACTAAAGAATGGCTGAAGAATAATAGGAATAAAGATATTCATATGATTATGGATAGATTTAAACGCTCACTAATAGGTTACTACAACTATTATTGCATCACAGATAATACCCAAACTGTTAACAACTTTAAAGAGAAAATCGAATGCTTACTATACAAATGGCTAAACAGAAGAAGCCAAAGGAAATCCTTTACTTGGGACAAATTCAGGCTCTTTCTTAATAAATATCCACTACCTTCACCAAGAATCAAAGTGAATATTTATGATTTAAGAAAAGAAATTAGCTATATTCTGTGAATGATAATTTGGAGGAGCCGTGTGCGTTAATAGCGCAAGCACGGTTCTGTGAGGGGGAGGAACACAATCTACCGTAAGGTAGAGAGGTTCCTTTCTACTCGACTAGTGAAAGATGAGGAATGATTTCTATTTCATTTTAACCCAATTTACTATTAATAGAAAAACGGTTAAAAAAGCACCCTTACTGGTGCTTTCTTTGAAGGGAGTGAAATTTAATTTACCAAATCCCTTAATATCCAATCATTATCCATTCTAATATATTCTTCAGTTTCTATATTCGTTAAGAACACAAAGGTCCACAGATTTCGAAACATTCGACACCAGCAGCAGTTAATAGAAAAGCTTGGATTGTTCCGATAGGGAGCACTTGATTTAAAGTAAAAGAGAAATTGAATGTTGTTTGGCTGGAGGGAGTGAAACTGAAATTAGCGAAAAAAATACCAGATTGTTGAGATAGTCCACAAATAGGACCGGCAATATTTGACGGTAAACAAAATCCAAACGGATCCGAAGTTGAACAAGAACTAAATGAAGTTAAAGCACACTCGAACAATAAACCAAGATTATAGAAAATTGGTGGTGCTGGAAAGCTCACTTGGTAATTCCATGTTAGTCCGTCAGGGGATACACCAAGAAATGTAATCGTGGATCCGTCAGAAAGTGTCACGCTATCTGGACAACTTAGCGGTTCTGGCAGTGTTGCTAATAAATCAAGTACATTTTCAAACTTGAACTCCAAAAGCATTTCCTTTTTGATGACGTCACGAAGGGTTCTTTGAACACTTGCATTGACATCAAGAAGATCACCTAATGACACCTCTGTGGGAGAAAGCGTAACACCTGTATCACCTAGTGTTCCAAGAACAAATTGTAGCTTCTCTGCTTCAGCGTTCATAATATGAGCGAGAGCCAATTCCTCAAGAGCAATGGAACTTAGAAGTAAAGGAATGGTTTGTTCAACAGAAACCGAAATCAACGGTGTGATATTTGGTATATTTGGGAAAGACAAAATAATTCACCCCCTTTCTATTATTGTAATATTATTTTATGCTATAAAATTTAGTTTGTTTATATGCTTGTCCCTAGTAGATTAAAAAATAGGATTCTACAACCACCCATATTTTCTCAAATCAAAGTTTGTGAATAAATGTACTTAAAGTAAACCAGCTAATAGTTTGTCAACATTTTTCAATTAAAAGTTTAATAACCTCATGTTATACTAAAAATATTCATGCCAAATAACCTTCCGTTATGCTCTTTTTGGAAGGTTTTGTTGTATTTAGTTAGATATAGATTTTAAGCTATATCTTGGAAAGTAGATCTGCTTTTTAATAAGGCGTAAATCCAATGTAAGAGCTTATTTGTACAGGCAATGATCGCTACTCTAAAGGGTTTTCCTTCTTCTCGTTTCTTATCGTAAAACTCTCGTAGTCTTCTATTGCGTGGAATAATCTCATCAGTCGTTTTCTTTTTACGGGAATCCCGAATACCACTTTGAACAGCCATATACAAGGCGTGGCGAAGCCTACACGAGCCACGTTTGGTTATTCGGTTTACCGATGCAGTAAACTTTCCTGAAGAGTACACACTAGGATCTATTCCAGCGAACGCAACTAACTTTTTGGCACCATTAAACCGATCTATCTCCCCAATTTCAGAAATAATCGTTGCAGCGATTTTTTCTCCGATTCCAGGGATAGATTGGAGGATTTCATATTCTTCAATTTTACTAGCGAGGGCATCTATTTCATCCGCAATATTGGATAGATGCTCTTGGTATTGAAGAACAATCTTAACCAAGATTTCAAGGTTAAAAATATGACTATCGTAGAGGTTGTTTTGAAAAGGATCACGAAGGGCTGCTTCTCTTAATTTCTGTGCCTTTTCCTTTGCCCATGACTCCGAACGACTCATACATAACGAAGCTATCTTATCAGTTAACTCTTTTTCACTCACACTTAATACAGCCTTAGAAGTAGGGAACTCTAGTAAAGTAAGCAATGATACTTTCGAATATAGGCTTCCAAATACACCTCGATACTCTGGAAATACCTGATCGATTAAAGAATGAAGCTGTAACTTTGTTTTCGCTGATATTTCTGCAATACTCTCTTGTTGTCTTGTTAGATTACGAAGGTTTAAGAGTTGAACTCCACGCTTCTTGTAAGGCTCTAATTCTTCTTTATAATACAATTCACAAAGGTGATAAGCATCGATTGCATCTGTTTTTACCTTTCTTAGGCTTGAGCTCTTGGCTCTGTGTGAGATAAGAGGATTGACGATAATATAAACATATTTTTGTTCCTCTAAAAACTGAATAACGGGAATATGATAGTGCCCAGTTGATTCTAAAACGACCGAAGGTTGATGACCACCTGCTGATTTCTCAACTTCTTGAAGGAAATCTAATAAATTCCCCAAACCCTCAAGATCATGATTAATACTAAAGCTCTTACGGTATGGCTTACCTTTATCTAAAAAAGCTTGTACCTGACTTTCCCCTTTTGATACATCCAGACCAATGACTGGATTCATACTTTATCTCCTCCTAGAAATGCAATATTAGTCGGTATCCCCTAAGGCTTCTTGTAATGTCATAGGTTCGCTTGTAAAACGGGATCTATGTCCCAACGAGCCTGAAACATGTTTATACAAGTAGGGGGTGAACAGTTTAGCTAACGGGATTGAATCCCACGGGTGCGACGTTCTACCCCGACTACCGTAATCATAAGACCATATAAAAAAAGGTCAACCAGAAAAATCTGGATAACCTTATATTACGAACGGGTGCGTTAGTTTAAGACTAGAGGCGCTGCTTTAATGAAGATAATTGGAGAAGATAATGTGAAGATAGATATGGTATTTGATTATGAGATAGGTAATGATTTAACTTCAAATATACAAGAATTGTTAAGCGAATGTTTTCAAGAAGACTTTCCAAAAACAGAATTTATTTCAAACAATTACCTCATTTTAGATTTGTAGTTTTTAACGACAAAAATCAACTTGTAGGACAGGTAGGAATAGATTACAGAGTGATGAATCTTAACGGAAATCCTATAAGAGTGCTTGGTCTAATTGATTTATGTGTCACCCAAAACACTCGCTCACAGGGGATAGGTTCGATGTTACTTTTAGAAATTGAACAGTTTTGTTGCAATAGAAATATTGATTTTTTATTGTTATTTGCTGACTACAAAACGTTGTATTTAAAAAATGGGTACAAGTCAGTTACGAACAAATGTAAATGGTTAAAAATTGACCATATAAGTCAAATTACAAGGGATATAGGTTATGAAGTAATTGATGGATTAATGAATAAAGAAGTTGGTAAGTCTGGGTGGAGCGAAGGAGATCTAGATTTTTTAGGCTATCTTTATTAAGCTAACGGGTCCGATAGGTGAATTGGGAGTTGTCGATACGGCAGCTCCTATTGCTTATTGTGCTAACGAAGCGGGTTTGTTGAAAAACAATAAAAAAAACCAACCGAATATAGGATGGTTTTCAGTGAAACTTTATCAATTAGATAATTCTCTACGATCGACCGAATGCGGTGGTTCCTCGAACCATTCATTAGCAATCATGATTTCCGCACAGTCTTCCGCGAGTTTGACATCATTTTTAATTGCAGAAGCATATTTGAGTCCTAGATCGCGCCGCATGGAACCGGACATGGCAGTTCCATAATATGCCATGGCAGATTGAATAAGAAAGGCACAATGGAAAATCATCAATTTATCGGAAAAAGGTGCTGTCTCGGAATCGGTGATATGGGTATCCCAGGAAATCGACGAACTGATAAAGTCCTCATGCAGGATTGAACGAAAAATCGAAAGATGCTCTTCTGTCTGTTCCACCACCCGTTGGAAAAATGTCTGAATTTCTTTCGACTCAGCAGTTTGGCTAAAACCTAAGATTAAATCTTTTGCGAGTGTACTCTTCTGTAAATTATAATAAAGACTGCTGATTTCAATAACGTTCAAGGGTCGATGGACCCCTAACCAACCGGCAAGAAAACTTTGTTTTTTAGCAAATTCCACTTCTTCTGGCAAGGAAATGGTAGGAACCCGGTCCGATAGTCCCTTAGATTTTAACATGTCTAAGGTTGTATCATATATCTCAGAAGCGCCTTTGAATGCTTCTAAATAAAATCTTCGTACGTCCAGCCTGTGAGATGTGGTCATTCCGAGTGAATAAGCGGTTAATCCATGGGTAGTCATTCCGTGAAGATAAAACAGCCAAAATTCATCAGAAAATAAGCGAGGAGCATCAAGATGGACATCTTTCTCCGTAAATCCATGCGGAATCGGAAACTGTTCTTTTTGAAAAATCTCAGTAATCATTTGAAGGAGATGATTGGTCAGTTGTTGTGCTTTTTCAAAAATGGAATAGATGTCGGAATCCATAATGGTTTTTAAAGCATAGGAATTGACGCACCGTGCCAACGTGTTGTTGAGATAGGGGGTCCAAAGATTCGATACATCCAGTTCTACGATTTTTTTAATCATTGCTATGCCTCCAAAACAATTTTTTTAACCCTATCCAAGCCATGATAAAAACCAATTTATTTTGCACTTTTTTATTAGCTTTTTTTAGGTATTAATTTACGGCTACTTGCTTTATTGACAGGACATATTGTACACAATTATGTGAAGTAATATACTTAAATGTAGTGTAGTGCTTTATTAAGTGAATAAGTCATTTTGAAGTTATTTTCAGAGATTGTCCATTCCTCTATTGGAAGAAAGTACAGGCAATTTGTCACTTTACTTGGAGCCTCTGCGGGCAAGATTATGAGCCATGAAGCCAGATATATTAAGAATTCTGGCTCAGCCAAAATCAGGCTATCATGCCCGCCTCTCCAAATAAAGTGCACGTCACTACAAGGACGAATTATTAGGAATTAAATTAAAATCTTATCTATGAAAAACTTTATTTTAACCACTTTCCTTTGGAAAGGACTACAGAAACAAACGGGTGTGTTGGTCCAGGAGGATTAACGGCCTTTTTTGTTGAATTCCTTATTGTACCACCATGAAAATAAGTTTCTTCAAGATTAGAAAAATGACAAAACTTAAGAAGACCCTGCTCAATCGTTAAAAAAAGAGGAGAGCAATAATTATAAGTCTATGGATTAGGGTTGACTGGATTAAGGTCAGTATCAGTATGGACACTTCCTAACCATTTTCATTCTTTGTGGAGCAGCACTCATTTTGTTCTGCATGGATGGCTAACGGGGTAGGTACTATTAGGGTTCCAAGGAAAATGGATAGGGAATGTTTCAATGTGGGTCCAGGAGAACACAGACTGTTAAATTTAAGGGATATGGAGCCCTTTTTAAGAAAAATACAGTTTTGAAATACTCTCCTGTCGATGCTTGTTTTTGTGTTAGCTGTGGTAATGTATTATTGCTAAAAGTAAGAAACCCAGAAAAGTTCATTTGAATTTTATACAATGATTACGGTAATGAAAGGGTAACAGTGACAGGCGGCTTTTCTTCTTCAACTGACGGGCAGGTGAAGATCTACCTGTGTAATATATTGAAGGAAAAAATCAGCTGTTTAATAGCAGCTGATTTTTTATTGCATAAAACATACGATACTGCCCCTATTGATCTTTAAGGTTTAAAGCTGTATGCGCATCCTGCAGTCTTACATTTACTTGGTCACCTAAATTATTAGGGTGATAATATCCATTGGCAATCATAAAATCTGTTATCTTGGCATGTGTATCCACTGCATTTCTTAATTGCTCGCGAAGAGCTGATTTCAGTTCAGGTGTAGCTGTTTCCGTAATAGCAAATGCTAGATTTCTGACGGCAGATTTAGATGAAATCAGAAAATCCGAGGCGATTGCCCGTTCTGTTAATCCTCCCATACCAGCCATATTTTGCAGGAGATTATTCATTGTGAGTCTCCTCCCTGTTTGTAATAAAGTTCTGAAGTTGCTTCAGACCTTGACTTCCTGATTCTAAATCACCAGAAAGAATTGTTTTAAGATCTCCATCAGGAAGCAATTTGCTCATAGTTACAGTTTTTGTTAAACATACTGTTTTAAATGCAATTAACTCGAGTGTCTCAAGTGTTTCATGAAGTCCTAAATATTTTGTCAAGAGTATCTCTCCAATCTTTAAAAACTTCTCTTATCTTACTTCAGACAGGAGATTCATATTCCACCAAAAATATTCCATAACCAGTTATATTTCATTGAATAATTTTCACATAGTAAAGGGATTTTAATTTCAGGAGGTGAAGTTATGGAGAAGGAAATCTTGGCTTATCATGAAACAATGGAAACACATGAGGTATTAAACCTGAAAACTGTATGCTTATTGAAATCAAAGCTTATGCAGGGGCTTTGCTTCGATAATGATTTAAAAGCACTGATGGAAAAAGATGTTCAACAATCAATCGCAGCGATAAATGAACTTAAAGAATTTTATAAAGGTGCAAGAACCAATTATATAGGATGAGGTGAAAAAAATGGAAATGGATTATTTGGATCCCCAAGGGGCTGAACATATGCCAGAAATGGCAGATTCAGGCATTGCATTGGAATTTCTTCTTTCAGTTAAAACGGGCATTCATACATATGCCATTGCGTTAACTGAAACAGCTAGCCCGGAGTTAAGGGAAGCATTATACAGGCAAATGGAACAATCCATTGATTTACACACAGAGATATCTGAATTGATGATAAGCAAGGGCTGGTTATATCCGAACGATGTTGGCAAGCAAGTTGAGTTGGATCTTAAATCTGCCGACAATGCTTTAATGATCGCCGGGATGAACATATTCCCTAATGATACGGATAGACTTGGAATGTTCGCAACGCCTAATAAATAAGGGAGGTAAGAAAAAATGAAAGCTGTCACGTACCAGGGGAATAAAAATGTCCAGGTTAAAGAAGTAAAAGACCCAAAAATTAAAAATGGCGATGATATCATTGTAAAAATAACAACTTCTGCTATATGCGGATCCGATTTGCATTTGATTCATCAAATGATTCCCAATTTGCCAACTGATTACGTAATAGGCCATGAACCGATGGGGGTAGTCGAAGAAGTAGGACCGGAAGTAACAAAATTGAAAAAAGGGGATCGGGTAATTATTCCCTTTAATGTAAGCTGTGGGCATTGCTGGTACTGTAACCATGACTTAACTAGCCAATGTGATAATTCCAACCCTCATGGTGACATGGGCGGTTTCTTTGGATATTCAGAAACAACCGGTGGATATGCTGGCGGACAAGCTGAATATATGCGTGTTCCATATGGAAACTTTACTCCATTCAAATTACCGGAGAACTGCGAAGTAGAAGATGAAAAGTTGGTGTTACTTGCAGATGCAGCCTCAACAGCTTATTGGAGTGTAGATCACTCTGGTGTCAAAGCTGGTGATACTGTCATCGTTTTAGGATGTGGGCCAGTAGGTCTCCTTGCTCAAAAATTTGCCTGGTATAAAGGTGCTGAGCGAGTTATTGCTGTCGATTACATCAATTACCGGCTTGATCATGCGAAACGAACCAATAAAGTGGAGACTGTAAATTTTGAGGAACATGAAAACGTTGGCGAATATTTAAGAGAGATAACACAAGGCGGAGCAGATATCGTTATTGATTGTTCAGGTATGAGCGGCAAGATGACTCCTCTTGAATATCTTGCATCCGGAATGAAGCTTCATGGCGGTGCAATGGGCGGGCTTGTCATTGCGTCACAGGCTGTACGCAAAGCTGGTACCATCCAAATTACCGGTGTTTATGGGGGACGTTATAATGGTTTCCCGTTAGGAGACATCTTCCAAAGAAATGTTGACATTAAAACGGGTCAAGCCCCAGTTATTCCGTATATGCCTTTTCTTTATAATCTTATATCTGAAGGAAAGGTTGATATTGGTGATGTAATTACACATGTTCTTCCATTAGACCAGGCAAAGCATGGATACGAAGTTTTTGACACAAGGACCGATAATTGTATAAAAGTCATTCTAAAACCTTAAATTGAATAAATCTAAGATGAATTCCTATAAATTCTTTTAAAAATGGAGATTGTTATTTTGTATAACAAGGACTTATAATTTGGGATAGCAGTTTTTCGTATACTATTAACAACTATCTACACCGCAATACTTGCATCACAATTAATGGCCACAAAACATAAGTTTGATTACCTTTATTTCACAATTAAATTTACAGAAAGATAAAACAATCATTTAAGGCGGTGATCATCCATCGTCTTTTTTGTTGAATCAATGATTTTCTTAATTACCGATAATGGTTATAAGTATTCATTGAATATCCTTGATTTCTTGAAGGACAGCAGAGCAAATATGTAAAATTATTCACCATAAGGAAACTTTGTGAAACATTGTACTTAAACTATAGGGTGCAATAGTTAAAGATGGGATCGCTGCGGCGGTCTTTTTGCTTGTTCAGCTAACGAAGCAGGTTAGCGAGGAAGATCAAGACTCCGACGCTTCCTCTACTTAGCAACCATGAGCCTTGTGATGAATAACCCTGAATTTAAAGCGATCCATTCCCATAATGTGAAGGTTAAAAAGATAAAGAAAATGAAATCAATAATGAAACTGATAGGAAAACTAGCCAGGATTTTTGTAGGAATAGCACGACGAAACGAGTCTTACTGTCCAAGTAAAATCCAAGTATTAATCCCTTTAGCAGCATAGAAATAATACATTAGTTTTATAAATGCATCATTTAAAATTGTTAACTTTAATTTTTGAATGTTGTCTTATTCGTAGGATTTCAAATATGTACGGAGTACCAGGTTTCTTAAACAAAAGGGCACTGTGACCCATCAGGTTAGCATAACTGGCCTCCACCCCTTGGATAGGCATGACGAAGGAATGAGAGGGCGATTGACCCGTTGAGACATGGGTGGGAAAGCCTCCAGGGGCGGCGTGGAGATGTACATTATATGGTAAAATATGGAGTGGTAGCTGACTCCTTTATTTATGCCTTCACGAAGCCAAGATGATCTGAACTCATTTCAATTACCCGTAAATCCAATTACAAGGGTTATGAAATCCTGCGAATAAGTGAGCATTCAAGAGATATTGGTATCAAACTTAGGGAGTTTAGGAGGAATTACTTGGAAAACGTTAATAATAAACTTAATGGACTTTCTACCAAATTAAAGAGTCCCATTTTCGGGTATATTCTTGATAAATGTTCATTAGAAATGACGTATGAATTTTGGTATACGTCATTTTCCTTGTTTAGTAATGTTTTATTATCCAGGAAGTATGGTGTTAGGGTTATCAAGACAAATTGTATAGGCAAGACAGGATTCGGACGGCGTTGGAAGTATTATAACAGGTTGAACACTTCCAGGTTCTAATCTTACCAGGGTAAGAACTCCATTATTCAATGCCCAAACTACCATTGGACATATGCCTCGATTTTCAAGTTCTGCTTGAACGGAAGGGTTGGCTAATTCTTCGACTGTTGGAGTACTAAATTCTGGATCGGCAGTAAGGTTATCACAGTGAGCGGGGTTCGATGCGACCAATATAGTTTGCTGAGGCAACCTTTTTTCTTTTTGAACAATTAGCAAATTTGTGAAGAAATGTACTTAAAGAAACGGGCGCTAGAGTTGAAGATAGGGGTTGCCACGTGGCTGCCCTTTTTCTTGTTTTACTTACGGGGATATTTAGTACAATCAGAAAAGGGAAAAAGAGACCTATTGACGAATTGATAAAATTAGTAATTCAATGTCATATTTACTGGAGGTATTTATGAATCCTATACTAAATCAAATCGGGACAGTTTTTATTCCTGTACGTAATATTGAAGAGGCACGTAATTGGTATTGTGACATACTTGGCTTAGCAGCAGAAGGCGAAATATTATTTGGTCATTTGTTTATAGTACCTATGAATGGAACAGGGATTGTATTAGATAGCAAAATTTTTTCAGTTGAAAATATACTCAAAGTCCCACTATTTCATTTCAATACTAATAATATAGAAAATGCTTACGAGTCTATGAGGGAAAAGAATGTAGAAATAACAACAGGAATAGAGCATAACCAATGGTTTAATTTTAAAGACCCTGATGGCAATCATTTGATGGTGTGTAAGTGTTAAAACCTTCTTAAGCTCCCTCAGTTAGATACGATTATCTCTCAAAAACTCACTTATTGGCAGGATTTCAAAGCACTTAATAACCTTAGGGGACAAATGAAATGAGTTTTTAGCAATTTGGCTAAATGAAAGCGTACTTAAATAAAGGGGTTAGGTATATCTCCATTAATTTCCATATAATGTACGGTCTCCACGCCACCCCTGTAGGTTTTCGCTCCCATGTCTAATGGGTTGCTAAGTTAGGGATTGAGGGCTGCTTCGGCAGCCCTTTTCTTGTTCCACTAGCGAAGCAGTATAGTTAAAATAAGGTTTGGGAATCAGTTCAATTGAATTGTAAAATATTTTAGGTTATTTTTAGTGTTTTCTTATATAAAATTTAAAATTAGTTGTTTGTTTGTCCAAGCATTTTACTTCCTTTTGAATTTAATAGAATCAAAAGGGAGGTGAAAGTAATGAATAATAATGACGTTGTTTCTATTGGAGCAAATTGTGTAGTAAGAATTGGAAATCGGTTCTTTCTACTGGTAGAAATTGAAGTGGAAGATATAGATTTAGAGGAATTTGTTTTTATCCGAATTTCTGAGCGGGAATTTAGAACACTAATAAGAGCGGGTGTTCAACGCTGTACAATTGCTGACCGCATTCCACGTAACAATGCGGAATTCATATGTGTTTTAATAGAAAATGGTCGAGCATTTTTGGTTTTCGACGTGGAAAACAATGAAGACGAAGCTGTACTTGTTAGAATTTCATTAACAAGAGCAGAAGAGTTAATCCGTAGAGGAGCAATGAGATGTACTGTAATTAATAGATAAATAAAAAAGTTATTATGGTTCTGCAAAGGGATACGAAAACTAATTTAACATATTGAGTCGTTTAGACGGCTCTTTTTTTTTTAGAAAGCAAGTTTGTGAAATATTGTACTTAAAGTAACGGGAGCTTTCGTATTATAAGGTTAACCAGTTTTTACTGGTTGACCTTTTTTTAATAGAATCTATTATATCAGTAGCCAGGGTAGGACGTACGGGTGCGTGGGACAAAGATTCCGTCAAGTAAACTGTCCGCCCCCTACTTGTAGAAACATGTTTGAGGCTGGTTGGGACAATGATCTCGCATAACAAGCGAAGCTATGATACTTCAAGATGGAATAGGGGTACTGGTAAGTAATTTGAGAGAGGAAGAGATAAATAATGAATCCAGTAGTTGGTCTGGATATTTCCAGTGGGGAAAGTGAAGTTCAAGCATTTTTAGATAAGGGAAAACCTTATGGCAAAAGTTTTAAGGTATCGCACACCAATGAATCGTTAGGAGTATTATTTCACTTTATGAGAAAGATAGAGAATGAGTCTGGTCAAAAACCGACTGTCATATTAGAAGCAACAGGGCATTACCACACGCCAGTCATTCAGCTCTTAGAGGAACATAATTATTTGTATATAATGGTTAATCCACTACTGTCATATCAAGCAAAGAAATCAAGTTTACGAAAGGTTAAAACCGATGCAGTCGATGCCTATTGCTTATGTGAACTTTTTTACAAGGAAGAGTTGGATCCATATAAAAAGCGTGGGACTCAGCTGTTAAACCTTCGTAACCTTACAAGACAACACGAAACTCTGACAGGTCTTTATGTACAAGCTAAGTTGCAGTTTAATGCGATATTAGAACAAGTATTTCCAGAGTATAAAGGCGTTTTCGGAGATATGTATTCGAAGGTTTCATTAAATACACTGTTGGAATATACCACATCTGAATCTGTTTTGAGGGAAGAGGAATCTAAATTAGCAGATAAGATTGCGAGTTTATGTACAAGTCGTTCGGAGCGTTGGGCAAACGAAAGAGCAAAGAAGTTGATGGAGGCAGCTCAGCGTAACCCATTTAAGAGCACACTATATCATAGTCATTTGAATAGCTTAGAGATGTATATTCAGATGCTTCTCCAATACCAAGAGCATCTTGCCAAGTTGGACGGGCGAATAGATGCTTTGGCAGGAGAAATTGAAGAATATAAGATTATCCAATCGATCCCTGGAATTGGTGAAAAAATCGCTGCAACGATTCTTTCTGAAATTGGTGAGATCGAGAGGTTTAATCATCCTAAAAAACTGGTTGCCTTCTCTGGAATAGATCCGAGTGTCCATTCGTCTGGTAAATTTACAGCGACGATAAATCGGATTACCAAAAGAGGTTCAAGCAGATTGCGTCATGCCTTATATATGGCTGTTCTCTGTGGAATAAGGGGCTCTCGCAATAAGAAGTTAAAAGAGTTCTATGATAAAAAGCGAGAAGAAGGAAAGCCCTTTAAGGTAGCAATGATTGCTTGTACAAATAAACTTGTTCATTGGATTTTTGCATTACTAAAAAGTAAAGAAACTTTCCTTGATTTGGCTTAAGAGATACAATTAAGTAATACATGAAAAACCTTCCAAGAAAGAAGATGAGGAAGGTTATTTAGCATGAACATTTTTAGTATATCCTTAGTTGTTTTATTTTTTTATAGAAAAATATTGACATCCTATTAGCTGGTTTACTTCAACTATGGGGTAATGCCATTTTCTTGTTCCACTAACGGAGCAGCATTCCTGTAATGAATGAAAAAGAGGTTTGAACAAAAAAAGAACCTCTTGGTAGAATAAGAGAGTCCTAAAAGCTGGCCAGCAAAAAAGGACAATCCCAAATACCAGGAGGTCTTGAAATGAATTATAACCAAAATGAAAAGATTGCTCAAATCACTTCTCAGACTCTTATTATAGGTGTAGATATTGCGAAATTCAAGCATGTTGCACGTGCACAGGACTACAGAGGAATGGAGTTTGGTTCCCCTTGTTATTTTGATAATACCAAGCAAGGATTTCAACTGTTTCTTGATTGGATCAAAAATTAAAACTAGAACAACACATGGAAAAAGCGATCGTAGGGATGGAACCTACTGGCCACTATTGGCTAAACCTAGCTCATATTCTGAAAGAAAATCAAATAAAGTTTGTCGCTGTGAACCCATTACATGTTAAGAGGAGTAAGGAACTTGACGATAATTCACCGACTAAAAACGATGTGAAAGATGCTAAAGTCATCGCTCAGTTGGTCAAGGACGGGAGATATGCTGAACCGACGATACCAAAAGGTGTTTATGCAGAACTTCGTGTGGCGAAAAAAATACGTGATCTCCTTACTGATGACCTTCAAACGGTGCAAGGCCAGATTCACAACTGGCTAGATCGCTATTTTCCTGAGTTTCTAACCGTCTTTAAGAGTTGGGAAGGTAAAGCAGCGTTGCAATTTTTAAGGTTAGGATCCTTACCAAATGACCTGATCAATTTCTCTGATCAGTACTTATTAGACCATCTACGGAAAGCAGTTAGTCGTAGTGTAGGAATAAATAAAATACAAGAGTTAAAACAAGCAGCTAAAGAGTCCATCGGACTTTGCCAAGGTTCAAATATGGCCAAATTAGAACTGGCCACTCTGCTTGATAAATATGACTTGATACAAGCGAAGTTCGAAGAACTAGATCAGAAGATAGATAACTTGATTGAACATATACCTGGTGTCCAGCAAATGTTAGCAATCAAGGGAGTGGGGAGAGATACGGTTGCCGGCTTCTTTGCAGAAGTGGGAGATCTACAAGGGTATTCGCACCCGAGACAAATCATAAAGTTAGCTGGATTAAGCTTGAAAGAGAATACTTCTGGCAAGCATAAAGGGCAAACAAGGATCTCTAAAAGGGGGAGGAAGAAGCTAAGGGCTCTCCTCTTCAGGGTGTGTATGATTATGGTCGCGAAGAACTCGGCCTTTAAAGCGCTGCATGTCTATTACACGCAACGTCCGAACAATCCTCTAAAGAAAATGCAGTCTCTGATTGCCTTGTGTAATAAGCTAATACGTATATTCTTTGCCATTGGAAAGAAACAATTTGAGTTTAGTGAAGAGAGAATGTTACAGGATATCCCTCATATGAGAGTAAACATAGAAGTTGAAAAGGTAGCATAATGCAGTAAGAGCAGTAGGTAGGATAGGTTTTTAGGTGTTATAAGTCTCGGACATTTGAAGCACGGATTAGTCAGCAAAGCAACTAAACTTCGGGCAAGGACCCTGTGGGGCAGCATGACTGACATCCACCTCATGGAAAGGTTGGACGAAGGAATTTGAGAGCGAAGACTCTGTGAGGCATGGGAGGGTTGACCTCCATGAGAAATGTGGACATCCACCAGTGCGATCATATTTTTACTCATCCACCATTTTTTGTAAGTGTGTGGCTAATGAGCTATCAGTCTTTTTGCTTCAAAGACCCAAATTTATCCTTACGAGATAAATCCAACCAAAGTAGCGAGCTGTAAACCCTACAATAATAATCTATAAAATACTGAGAATACTGGAGAAAACGTGAGTTTTCACTTTGTTTATTGAGGGAGTTTTAGTTTAATAAGATAGGACTATTAGATTATTAAATTGAATAAATAAAATAGATAAAAAAGAAGAGAGGTAATAAAAATGAAAATAGTAAGGCAATGGAAACAAGAAGATAGTGATTATATAAGAAGAAAAGTGATTGAATATAATCAAAAATGTCTTTCAGATGAAGAAAAGACTCCTTCGGAAAATATCAGTTTTATAGTGAAAAATGAAAAAGAAGAAATAGTAGGAGGAGTAACGGCGACAACATTCTGGCACCACTTGCACGTTGATTTTCTGTGGGTTTCTGAAGAATATAGACACGAGGGCTACGGTAGCAAGTTGATGAAACTTATAGAAGAATTTGCAATTGAAAAAGAATGTCGTCTGATAAAATTGGATACATTTAGTTTTCAAGCTCCAGATTTCTATAAGAAGTATGGATATAAAGTGATAGGAATATGTGAAGATCATCCTAAAGGACATAATCAATACTACTTGGAAAAAAGATTATAAATATATTCTTCAATTAACAGGTGTAAGAGTTAAAATGGAGATCCGTGCGGCGATCTTTTTTTCTTGTTCCACTAACGGGCTGTTTAGTTCAATAAGAGTTACAGACCTGCGTATTTAATCTTAGATAAAAATAAATCAGCCCAAAAAAGGGCCGATTTATTATAATATCACAAAGTTAATTCAAACTGTCGGGAATATAGGTTGGAATAAACTCCATCGCTTTCAAGTAAAGAGTGGTGAGTGCCTTGTTCCACAATACCACCCTCAGTTAAGACAATGATCCTTTGAGCATTACGGATAGTTGAAAGGCGATGGGCAATAACAATAGTTGTACGCCCTTTCGCCAGCTTTTCGAGTGATTCCTTGATAATGCTTTCACTCTCGTTATCTAATGCACTAGTTGCCTCATCTAATATAAGAACTGATGGATTTTTAAGAAATACACGGGCGATACTTACTCTCTGTTTTTGCCCTCCAGAAAGTCTAACTCCTCGTTGACCAATAATGGTGTGGTATCCGTTTGGCAAGTTCATGATAAAGTCGTGAGCGTTTGCATCCTTAGCTACTTTTACTATTTCCTCATCGCTGGCTGCTGGATTTCCGTAACGAATATTTTCCAATATTGTTCCCCCGAAAAGGTAAACATCCTGCTGTACAATTCCTATAGCTTTTCTTAGGGACTGAAGGTCAATAGAGCGGACGTTTTTCCCATCCAGTAATACTTCTCCAGTTGTTACTTCATAAAAGCGGGGGATGAGCGAGCAAAATGTTGTTTTTCCAGCTCCAGATGGGCCAACCAAGGCTATATACTCTCCCTGTCGTATATGAAGAGACATATTTTCAATGATAAAGCCTGCATTATCTTCATAACGGAAGGAAACATTTTTGAACTCTATTTCACCCTGTACTTTTTCCATAGGCAGAGTCACGGCATTCCGATTGCTTTCGATTGAAGGCTGTAGATTCATAATTTCCATAAATCGCTGGAAGCCAGTGATTCCTTCCTGAAATTGCGTACTCATATGAGTCAGTTTTTGAATTGGTTCAATCATATAGTTGATATACAATAAAAATGTGATTAAATCGGCAAGATCCAATGTGCTATTTACAATACTGGCACCCCCGATAATAATTACTGTGATTGTAATCAACTGGATAATTGTTTGTGTACTATTGTAAAACTTGGCTTCGACCTTGTAAAATTCTTTTCTGCTCTCAAGGAAACGATTATTTTCCCGTCTGAACTTTTCAATCTCATATTGCTCGTTGGCGAATGATTGGACAACTCGGATTCCTGATAGACTATCCTCTACCAGTGCGTTTACGTCTCCAATCCTTTCCTTGTTTCTTCTTAATGCCCTGTTTTCAATCTTATTGAAATATAAGGAAAGGGCACCGCAAAAAGGTAGGAAACAGAAAGCGACAATTGTTAAATGGCCATTAATAAAGAATAAAATAACAAAGGCCCCAATAAAACGGACTAAATATTTGAGATAGTCTTCCGGGCCATGATGATACAACTCGGAAATCAGCAGTAGATCATTAGTAATCCTGGACATGAGTTGACCAGTCTTTTCTTTATCGTAAAAACTGAAGGAAAGTTTTTGCATATGAGCGAACAGTTCATTACGCATATCCCTTTCCATTCGTGCCCCAACTTTATGCCCTTTGTAGTCCAAAAAATAGTTTGCTATATTTTGGATTGCTACTAAAACAAGCATTAGCGCGCCAATCCAATAAACTTTAGGTAAAGCGGTCGATAAATCTCCTTCTAAAACATCTTTCGTTATATACCGAACAAGTAGCGGCAGCACCAAAGTCACACCTGAGACAATCAATGCACAAGCTAATACTGTAAGATACAACTTTACATATGGTTTGTAATACGAGAAAAATTTTTTTATTGGAAAATCCATAAGTTACCCCTTTTTGTGTTATTTAAATAAACACATATTAGGGGGTACACCGTAAACAATTAAGAAAGTGTTACACCCCTATATGTTTGAACGGATGTGTTAATCATTTTTCGCATGGAAAATTCCTCCTTGACATTTGTTATAACAATTATATGTGAGTACTTTAATAAAGTACAGAATATTTAATTAATTATCTTTACGAATGAAAATATGTGTTTTAAGGTTTTGTATTTAAACTAACGGCTCAGTAATCGGGAAGAAATATTGATTTATTGATAAACTGATTGTTGAGCTAACGGTGAGCGTTGATCCAGCAGGATTAAACGCCTTTTTTTTTGAATTCCTATTGAACAAACTGGGCTGAGACCTGCCATTTTACAATCGCTGATGCGCAACAATTCTCTACACATTATATCCCTGCCGATCATCCAATGATTAAAACACTACAATCGGCTTATCAATCAATTACAGGGGATGAACCCACACTTTTAACATCGGGCGGGGGAACATATGCAGCATTAATGAAAAATGCTGTGGCTTACGGTGCGCTTTTCCCTGGTAAGGTAGATAGCTCTCACCAAATTGATGAATTTATAGAAATTGAAAGCGACAGCCATCTATGCCAAAGAATTATATGAATAAGCCACTTATAAAATCAAAGGCCAGGTATGTCGTTTAGCCAACAGGTCAACCAGAAAAATAAAATGTACCCTATAGAGTAGACACTTAAAAAGGTCTGCCCTATAGGGTACTTTATTTGTCATGATGAAGGAATAAAAGCTGGATGAGCCGAATAAGTCATAGTGATCATGGTTTTGTTGTATTTTCATAATAAAAGAATGGAGTATTTCATTGAGAATATTTTTTCGTTATATGGCCGACAGTCGAAAATGAAGGTTATTTTATGCGTATTAATGGCTTTTTTCGAAATTGATTGAGGATTATTGTTATCGTCACCCGGAAATTTCGGATTACCCTGCCATGTTGGAGAGAATTAGAAGCTGGAGAGAAAGGTATGTCCAATATGGAAGGAACCACTTGGATTTGGTTTTTACCTTTTTAGGACCGATTAATTTATACTATCCAGATTTTTTCTTGTCTTTTAACTTTGAAAGATTACACTAAACAGTGAGGAGATTGGTTGTATGCAAGTTGTAACCAAAATGTTTTTAGAACAACTCGACATGCATTGCCATGAGAATGATTGGTTTGCATCCATGGATCAGGCGCTTCATGGAGTCATCGCAGCTGAGGCAGCATGGACAAGTTCGGGAATCAGCAATTCGATTTGGCAGATTGTCAACCACTTGATATTTTGGAATGAAGACGTAATCCATCGAATTAAGGGCACAGAGAATCCGCATAAGGCAGAAGACAATGAAGAAACCTTTGGAAATCCGGGGGATCCAGAAGACGAAATTGGGTGGGCCCAGACAGTGCAGCGCCTTAATGAAGTCATGAATAAATTAAAAACGGTCATTGCGGACCTTGACGATGAAAAGTTAAAAGCTCCGTATGCAGCTTACAGGTACTCTATTGAGCGTTTACTCAGCAATATCATGATGCACGATACGTATCATCTCGGCCAAATTGTTCTTTTGCGAAAGTTGCAATCCTCTTGGGGTGGCGTTGATTGGTCCTAAAGCACCATAATTCAGCGACCTTTCTCGCCCAGTCGTAGAAGTAGTATTGACGGTGTGAAGCCCTTTTCATTCTCTATGGTGAAGCTGGTGATTTACCTGCTTTATGGATGGCTAAACGGGTGTGTTAGTCAAATAAATTAGAACATATTTGCAGAGCGATCTTTCGCATATTTGATTGTTCACCAGTCTGGCGCTTTTCTTAAATAAGAAGGCGTCTTTTTGCATGTACAACACATTTAGGGATTGAGTTTAATGAGGTGTAAAAAAAGATTGTGAAGTCCTGTACTTAAAGTAAAGGGTGCTTATGTTAAAGAGGGGAATGCTTCGGCGAACCTTTTTTCTTAATTTGTGAAAGGAAATTTAGGTTAATAAGAATTCAGAGCAGATGAAAAGGTCTTTTTATATTAATAAATGAATAGTCAGTAAAGAAAGGGGTTTTCTAAACATGTATAGAATAAGTAGTTATAACTGTTAAAGGTGGGTGTTTTGATGCTTCAACACGAATATGGATGGGTTCGACAGACTAGAGGAACTCTGTTAGATTTTTGTGGGAAATTAGATCCTAATCACTTAACTCATACTAATGGTTTCGGTTGGCAAAGTGTAAGAGACACATTGGTTCATATAGCAGATTGCTATGTTGCATGGCTTGGCTCATTTGTTTTATTGAAGATAAAAAAACCACTTACTCCAAGGGAAGAATTACATAATCTCAGTTTAGAGGAAATAATAGCACGATTTGATCAAGTAGACACAATAGTATATGAATTATTAGAACTACATGGACATAAATTAAACGTCCTAATTGAGGAAGAAATCCCTTGGAGAGAAGCACCTGAACTATTATCTATTACTCCTCGTAAATTGCTATTGCACACCATTACTCACGAGTTTCATCACAAGGGACAAATAGTAGCCATGCTCCGTCAGATGGGTTATGAGCCCCCAAATACAGATATTTTAGGAACAGAAGATTAATTTATTCTAGAAGTATTTTGGGCGATGCTTAATTGACATTGCCTTTTTCGTTGAGTAAGTTTGTGAAGTATCGAACTTAAAGTTGGTTTACTTCGATCAGGTGTTCCGGTTCGAAACGATGATAAAGTTGGCCGAAATGATCCATGTCCTTGTGGTAGCGGGAAAAAATATAAAAAATGCTGCGGGCCAAGTCCGCTTAGATAGTAACCGCCATGCCAATGTCCCCCATGCATAACGATCCATATACATATAGGTTTTAGTTTCGGTTTGTTAGAAAAAAAGGAGATGAATAAAAATATAGTATTGCAATAAATTTACATAACCTGTTAAAATTAGTGTAATATTACACTAATTGGGGTGGTTGGGTGGAGACATCTCCTAGAAGGAATAATAAACAGTCAATACATAAAAATCCATGGTTTCTTGGAACGGTAGTATGTATTTTTGTTGTCTCCGTCTTATTAAACATTCCGATTGAAAAAAGAAGATACGGCTTTACACAAAGCAAATTGACAACAGATTATACAGGTCTGCTACCTGAACGGATCGATAGAATCGTCAAAGTAGGAGGTCGATCCGAATTACAAAAAATAGTGAATGAAGCAAATGAAAAGCGCCAGCATATTTCCATTGCTGGATTGCAACATTCACAAGGCGGGCATACGTATTACAAGGAAAGCATCGTATTGGATATGAAGACATTCAACAAGATCCTGGAAATAGATAAACAGCAAAAAATAATAAAGGTAGAAACTGGAGCGACCTGGGAAGATGTTCAGGAAGCGATTCAACCATATGGGTTGGCTTTAAAGGTCACACAATCACAGTCGATTTTTACCATAGGTGGATCGCTCTCCGTTAATGCACATGGGCGGGATATCCGCTTTGGCCCAATGGCGGGAACCGTCAGGGAAATGACCATTCTGACTCCAACAGGGGAGATGAAAACCGTAACTAAAAATGACTCAGAGGAATGGATGAAGTATATATTTGGCGGCTATGGATTATTCGGTGTCATTTTAGATGTCACGTTAGAATTAACGGAAAATGATGTTTACACCATTCATACAGAAGAACTTAAAACAAGTGAGTATGAAGACTACTTTTCAAATCTATTAAGTAATGATAATACCTCTATGCATTATGCAAGGGTAAGTGTTGCTCCTAATTCTTTTTTGAACGAAATGTATGTAATAGATTACAAGAATACCGGAAAAAAGGATCATCAAACGCAGCTTAAAAAAGAGCGCGGTGCCCGTATTGGTAAGCTGGCACTGGATATTGGCCGGCAAGGCGGAGGGTTAGAGAACCTTTTCTGGGAAAATCAAAAGCTGTTGATTAAGTCACTTGATGGAGACGAGATAACTCGAAATAACGCAATGCGCGGGAATTCTGCATTTATGGAATTTACAAAACCTGGTCGGGTAGAAGTACTGCAAGAGTTCTTCGTTCCAGTGGAGAAGTTTGAAGAATATATTAGGGACCTAAAAAGATTTCTTCCATCGAATGATAAAAATGATGATTTTAAAATTCATAACATTACGGTTCGTTATGCTGCAAAGGATGATTATTCTTATTTGAATTATGCTAAAGAAGATATGTTTGGACTCGTCATTTTAATCCAACATGGCTTAAAAGAAGAAGAGATTAATAATGCGAAAGCAATTATTCAAGGATGGACGGATTTGACACTCAAGCACGGAGGGGGATATTACCTCCCATATTATCATTATCAAACAAAAGAACAATTTAGAAAGACTTATCCATCGTGGGAGAGGTTTCATGAAGAAAAATTAAAAAGAGATCCAAACGGTGTTTTTAAAAACATCTTTTATGACTATTACTTTTAATGAAGGAGACTCGGATGAAGATTATGAGTGAACGCTATGTCCCTTTGGTCGTATCAGTCGGTCAGGTTGTCATTTTTCCGTATTATATCCTTTGGTTAAAAGAAGCCTCACTGACATTTACCTTATTTACCTGGCTTTTTGTTGCTTTTTCTTTTAGTGCTGCCCTGGGATATCGCCTTTTCCAAGCTGAAAAAAAACTTGCCAATTCGTATATCCCTTTTCTCTACATGGGAATTGGGAGTGTTTATATATTAGTTGGCAATATAAGTAGTTCGTTTGAAGTGCTTCCTTTTCTCGCTCTCATATTTCAGGTTATTTTGGGTTTCTTACAAGGTTACCATCATGCCTGGCATATCGAGCAGAATACCTTTCGTTTACACGCCATCAATCACTATCTCCTGGTTGGGGTGATTATGGTTGGGCTTTCCTTTGTAAAAATAATCTCTCCAGCCATTTTCATTACTGTCTTTGGTGCTATTTTATTCATTTGCGGGCTAGTATTTATATTTTTGAAAAATATGGACAGCGCTGTTTCAAATTGAGGGACAATGAAGATCGTAAAGAAAATATCCATTTCGTGCATTAATTGAATCGTTAGAAGCATTACAAATTGCTGTTAAGAGTAATTACGAGAAAGCTTTACTATGTTCGATAAATGGAGTTTCACTCGTTACGTGTAGATTTACCATGGTAGATGATGCTTTATATTTTTTGGGGTATCTGTGACACCATAGCAAGAGGTAAAATTGGAAAATGGAAAAATAGAGTGATGAATTGTAGTTTCTTATTAACGCTCTTTTTTGTTGATCAATGGTCAGGTCACTTCAATTTGAAATTTCAAATAATACAGTTTTAAAGGAATGGATATGTAAAATTTAGTAAAGGGATGGTTGTATGAAAAATGAAAATAAACCATTTAATGATGTAATAGACCACTTTAACAAGGTAGAAGGAAATGCTGCCAATCTTGCCAAAGAGGACTTAAAAAAGTTACCAAAACCATTAAGGTATTTTGGATATTTTATGGCAGCATTCTTTTCAATTTCCATTCTATTAATGATTATTTTAAATTTATTTAATTAACTGATACTGATTTTTATAGTCCAGCTGCCATTCTAGGCGGCTTTTTCTTATTAAGCTATCAAGAGTTTAAGATGGGATTGCTGCGGGGACTTTGCTAATTGTACTCTAACGGTCGGATTGTTTAAGAGAAAGGGACTCGGTAAGTGGGGGAGAAAATTTTGAAGAAGGAAATTATTCTTGTAGGAACTTTTCATTTTGAACGAGATGAAGATTTAATAAAAAGGAAAGAAGAAGAAGTCAAAGAGCTGGTTGACTATTTGGCTGGTTTTAAGCCAACAAAAATAGCATTAGAATGGGAAAAGACAGAGGAATATGCACTAAATGAAAAATATAAGAATTCAAATAGTATTTACTCGATAGATGAAATTCAGCAAGTTGGTTTTAGGTTAGCACAAAAATTACAGCACCAAAAAGTTCACGCTGTCAATTGGACTGGTCATCTAACTCATGAGGATATGATTCATCTTAATAATGAAATCCAACATTCTATTAAATAAAGAGGGGATTTCCGCCCTATTTGATTGAATTTCTTATTGACTAATCGGAGCAAATTAGTGGAAGAAGGTATTTGTTTTTTAATATCAGAATATATATATCACTCTAAAACTAATTTTAAGGTGGAAGTAAAATGGATAAAAGGGTTCTATTCGACTTTGAAATCGAGTTTACGAACGGTGGTGGAATACAAGGACAGGAATTCCGTCTTGATATTAATGGAGATGACATTTCTGACGAAGAGTTGGCTAGGTATATCGTAGAAGATATGAGATTGCTAATGGTAGGGAATGTAAGGATTCTTAACAAGAAAATCATAAATGAAAAACATAAACGAAGATTCGCGGACGAGGAATAATAAAAGTTTATTTTCGGTACTTCAAGTTTAAGCTTCCAAATAAGGTGGCTTTTCTTTTTTTACTAACGAGGAAGTTCAAGAAAATCATACTATGAGAGTAAGTATGATTTTTTCTCGTATCAGTGAATTCTTTTTTTTAGAAGAAAAGCGAGCAAATGTGTCTAATAATGACAATAGTATTCTATAAAGGAAAAAAAGAATTAGACAAACAATAGAAAATATGTGGCTGGTAGTATGTTTTTCACTACGGGTGAGTGTAGTGAAAAAAGGACTAAAAAGCAAGATAAGAGAACATTGTTAAATAACACAATCTCGGTTCTCTTATCACTAATTGTTCTCTACCTCTACAAGTCTTTTAAGAGTAGAAAGAAGCTTTTCCTCCCAATATTGTTCAAAGAAGGACAGCCACTTTTGTTGATTGGTTGATCTTATTTAATTCCGAATTCTCCAGAAAATTGCTTCACAACTGCATGTATTTCCCCTAATTTATCTGGTTTTAAAAGACTAATCATCTTAGGGATAAATTCTTGAATATCTTCTTGTGAAAAAGTACCTTCAGCTTGTTTCCTGAAGTTTTCTAATAGTATTTCTTTTGCTTCATCCTCTTTGCCCTCTTGAACTCTTTGTAAAATAAAATTTAAAAACATTTCTTGTCCTTGTTTGTCCATTCCAATTGCCTCCTAAAGAAATTTAATTTGTAACATTTTGTGGTTTCAACACCGCCTACAAAGTCAAGAGTGTTGTTTCGGCAGCATTGCTTTCATCGGATAAAATTCAGTTGGCATTATACCAGCAATAACAGCTGGGTCTGCTCCTATAAGTTTCGGGACTTCAGCTTCATCTTCAACTTCAATTATGGCAAGTCCGTGCGGAGCTGAGGGATTTAGAACTGGGCCGTAGACCAGAGCAATCCCTTGGTTTTGCTTGTCCGTCCAATAGGCAATATGTTTTAACATAATGTCCCGTTCTTCTGATGTCATA
The DNA here is from genome assembly GCF_030123505.1 of Neobacillus sp. YX16. Lineage (GTDB taxonomy): Bacteria > Bacillota > Bacilli > Bacillales > Cytobacillaceae > Neobacillus. The sequence goes on from NZ_CP126115.1 coordinate 3,017,117, forward strand.
TCCTGATGAAAAGTTGTTCTTGGCGGAGTAGACTTTAGCATAAAGTGCATTTTAGCTTTACTAACGGTATTGTCCGACATCCTAAAATACCTCCATAAATATGAATTTCCCTTCATTATTATTCCATAGAGCCCTTTGGAAAACAATGCACCTGTTAAAAATTTCACTTCAACTAATTGGTGCTTTACTGAAATAAATTGAAGTTATAGTTCTTAAACAAATTTGTTTCATTTTTAATAATATCAGTCTTCCGCAATCGGGCAATTTAATCGAATTAGGATTATTTAGAATAGGAACAGTTATCCATCAAGTGGGGGAGTCCAGTTTACGCAGCCACAATACTAATGTATCATGAAAGAGATTATCCAAATTGTTCCAAAGGAGTTGTTGAATGATGTCAATTAGTTTGAACCCGTATTTGTTTTTTGACGGTAACACGAGAGAAGCGGTCCATTTTTACGAGAAAGTGCTTGGCGGGAAAGTGATGGGCATCATGACGTACGGAGATATGCCAGATGACCCGAATCATCCGTTGACTGATGACATGAAGAATCGCGTTATGCATGCACACTTGAAAGTCGGCGTTGCGGATCTCATGTTCTCTGATACGTTTGCAGGCATGCCTTATCAGCCAGGCAATACGATTCAGATTGCCATCCATCCCAAAGAAGAGGCAAGAGCGAGAGAAATCTTCGCCTCTTTGGAAGATGGCGGACAAGTCGTCATACCCCTTCATAAGACGGATTGGAGCCCCTTGTACGGGATGGTAAAGGACAAATTCGGGGTTAATTTCAATGTAAATGTCCCAGGAGAGCAGCCGCAATAGTAACAAACAGACTTCCGCTTCACCAACAAACAAAGCCTCCTGTCCGCGAATGGACAGGAGGCTTAATAAGTGGGATAAAAATAATTAGGCAATATACTCTTCTTTTGCAATATTATTGTCTTCTTTTTTAATATAATATCTTCCTTTTGTAGAAATCGCAAAAATAATCGTTAAAATTGATGCAAGGATAGCTGCAAAAAATGCTGCAGTACTTTGTAAGAATGTTCCCATATATCCTAGAGCGGCAACCGTGCCAAGACAACTTGCGATTAGTAGTGAGCCAACACCTACAGGATTCCATTTAAACAAATTCTGTTGTCTGGATTCATAATATCCAGGACCAATCTTTAAGATTTTCTTAACAAAAACAGCATCTGTACCAAGAATAGCTGCCCAGGATAATAGGAAAACTCCTTGGAAAGTCAAAACGGTTTCAAGGTGATTCACAATGTCCCCAAGCATTAAGACAATGGCCGATACCCCCGTAACAACTACCCAAAAGCGTCTACCTGGTTTAAATTTAAAAACATTTTCGAAAAAATTGGATAGTGACAGTGAACCACTATAGATATTTGTCACATTTATTCTTATTTGAGTGATCATGGTAAATAAAGCTCCCCATCCACCAAGGAGTAGAACGATATAGATTCCAGGATTTGGTTCCCCGAGACGAACACCGAACCAAATTCCAAGACCCCCCATAACGCCAAAACAAAAGATCTGCGGAATAAATCCGATTGCAAATATTCCAATTTTCATATCCTTCGGTTTCAGGAAACGAGCATAATCAGAAGCGAGTAGTGGTGTTAATCCCATAATTCCGTGCTGCATGCCAATACAAAGTAAAAGGGCAGTTCCTCCAACCTGAACATTTTCTGGCAAATACGACCAAAAGCTTCCATCATAAACGGACGGTGTGGTTGCAGCCACAACAATGGCTGCGATTAGAAAAATGCCAAAGAGAGGCAAGGACCATTTTTGTAATTTATCCAATTGCTTGATTCCAAACCAATTTAATGGAATGACGATGATACCAAAGAAAAGAATTAAACCCCATTTTGGAATAAGAGGAAAGAATTCGTGTACAGCCGCAACTAGGATTAAGCCTTCAAGCGCACAGTACATAATAAAATTAGTGGCATAAATAACGGAGGTCAAGGAGGCGCCAATATAGCCAAATCCGCCACCTCTTGATAATAAATTAACGTTCATTCCTGATTTTGCAGATAAATAGGCAATGAAGGTTCCAAGAATACCGGCAACAATAATCGCATATACAGCGGAAATAATCGCATTGATTGCACCAAATTGTAGGGCCATAACACTTCCCATCTGAAAATAGAAGATGGCCGTAGCAATTCCAAATGTGATATTTGTTATGCTTAACCAACCCATGTTTCTTTTGTTAAGAGGTACTCTATCCAATGAGTAATCATCACTCAACTCTTTGTTGCGATTCTGTACGGTAGAAGTGTCAGATCTCAACATTATCAACTCCTTTTGTGATAGATTTCACAAGGATGCTCCTTGCAATAAACAAATTCATAAATAGTGAACTAATGTACTAATCATAACAATAATCACAGTCTGTACTCAAACATGATTATTCGACATAATCTGTGATATAACACCTTTAGCGTAACTTTATCACTCAAATACTGCCTCTATCTTAGGAATCGTGCCGAATACTCCGAATAATACAGGAGTAATTGTGTAAAATATACGTTTTTATACGATGCGATGGAGTTTTTTCCCTTAGAATAATAATAGTCTGCAGGGCTCAGTTAATCTAAGAGAGAATACCATTGTACCAGCAGTTGGGAAAAAATAGCAGTGATAGAAATGTCGAGAATTGTTGTTATATGTCAATTGACCTCCTATAATATAAATTTTAGAGATTCATAGATGCATATGAAATTTATCATAAGGCGAGGTCAGGTATGGATAAAATTGTCATTACAGGTTACGGAGTTAAGGCTCCGGGTGTCAGTAATATAGATCAATTTAAAGACGTTCTAGAACAGGGTATCTGTACACAGGAAATACTCCATGGCCGTGGCCACAATGGCTCTAATATCGTATGTGGAGTAGTGCATGAAGATTTGAATATGATCTCTGGTGAAAATTATAAAAGGTACCCACGTGGAGCTCAGTTGGGCATTGCAGCAGCTGAGGAGGCTTATAAGATGGCCAACTTACCTAATGATGATTTTGCACGTGTTGCCGTCATCATGGGTACATCCGGTGGAGGAATTTTAGAAGTGGAAAAGTTCTCTAACCATGGCAATAACCTTAAAAAAGTACCTATTCAATATGTTCCAATAGGAGATCCACATACATTATCTTCTGGAATTACGAAGCATCTTGGAATAAATGGACAGGCTTATACCCTATCTACTGGTTGTACGGCAAGCTTAGATGCAATGATTATGGGCAAATTATTCTTAGAAGCTGGATATGCTGATATATGTATCGTTGGCGGCTCAGATGCTCTTTTAGGGGATTGGATTACCTATGGATTTTTAAAAACGGGTGCGATAACTGAAAATACGGAGATAGAAGAAACCGGGGTACCCTTTTCCACCTCTCATAAGGGTTTTGTTAAATCAGAGGGTTCTGCCGTCGTGATTATGGAAAGAAAGAAAGACGCAGATTCAAGAGGCGCTAAGATATGGGGGCAAGTTAGCGGCGGAGCTTCTAACAATGAAGCACGTTCAATATTAATGTCCGATACAACAGGAACGTTAATGACAGCTGCCTTAAAAAGAGCAATTGGCGATAGAATTCCCACCTATGTAAACAGTCAAGCGCTGGGATTAAAACAGAATGATATGATTGAGTACATTTCTCATTCGAATCTATTTGGACCATCCGTTCCTATTACTTCTATTAAGGGAATGACCGGCCATACCTTTGGTTCAATGGGAGCTATCCAAGTGGTTTCTTCGTTATTAAGTATGGAATATGGATTTATTCCACCAACCATTAAGACAAGTGGAGACGGTTTTAAAGACTTACCAATCGTCACTAAGACAAAGTATCAAACTGTCGACAGTGTTGCCATAACGAACCATGGGGTTAGCGGAAATAATACTTGTTTATTAATAACTAAAGAAAATTGAGGTAGAGGCAATGATTTTTCTATTAATGATTTCTTTTGCATTATTTCCTTTAGCTGCTGGGATTACGACCATCTATATATTAGGGAAAACGAAATTATCAAAGCTTCTATTTCTCTTTTTTATTTTCACCTCGTTTTGGCAAATAGATGTTTCGGTTTTACATGGACATGAATTTTTTTCATACAGGGTAATTGAGTTTTTATTTCAGTTATTTCGTTTTGGCTCGATCATGTTGGGTCCCGTTTTATTTTCCATTATCTATACAGCGGTCAACCCTATACAAATGGTTGAATCTAGATTGGTAAAATATGCAGTGAATAAATTTACCGTCATTACTCTTTATGTTTGGTCAATCTTTGTCTACTTGATAGGGTGGAGCCATAAAGGCATTCAAAGCTTTGAGGTAGTAAAACCTGAGGGTTTAATAAAGGTAAGCTACTTATACCCAGTCTATGGAGATTGGTCATGGATCTTTAACTTAAATTTATTAATCTTTGTTATTATCACCGTCATATCCTTTGCATTAAGCAAAAACCTGAAGGATTCTGAAACCAAATCGTTTGTCCTTTACTTTATTATCATTGCCACCATAGGGTATTGTATTGGAATCTTAAATATGATTAAAAGCTATCTGTTATTACCTAGCAGTATCTCTGTTTTATTTTTATCCATTGGGATCCTGATCCCTGTTATTCGAATGCACCAAAAGATTATTACGAAGATGAATAATGCACTTATAGATCAAAAAGAATTTCTCCATACAATCATCGATATGAACCCCAGCTATATCTATGCCAAGAGTCAGGATGGAAAATATACATTAACCAATCAAGCTTATGGTTTACTATTTGGGGTAAATTCCGAAGAACTTATCGGGAATTTTGAGATGGATTATAATCCTGATTTGGATATGGCAAAACAGAATATACGTATAGATCAACAAGTAATCTCTTCCTTAGAAGAAAAACATATACCGGAAAATGAAATCATTGATTCACAAGGAAATAAAAGGTGGATACAAATCGTTAAGCTGCCCATCATTTCATCTAGAGATAAGCAAGTTCTTAGTGTAGCGACGGATATTACACAACGGAAAATCAATGAAAAAAAGAGAGAGTGGGAAGCTCTTCATGATCCTCTCACTGGGTTACCTAATCGGCGTGCATTTTATCAGGATTTAGTTGAACGAATGAAAATAGCAAAACTCAATAAAGAGAGTATTGCGGTCATTTTTCTAGATTTAGATCGTTTTAAAATTATTAATGATACTCTCAATCATGAAAATGGAGATCATCTTCTAAAGAAAGTGGGACAACGGTTAAGATATGCGGATGCTAAAAGGGTGACTGATTTTTCCGTTTATAGACTTGGCGGTGACGAGTTTACCTTTATTTTATCAAGTGTAACGAAGGCTGAAACAACCATCTTTGTAAAAAGACTGTTAAACCTATTTAAGAAATCATTTACCCTAAAAGATCACGAATTATTTGTCACGTCCAGTTTGGGAATCAGTATGTATCCAATGGACGGTGAAGATCCGGATGTATTAATTAAAAATGCGGATATTGCGATGTATTCTTCGAAAGAATCGGGAAGAAATTCTTATTCCTTCTTTACACAAGAGATGAATCATGATTATCAGGAGAAAATGGTATTAGAAAAAGCTCTTCGAAAAGCAATACATTCCAATGAAATTAAAACTTTTTATCAACCAAAAATGGATATTGAAAAAAACACGATCATTGGTATGGAAGCATTAGTAAGATGGGAGAGTTCTGTATTAGGAATGATTTCACCTGCTGAATTTATTTCTTTAGCAGAAGAAACGGGAATCATATTACCGTTAGGTGAATGGGTTCTGAAAACTGCATGTCTTCAAAATAAGATTTGGCAAGATATGGGGTATACTCCAATACCTGTTTCCGTAAATATTTCGATGCGGCAATTTTTTGACGGAAACTTTGTAGAAACTGTTAAGAATATCTTAAAAGAAACCAATCTTGATGCTCAATATCTAGATTTAGAAATAACGGAAAGTATTTCGATGGACAATATCACTTCTGTGATTTCCACGCTGAATGAGTTAAAGGCAATGGGGATATCGATTTCAATAGATGATTTTGGAACAGGATATTCCTCCTTAAGTTATCTGAAAAAGTTTCCAATTAATAATCTAAAAATTGACCAGTCCTTTATAAGAGATATCACAACCAATTCTGAAAATCGTTCAATTGTTAAAACCATTATCTCAATGGCCAATAATTTAAATCTTGATGTGATTGCGGAAGGCGTTGAAACGGAAGAGGAGTTAAAATTCCTTAAATTAAATGGTTGTAGGGTGGTACAGGGATATGTGTTCAGCCCTCCGATATCGGGTGAAGATTTCGAAAGAACCTTCTTAGAGGAACACCATGAACCTTCAACATCATATGTCTACTAATAAAATAAGAAACACTCACAAATGCTGATAGTTCATTATTGTGAGTGTTTTTTTGTCATTTAAGTCGTTTTCATTTCAGTTCAATTGGCGATAATGATAAAAAGTATGATCGACTTAGGCTTTACTCATGATGGATGTGGCCAACTGCTAGGAGAATAGAAGATGTATGAAATTACCGTAAGACTCCCCATAAAAAAAATCGAGAGAATCATTGCTCATTTATACAAGAAAGGCTATTACCAGGCCTTTTATGAAGTACCCTTAGATGTCGTGACTGATGCCAACGGCTATTCCTTTGTTGAGAAGAGGGATGAAACAACAGATCTTAATATCTATATAAATGATTTTATCGAAGCAAAGGAACGACGTCTGTTAGTAGAATTATTAGCCATTGATGAGACAAGTCTTGTGGTTAAGGAACTAAATGAGCTAAATTACCAGCAAACCTTTGATGACATATTCCTTGAGAATGGCTGGGTCATCACGATACCGGATAGAAGGAATCATTACGACATAGATAAGGTGATTGTACTAGACTCCCAAGGGAATTTTGGTACGGGCTATCATGAAACCACAAGAGATTGTTTGCACTTCATATTAAAACATGATTTCACAGGATCGAGTGTGGCCGACATTGGAGCAGGTTCAGGAGTGTTAAGTGTTGCTGCCGCCCTCAGGGGAGCAAACTCTATCGATACCTATGACATTCAACCAGTTGAGCGTGAAATTTTGTATCAATGTGAATTAAATGCTGTGAAACCGGTGAATGTGTTTCAAAGTGACTTAATCAACAATAAAAATTCAATCAACAAAGAATATGATTGGATCTTTCTTAATATCGGAACGCAGGAAAATATTGATATTCTAAAGACCCAAGGACTTTTAGGTTTTAAAGACACTACATTTCTACTGTCAGGCATGCTTGAATGGAATTTTCACCGAGTTGTGAATGAATTTAAAAAGGCTGGATTCTTGTTGGAGGAAAGGAAACAAAGTAACGAATGGGTCACATGTCTTTTCAAAGCAAAATAAGTAGAAAGGGATTCCGTTTGTTAACTGAATCCCTTAATAATCTTTGAATGTAGTAAGTTAAAGTTTTTAGACTCAAGGTGGGGGATGAACGGCGCAATTCGGATTATTAATATTATTTCATTTTTCGTAAATCCAAATACTGAACGGTCTTTCCATCTCGATCAACCTGAACGATTAATTGATTTTTATTAAACACATAAATAATTTGTTCACATGATGCGCTTTCATAGCAGGTAACAATCTTTACCTCATTGGGGTTCCCATAAGCATCGAGGATTTTATTTTTCTCAGTTGGTATCGTAGTTGTCTTTAAAAATTCTGGGTATACTTGCAACTTTTCAATGGAGTCATTGTCGGCATTGAATGTTACACGAACCCCGACGCCTTCATTCGTATAATAAAGAGATCGAGTATTTTTATCATCTTCTGTTTTTGTTGGTTTCCCAAATTTTTGAATGAGCTGTTTGTAAGAAAATCCTACACTGATTTCATTTATATGAAGGGGCTTCTCCGTTAAAAAGAAAGCATCTTTTATCCCGTTTTTCTTTAACTTCGTGATCATTTTCTCCGCTTTGGATATACTCGCAAAGGCACCTGCCTGAACACGATAATAATTTTTACCATTTATAACTTTTTTCACGACGATTGCTTCAATCCCTTTCTTTTTCAAAAAAGCAACTCGCTTCTCTGCATTACTTTTTTTGCCAAAAGAACCAGCCACTGCAACATACAAGGGTTTGATTTGTTCAATATCTGGTATTATTAACGTTTGACCAGCAATAATCTTGTTGCTTGTTATATGGTTGTATTCCTTTAAATATTCGATAGAAATCTTGTATTTCTTGGAGATGCTATATAATGTATCACCTTTCTTTATAGTAATATATTGATCCTCGGCAAATGCCTTCCCATTACCGAAATAAAACAACGACCCCATCAACACAGTACAGAGAACAACTTGCATGAAACGTTTAAATTTTTTCATGTTATCTTCACCTCATATATTTTGACGAGGTAATTACTTTTTCGATTCGAATAAATAAGCCCAATTATTGTTCTAAAACAAAAAAGGGCGGATTCTACTCATTTTTTACTTTGTCTTGGTAATAAAGTACAATAATTCTACTGATAAATGGAAGAATGAGAGGATACATAATGACGTTTTTAGAAAAAATTAAACCACACTTAATTAGCGATGATATTCTAATCCAAGAGGTAGTCCTGCATGCTCTGCATGATTATCCGAATGTCCCAGAAGAATGGACCAATGAATTAATGAAAGAAGCATTTAGAAATAAAGACAAACAATCTTCCATCTTTATCTATATAGAAAATCAAACCTTCAATGAAGAGGCTGTTAAGATATTAATTGAAAATATTCCATTAATGGAACCATCAAAACGCCATTTAGCGGTGAACTTGGTCCACCGTATCGAACCGGAACTTGCTCTTAAATATAAGGAACAGCTTCAAGAATATATTCCCAATCGTACATGGTCCTTATATGAGTTATTGTTACATGGTACGGAAGAAGAAGTGTACTCGGAATACGGTCAAATCTTAAATGAACTTGAGCGGGCCGGTTCAAATCAGCATAATTTCTACATACAAGCAAAAAAACTGGCAGCCTGTTTGGTGAAAAAGGGCTGGGTTACAGAAGATGAAATTGATCTAGTACTAGAAGATGAGTTAAAGGAAAAATGGTTTTCATTTAATGGAACCTTGACGGTCTATATGATTGGATTGTTAAAATTACAAAGATATATTCCTTTATTGGTTAGCTTATTGGATCGCGATGATGACAGTTTGTTAGAAGAAGTGTCCGTAACGTTAACCAGTTTCCAATCGGATGAAGTGGTAAAGGAAGTAGCACCCTATCTTAGGAAAGATAATTCCATTATTTATGCAGCATCCATCGTTGAAAGCATAAAATCAGACTTCGGTGTCAAGGTTCTAAGAGAAGCATACCGTTCTGCAAAAGAACTGGATCATCAAGACATTCTAATCGAAGCACTTTGTCACCAGCTTTCGGAAGAAGCTCTTCCTGATATTAACGAACATATGCAGCTAGATGATTCTTCTGGCCTTGTGGATATTGAACAAACCGTCTATGGCTACTTTTCGATTTTGGGGTTAGAGCATCGTGAACTAGCTCACTGGAAACAAATCGCACTGGAAAGAGAATTCGACTTTAGACATAAAGGGCATGATCTCCCACTTGCTCCGGTCCGAAATGAAAATAAAGTCGGCAGAAATGATCCATGCATTTGTGGAAGCGGCAAAAAATATAAAAAATGCTGCGGAAAATAAAGTTAATGTAACATTGGTTTCGTTATAAGAGATTAAAACGTTTAAAATAGGGGTCGAAGAAATGTCAATTGAAACAGTTGTTGAAAAGCAAATAGAATGCTACAACAGTCAAGATATTGAGGGGTTTGCGCGTACATATGCCGACGATATTACCGTTTACATCTTCCCGGATAATACCATCACATTAAGCGGGAAAAAGGCACTAATCGAAAGGTATACCGAAACTTTCAAAAAGAAAATGTTCGCTGATATCAAGAATCGTTCCATAGTCGGAAACAAGGTCATCGATTGGGAAATCGCCACAAATGGACTTACAGGAGAAAGTACTAGCTTGATGGCTATTTATGAAATTGAGGATAATCTCATTTCTAAGGTGTGGTTTATTAGAGAATAGCGAATTTACTTGGTAATTAGAAGGTCATAAGATCCCTCCTTACTTGAATATATCTAGATAAAGACTATAAATGGAGGGATACATATGGCATTTGTTTCGATTTATACGGTTGGTAGACTACATCACCCCTATGACCATCCTGCCTCTCGTAAATTTTTTGAAACGGGATACGAAGTAATGCGACAGGCTTCTAAAACAGGGCAAATAATAGAGGAGTTTTCACCTTTTGGAGTCCCAATCCCTGAAGAAGCAGCTAAAGGGGATGGTTTCCCTGTTCTTACATTAACTGTATGGAAAAGCCTTCAAGCCTTGTATCGGTTTACCTATTCAGGTCACCACAGACAAGCAATGAGAAATAGGAGCAAATGGATGGAGCCTTATCAAGAGAAACACCTTTCATATGTAGTGTGGTGGACAGATAAGGTGAAGGATGTCTCTTGGCAAGAGGCATTCAATAGATATAACTATTATATAAAGAATGGACCCACTTCTTTTGCTTTTGATTTTAAGCAAGCATTTGATGAAAAAGGGGAGAGGTGCGAGGTAAAGTAGCATAGGTTCACTTGGAATAATTTTTATATGAATAGTGGTAAGAATCACCGTTTTCATTTTTTGTATTTTCATCGTGTTCCATATGTTCAACCTCAAGGGTAATGGCATTGATTAATATCAGTGCACCTATAAATTGAATCCAGCTACCAACAAATAGAATCTGGTCACCCATTCCATTTTTTTCGTTTATAACATAAATGTTACCCATTGCTTCTAAAAAAGAGCCTAAAGAAATGAAGCTATTTCCTGTAATAGCAAGGATCCTATAGGATGAATCCTCTTCAAGGAATGCACCTATTGCTTCAAAAGCTGCACCAAGACCTTGTACTCCACTGCCAAGGGTATCTATTTTTATTCCCTCTTCCTCAGCTCCATTCATGTCAATACTTACTCCAACTGAATTTGTAGTATTACCAGCTGCCTCAAGCCAAGCACCGAAGATAGCATATATTTGAGAAAGCTCCCTTTCAGATTTTAACAGCTTAGTTCTCCCGATGGCTTGCAACGAATTTCCGAAAGCTTCAATCCCATTTCCTTTTATGATTAAATCTTTGCCCAGATCGCTGTGGGTGAAAGTTTGCTGTGTCTGCCCGATTGTATCTGTAAGTGAACCAACAGCTAGTAACCATGCTCCTGAAATTAGAAGGTCTTCTCCACGAATAGTCATATTCCCAAACGCTCCTTTAAAGGGGTATATTATATTATTCATGAACATGGGGACGGTTCTGGTGGCCATTTTAATATAACCAAGAGAACCGTCCCTAAGTACTCATTATTCATGTATAGTAGAGAAGAATAAAAATGAAATACGAATTCTTAATGGGTTTATATTGGAGTGGGGGATATGGATGAGAAGAATTATTTTAACAACAGAGAGCGGTGCGGATTTACCAGAAGAATTAGCTGAAAAACATAATGTTCAAGTGGTCCCGATGCACGTAATTATGGATGGAAAGGATTATTTAGATGGTTCGTTACCTGTAACGGACATTTATGACTATTACGAACGGACAAAGAAAATACCCTCAACAACATCTACCAATTCGCATGAATACCTTGAGTTTTTTACTAAGATCAAAAATGATTTTCCTGATTGCATCATTGTACATATTGGTTATACTTCGAAGGCATCTTCTTCCTTCCAAAATGCGATTATCGCAACTGAAGAGTTGAATGATATTTTTCTAATTGATGCTTTGAACGTTACAGGCGGATTAACGGCGATTGTGATGTATGCTGTAACCTTATTAGAGAATGAACCTTCCATTGACCCTGAACGCTTAGTAGAGAAGATAAAATCAGTGGTTCCTAAATCAAGACTAGCTTTCGTCCCAGGCAGCTTAGATTTTTTAAGAGCAGGAGGACGAGTTAGTAATCTAGCTTATCTCGGTGGGGCACTGTTAAAAATAAAGCCGCGGATTGAATTAATGGATGGAAATCTTACTTCAACAAAAAAATATCGCGGGAGTATGGATGCAGTTTCAGAAAAACTCATGCGAGATTATTTAGATCAATACGACATTAATAGAGAGCAGCTTTACCTTTTATTCTCAATCGGTCTCGATGAAAGGATCAAGCAGCGGATGGGTGAAATTGCGAATGAAAATGGTTTCAAAAATGTAAAATGGATTCAAGCTGGCGCAATGATTTCAACTCATGCAGGACCTGGCGGTGTTGGAATTTCAGGCTTAGAGGTTTAGGGTTCCATAGGGACGGTTCTCATGGTCTTTCCGGAACGATGGTTCTCAAGAAATCTGGCCAGAAGAACCGTCCCCCACGGTCCTCAAAAGTATTAATATTTAGTAGAAGAAAACAATATCAATAAAAGGATTGTAACTGAATTGAAGGAAGTTTAATTTACCCCTTATGTGTGTTGAGGAGGAACTCAATTTGCAAAAAGAGTATCAATTCAAGGACCCTAAGACAACTGTGCTAATAGAGGATGATTCAGTAGTTTTCCGAAGAGGAACGAATGATTTGATGATTCACAAAATGATGCGTGGAGATACTAAGGTTTTTTATAACCAAATCACAGCCATCAAATACAAAGAGCCTTCCCTAGGATCAAAAGGCTATCTTCAGTTAACCACACCCCGGACATCCATTCTGGGTATGGCTCGTACTGTAGATCAGCCACAAAACGCAATTAAGTTCAAAAAAGATAAACTAGCTGATGCGAAGGAAATAAAAGATTACATTGAAGCGAAAATCGCCCAAAACAAAAATGCTGCCACCGCTGGTAACGAGTCAGAAGGAAAATCACCAGTGGAACAAGTTAAAGAATTGAAAGAACTATTAGATATGGATATTCTTACTCAAGAAGAATTTGATAAAAAGAAAAAAGAACTATTAGGATTGTAGAACAAAAATGAGAGAACTGAGACACCACAATCAAAATAATATAATAAACCTGAAGATAAAATGAGAAGCAGGCAGTCACTGCTTCTTTTTATTGTACAGCCAGAAAAGATATAAATGATTTCGAAATTATAGCTTCAATAGGAACGGAGGTCAGATTGATGTATAAAGGCAGCATTTTTATTATCAAGGAAGATAACACTTTGGTGAAAATGGAAGAGACTTCTTATGACTCTGAAGAGATACTTCAAGAACTACTAGATAGCTACCCTGATCTGCTTGCGGGTGATCAAATGAATCCGGAAAACCCAAGAAGATGGATACCGATTGCTAGAGAGTTCGGGATACCCTCCGTAATGAATGGAGCTTCCCATTGGCGCATTGATCATTTCTTTATTGATCAGGACTGTATTCCCACATTCATTGAGGTAAAGCGGAGCTCAGATTCCCGAATTCGAAGAGAAGTGGTGGGGCAGATGTTGGATTATGCAGCAAATGCCACAAAGTACTGGCCAATTGGGACCATCCAAAATGCTTTTATTGAAAAGTATGTAAAAGATGGAAAAGATTCGATTCAGGTTCTCAACGACTTACTTGGCATAGAAGCAGAAGATGAGGCTGTTATTGAAGAATTCTGGTCCAAGGTTCAAGAGAATCTACGTAGTGGTGTAATCCGAATGTTATTTGTAGCAGATGAGATTCCAGAGGAATTAAGGAGAATCATTGAGTTTATGAATGACCAGAAGACAAAATCGGAGGTCCTTGGTATTGAAATTAGACAATTCCTAAATGTAGACAATAATATCAAAACACTTGTACCGCGGGTGATTGGTTCAACCACTAATGCAAAACTAACGAAGAAGCCTGCATCAAAGCGACAATGGAACGAAGAACTTGTTATGAATGAAATTAGCAATAAACTAGGCACTGAGGCAAGAGCGGTATACCAGGATATTTTTAATCATCTTTCAACCGGTCCTTATCGTATATGGTATGGTCTGGGTCAAAAAAGTGGCTCGATTTTCTTTTTGTATGACGGTGTAAATAGTCATAACTTATTTTGTATGTGGACGTATGGTGCATTTGAACTTCAATTCCAGCATTTAAAGTTTTATCCACCATTCTCTGATTTGGATAAAAGGAAGGAGTTTCAATTTAAATTAAAAGAATTATTGGGTGTTGAAATCACAGATAATTGCTTAAACAAACGGCCTTCATTTTCATGGGAAAAATTAAAAACGGAAGAAGCTAGAAAGAATTTCTATGAAATATTGGATTGGGCAGTAAATGAAATAAAGACTTATGAGAAGGGGGATTAACAGACCAAATACCTAAATGTTTTAATCTATCGGGGTTAATCAGGTGGACCAATGGCTATTTGTCATTGGTCATTTGTACAAAAATACACGAACAACGAGGATAAAGTTTCTTGTCCATATAGATTCATTGAAACTGAATCAGTCAATAAGAGCATACTCTATCCATCTTTTTAATCCATCATTTTCGAGCATTAAAATTTGCAGCTGTTAATCCTGCGATTTTATCCTATTAACATTTTCACGATGCCCTAGGATTACATTTCGATGTATGTCTGTAAGCCAGAACAAACTGCTTGAGCCAAAGAGACGAATTTCATCTAGAATTTCTTCTGCTGTTGCAGATTTATTTAAACCTAATTTGGTAACTAACTCATCCCAAAACATTTTTACAATCTCAGTTTCGTTGCTCATTTCTTTTGCCCATTTTAGAACTTTCAAAGTATGATCCATATCAAACCTCCATTGAAAAAGAGTCTTCCTTCATCATTTCAATATTAAATGATAGGGAGTTAAGATTCCAATATCGGATGTACAAAGAATTTATGGAAACTTTTACTTAAATTTATTAGGATGAAAGTCTAGTCTGAATCCTGGGGACGGTTCTCCTGGCCAGATAAAACCAAAAGAACCGTCCCCACGGTCACCCGGTCACACCGTCTACATCGTAATGATGTTATTATTTTTTTAGATTATTAAGAATATATTGACAAATAACCATGTATAAATTACTATAAACTTGAAAGGTGATTCAACTTTCAAGTTTATAAAAAAGGTTGTGCAAGAATGAGTGAATACACGTTTTCTCAAAGTTCAATCCCAAAAACTGACCGTGGAACAAAAACAAAGCAAAAATTACTCATGGCTGCTGAAGAGGTTTTTGGTGAGATGGGTTTCTTTCAAGCAGGAATCACAGATTTGACAAAAAAGGCAAAGGTTTCCCAAGGTACATTTTATACATATTTTCAATCGAAAGAGGATATTTTTCGAGAGCTTGTAATGGGAATGCAAAAACAGCTTAGAATGGAAATTAAAATAGCAACACAAGGCATTGATGATCGACTTGAACTAGAAAAAAAGGGATTCGAAGTATTTTTCAGTTTCTTAAGCAAACACCGCTATTTATTTAGATTATTTCGTCAAGCAGAATTTGTAGATGAACAGCTTCATCGGAATTACTTTGAGACCTTTACCAAGGGCTATATTGAAGGACTATCAGTAGCTCAGGAAAATGGTGAGATACGGGAATTAGATCCAGATATGCTCGTTTATATCTTTATGGGTATTACAGATTACCTGGGGATGAAATGGGTATTATGGGAAAACCGTGAGATAACAGAAGATATGGTGGAAGAAGTGATGACATTTATTAAACATGGAATCGCTAAAACTTCAAATAAATAAGGAGCTAATAAAAATGAGGGATAAAGTGGTTGTTATTACTGGTGCTGCGTCAGGTATTGGAAGAAGGACAGCAGCTCTTTTTGCTGAAAAAAATGCTACGCTTGTCGTCAATGATATTAACGAAGCGAAGTTAAGAGAAGTAGAAGCAGAATTAGTAAATCTGGGAGTAAATGTAACCGCTATCATAGGGGACGTATCGAAAGCATCTGATGTCCAAGGGCTTATGACAGAAACAAAAGAGAGATTTGGAAAACTAGATGTTCTATGCAATAACGCTGGGGTCTGGTGGCCAGATAAGGATTCGGACGTCGTTCATCTTGAAGAGGAAATATGGGACAAAATTATCTCTATCAATCTAAAAAGTGTCTATTTATGTTCCAAATTTGCCATCCCATATATGGTTGAAAATAATGGAGGATCCATTATTAATATATCGTCTATGGCTGCACTTAGGGGTTGGAAAAACATGGATGCCTATACGGCGAGTAAGGGAGGCATTATTTCTCTTACGAAGTCGATGGCAATAGAGTTTGGCAAACATCATATTCGAGTAAACGCGATTTGTCCCGGTTCTATAAAAACTCCCCTTACGGAAAAGGCACAAGAAGAAGTGGGGTATCCTAGCACTCCATTAGGAAGAGTAGGCTTACCTGAAGACATTGGCAAAACGATCATGTTTCTTGCGTCTGAAGATTCATCCTATTTAACGGGTTGTATCATACCGGTAGATGGAGGAAGGTCTGCTAGACAATAAAGTCCAGTCATTATGGTTAAAAATAAATAGAGGAGGAAAATAGGTGAAAGGTAGATTACTAGACAAGGATTTAACGGAAAGATATGTGAAGGACGGACATTGGAAGAACAGGATTGTATCTGAATATGTCGCAAAATGTGCAAAACTTTACCCGAATGAAATTGCGGTCGTAGACGAACAACGTTCTGCAACATATAAAGAGATTGAGGATAAATCGTTAAGGTGTGCGGCAGGACTTTATCATTTAGGTGTAAGGCGAGGAGATGTCGTCTCATTCCAGCTTCCCAATCGATTAGAAGCTTTTTATATCTATCACGGAATCGCACGGCTTGGTGCGATTGCAAATCCAATTATCCCTATCTATAGAGGGAAGGAATTACGGTTTATATTAAATCAAGCAAAATCTAAAGTTATTTTTATTCCAGATAGGTATAGGAACCATGATTATGTATCCATGTATGAAAAAATCACCTCTGAGCTATCGCATCCAATCACGACAATTGTACTAGGAAAAGAAACTTCTAACTTTACTAGTTTTCAATCCTTTATAGAAACAGATTGGGAGAATAAAGTAAATCTTCAAACAATAGAACCTCCAAAAGCGAATGATTTATTACTATTATTATATACCTCAGGAACGACTGCTAACCCAAAAGGGGCTCTTCATAACCATAATACCATTCTTTACGATACACAATACATGATGGACTGGTTTAACTTAAATGAAAGGGATGTAATCTTTAATCCTTCACCCATTACTCATATTACCGGGATCCTTTGCGGGTTAAATATGCCATTTTTATTAGGTGGAAAGGTGGTCCTTCAAGACCAATGGGACGCAGAATATGCGGTTGAATCGATCGCAAAACATCGTTGCAGCTTTATGATCTTTGCCACTCCTTTCCTACAGGGGATATTATCTTCAACACATAGACACAAATATGATTTATCGTCTCTCCGATATATTTGCTGCGGTGGTGCCGATATGCCATCTAGTTTGATTGAGAAGGCATCGATCGAATTAAATTGCACCGTTGTTCGTCAATATGGTGCCACTGAGCTACCTTCCGCTACCTGTACGAACATACACGATCATTCAGAGAAAAGATGTGCATCAGATGGTAGATGGATGCATCCTACGGAAGGGCGGATTGTGAATGAAAGAGGAGAATTGTGCTTACCAGGTCAACAAGGTGAAGTTCATTGGAGAGGGCCTGAAATGTTTCTAGGTTACCTCGATCATTCTCTTAATAAGGATAGTTTTACAAAAGATGGCTGGTTTAAAACAGGGGACTTGGCACATATGGATGATGAGGGCTACATCTATATTACCGGAAGAATTAAGGACATCATTAACCGTGGTGGAGAAAAAATGAGTGTTAAGGAAATGGAAGATATTCTGTATGAACATCCCGCCGTAAAGGAAGTGGTGATAGTGGGGATGCCAGATCCCATCCTAGTTGAAAAATCATGTGCATTTGTAGTGGTTCATGATGGGTTTACCTTGGATTGGGATGAAATGATTCTCTATTTAGGGACGAAGGAAATTGCCAAGCAAAAATATCCTGAAAGACTAGAAATCGTCTCGGAATTACCAAAAACCGCCAGTGGTAAAATTCAAAAATATTTACTGCGGGAACAAATAAAGGAAATAATAGGAGGTTAAAAATGAATTTTGCTTTTACAGACGAACAGCTTGCATTTAGGGATGAGGTAAGAGCATTTTGTGAAAAAGAAGTAACTCCAGAAATGATGGAAGAAATTTATTCGAAAGGAGATGAACATTCACCTAGCTTTTATAAAAAGCTGGCAGAAAAGGGCTGGATTGGGTTGGATTTTCCAAAGGAATATGGAGGATTAGGAAAACAGCAAATTGAAATGGGGATTTTTAGGGAAGAAACAGCCTATTACATGGCGCCGATGATGTCGAATGAAATTAATAATATCCTGACACATTCCATTTTGTTATTAGGAAATGAAGAACAAAAACGTGAGCTTGTAACAGGTGTGATCGAAGGAAATATCCAATTATGTATGGGATATACGGAACCAGGATCAGGTTCCGATCTTGCCTCGCTTAAAACAAGGGCTGTTAAGGACGGAGATCGGTATGTGATTAATGGGCAGAAAATCTTTACAACGAATGCTCATATTGCGGACTACTGCATTTTAGCTGCTCGAACAGATGTGAATGCACCGAAACATAAGGGAATTTCCCTCTTTATTGTTGATATGAAAACAAAAGGTATTGAAGTGGGTCCATTATGGACGTTAGGAGGGTATAGGGTTAATACCGTATATTTTGAAAATGTCATCATCGATGAATCGAATCGAATCGGTAACGAGAATGAAGGGTGGAAAGGACTAGCGCTTGCATTGGATATTGAAAGATCAGGGCTCGTTTATGTAGGCAAAGCTCGAAGGATATTGGACGAAACGATTAAGTTCTTAAATAAAGAAAAACCTGATTGTTTAGAACCACAGCATTGGGTTTCTGAGAGATTAAATGAATTATTAGCAGAAGTGAAGGCTGCCCGGTTACTAGCTTACCGTGTTCCATTAATGCAGGCAGAAGGGAAGGTGCCAAATTCCGAAGCATCCATGGCTAAATTATATTCAACAGAGCTGCTAAAGAAGGTATGTAACACAGCGATCGAAGTAATAGGAAAAAATACACTGCTTACACATAGAAGTTTACACAATGTATGTAATGGCTTGTTTGAGGAGAATTATCGTTCTGCAGCGATGGGAACCATTGTAGCTGGTACCTCACAGATACAAAGAGAAATTATTGCAAAAAGGAAATTGCATTTATCTAGTAAAAAATAGAAGGGAGTGGCAGTATTTGGACTTTAATTTAAACAAAGAGCAAGAAATGTTCCAACAATCATTGAGAAAGCTTTTGGAGAATACTGAGGCTGCAAAAAACAGTTATTCAAAAGATCTTTGGAAGAGTTTAGCAGATTTGGGCGTATTAAGTTTAGGAATACCAGAGGAATTAGGTGGATTTGGTTTAGACTATGAATTAATCCAGATTGCAGGACTGGAGTTAGGGAAAAGCTTAACACATTCACCCTTTTATGAGACGGTAGTGATGGCGGGTTCGGTATTAGCAAGTCAAGAAACCTCAACTTGGAAAAAAGAAGTGGAAGAGATTATCTCCGGCCAGAAAATAATCTCCTTCATTGATACTGACAACCATATTATAGCAGATAAAGAGAACCACGAAAACTGGAACCTACATGGTACGGCAAAAGTTATTTCCTTCGGTGCAGAAGCAGATAGCTTTATCTGCTCAGCCTCAGGAACATTATTTTATATACCAAAAGAGAAAGTAAATACAGTTCCACTTGATTTCATAGATAACAGACCCGTTGCACGAGTAAATTTAGAAAATATCGTCATTCCAGATCACTTTCGATTATGTGATGTTGGACGATCGGAAGAGGTCCTTCAGAAACCTCGTGCAGTCGGTCGACTTTTCAATGCTTCCTATATGACTGGTGCAGCGCAGAGTTCATTGGACCTAGCAATCGATTACATGAATACAAGAGAACAATTTGGGAAACCAATAAGCAGTTTTCAAGCCTTAAGTCATTGGGCAGCTGACCTGCAAACCATGTGTGACGCTGCGCTCCTTTTTACAAGACAGCTAGGCTGGGAGCTAACCAATGGGCATACTCTCGAATCTTCAATCCTCTGTTTAAAGTATTCTACAAAAGTATATAAGAACTGTGCCACCGCTTCCGTTCAAATGGCAGGCGGATACGGATTTATGATGGAATATGATATGCAACATTTTTACCGAAATGCATTGGCGATTGAACAAATAAATGATTGCCCACAAACTACAAGCATCGATTTAAGAAGGAATCATTTACAGGAGCTTGAACTATCGGGAGCAAGCATCTAAATGCCAACCAATTTGTTTGACTTAGATGGACAAGTGGCTTTTGTAACCGGTGGATCGAGTGGGCTTGGTTTCATGATGGCTAGGGCGCTTGGCAGGAATGGTGCAAGGGTAGCGATATGCGGACGAAATGAACAGAAATTGCAAGAAGCAAGGCAGTCATTGGAAAAAGAAAATATTCAATGTTTAAGCTTGGTTTGCGATATTAGCAACAAGCAGGAAGTGGAGAAAAGTGTTAATAGAATCATAGAGGAGTTTGGGAAGATTACTATCCTAGTAAACAATGCTGGACGAATTGCAGAGGACGATCCCTTGTTCCTAGAGGAACGACACTGGCAAAAAATAATCGATACCAATCTCTCCGGTGCCTTTTATTGTGCACAGGCAGTTGGAAAAATAATGGTAGAAAACGGTGGCGGAAAGATTATTAATATCGCATCAGTTGCAGGTTTTCGTGGAATGCGTAGACCCATTAAAACAACAGCCTATGGAGTTTCCAAGGGCGGCTTGATTTTATTAACAAAGGAACTGGCCGTTAAGTGGGCAGATAAAGGGATCTGTGTCAATGCGATAGCTCCAGGAATTTTCAAGACCAGGATGACGGCTAGATTGATTGAAACGCAGACAGAAATCATCGAGGATCTAATACCGGCCAAACGCGCCGGTGAAGAGCAAGATTTAGAAGGTGTGATTGTATTTTTAGCCTCCGCAGCTGCTAATTATGTAACCGGGCAGGTAATTGCAGTGGATGGAGGACAGACTTCATGGTAATGAAAGGGGAAATGAAAATGAATTATCAATTTTTAGATGTTTCGATTGAAAACAAAATCGCCATTATCACATTAAATAGACCACCAGTAAATGCCGTAAGTCAAGAGATGTATAAGGAATTAAAAGAAGTGTTTACCAGCCTTGGAAAAAACAAAAATGAAGCGAATGTAGCGATCCTTACGGCTGAAGGAAAAGTATTTTGTGGAGGAAATGACTTACATGAATTTGTTAGTATGACTCCAGAAAATGGTGTGGATAGAATGAGGGAAGTCCGTGAAGCCTTCTGGGCCATTTATGGCTGTGACATCCCTGTGATTGCAGCGGTGAATGGTGCTGCCCTAGGGACGGGATTTGCGCTTGCGGCCAGCTGTGATTTAATCATCGCTTCAGAAAATGCAAAGTTTGCTCTTCCTGAAATTAATGTAGGGGTGTTAGGAGGAGCGAAGTTTGGAGCTAGAATCGTACCTGAAATGGTCATGCGTAGAATGTATTTTACGGGAGAGGCAGTTTCAGTCGAAGAAATTAGTAAATACGGTGCTATCACAGAGATCACCGCTCAAGAGGATTTGTTACGAGTAAGTTTGAAGTGGGCACAAAAGATTGCGAGTAAGAGCCAAAATGCGGTTAGGATGGCCAGAAAAAGTTTAAATGGTTGTGAATATATGGACTTGAAAAGCGGCTATGAATTTGAGCAGCAATTTACGTGTGAATTATCAGGGTATGAGGAATCGAAAGAAGCAGTAAGGGCAGTTATTGAAAAGCGAAAACCAGTATTCAAGACGATCTAACGATTATGATCAATATGCAGGGGGTAGATTTATGAAGTTATTCGGAAGCAAAAACCCATTTCTACTAATATTTTTAATACTTGTTTTACTTCTTACAGGTTGTAGTAGTAATCAATCATCCACTAACTCTGAAGATACAAAATCTGAGGGGGATAATAAAAAAGCGTTAAAAATTGGTTTTATCGGTGCATTAAGTGGTGCCGTGGGCGGCGTCGGTCAAGACATGTTAAAAGGGGCAGAGCTAGCGGTTGAAATCATCAATGAAGAAGGTGGAATCAACGGCCAGGAGGTCGAGTTACTTAGCAAGGATACAAAAGGAAATCCAAAAGATGGGATTCAGGCAGTTCGTGATTTGACTCAGGAAGGCGTTAAGATTTTTACTGGTGTAGTAAGTAGTGGTGTAGCACTTGCATTGCCTCCGGTATTAGAGCAGGAGGATGCGTTGATTATGATTGCTGCTGCTGGAGATGACGCGATCACAGGAGAGAACTTTAGTCCAAATGTGTTTCGGATAAGTGACAATGCATATATGAGAAACACATCTGCTGCTAATTTATTTTATGAGAAATACCCTGAGCTTACGAAGTGGGCAAACTTTTCACCTGATTATGCTTATGGCCATGCATCGTGGGATGCGTTCAACAATCAAATGAAGAAAATTAATCCGAAATATGAAGTAGTCAAAGAATCATGGCCAAAGTTTGGAGCCACTGACTTTAAGAATGACATTGCTAGTGTCCTAGCTGCTAAGCCACAGGCCGTGTTTAGTGCTCTTTATTCAGGGGATGCGATCACGATGTCGAAACAGGCCGCTCCCTATGATTTCTTTAATCAATTAGATCTCTTTGTTCTTAATTCTAACGAAGGTGATATCTCCTCTGCACTAGGGAAGGAAATGCACCCAGAATGGTCAGGCGTTCACTACCATCCGGAAGCCTATGATAATGAATTGAATAAAAAGTTTGTCGAGAAATTTAAGGAAAAGTACAAGGTCGAACCAAATGGTTATAACTCGGAAACCTATGTCTCTCTCTTTGCCTATAAGGAAGCGATCGAAAAAGCAAAATCTCTTGAAACAAAAACGTTAATCAAAACACTCGAAGGCATGAAGTTTGATTCCGTTACGGGAACGAGAGAATTTAGAAAAGAAGACCATCAGGCAATCAAAGATATCGTTTGGTTGAAAATTGAACCAGATAATAGTGATAAAGGCTGGAAAATTGCCGATATAGAAATTGTTCCAGGTTCGGAAGTAATGGCACCTTTAAAATAATGATGAAAAGAAACGAGAGAGACTCTCTCTCGTTTCTTTTCCTAAAAAGGAGCGGGAAATAAATGGATGTGGTACTGCTACCACTTGTTAACGGGTTAACACAAGCTGCTGTATTATTTATGATTGCCGCAGGATTAACGCTCATTTATGGTGTTTTGCATGTAATCAATTTCGCGCATGGCTCTTTTGTGATGTTAGGAAGCTACCTAACGATGTTCTTTTTTGTTGGTAAGTTTGAAACGGTAACAGGATTATTTTTATTTATTTTCGTCTCAAGTATCATCATTGCTCTTATTGGATGGGCCATGGAAGTCTTTGTTTTGAGAAAGATGTATAAAGCTGATGAATTTTATATGGTTTTAGCCACCTATGCGATTTTGTTAATGATTGAAGGTGGGGTTGAAAAGTATTGGGGTTCCTCACCTTTATCCCTGCCACTTCCTGCAAGTTTAAATACGACCATTTCCATCTTAGGGATATCCGTTCCGCTCTTTTCGATCTTAATTTGCGTGATTGGGTTAGCTGTTATGTTCCTTCTTTGGTATATGATGAATCACACGAACTTAGGAAAAATCATTCGAGCTGCGGCAGCGGATCAAACGATGACGAATTCCCTTGGAGTCAATGTTCCTGCACTGTTCACCGTTGTCTTCATTATCGGGATCTTTTTAGCGGCATTTGCTGGAGGTCTGTTAGCTCCAACGGTTGCCTTGTTGCCTAACATGGGAGTGAATATCGTGATCCAAGCCTTTGTCGTCGTTGTCGTGGGGGGACTTGGAAATATTAATGGAGCCCTGATAGCAGCTGTCCTCATTGGCGTTTTAGATTCATTCTTAGGCTTCTATGTACCAGTATTAACAGGAATAACGTTCTATATTGTCATGGCGATCATTTTAATGATTAGACCACAAGGGTTATTGGGAAAGGCGTGATAATATGCGAAAAACAAAGCTTCTATTAATCTTTATTTTCTTACTATTTTTTGTAGCTCCTTTTGTAATGAACAACGCTTTCACTTTTCGGTTAAGTGGATTGTTAATCCTGATTCTATTTGCTGCAAGCTTCCAATTTATTGCTAGAACAGCGGGAATGTTTTCACTAGGACATGCTGCTTTCTATGGTATTGGCGCCTATACTTCTGCACTCTTAATCCAGAAAGGCTATTCTATATTTCTGGCAATCTTGTTAGCCGGTGTTACGGCATTTATCATTTCTCAAATTATTGGCTATTTATGCTTAAAATCAACGGGGATCTATTTTGCCATGCTAACACTTTCATTGGCACAAGTAGTCTATCTAATCATTTATCGGACATCCGCCTTAGGAGGACAGGATGGAATCCCTGGTATATTAGCAAAGCCTCTTAACATTTTTGGGTGGGAATTAGATATATCCAGACCAGAAAACTATTATTTTGTTATTTTATTTACGGTCATCCTGTCAATTGCCATTCTATATTATTTAACCAATTCATCTCTTGGGCATTTCTTACGATCCATTCGAGAAAATTCGGTAAGAACCTCTTCCTTAGGGATACATGTGAAACGCTATCAAATGGTTGCTTTTGGTATTTCGGGGTTCTTTGGAGGGGTAGCAGGTTCCTTATTATCTCCGCTTGAAGGGATTATTACACCCGAAACTCTTGCATGGACACAGTCAGCGTTACCACTCATTATTGTCCTAATTGGGGGTATTAATAGCTTTTGGGGTCCTGTAGTGGGTGCATTTACTTTCGAAATCTTCCATTTAATCACCCTTAACTCCGGTGCTGCAAATATGTATTTGGGTATCATTCTTTTAGTGACAGTGCTCGTTTTCCCTAGTGGTGTGATTGGAGTTAGTAAACAATTAACATCATTGATTAAAAAATCAATGAGAAGCAAAAATACAGGAAAAGCAGAAGAGTTGAAAGGAGTGGGGTAACATGGGGGCTCTACACCTCGAAGGGGTATATAAGGATTATCCTGGAGTAAAAGTTCTTCAGGATGTTAACTTAACTATTGCAGATGGTGAAATTCATGCGATCATCGGTCCAAATGGAGCAGGGAAAAGTACGCTATTTGGAGTGATGAATGGCGATTTACATGCACAAAAAGGGACGATTACGTTCAATGGATTAAATATGAATGGAAAAGGCCTGGATTTTGCAGCAAGAAAAGGAATTAGTCGTTGCTTCCAGGTACCCAATGTATACAACAATCTTTCGATAAGAGAAAACATTCTGATCTCACTGATGGCACATGATAAAATCCTTAAGAAGAAATTTACTCTAAAGGGATTCTTATCTCCATTAAAGAAGTATGAGGAGAAAATGAAAATAATGCTCGATGAGGTTGGTTTAAGTGGTACCGAGGATCGCTTACTTTCAGAAATATCCCATGGGGATAAAAAACGTCTGGAGTTAGCGATGGCGATCACATTGGAGCCAACGATGCTGCTTCTTGATGAGCCAACAGCCGGAATGTCTCCGGAAGAAACCTTGGATACCATTAAATTAATCAAGAAAATTCATAAATCGCGAGGCTTGACCGTCGTAATAACAGAGCATGATATGAACGTAGTTTTTTCTCTGGCTGATAGAATAACCGTTTTAAACAGAGGGGAAATCGTTACAACCGATGTTCCTGAAGAAATAAAACGCAATCCTAAGGTAGTAGAAATTTATTTAGGGAAATAAGGAGGAGCAAATGCTAACAATCAATAATTTAAATTCCTATTATGGCTCCAGTCATGTACTACATAATGTTTCCCTAACGATCAAACAAGGCCAAGGGGTTGCATTAATAGGAAGGAATGGTGCAGGAAAAAGCTCCACAATGAAAAGCGTAATGGGATTAATGCCAAAAGCATTAGGAGAAATCAGTTATTGCGGTCAGCCGATAAACAAAGAGAAAACACATAAACGAGTTCGGATGGGGATTGGGTATGTACCCGAGGACCGGAGAATTTATAAGGATTTAACGGTCGAAGAGAATATTATGATCGCAGCGAATGCGATAAAAAAAATTAGAAGTCCTTTAGAGCTTGAAGAGGTTTGGAGTAATTTTCCACTATTAAAGGATCTAAGAACGAGAAATGGTTCTGAGCTTTCTGGTGGAGAACAGCAAATTTTATCCATAGCTAGAAGCGTAGTGGGTAGACCTAAACTCATTTTACTCGATGAACCTACAGAAGGAATTGCACCGATTATTGTTCAAGAATTAAAAGAAGTGATAAAGAACATGATTAACCAAATGGAAGTAGCCGTATTACTTGCAGAGCAAAATCTAAAGTTTACAATCGATTTAACAGATTATGTGTATGTCATTGATAACGGGCAAATTGTTTATTCCGATTCATCTGAGGATTTTAAAGACAGAGAAGACCTTCATTTTAAATTTCTTGGTGTTTCATAATTAATTCTACTTTTGATGGCTACTTTTGATTGACCACCAGGTAATCATTATTACAGAGCTAGGAGGACCATGGTATGTACTTGGTCCTCCTCTTTTTATGGAAGAAACTATAGGATGAATTTTCGTCAAAACTGATTTGCCCTTGTCCAAAGAAAGGTAGCGCTATAGTGGTGGAAATTGCTCAGAAAGAAACATCCATACAATTATCATTGGAAGGAATGTTGGTTGGAAATTGGTGATTGGTATGGAAAAGGCAATTAAGCAAACCTTCATCCAAATTCCATTTGAGACTTTCATTGAAATGATACGAGACAAAACCAAGCGAAAAGGTGTTCAAGTCATGATAGAGAAGAAAATTACACCTTCAAGTGTCATTTCTTGAATCATCACCACATTTTGACATTCGGAGAAAAACATAAATAATTTTTAGTGGGAATTCATCCAGTGAGCGTTTGATAGAAGAACTTTTATTTCATTCAATCCAAGTAAACCTTATGAGGTTTAATATTACTCAAAAAAAATTACCCTCAAACAAACGGCCATGATGAAATTTTTGGGAGACTCCATATCAGTCCTGCCTATTTAAGCAGCCTTTTCAAAAAAACACGGGTTTAACCTTGTTTGAATACATCATCAACATGAGATGGAAAAGGCAAAGAAACTATTACGGTCAACCAATAACAAAATTTCTGATATATGCCAGCAGGTGGGAAAAACGCATTATTTTTATTTAGTGTGTAGCCAGTCATAGTACATGACTTCGCCTGTTTGGAGCACATAGCGTATCGGCTTACTTTCACGAACTTCAAATAATTGATTGAGAAAGAGTTCTTTTAATTTGGTGGTTACAATTCCGTAAAAGAAGGCAATTGGTTTTACTATGGATTTAGTGGATTTCAGTTTACGGATTAGCTGCTTAAAGGACTGAATTGCGATACTAAGCATGTCATCTTTATTTTGATCATATTCAAATCGAAAAGCAGCGATTTGGACCATATGCCAGTATTCTTCAATCGTTTTAGCATCAGAAAAGAAGTATTTTACGGATTGAACAAAAGCTTGAGGAACTTTATCACTAACAAAAGTGTGATCGAGTTCAATCGGCGCTTCGTTACGTTTATTACTCTTTTGTTTATTTGTTTTTAAAAGATTATTAGTTTCTTTAGGCTGGTCCAATTTTTTCGCCTTGGGTGGTTCAACTTGTGGGAAACGATTAAAGCTATAAAGGTTTGAAGACTGTGAACCATTTTTCCGTTCTGTTTCATAGACTGTGAGGATTCCTAAATCCTTCGCTTTGATGATCATCCGTTTAAAAGTAGAGCGGGAGATTCCATTACCTTGATACTCTTCATTAACCGCTTTTAACACAGTTCCAATCTTTGCATTACAAACTCCGGGAACTTTTGCAGAAAAACGAACCAGACGTTTTAATCCGACGAGCTCACCCTTCGAGAACTCATGCTTCTTCACAGCTAACCACATCTCTATATGTGTATTAAACTCCTTCACATTCTTAAACTGAGAATACCCCTCAAACCCTTCGATTCTGCCAGATTTCAAATTCATAAAAATGCACCGCCTTTTCTACCCTCTATATATGGAAATAGGATGCAAAAGGACAGGGTGATTTGCAAGAAAATGTTACAGTATTGTGAACTGTTAGGTGACCATGGGGACGGTTCTGATTGCTTTTTTAATATAACCCTGAGAACCGACCCTAAAGTGTTTATTACGGTGAACCGTATCAAAATTAAATGCGGTTTTCTTAGAGAATTTGAATTGGTAAAATTATGATAAAACTAAAGCCGATTTTCTCAATGACCAGAAAATCGGCACTCATGCTGGACCTGGTGGTGTTGTAATTTCAGGCTTGGAGGTATAGGAAGGAACAAAACCTGTAAGAAAGCCTAATAATATAAACAAAAGTGCCATACACCATCCAATATTTTGGTAGGTGCCTTGCACTGTTTACTTGTTCTATGTCCGGTCAAATACTTTTACACCTTCAGCTAATAGAAAGTTGGCTTCTAAGCCTTGGGTAGACGAATCAGCGGAAAAAATAAAACTTCTATGGGAAGGGTTTTCATGTCCTTTCCACAACGACTGTTCCTAGTAGTCAGCAGGTCTTAAAAGATTTTGGATAAATATAGGAGGAAATAGACTAATTTTGTAGAATTATAACAATAGTAAAAAAGATGGGGAAACGTTTCCATAAGGAGATGATAATGATGGTAACAATAAAAGATGTCGCTAGGGAAGCTAGAGTTTCAATTTCTACTGTATCGAGAGTACTAAATATGAGTGGGTATACAAGTGAAAAAACGAAAGAAAAAGTTCTTCATGCAGTTAAAAAACTAGGTTATACAGGGAGTCTAGTTGCTGCTGCAATGATCAAGAAACAAACATTAACCCTTGGTTTAATCATACCCGATATTAAAAATATTTTTCATTCGGATCTGACTAGAGCAATAGAAGATGGAGCAAATAGTCATGGGTTTAACATTTTTTTGTGTAATACTGATAACAATTTACAAAAAGAAGTAGAGTATATACACTTATTGATTGCAAAGGGAGTCGATGGGATCATTTTTTCATCTCCCGAAGTTAAGGATAAAAATATAAAAGAAGTGAAGGAAAAATTTCCAGATCTACCTATTGTTATTTTAGGAAGTAAATTCCACAACTTAACTGTTAATGAAATATTAGTTGATAATTTTGATGGTGGATATAGAGCGACGAGTCATCTTCTGGAAAAAGGTCATAAAGATATTGCATTTATTTCTGGGGGAATTGATTCTTATTCATCAATTGAAAGGCATAAAGGATACAAATTTGCATTGAATGAAAGTGGAATTCCTATAAATGACGATTTTGTTATTTTTGACAGGTTTTATATTGAAAGTGGGTACAAAAATGCATTGAAATTGTTACAAAAAAACAAAAGACCTACAGCAATATTTGCTGGAAGCGACAGTATTGCTGTGGGGATCTATAAAGCTGCAAGGGAGCTTAATATTAAAATTCCCGAACAATTGTCAGTTGTTGGTTTTGATGATTCTCAATATGCAGAAATTTTGTCTCCTATGCTGACAACTATTCATACACCTATTAAAGAAATGGGACAAAGGGCAATAGAAATCATTGTTAAATCACTTAAGGAAAAGAAAATATTTAAAGAAACGCTTATGCTTTATCCAACTCTTGTTGAAAGAGAATCAACCATGGCGGTTCGTAGTAAGTAATGAGTTAAAGAATTTAAACATAGATGATTCTGAATCAATTTCAGAGAATTGAATTTGAATTTCTATAATATTTAATTGAATTTTCAAAAAAGTCTTGTAAATGATTTGCTGCGTATGTATAATAAGTTTTAAGTAATGGAAACGTTTCCACATAGTGTAAGAATTAAACCATGTAATTGAAAAATTTTTTAATGAAAGCGAATTACACTATGTAATAGTAAACTAAAAGAAGAATCACGGCATATGTGCAGTTTACCAGTAGTGAAAGTGGCAAATAATGTAAAAATGATTTGGAATTTCTATAAATGTATTCTATAAATATATTTTGTGAACTTTCAAAAAGTCTTGAATATTATTTGCCAAGCTGGAATAATTTTTTATAAATGTGGAAACGTTTCCAGTAGTTTTAATAATCTTAACCATATATTTACTGAAGAAGCCTATAATGTAACAGACCTTCATGAAACTTCAGCAACCAGTATTTCATTGTTTCTCGATTAAATGTAAATACAAATCGGGAAGCAATGAATATTCCTCAAAGTCCATTGAATTTATGAGATTTTGTCCATTACGGATAATTTATTTGTAAATTTACTCTTCATAGCTGAGTTCGAAAATATTAGCTTTACTTCTCTGACAAGTGTAATTACTATCTTCTGAATAATCGCAATCTTTTGTTATGTCATTGGAATACATCTTCGATTTCTTTGCTTGTTTTTCAAGATCTGAAACTTGAGTACTAAGGTGAAAGGGGATTGTAATGTTTGACTACAACATATTTATCCAAGGATTTCCGGGAAAGTCTTCAACCCACGGAGGGCTTGGATGGAGTACGGTTACCTTGTTGTCCCAAAATGACCAGAATATTATTATTGATGTCGGCAGTTTTGGTGTCAGGCCACTTTTATTAAGCAGGCTGCGTGACAAAGGTTTAACTCCAAATGACATATCAATGGTTTTATTGACTCATACCCATTGGGACCATTGTGTGAATTGGACTATGTTTCCTAATGCGGCCATCGTAGTAGGTCGAGTGGATATGAATTGGGCTTTAAATGAACCACCTGGTGGATGGCATGTACCTGAACTGTATGTTAAGGAATTAAATTGTTCCTCACAAATAAGGTTAGTCGACAATCTCGAGGAAGTTATTCCTGGTATTGTGGCTCATCAAACTAAAGGCCATACACCAGGTCACATGGCATACAGTGTAGACAATGGTGATTATGATTTGTTATTTAGTGGGGATGCAGCTAAAAATCGGGCTGAACTTTTATCATGTAATGTAGACATGTCGTTAAATTTATTAGAAAGCCAAAGTTCAATTGATTATTTATGGAGTTTGTGGAAAAAAAAGACAGGTAGCATTTTGGTTCCTGGACACGATATACCTATGAAACTTGTTAACGGGAAGCCAATGTATCTCTATAAAAGGGAAGCCGATTTACAATATTGGTTTTCTGATACGTTGGAAGATTATACCACTATAACATTGGAGCAGGAATTAGAGTTTTCTAAAAATGGTAAATAGGGATACCTAGTATTTAAAGATATAAGGGGTGGGTGAAACATTAGATATTAGGGAGGTGATACAAATGGTTTAAATCAATTCAAAGAACAGGTTCGAAAGGTTTTTGTTGAAAATGGACTTTTGTTGTAACCAATTGCAGAAGCAGATCGACAGAAATGAATTGATTAAGCCTCGAATGAAAGGGGAATTAAGAAACCTAGAAAATTTAATTTCCTATATTCTCTAATCCAGAGAATAAAAAGGCTTACATACTAGAATCTCATAAGTTAGCAGATTAGCGTTTTTATTAAAGTGAAAGAATTATGGTGAAACGAGTAAGTCGTTTGTCAACCCAACTTTGCCCAAACACATTAATAACTGAAATTAGATGGGGTGTGAAAAAATTGAGAAATAGACTAAAGCAGCGTGTTATCGTGACCGGTGGCTCAAAGGGACTCGGCCGAGGTATCGCCCTAGCTTTCGCTGAGATTGGTGCGTCCGTAGTTATCGCTGATGTTGACGCTGACGCCGGTAAGCGATGTGTGGAGGAGATCATCGATTCGGGGGGTGAAGGCCTATTTGTATATACCGATGTCTCATCAAGCGGCGATGTGAAAAGACTCTTTGAGGAAGCCCACCATTTCCAAGGCGGTATAGATGTGCTCGTTAACAACGCAGGCATAGGTCACGGCCCACTCTCGGAAAGACACTTTCTAAAAACAGACTTCGGTATGTGGGAGAACCTAATGAATATACACATTAATGGTCTTTACCACTGTAGCCAAATGGCGGCTAAAGCCATGGTTCACCAAGGTGAAGGCGGGGTCATTATCAATATGAGTTCTGGAGGAGCTACACGCGCACATCGAAATCGTGTCGCTTACGACGCGACGAAAGGTGCGATCGAGGCTGCTACCCGAGCAATGGCACTTGATCTGGCTCCATGGAAAATCCGAGTTAATGCCGTGATGCCTGGTGCCATCTGGGTTGAAAACCGAACCGCTGTAGGGGAAGAGTCCTCGCCCGACCATCTCATTCCACTTGGCAGGCTCGGAATGCCTCAAGACGTTGGCCAGGGTGTTCGTTTCTTGGCGTCACCGGAAGCTTCTTACATCACAGGCCATGTCCTAGCCATCGATGGTGGACTCACAGCGCAGCTTCGGGCGCCAAGTATGGATGCCAATGTTGCACTGCCTATCGACGAAATCGAATTAGGTGTGACTTCAACTGGCATCAAAAAATAAATGCGTACATGTATGAAACTCAACATGCACCAGTAGAAGATTCATAGGAATGTGCAAATGATTGGGATATTGGGATCTCAATCAGTATGAACAGAAGTCAACCATGTTAAATACATGAAAAAATAAAAGATTTATATAATAAGGAGGAATTTTTTATGAAAACGTCATTTACTAATATTTTCGGAGTAGAAAAACCAGTATTAGGTATGGTTCATTTAGGACCATTACCTGGATCACCACTTTACGATGGAAACATCGATGAAGTTTTAGAAGCCGCGATCCGCGATGCGAAAAGTCTGGAAAGAGGCGGAGCTAGTTCCGTTATGGTAGAAAATTTCAACGATTATCCCTTTTACCCTGAAACAGAGGAACCTGAAACAGTGGCAGCGATGACACTGATTGCCCACGAAATTCGTCGCGAAGTGAAACTTCCAATGGGTATTAACATACTAAGAAATTCTTGGAAATCTGCGCTAGCAGTCGCTGGAACAGTCGGAGCAGATTTTATCAGACTCAATGTCCTAACCGATGCGTACGTGACCGACCAAGGTCTTATTAACGGTACAGCGCACTTAGTAGCGAGATATCGCAAATTTCTAGGTTTGGAGAAAAAAGTCAAGATTTTTGCTGATATTCAGACAAAACATGCGGCTCCTTTGGCGGCTCGACCTATAGATGTCCTGGCTCGGGATACAGCCTATCGTGGGATGGCGGACGCAATTATTCTTGCTGGTGAGGAATCGGCACAACCTCCTTCAGTTGAGAATTTAGAAGCGGTAAGGCGTGCAGTCCCTGATGTTCCTATCATTATCGGCAGTGGAATGAAAGTCGAGACTGCGAGTCTTCTCAAATATGCGGATGGTGCGGTCTTTGGATATGGCGCCAAGATTGACGATATCATGACGAACCCGGTTGACGAGGAGAAAACACGTCGCTTTTGCGAGGGAGTAAACAAAGAAAGAAACCATCAATTGGTATAGTGCCGAATGTACTCGCAATTTTAATAGAATCAGAGTATCGAATGCGTCGAATCTTTATTACCCAATTTAAAATAATAAGGAGGAATTTGTTATGAAAACGTCATTTACTAGTATTTTTGGAGTAGAAAAACCAGTATTGGGGATGGTTCATTTAGGACCATTACCTGGATCACCACTTTACGATGGGAACATCGATGAAGTTTTAGAAGCCGCGATCCGCGATGCGAAAAGTCTGGAAAGAGGCGGAGCCAGTTCCGTTATGGTAGAAAATTTCAACGATTATCCGTTTTTCCCTGAAACGGAGGAACCTGAAACAGTGGCGGCGATGACATTGATTGCCCACGAAATTCGTCGCGAAGTGAAACTTCCAATGGGAATTAATATACTAAGAAACTCATGGAAATCTGCGCTAGCAGTCGCTGGAACAGTTGGAGCAGATTTTATCAGACTCAATGTCCTAACCGATGCGTACGTGACCGACCAAGGTCTAATCAACGGTACAGCTCACTTAGTAGCGAGATATCGCAAATTTCTAGGTTTGGAGAAAAAAGTCAAGATTTTTGCTGATATTCAGACAAAACATGCGGCTCCTTTGGCGGCTCGACCTATAGATGTCCTGGCTCGGGATACAGCCTATCGTGGGATGGCGGACGCAATTATTCTTGCTGGTGAGGAATCGGCACAACCTCCTTCAGTTGAGAATTTAGAAGCGGTAAGGCGTGCAGTCCCTGATGTTCCTATCATTATCGGCAGTGGAATGAAAGTCGAGACTGCGAACCTTCTAAAATATGCAGATGGTGCGGTCTTTGGATATGGCGCCAAGATTGACGATATCATGACGAACCCGGTTGACGAGGAGAAAACACGTCGCTTTTGCGAGGGAGTAAACCAAGAAAGAAACCATCAATTGGTATAGTTGCACGAATATACTCGCAATTTTAATAGAATCAGAGTATCGATGGCTTCGGGGGCCAACTAGGCCCCTTTTATATACCGAACCCGATTCGAATGAGGGGTTGGTGCTAATGCATCTCACGATATTTTTTCTATAAAAGGCGTTATAAATTTATATTTAAGATACAAGGAGGATTAGAGATTATGGTAGAACGAGTGATTATCGATACTGATCCAGGTACTGACGACCTTGCGGCTATTTATCTTGCGCTAGCGTCCCCGGAACTTAAAGTTGAAGCTATAACGACGGTGTATGGGAATATAGAGGTTCAAACTTCGACACGCAATGCTCTTGCTTTACTTGAAGTGGCTGGAAGAACGGATATTCCTGTTTACAAGGGGGTTGTCAAACCGTTAATACGTCCAATAAAGTTTGCCAAGCACATTCACGGCGATAACGGTCTCGGTGGTGTTGAACTCCCTATACCTTCAGTTTCAGTGGCGGAAGGGTATGCTGCGATGGAGATTGTGAAGCGCGTTAACGAGGCACCCAATGAAATCACTATTATGGCGATAGGTCCAGTGACAAATGTGGCACTCGCCCTTTCCATCGACCCAAGTATTGCGCAAAAGGTGAAAAGAATCATCGTCATGGGCGGTGCAGTCCGCGTTGCCGGAAACATTACTCCTACGGCTACATTCAATTTAAATTGTGATCCGGAGGCTGCGCGGGTGTTGTACGAGTCGGGTGCGCCTATCGTTCAGGTTGGTCTCGATGTATGTACAAAGGTGAGGATTTCGAAGGAAAACCTTGATTTTATAAAGGAATCGGGTAATCGTCCCGGAGCATTCCTCGTTGAGGCAGCCGAATTCCGCCGTCAGGCATACAGCAAAGCGCAGCTTACTTCAGATACGGAGACAGGTGTCTTTTTCAACGACTTGCCTGTCGTTGCCTATGCACTTTGGCCAGAACTCTTTGAGGTGCAGCTGGCATTTGTTTCGATTGAGACGGCAGGGGTGCTGACGGCTGGTCAGACTGTCGCAGAATTTACAGGGCAGTGGGGTCATCCGGAAGCCAATACCTCAATCCTCATGGGGGTTGATGGGGAAAGTGTGGCAAAACGGTTTGCCGATCGGATTTCTACCTTAGAACCTAAAAGCTCGAGCCTTATAAATTAATTAAATTTTACTTCAAGAGCAACTGGGCGAAATATCTGTAAAACCCATTTAAAAAGGAGGATGAAATATGAAAGGGATTAAAAAAGATTTTACACTTTTTGCAATTTTGCTCATTCCCATTGGTGTCGCCGTTAATGTAGTTGCTGGAGAACTAGTCGAATTGTTAAAGATACCTCTCTTCTTGAATCAAATTGGGACGATGATTGTTGCGATGGTAGCTGGTCCATGGGTTGGAGCGATAACAGGAGGGGTCTCAAAACTCATTTTTGGAATATTTAACCCTACTCAGTTAGCATTCATGCCGGTTGCCATGGCCTCCGGAATTGTAGTAGGTTTGTTAGCTAAGAAGGGAATGACAACAAAAGTTTGGAAGGTTGCCATTACTGGTTTTATTGTGGCGATTGTTGCGATACTAATTGCGACTCCGACAACGGTTATTGTTTTTGGCGGGGCATCCGGAACCGGATCAGATGCACTAACTGCAATTGTCTTAGCTTCAGGAAAAGAAATTTGGACTGCTGTTGTTACTCAAAAGATATTTGTTGAAAGTATCGATAAAATACTTTCAATATTTGTGGCCTATATGATTGTTCGGAAGATGTCTGATCAATACCTTTCTAAACAAAACTATGGACACTTATATATAAAAAATAAGACGATAGCTTCATAGAATATAGTAATAGTCATGGGGTGGGTGAGAATGTGGATAGCAATGCCTAACCTCACCACTCACCCCATTATGAAGTTTTCCTACTATCCACATATATTTTATAAACATAAGAGAGGCTTGAGAGTATTAAAACCCAATTTTTTCACCATGAAAGAAGGGGAAAAATGAACCTTAAAATGAAATGGGAGATAAAAATATGGAAAAACTAGGGACCTTTATTCTTAATCTATATCCAACTACGAAATTTTTGTTTGCAGTATTTTTGATGATCACTCCATTACTGTTACCAGGTTATCTATATTCATACTTGGTCCCCGTGTTGTGCTTAATCATTGCGATAATTGCTGGAAAAACAAAGCTATATGTAGACATTGTCTTTAAGGGACTGCTTTCGATCGTATTCATGATTTTTCTTTTGCAATCATTCTTCTATCCGGGAGATACCATATTATGGTCATGGAAGATATTCTCCATTAGACAAGAAGGAATTGACTTTAGTGTACAATTAACTTCCAAAATTTTAGCGGTAGGATCAGCCATTGTTTTATTTTTCCAGATTACAAAAATAAATGACTTAGCCCGTTCTCTAGAAATATTAGGGGTTTCGCCGAAAGCCACCTATGTGCTTTCATCCGCACTTAATATTATTCCGGAGATGAGGACGCATTTATTAAGAATAATGGATGCACAAAAAACGCGCGGTGTGGAAACGGAAGGGAATCTTCGAATCCGTTTGAAAGCATTTTTTCCGGCATTAACCCCTCTGATTTTATCGTCATTTTCAAGTACAGATGAGAAAGCTATAACATTGGAATCCAGGGCATTCACCGCCCGAACCAAAAAGACAAGTTTACATCAATTGGAAAAGACTAAGAGTGATTCAGTAGTAAGGGTTTTACTATTGATTTTATTTGTATTCATCTTGATCTGGAGGTTTTTCTTATGAGTGGCATAGAGATCAGAAATCTATCTTACCAGTACCCTACTGGCAGTGAAAAGGTTTTGCAAAATATTAATCTGAATATTGAAAGTGGAAAGTTTTATGCCTTTGTAGGTGTAAATGGCGGAGGCAAAACCACACTTTGTAATGTTATTCGAGGCTTTATTCCACATTTTTTTAAGGGAGATATCAGTGGTGAAGTATTGATAGACGGGAAGGATGTGCGTGATTGGGATACAAGTGATCTTGCGCAGAAGGTGGGATTTGTCTTCCAAAATCCTTTTACTCAAATCAGTGGAGTGAAAGAAACCGTTTTTGATGAGATTGCTTTTGGCCTTGAGAATTTAGGAGTTGAAGTCAGTCTTATTAGACATAAAGTTCAAGAAATAATTAGCTTACTTGGCATTGGCTATATACAAGACAAAAATCCAAATGAACTTTCAGGCGGGCAAAAACAAAGAGTGGCTCTCGCATCGATAATCGTGATGGAGCCAGATATTCTTATATTCGATGAACCAACATCACAATTGGATCCGCAGGGCACGGAGGAAATCTTTAAAGCAATAGATATTATGAAGAAAAAAGGAAAAACCATTATATTAGTAGAGCATAAAATTGAATTAATCGCGGAGTATGCAGACTATATTGTCGTTCTTCAGGATGGACAAATTAAGAGACAGGGAAGAACGGAAGATGTTCTTACTCACGAAGATACACAGGACTTTGGGATAGGATTAACCCAGTATACACTATTAGATTTACAAATGCGGAAACACAATATGAATACCGAAAGAATTCCCATTACAGAAAGTGACTCCATTAAAGTGATGAAAGAATGGATGTCATTACAAGGGGTGAAAGCATGAGTTTTTTAACGTTAAATGACATTACCTATCGTTATCCCAATGGTTTTATGGCTGTTGAAAATGTCAGCATGTCTTTCGAAAAGGGTGAATCGGTAGCTATAATTGGACAAAATGGTGCTGGGAAAACGACAACAGTGAAAATGATGAATGGATTATTAAAGCCGACAAAAGGTGATGTCATTATTGGTGGCTTAAATACAAAAGAATATACAACCGCTCAGATAGCTAGAAAAGTAGGATATGTATTTCAAAACCCTGATGATCAAATTTTTCATGAAAATGTAAAAAGCGAAATAAGGTTTGGTCCTAAAAACCTTGGATTTTCGGAGGCGAAGATTGAAGAAAACGTAATGAAGGCAGCAGAATTAACGGGAATTGTGCCTTTATTAGATATACATCCGTATAATTTGCCTTATTCTCTGAAAAAATTTGTAACGATTGCCTCGGTGATTGCGATGGATACAGAGACGATTATCTTAGATGAGCCAACCGCTGGTCAAGA
Source organism: Neobacillus sp. YX16 (assembly GCF_030123505.1). Classification (GTDB taxonomy): domain Bacteria; phylum Bacillota; class Bacilli; order Bacillales; family Cytobacillaceae; genus Neobacillus. The sequence goes on from NZ_CP126115.1 coordinate 3,055,789, forward strand.
CTCTCTTGCAATTAAAAGATTAGGTTCCATTATTGATTCATTAGTTCAAGAAGGGAAAACCATTATTACCATTACACATGATATGGAATTTGTCGTTGAAAATTTTGACCGAGTCATCGTAATGGCAAATAAGAGAGTAGTCGCAGATAGTACGAAGCAGGAAATATTCTGGAATCATGACATCTTGGAAGAAGCAATGCTAAAACAGCCACATATCAGTCGATTAAGTCATGCACTAAATTTAAATGAGAAAATATTAAATATTGACCAAATGATAGATACGCTAAAAGTGATCAGATGAATGAAACTCTAGTACTACTAAAATAGAAGGAGAATTGATATGAAAATTGGTATTATTCATGCAACATGTAATGCTGTGCCACCTTTAAATGCAGCGTTCAAAAAGCTAGCCCCGGAAGTAACGGTTTTAAATTTTGTTGATGAAAATATTCAGTACTATGCAAACCAAATTAATGGAATCGATGATAAATTATATCGAGATTTTGTAGATATTGCAGTTAAAGCACAGGAGGCAGGTGTTGATGCAATCATTGTAGCATGCACCGTGCTGACACCTGTTGTAGATTCTGTGAAGCCATTTATATCCGTACCCATTTTTGCGGTTGATCGTCCAATGTTAGAAAAGGCAGTCAATCATTATAAAAAAATAGGCGTTGTTGCGACGACTGCCCCATCAGGACCAGCAACAAAAGCCCAATTGGAGAGGATTGCCAACCTTTTGGGGAAAGAAGTTGAAGTAGATATACAAATTAATACGCAGGCTATGACTGAATTGAAAGCCGGAAATGAGGAAGAACATAATCGTCTTAATTGTCGTGCTGCAGCGGAATTGAAAGAAAGAGGATGTGAAGTGATCGTTCTTGCGCAGATTACTCAGGCATCTGCAGAAAAGGAAACCAATACACTAGGTCTACCAGTGTTGACTAGTCCAAAAGAAGCGGTAAAAGCGGTAATCAGTGCGTTAGAAAGTGAAAAACTAAATAAAGTTCGCAGCTAAAATCTATTGCGAAAAATCTGAAGATTATTAATTTTATAAAGCCTTAAAATTATTTATAAATAAAAGGAGTGTTCCTCAATGAAAGTAAGTTATATTGGATTAGGTGTAATGGGCACGGGAATGGCATTAAATCTTGCAAAAGGTGAAAATGAAGGTGAATTTGATTATCTTGTATGTGATGCAAATCCAAATGCTCTTGAACCATTCAAGGAAAAAGGAATTAAAACCACAACGAATAGTATAGATACAGTCGATAGTGATTATATTTTTCTCTGTTTACCAGATTTAGAGATTGTAAAAGAATTGGTAGTAGGAGAGAACGGTCTATTAAAGCATCTGGAACCTGGTCAAACAATTGTTGACTTTAGTACCATTAGTTATTTAGGTGCAATCGAAATTGCAGAAACCTGCAGAGCGAATGGAATTGAATATATGGATTGTCCGATTTCTGGTCATCCGAGAAAAACTATCGAAGGAACACTTAGTATCATGTGTGGTGGGAATGAAGAATTATTTAACACAATAAAACCTATGCTTGATCGAATGGGGACACAGGTACTCTACATGGGTGAAAACGGGGCTGGACAGCTGACGAAGATGATTAATAACTGTGCATTAAATATTTGTTGTGCAAGCTTTAGTGAACTATTGCCAGTTGGTGTAAAACTTGGTTTAGATCCAGAAAAACTCGGTGACATATTAATGACAGCTACAGGGTCCAGTTTTGCTTCACAAACATTGATTCCTAAGGTTTTAGAAGGGGATTTTGAACATAGTTTTTCACTAGAAAGAGCATATAAAGATATGGAAAGTATGAATGAAGTATTAGTGAAATACCAAATTCCGCTGCCAACTTTGAGCGGAACAATGCAAACTTATCAACTTGCATTACATAACGGACAAGGTGATTACTACAAGCATGCAATGATTCGCTACTTTGAAGATTTGTTAGGTGTAAAGGTTCGTAAAAAAGACTTTGCAGAAGTTCAATCTGTTAAATAACATGCATCTAAAAAGATAATAAGGGGTGAACCTAGTGCGTTTTGGTTGTGTTGCAGATGATTTTACCGGTGCTAGTGACATCGCTTCTTTTTTTGTAAAAGGTGGACTTAGTACTGTTTTATACAATGGAGTACCGAACGTTGATGAGGCTCCACAGGCGGAGGTATGTGTAATTGCTTTAAAAACCCGTACCCAAGACCCAAAAGAAGCTGTCAAAGATTCCCTTGAGGCAATAAGCTGGTTAAAAGAGCAGGGTGCACAACAATTTTATATAAAATATTGCTCTACATTTGATTCTACACCTGAGGGGAATATTGGACCAATCTGTGATGCGGTAATGCAAAAGCTGGATGTTCCCTATACGATTCTTTGTCCAGCGCTTCCGGTAAATGGGCGTACTGTTAAAGAAGGGTGCTTATATGTCAATGGAGTTCCATTGCATGAGAGCCCAATGAAGGATCATCCGCTTACTCCAATGTGGGATTGTGATCTAGTCCGTTTAATGAATGCACAAAGCATGTTCCCTAGTGTTAAAATCTCAGACTCTTCCAATAAGGAAGAAGTAAATGAATTTATTGCAAGAATGAAAAATAAGCATGAAAAATTTTATATTGTACCAGATTACGAGAAAGAAGAAGATGCCCAAAAGCTGGTCCATTTATTTGGAAATCTGAAACTGATTACTGGCGGTAGTGGTCTAGCATATCTATTGGCGAAAATGATTAAGAAAAATGCTGAAGCAGATGGATTTGAACGGTCTGAGTCACCTGCGTTCCTATTAGCAGGGAGCTGCAGTGAAGCGACACGAAACCAGATATTAGAATATCAAAAATATGGCGGCGAAACGTATTTTATGGATCCCATGAAATTACTTTCAGGTGAAGAATCGGTAGAGAAGATTTGGAATGTGATTTCTCAAAACAAAGAAAAATCGATTTTAGTATATAGCAGCGACACACCTGAGAATGTCAAACGAATTCAACAACAAGGGAAGGAAGAAGTTGCAGAAAAATTAGAAAAAGCAACTGCAGATTTAGCAGAACTTGCTGTCCAAGCAGGGTTCCACAGAATCATTGTGGCTGGTGGTGAAACGAGTGGAGCAGTAGCAAAAAGGCTCGGGTTCAATGGATACCATATTGGAGATAGTATTGCACCTGGAGTACCCATCATGATACCTATAGAGGATCACCGAATTCGAATCGTGTTTAAAAGTGGAAACTTTGGAAATTCTGATTTTTTCCTGCGTGCTTTATCTTTAACATAATAGAGAGAAGTGGTAAGTATGAAAGATACATTAGATAAGAAGATTAATAATGCGATATGGGTTGCCCATAGTCTCTTTCAACGTGGAAAAGCTACAGGAAGTGTCGCTAACTTAAGCTTTTTACATGAAGATAAAATTTATATTACTGCTACTGGAACATGCTTTGGAACACTGAAACCAGATGAGTTTGCTGTTCTCGACATGGATGGAAATCAATATGATCACTTAAAACCAAGTAAAGAATGGCCGTTACATTTGTCCGTATACAAAGCAAATCCAGATACAGGTGCAGTTCTTCATACACACAGTACGTATAGTGTGCTTTGGAGTTGTTTACCTGGGCTAAATGAATCAGATTGTATGCCGGATCATACACCATATTTGAAAATGAAATTGGGAACTGTTGGCTTAATTCCTTATGAAAAACCGGGAAGCAAAGAACTGTTTAGCGTATTTGAAAAACGTGTAACGGCTAGTGATGGCTGGCTTTTGAGCCATCATGGCCCGGTTGTACCAGGAATAGATATCATGGATGCATTTTTCACATTAGAAGAGTTAGAGGAAAGTGCAAAGATTGCATGGGAGTTACGAAAAGAACTATAACTTTTCAAGTTCTTGAATGCGTAAATAGAGGAATTTACACAGGGCATTTTCATATGGAAATGCTCCTTTTTTCGTATAAATAAAAAATGGCTGTGTTAAAGGAAAATATTGATTTTAGAACTCTGTTGATTTGTGCGTAAGGAGCGAGACTCCTGCAGGGACGGGACAGGGGAGACCCCTCATGCGCGCTTTAGCGCCGAGGAGGCTTCCCGAACCGCCTGCGGAAAGCGAAGCGCCTGGAGCACAAATCAACAGCCCAATCTACCACAGCCTAAAAATAAAAAAAGGATGTAGAATGATGAAGATGTATGTGTATCCTTTGTTGGTAATTATTGCAGCTAGTAGTTATGGCGTAGTTTCCACAATCATAAAACTAGCGATGCGTAGTGGTTTTTCAGTCTCAGAGGCAGTTACCAGTCAATTTTTTATCGGTTTTTGTATCGCCTTATGTATTTTCGTTCTTACAAACAGATCAAAATTAAGCATTAAGGGAATTAAATTTCTTATTTTTGCAGGCATTTTAACAGGGTTAACAAATATTTTGTATGGTCGTTCTTTGAACTTTTTGCCTGCTTCTTTGGCAGTTGTACTCATGTTTCAATTTACATGGATCGGCATGTTGATTTCCTGTATAACAAAACGCCGATTTCCCAACCGAATTGAATTGATAACTTTAATCATATTGGTAGCAGGAACGATACCAGCAGCTGGATTGATTGATGTTGATTTATCTCAAATACCTATTGAAGGGTGGTTATGGGGGTTAGCAGCAGCTCTTTGTTATTCCTTATTTTTATTTGTGAATGGAAAGGCAACGGCAAGTTTGACAATCTCTAACCGGTTAGTATTGGTTTCTTTCTTTGCCTTTTTAATGTCGACAGTTTTTCAGTCTCCAGAAATTATTTGGAATGGGACTTTGTTTAATGAAGGACTTTGGGTTTATGGTTTGGCATTGGGACTATTTGGTTTGATTATTCCGGTTTTATTATTTACAATTGCAGTTCCTAAAGTTGGATTAGGTATGTCATCGATACTAAGTGCTATTGAATTACCAGTCGCGGTGATGGTATCCGTTATCTTATTAAGTGAAACGGTTACTACTTTGCAAATAGTAGGTATTGTAATCATTATTCTCGGTATGAGTTTACCAACAATGCTAGATAGAAAAAGATTGTTAGTCAAAAATAAAACTTCAAAATCAACTGTAAAAAGTCAATCAAACATGTTTGGTGAATTAAAAAAACATATTTGATTACAGCCACTAGATTTTACCACCCTCGCCAAGTTTTTTACCAATGTTCCCAAGAATTTACTGCAAAAAAGTTGACAGGCACCATCCAGAAAATTGGCTGGTGCTTTTGCATTAAGAATCTGAGTTATATTAAACGACCCTCGTGCAGATAATAGTAAAAGAGAAAGAACTCTTTATTGAGTTCTTCCTCTAGACATTTCACCCTTATTGACCCTGCAACAGTTCTTCAACATCCGTGGTTAACGGAAAATTTCCACTCCCTAGTTCATTTGAATGGTATCATTATGAAAAAAGCTACTTATTTATAGAGTTAGTATTATTGCTCTCATCACGATTATTGGAATCTAAATTATTATCTGCATCAGCAGTCTCCACCATCTGGTTACCAATAACACCGCCCGTAACACCGCCTATAACAGTACCAAATAGTCCAAATGGAGCACCTATCATAGCACCCGCCATGGCATCAGTTAAAGTTCCTGCTGTTTCACTCTCACCAAAGTCACTGGTATCCTGATTAGCATCACTACCAGTTAGGTTGTTACCACTTTCTTTTACATTTCCATCAAAGTTATTCTGTTCGTTACTGTGTTTCATCTATTCACTTCCTCTTTGATTGATAGGAAATATGCAAAATATGAACGTACATCATCCTAAACATATACTACCCAGTTGAATTAGTTTTACTCACTATATTTAGGAAGCAGGCTTTATCCTCATTAGAGAAGGGTATATGAAAAGGCAGCCATTTTTACTTGAGAGGACTGTCCTAATGGCTTACTTAAAGGTCTTTATTTTTCTTAAAGGAATTTCTTTACATGCATGTTAATAATAAATTATAATTCTTATGGATAATTAAGATAATTTAAAAAAATTCAGGAATAGGAGGTGTAAGGAAATGCTTAATGGTTTACGTTTTAAGGTTAATTGGATAGTAGAAGTATGTTCCACCAAATATGTACTTATGTCTAACGGGAGCAGTGTGCACTTTTTTAACTATAAAACGATGGTTCAACCATAAGTTTTCCTTACCCATTCTTTCATTTTAATTAAAATGCCGTGGGCGGGTTTAACTTGCTCACGGCTTTTTTGTTCTAGTAAAAGTATAATCTATCAGTCAAAGAGAAATGAGGAAAAAGAAATGAAAATGAGTTTACAGGCCTTTCGAAACATGGATCGTAATATTTGGATTCGTTTTATCGGCGAATCGATTAATGGTATTGCGATGATGATGTTAATGCCTTTTTTCGCCTTATATATGAGTGATAAGGTGGATCATTTTTGGCAAGTTGGTGTTGTGATGGCGATGGGGCCAATTGCCGGAGTGCTGGGTTCATTAATAGGTGGAAAGCTTGCGGATCAATATGGCAGGAAACCTATTATGATTGTTTCAATGGTTGGAAATGGATTGGTGATGCTTGGTTTTATTTTTTTCGATGGTTTCTATCCTTTCTTATTGATATCGAGTTTTTTCGGTTTGTTTAATTCTCTTTTTCATCCTGCGGCATCAGCCATGGTCGCTGATGTGACGGATGAAGAAGGAAGAACGGAAGCATTTGGGCTGCTTCGAATGGGACACAATATTGGAGCAGCAATCGGTCCATTGCTTGGAGCATCCGTTGTGTTTTTATCAAAGTCCGTTATTTTTATCATTGCTGCTTCATCCGTTTTTATTTATTCTCTATTTTTAGCGCTCTTGCTTACAGAAACACTTCCGAAAAATGAACGAAAAAAGGATACGAAAGATCTTGATAAAGAGGAGAAACTGCCATCTATATTTACGGTGCTTGTCAAAGATAAAATATTATTTTTCTATATTATCACGGGAATTGTTATTTCAATGGGATTCTCACAAACGGAAGGGATGCTTCCACTGCATTTTGATCAACAATTGCCGGCACTTTCCGATGCCCAAAATCCATATCCTTATTTAATGGCTTTTAACGGAGCACTGGTCGTTTTCTTCCAATTCGCGATATCGAAATGGGCAAGTAAGCGCAAACTTGGAAAGGTCATGCTATATGGTTCGGTTTTATTTGGTTTTGGGCTGCTTTCAGTAGGATGGCTGCCAATCTTTTTTACAAAGCTCCAGTTTTCCTATTGGAGTATCCTTTTAATTCTTATCATTATCTATGGAATCTACACATTAGGGGAAATGCTCTTATCCCCGGTACAAATGACATTTGTAGCGAATATTGCACCTGAACATTTACGTGGGACCTATATGGGGGCAGCAAGTCTTCAGTGGATTGTTGGCAGTGCATTCGGTCCCATTTTTGCAGGTTTTTTGCTGGATGAACATCTTGGTCAGGTTCTATTTACCGTTCTAGGAATAGGTTGTATCGTTGCCGGTATTATTTATTTATCACTTGATAAATGGGTATCAGAAGCGAAGGAAAAGAATCAGACCCTTCATGTTAAAAAGGAAGTTACAGCAAGTGGAACGAATATAACATAGCTTTATGTAGAGAATTTATTCAAAAACGGGCTCGATTCTACAGTAAGAATCGAGCTCTTCTTTGTGCTAAGGGCTTTTAATGAAATAGGACTTTAAGATACTTTGGTGTTCGCAGGAACCAGAGGTCTGGCCAGTTAACAGGTTGGTCGAAGAATGTTTTAAGATGGAACACGTTGAAACTTTACCTAAAACAATTCGTCCTATAATAAAAGGGGTGGATTCACTTGAAACAATACAAAAAATTAATGGTCACTATTGGAATGCTGTTAATATTTTTAGCAGGTTGTTCAAATGATTTAAAAGATGGGGAACAATGGATAGAAGTCCAAAAGTATATGGGGAATGAAAATCATTATGAGGACTTTAAAGAAATTAATAATAATGAGCAAGTTAAAAAAGTGAAAGAGATTTTATCAGATATTGATTGGGAAAATGCAAAAGTGTCTATGGTACGCCCTCCTGATTACAGGTTTGGATTTCAATACAAAAATTCTAACATTGAAGCGAAAGCAGTGTTGTATGAGCTTTGGATAAGCCCAAATAAGGAAAAAGTAGAACTTGTTATAGATGCTGAAAGTAAATATGCTCAATTAGATAAAGAAAAATCGGCAATCCTATACGAAATTATTACGGGAGAAAAATTATCAGACTTAAAATAATGATTTGACCTAGAGAGTAGAATAAGGAATTTTTGATAGATTTTATCCGTCTATTAGCTTAAAAAGGGGGGAGTAGGTTGTTTCGGAAGTTATTCTATTCATTGATTGCATTATTTATATTTACAATTACGTGATGCAGTAATGTATGGGAAACAACTAAAGTAACAATTGAGGGTATTGATGCCGAGGAAGTTTTAACATTAGACCCTGATACTGATATTTTTGTTTGTTCAAAATCCGGAATGATTAACTTTTGCCAAGCAATAATCTTATTGCTTGTTGTTTTAAATGCAGATTATTTGTGAGAACCACCATTTGCTAACGAAAGCGAAGGGTGGTTTTCTTGTTTTCTTGAATCTTATTCTGAACAAATTCAAATTGGATTAGCTTTTTCATCCTAGCTACGAAATAAAAAAGCCACCAGAACCGTCCCCACGGTCCCCCCACGGTCCCTAATGACCGAAGTGTCCAGAGGAGTGTCCAAAGAGTGTCCAGAGGGACGGTTCTCATGGTACAAATTAGACAAAAATGACCGCGAGAACCGTCCCCACGGTTTTCTCAAGAGAATACTTCTTGGTCTTCCTTTAGTATATGATAGAGCAAGTCTGTCATTTTTTCTGTATCGCAGACTCGCACGTTCGCATCGCCAAAATGACCTTTATACATCACTTGATTAGTAAGAAAGATTTCTTCAACTCGTTCATATTTTTCAGAGGTGTGACCAATATGTCTTCTTTGTGGAACTGAAATTTCGGTTTTATCTGGTAGTACGGTGTAAAGCTGTTCATGATGATCCGTTAAACGACCAGGTATATCAACCCATTCCTCGACTCCGTGGATATAGGTACATCTGGTTAAACCAACCCCTATTAGTAGAATGGTTGCCTTTTGATCTAGTAATTTCCCCCAACTAGATTCCCTTGCACAAGGCGTATCAAATTTTTCATTTCCTGCAACAAATTCATGAGCCTTTTTTCCCAATGCTGCCACTGAATGTGTAGGATGCCATGAGCGAACAACACCGGGACGTTTCCAAAAAAGTTCCGTTAATAGACCCACACAAGATGGAGACTCATTTACATGAAACCGAGGATTTTCAGCATTTATATACGACCATGTATGTGTAGGAAAAACTAAAAGGCCATTTTTCATATATTCGGACAACGAATCAAGGACAGTTTCCGCACCACCCTCAACTTGCCCAATACTTTTCATTGAAGAATGAACAAGTAACGTTCCATTTCCATCGATTCCTAAATCTTTCAGATGGTCAAGTAAATCTTGTTTTGTGTACATATCATTCTACCTTTCTAACTTGCTTCTTAGAAATAGGATACCATATTTACTAGGTGTCCATAGGGACGGTTCTCATGGGACAAGTTAAACAAAAAGGACCGCTAGAACCGTCCCCATGGTCACCCTGTCCTTTTGCCTCCTAAATCTATATATAACTTATGGAAGTTATTTTTGAAAAAGGAAGGTCAGTGATTGAAGATGGCAAGATATCGAATAGTCCGTGTTGAGTTTTGGGAAAATCCAATATTTTTATCTTTACCTGCTTACAAATCCCAAAACTACTCAAATTGGAATCTATACCATTACGAGAAAACAATTGGCTTTTACTTTGGGCTATTCGATTGAGAAGGTACATTCGTTGATGGAAAGATTTATCAATCAATACAAGTTGATTCGCTACAATCCTGAAACAAGAGAGCTTGCAATTAAAAACTGGTGAAAAGACAATCTGCATAAGGGTGGGAAACCGATCATGGATTGTATTTATTCCGAATTAAAAGAAGTTCAGGATACCTCACTGGTTCAATATGTTTTGGAACATATACTTAAGAATGATATTCGCAGCCTTTATGAATCCTTTTGTGAACAAGGAAGGATGGTTTTCGATCAGGAAGATCGTGACCTAGATGAAAATGATACATATAAAGAAACAGATGGTGAGGAAGATGACGATTCGTTCACGCACCGTTATACGATACGTGGACAAAAAGAAAATGAAAAAGAAAATGAAAAAGAAAAACAACAACAAGATCTTTATCCTAATGTAGTGAGAAATCCAGAAATTAAAACTCCTTTACAGAATGATCAAAACGATGTGAAAGAAATTGTTGAGTTTTGGGACACCAATGGATTTGGTGTTTTAAACGTGAATGCAAAGCAGCAGCTTTTATCTTGGTTAGATGATTCTTGTTTCTTACAGCCTAAAGAGATGATTTTATAAGCTATGAATATTGCATGTGCCAATAACAAACGAAAGCTTCACTATGTGGTGGGGATTCTGAAAAACTGGGAAAATGAATCTCTACTGACCGTAGAAGAAATAGATACCCTTCATGACAACCAAAAGTCCAACCAAAAGCATATATCAACACAATCATTTCCTGTCGGAAGAGTGATTACAGTTGGATTTGAACTTACTTAACGGCTGGTGAAGAATGATGAGCGTTGTTGAAAAAGACTATTATTGAATTGTCACAAATATTCACTAGATTTCCAGCTTGCTAGCGGAATTGATGTGGTTTCGTTTAGGGATAGGAGGAAGGAATTCGAGCGGTTTCCTTCTATAGCGGGGTAATTCAACAAACAATATTGCTAGTTAGTAACTTGAAAGGCAAGAGGGGATTATTCATGAGAAAACGAACAGGAGCTATCACTATGATCGCAGCAGCAGCCTTTATAGCAATCTATCCATTACCATCTCAGAATGAAGAAACGGCACAAGAGAATACCCTTCAGGTAACTGAAGATCAAGTAAGTAACGTAGCCATTACTTTAATCGATATCATTGACGGAGATACCATTAATGCGACAGGTTGCTAAAACAGGGCAACTAATAGAGGAGTTTTCACCTTATGGTGTCCCTATCCCTGAGGAAGCAATAAAGGTGATGGTTTTCCTGTTCTTACACTAACAGTATGGAGAAGCCTTCAAGGCTTATATCGTTTTACCTATTCAGGTCAACACAGGCAATCGATGTGAGACAGGAGCAAATGGATGGAGCCTTATATCAAGAGAAACACCTTTCATATGTTGTGTGGTGGACAGAGAAGGTGAGGGATGTCTCTTTTCAGGAGGCTTTTTGAATTCTTCGATGAGAATACAAAAGAAAAGCCTTTTTAATTGACATGGTTTTTCCTGTAGTTTAAAATGTTTCCTAAGGTAAACTTTTTTTAATTAGACCATATATATAGTTAAAGTAAGATGTGGTAAATTTCCACTTTATTTTTTTAATTAAAAATTGCATTAAGTCAACATTTTTCATACAAAGAAAAACATTAGATATGAAGGAGATGATTATTAATGAATCCAGCGCTTTCAGTGAAAAGTTTGTTTGTGTCCTACCATGGTAATGAAGCGGTGAAAAATGTTAGTTTTTCAATAGAACCAGGTAAATTAGTTGGGATTATTGGTCCAAATGGAGCTGGGAAATCAACGCTATTAAAGGCATTGTTAAACCTTATCCCGAAAGATAAAGGCGAAGTTCAAATATACGGAAAAAGTTTTAATGAGCTAAGAAAATCCGTTGCCTATGTCCCGCAAAGGAGCAATATTGACTGGGATTTTCCAATCACTGTTTTAGATACTGTCTTACTCGGAACGTATCCAAAACTAGGTTTATTCAAAAGACCAAAAAAGGCAGAAAAAGAATGGGCGCTACAATGTTTACAAAGGGTTGGTATTGCAGAATTTAGTAAGCGTCAAATTGGAGAACTTTCAGGGGGACAGCAACAACGAGTTTTTTTAGCAAGGGCACTTGCTCAAGAATCTGAAATGCTCTTTCTGGATGAGCCTTTTGTTGGTATAGACGTATCAAGTGAAGAAACCATTATTACTATATTGAAAGAATTAAAGAATAGTGGCAAAACGATTCTTGTTGTTCATCATGATCTAAGTAAAGTCAGTGATTATTTTGACCAACTTGTTCTGTTAAATAAAGAACTTATTGGTTTTGGAGATATAAATCAGGTTTTAAATGCGGAAGTTTTGGCTAAAGCGTATTCTGGACAGTTTTCGTTTCTTGATAGATTGGGGGTGAAGGTATAAATGTCTTTTATTGAGGCTGTGATTCAATACGGATTTTTACAAAAAGCTCTTTTAACCTCTATAATGGTTGGAATTATTTGTGGAGTAGTGGGCTGTTTTATCATTTTAAGAGGAATGGCACTAATGGGTGATGCGATTTCTCATGCTGTTCTTCCAGGGGTGGCAATTGCTTACATGCTTGGAATTAATTTCTTTGCTGGAGCCGTTATTTCAGGTGTTTTGACCGCAATGTCAATCGGTTTTGTTAGCCAAAATAGTCGTATCAAAAATGATATATCCATTGGAATTATGTTTACGGCTGCTTTTGCATTAGGAATTATTCTAATCACCCTTATGAAAAGTAGTACGGACCTTTATCACATCTTGTTTGGGAATGTATTAGCAGTCCGACCTTCAGATATGTGGACTACACTGGGAATAGGAATATTTGTGTTAATTTCTATTTATTTGTTCTATAAAGAACTGCTTGTGACTTCTTTTGATCCAACCATGGCAGAAGCGTACGGACTACCAATTAAAATCATCCATTATTTTTTAATGACGCTACTGACAATGGTAACTGTTGCTTCTTTACAAACGGTGGGAATCATACTGGTAGTGGCTATGCTAATCACACCAGCAGCAACAGCCTACTTATTAACCAATCGATTATGGGTAATGATTTACCTTTCAGCTGGTTTAGGAGTGATTGCATCGGTTGTGGGTTTATACTTTAGCTTCACTTATAACTTAGCCTCAGGAGCAACCATTGTCTTAGTTTCAACTGCCCTCTTCCTATTAGCCTTTGGTTTTTCACCAAAACAAGGTATCTTATGGCGTTCCTTAAAAGCAAGAAGGAAAAAACAAGCCCTTTCATAAAAATTTAGGAGGAATAGCAATGAAATATATTTTAAAATTATTTATAACAAGCCTTTTGGCAATTGTAATTCTGGCAGGATGTAGTGAAAGTAAAGAAACCGGTAGTGAAGTAGGAAAAGAACATAAAGATGATAAGTTACAGGTGGTTACGACTTACTCAATTCTTTATGATATCGTAAAAAATATCGGTGGCGATCAAATAGAGATTCATAGTTTAGCTAAAGTAGGATCTAATCCGCATGAATATGACCCACTTCCATTAGACATTCAAAAAACAACAGATGCAGATGTCGTTTTTTATAATGGTTTAAATCTTGAAGCGGGTAACTCTTGGTTTGAGAAACTTATCCAAACTGCGGGAAAGACTGGTGAGGATGCGCCTGTATTTAGACTAAGTGAAGGAGTAGATCCTAAATTTTTAACATCAGAAGGAAATGAAGGTGAAGAAGATCCACATGCATGGCTTGATATCCGCAACGGAATTAAGTATGCAGAAAATGCAAGAGATGCACTGATTGAAATAGATTCAGCGAATGCAAATATTTACGAAAAAAATGCTAAAGAATATATTTTGAAATTAGAAAAACTTCATCAAGAAGCGTTAGAAAGCTTTAATAAAATTCCTAAGGAAAAGCGTTTTTTAGTTACAAGTGAGGGAGCTTTTAAATATTTTAGTGATGCATACGAATTTGAGGCAGGATACATTTGGGAGATCAATGCAGAAAATCAAGGAACACCGCAACAAGTAAAGCAAATAGTGGATTTAATCAATGAACAAGAAATTCCAGTATTATTTGTAGAAACGAGTATCGACCCTCGCAGTATGGAAATGGTTTCAACAGAAACTGGTGTTCCAATTGGTGGGACATTATTTACAGACTCTCTTGGAAAACAGGGTGAAGATGGAGATTCTTATATTGGTATGATGGAATGGAATATCTCTGTTATATTTGAAAACTTAATGGGAAATTAGGGATAAATGAATTAACAAATACAATATAAAAAAAGCCGTTGAAAATCGGCTTTTTTTTAGATTTTTAAGAAAGGTCGATATATTCCTTGATAAAAAATAATACCACCTAATACAACGGGGGCGATTGTTCAGTAAAGTTAATCAAAATCCGTAAGGAAAAAGCTTAAATGGTATACTGGTGCAAAAGTTTAATAACGAAGCTGTCAGTTTGTGAGTGTTTTTTTCTTTGCTAGGGGTCAGTCCCCCGGCGAATCACTGCGTTAATGTAACGGGGGGCAGTAACGACTAAAAAGCCATCAGAACCGTCCCTCCGGTCTTTTTCCTACTATTTAAATGTCCAATAGTTATTCAATATGAAGTTGATGATGGGTATTATCAATGTTGTGATTAGCTCACCGATTACATAGTGAAGTGAAAGTATATTTACTACTAGATACATAATACCAAAATTTAAGATGAAACCAATGGCAGAAACAACTAGAAAACGCAACAATTGATTGTAGGAGAAGTCGCTGCCAAAGGTAAATTTTTTGTTTAATAGAAATGAAATGTAAGTCATGATAATAAAGGAAAATGTTGATGCGAAAATCGGATCTTTGTCAAAAAGTTCAACCAAGATGAAAACGGAAAGAAAATAAATGAGCACGCTTATGCAGCCCACAACACTGTATTTGATAAATTTAAGAAATAGTTCTTTGCTTACGAGCATCATTATAGCCTCTCATTTTGGTCATTCAAAACGCCATTTTGAGATAGCATTTTTAATAGAATTATTTTTTCTTTCCTTAATATCTATTGAACTACGTTTAGAGTTGATCAGAAAAAGTAGTTGTAAAATAGTTAACGGCAGAAAGGTTTTTTTGTAAGCTAAATATTTTGGTTCCCAATCGGTAGAAAATTTACTTTTAAATTCTTTTAGACCTTTAAAATTGTATAAGGAATTCCCGTAAAGGTAGGCTAGACGAATTAATTTTTCACATGTAAATGAATGTTTGCAGTTTCCTACATTTGATAATGGTGACATACCCAAACTGCAGATTTGATATCCATTATTTTTTGCCCACTGAAATATATGAATAAATAATACATCCATTGTTCCATGAGGGCTATCTGAATATTTTCTCATCAGGTCAATGGTAACCGTATTTTGAAAATCGCTTGCTAACGTCGAAAAAGCAATTACTTTCCCTTCAGGGTTGTGTAAAAGGGCGATAGGGAAACGCGAAACATATTCTTTGCTAAAAGAGACGACCGAAAACCCTTTTTCCTTCTGACTGCCTAACCATGAATCGGAAATATGCTTTAATTCGGAAAGCAGGTGATTAGAATAAGGGGGGTGGACTACGCTAAATGTATAAGAATTTCGCGTAAATTTATTCAATCTTGTTCGTAATTTTGCTCCTTGTTTTCCTTCTAAAGAAAATTGTTGGAGATTCACTAATCCCTCTTCGCCCACCTTGAAGAAGCGAAAACCTGTATCATGGTAATAGTGCATATACTGTGGGCTTATTTGATAGAAAACAGGTTTAAAGCCTCTGCTTTTGCTATATTCACAGAAATCTATTATGGCTTCCTGAATTTTTGCTTCATCTCCAATTGGATCACCTAAAACCATTAATTTATTTGCAATGCGTTTATATACAATTAGTACATCTCGCTCTTTCGTCCAAAAAATCTCTTTATCTTTTAAAAAAATCAAATGAGAAGCATGATTTCCTCCATTTTCCTGTAAAAAAGAAGACAATTCATCATATTGTAGATCGATGTTACTTGTGGGAGACTTCATCTTCTCACCTTGTTTTTTAATAAAGGATGTAATCACATCAAGCATGAAAGGTTTCCTCCTGAAAAAAAATCAACTATTAAATAATAACATAGGAAGGGTTAATTGACTGTGTAGAATTTATTGTAAATTAATAGTGACAAAGTAAACGATTCAGGAATCATCCAATTTACTAGTTGGTGCCTTTAAATTATCATATTTGTCTCTTTTTCTGGCAATGACCCTGAGAAATAGCATACAATTATACTACTATAAGAATTAAATGAAACTGGTTAAATGGCAAGCAAATTACCATCAATTATCAAATGGTGCACTTCCAGAAATTAGCAAGCATATGAAAAAGTAGTTTTCTCAATCTATGTTGATATTGAACAAACAGTCTCTAGTTCCTGTCCATGTGGAAGCGGAAAAAAAATATAAAAAATGCTGTGGGTGATAATGAAAAAAGTGCCAGGCACCATCAAAAATTTTTGGTGTTGGATGGCATTTTAGGAACTCCACAATAAATCATCAACGTCTTGTATCGGAAATAAGTTTCGGTTCGACAACCGCCGGTATCTTTAAAAAAATTGAGAATATTTTTAGCCACTTAACACTCACAACTGTTGTCGGAGCAACGATTGTGGGTGCTTATGTTTAGGGAGCGAGTACATAATAAAATTCCTTAACAGAGAGCGATCTGTACCACGCAAATAGTTAGTCATAAAACATTCAGAGTTTTATTAAAACCACACTGTCCTTTTGCTTCCTAAATCTATATATAACCTATGGAAGTTATTTTTGAAAAAGGAAGGTCAGTGATTGAAGATGGCAAGATATTGAATGGTGCGTGTTGAGTTTTGGGAAAATCCAATATTTTTATCTTTACCTGCTTACAAATCCCAAAACTACTCAAATTGGAATCTATACCATTACGAGAAAACAATTGGCTTTTACTTTGGGCTATTCGATTGAGAAGGTACATTCGTTGATGGAAAGATTTATCAATCAATACAAGTTGATTCGCTACTATCCTGAAACAAGAGAGCTTGCAATTAAAAACCGGGGAAAAGACAATCTGCATAAGGGTGGGAAACCGATCATGGATTGTATTTATTCCGAATTAAAAGAGGTTCAGGATACCTCACTGGTTCAATATGTTTTGGAACATATACTTAAGAATGATATTCGCAGCCTTTATGAATCCTTTTGTGAACAAGGAAGGATTGTTTTCGATCAGGAAGATCGTGACCTAGATGAAAATGATACATATAAAGAAACAGATGGTGAGGAAGATGACAATTCGTTCACGCACCGTTATACGATACGTGGACAAAAAGAAAATGAAAAAGAAAATGAAAAAGAAAAACAACAACAAGATCTTTATCCTAATGTAGTGTGAAATCCAGAAACTAAAAATCCTTTACAGAATAATCAAAACGATGTGAAAGAAATTGTTGAGTTTTGGGACAACAATGGATTTGGTGTTTCAAACGTGAATGCAAAACAGCAACTTTATCTTTGTTAGATGATTCTAGCTTCTTACAGCCTAAAGAGATGATTTTAAAAGATATGAATATTGCATGTGCCAATATCAAACGAAAGCTTAACTATGTGGTGGGAATTCTGAAAAACTGGGAAAATGAATCTCTACTGACCGTAGAAGAAATAGATACCCTTCATGACAACCAAAAGTCCAACCAAAAGCATAAATCAACACAATCATTTCCTGTCGGAAGAGTGATTCCAGTTGGATTTGAACTTACTTAACGGCTGGTGAAGAATGATGAGCGTTGTTGAAAAAGCCTATTATTGAATTGTCACAAATATTCACTAGATTTCCAGCTTGCTAGCGGAATTGATGTGGTTTCGTTTAGGGATAGGAGGAAGGAATTCGAGCGGTTTCCTTCTATAGCGGGGTATTTCAACAAACAATATTGCTAGTTAGTAACTTGAAAGGCAAGGGGGGATTATTCATGAGAAAACGAACAGGATCTATCGCCATGATCGCGGCAGCTACTGGTATAGCATTCTTTTCAATGCCATCACAGAAAGAAGAAACGGCACAAGAGAACACCGTTCAGGTGACTGAAAATCAAGTAAGTAACGTACCACCTATTACTTTAATCGATATCATTGATGGAGATACCATTAAAGTGTATGTTAACGGAAAAATGGAAACGGTGCGCTATTTATTGATTGTTACACCGGAGTCAAGAAATCCAAAAACGTGTGTCCAGCTCTATGCAAAGGAAGCGTTCTTACGGAATAGCGAGCTGGTGAAAAGCGGAAAGGTAACATTGGAGTTTGAACAGGGAAACACAAGAGATTCCTACGGACGACTGTTAGCCTATGTTTATGTCGATGGTGAATCCATTCAAGGAACGCTGCTAAAAGAGGGGTTTGCACGAGTGGCTTATATCATGAATCCACCATATAAATTCCTTGAACTGCTTAGGAAGGAAGAAAATTTAGCAAAAAGAAAAAAGATCAATATCTGGAGCAGATTGAACTATGTGACGAACTGGGGATTTAATGGATGTTTGCATTAATACGATAGGAAAGTGCCAGGCACCATTCAAAAATTGCGTGGTGTCGGGAGCATTTTTTGCTAAAATAGGATTCATATTGATTCAATTTCTTAATAGGGAGTTATAGATGTGGAAAGTAAGAAACGAGGCCAATATTTCTTATAGTATCGTCATAAATGAGGAAGACGTACATAGTACAGATGATATTCAATAACAAATAAAATGAGGTCGTAGTTTTAAATGATAAGAAGAATACTATTAAGATAAACAGTTTTTAGATATTGGGGATGAATGAAACAATGCAGATTCGTGAAATGGAAGAAAGAGACAATCAAACAATGGAGCAAATTATTAAACGTTCATTGGAATCTTTTGACTTAGACATTCCAGGAACAGCTTATTTTGACCCTCAGTTAAGCAGTCTAGCACAATTTTACAAGGAACAATCAAATGCAAAATATTGGGTTGCGGTGAATGAACATGATGAAGTGGTAGGTGGTGTTGGGATTGCACCATTTGGACAAAAGACAGGGATATGCGAGTTGCAAAAGCTATATATTACGCCCAAAGCTCAAGGTATGGGTTTGTCGAAGGAACTGATGAAAGTAGCACTCGACTTCGCCAAGGAACATTACACACACTGTTACTTAGAAACAGTGAAGAAACTCCAAACGGCTAATCTCCTTTACATCAAATTAGGCTTCCAACAACTTGATAAACCACTAGATTGTTCAGAACATAATTCAATGGACGCTTGGTATATAAAAGAATTAAGGTAAAGGAATGATATTTAAATACCGTTTCGAAGGTCTACTGATTAAATAGTGCCAGGCGCCATCCAAAAAAATTGGAAGATGCCTGGCACTATTTTTGAATACTACAAGGAGTCTTGATTTGAAAAAAAGGGACCACCAATGCTGGAAGTCATTTTGGTGTAGAATATATGTGTGATAATAAATACATAACACAAACAGGGGTGTAATAAATGCAATAGACATTATCGCATGTAGAAACACTAAGAAAGAATATTGGAGAATAAATAAATGAGGTGATTGAGATGAAAAGGATATTAGATTGTAGAGGTTCTGATTTTCGGCAAATGGGTAGAGAAGAATTAAAGCAGGCAATACGTGCAGCAGAAGGAAGAACGATCATGGCGGAAACGGTAGTAACATCACAACCCTTACTTCCAGAGGTATCCAACCCGGAAGTAATGAAGGCGTTCGGAGCGGATATGATTCTACTGAACATGTTCGATTGTTTCAAACCTGTAGTAAATGGGGTTGAGTCATACAGCATATTTCAATCCAATGCTGCAGGCAGTGTAGATGAAAAAATTATCCAAAAAATAAAAGAACTAACGGGTCTGCCAGTCGGCATTAATCTTGAACCTGTTGATCCGCATGCTAATTCCTTAGAAAAATTGTATTCATTGCCGGAAGGACGTACGGCTACTGAAAATTCACTAGCGATGGCAAAGCAATTGGGATGTGATTTTATTTGTTTAACTGGTAACCCCAAATCAGGGGTAACCAATGAGAAAATTGAACAGGCGATTACATTGGCGAATAAACATTTTGGAGGGCTGATCATCGCAGGCAAAATGCATAATGCTGGAACGGCAGGGAGTGTGTTTGATTTAGATGCATTTTCTCGTTTTGCAGATGCAGGGGCAGATGTCATTCTTTTCCCCGCTCCAGGAACAGTCCCTGGTGTTCGTGAGGAAACACTTGCTAATGCAATAGAAAACGTTAAAAATAAAGGGGCATTAACCCTTGCGGCAATTGGCACCAGCCAAGAAGGAGCAGATGAAGAAACAATCCGCGCAATCGCTTTGAGCTCTAAAAGAGCTGGAGTAGATATTTTTCATATCGGGGATGCTGGGTATTCTGGTATGGCACTACCTGAAAATATTCAAACCCTTTCGATTACGGTAAGAGGTAAAAGACATACCTATATAAGAATGGCAGCCTCTGCCTTAAGATAATAACGAGATCGTATCCCTTTCTGTTTTAGAGGGGGATTTTTCTAGTTTCTTCTTCATTTTTGTGTACAATAGAAATGTAAATAAATAAGAATAGGTGAGAACATGAGTCAATTATCCGATTTTGTATCCAAGCAACATCATCAAAATGTTGAAGAATTAAAAGAACTACTCCGCATTCCAAGCATAAGCTCCTTATCTGAGCATAAAGAGGACATTCAAAAAGCAGCTTCCTGGATCGCCAAAAAGTTAGAAAGCATTGGAATGGAACACGTTGAAATCGTACAAACAAAAGGTCATCCAATTATTTATGCTGACTGGCTCCATCAGGAAAATGCACCGACTGTATTAGTATACGGTCATTATGACGTACAGCCTGTTGACCCGATTCACTTATGGGAAACTCCTCCGTTTGAACCAAACATCCGAGATGAAAAAATCTATGCCAGAGGGGCAACAGATGATAAAGGGCAGACATTCTTACATATCAAAGCAGTCGAAGCACTGCTGAAAGTAGAAAATAAGTTACCGGTTAATCTTAAATTTTGCATCGAAGGAGAAGAAGAAATCGGAAGCCCTAATCTTCCTCAGTTTTTATCACAAAATAAAGAAAAATTAGCCTGTGATGTCGTGGTCATTTCCGATTCTGATATGTGGGATCGAGGAGTTCCTGCGATTACGTATTCTTTAAGAGGGCTATGTGCTCTCGAGGTTTCTCTTAAAACAGCGAATACGGATTTGCATTCCGGCATGTTCGGCGGGGGAGTTCAGAACGCAAATCATTTGTTAGTGCAGCTGCTTTCTACTCTTCATGATGCAAACGGAAAGGTAAATGTTGATCAATTCTATGATGATGTTCTAGACTTGACAGAATTTGAGAAGGAACAAATTAAAGCACTGGGCTTTGATGAAGAAAAGCTAAAAAAACAGTTAGGTTTAACGGAATTAACGGGAGGGGAATCAAATTATCCTTATCCTGAGAAAATCAGTTCTCGGCCAACATTAGAGTTAAACGGCATATGGGGCGGATTTCAGGGAGAAGGGACGAAAACCGTTATTCCGAACGAGGCACATGCTAAAATCACCTGCCGCCTAGTCAATAATCAAAACCCAGAAAAAATCCAGGGTTTAATCAAAAAGCATTTAGAAGAAAAAGCACCAAAAGGATGCACGGTAAAAGTGACACTTCAAGATACTGGTAATCCATTCTTGACCCCAATCGACGATCCGATGATTCAAAAAGCGGCTGAAGCGTATGAACAGGTTTATGGTGTATCACCTGTATATAAAAGAGAAGGGGGCTCGATTCCGATTGTATCGGATTTCAACCATACCTTAAATTCTCCTGTTGTCTTAATGGGATTCGGGCTGCCAGATGAAAATCTCCATGCACCGAATGAACATTTTAACATAGAAAACTTTGATAAAGGGATCTTAACGATCTGTTCGTTTTTAGAATTAATCTGAATAGATAGGCAAGGGAGGGATGATGGAACCCGAAAGTTAGAGTTTTATATTAAGAAGCGAATCGGCTGGTATGGGTACGTATTGAACCGGACTCATGCCTGCCAATTTTTGCTTTATGCACTTGTTATTATAATAATTGATATATTCTTCAATTCTCTTTTTTAATTCCTAAAAAGAGCACAGTGCTTCCCCATAATACTTATTAAATTCTTTCTAATTCTTCTTTTTGTTTTTCATTAATTCACTTGGTAAAATTTAAATTAATTGATTGACAAGAATGAATATTCGGAATAAAATTTAGTTAATCGATTAAAGGAGGTGAAAACTCTGAATGAAGAGAGCAACCCTCAAAGAGGTAGCAACATTAGCTGGTGTTTCTACGGCTACTGTTTCTAATGTATTGAACGAAACAAAAAATGTAAGTGATGAAGTAAAAAACAAAGTTTTCTCGGCAATTCAGGAACTGAACTATCAACCTAATATTGTAGCAAAAAGTCTTCGAGTGCAGGAATCACGCATCATTGGGCTTCTAATCTCCGATATTGCAAACCCTTTCTTTTCGATTGTGGTTCGTGGGATTGAAGAAGAACTAGCTAAGAGCGATTATAGCATACTGCTTTGCAACACCGATTCTTCCGTGGAGAAAGAGGATAAATACCTCAAAGTATTGATAGGCAAAAGAGTAGACGGACTTATCGTCTCATCCACAGGGAACACAGGTGATTATTTCCGCTCAATGGAGAAAACGGGAGTGCCAATGGTATTCCTGAACCGTTGTCCTGATTTCATGGTATCCGATGTGATCATGACGAACAATATTAAGGGTGCTTATTCTGGCACTGAGCATCTGATTCGGCATGGTTATGAAAAAATAGCGATCATTACTGGGCCTATTTCAATAAGTACTGGCAAAGATCGTTTGACTGGTTACAAGAGAGCTCTTGAGGATTATGGCATTACCGAATCGGATGAGCTTGTGAAGGAAGGTAATTTTGATATCGAAAGTGGTTACATGAAAATGAAAGAGCTAATGGAACAGGATAACAAGCCGGATGCGGTGTTTATTTCAAACAATTCAATGACATTGGGGGCTTATAAATATCTAAAGGAATCAGGTATTTCAATTCCTGATCAGCTTGCAGTCGTTGGATATGATGATTCCGATTGGGCAGATATTGTCGATCCGCCAATTACTACGATAAAGCAACCAGCTTACGAACTAGGTGTACATGCTGCAAGATTAATCCTAGCTAGAATTATAAATAAGCATGTGAAGCGAGAAATCACTTATATGGATACTGAGTTAATTATCCGGCATTCCTGCGGGTGCAATAAGGAAAATCCGCACAGTACCGAATCCAACAAACTAGAGACAACAAGTGGTTGTATATAATTTTCACTATCTGAATTTGCCGATTTATCGGTTTTTATTTAAAAGCAAAGTTAAACGATTAACCGAGAAGTGTAATGAATTATACATCTCAGTAAAATTTTTTAAATGAAGCTTGATGAATAGAAAGCACATACAAAAAACTTGGGAGGTATAAATGATGAGAATCGGAGTAGGAGGAGACCATGCAGGTTTTCCATTAAAGGACACAGTTGTAAACGCTTTAAAAAGTATGGGGCATGAGGTGATCGATTATGGATCCTATGACCCTGAACCCGTCGATTTCCCGGACATTACTAGATCAGTGTGTGCAGGAGTCTTATCGGGCGAAGTAGAACGGGCAGTTATGGTTTGTGGTACTGGAGTAGGGGCGTGTATCGCAGCCAATAAAATTCCTGGAATTCGTGCATCCGTCTGTCATGACATTTATTCTGCGCATCAGTGTGTGGAACACGATGATGTTAATGTTATGTGCGTCGGTGCACAAATTATAGGACCTGTTTTATTGGTCGAACTGCTAGAGGGTTTCTTGAAAGCAGAATTCAGCACTGATGAAGAATTCAGGCGTCGAGTAAGAAAACTGCACGAGATGGAGTTAAATCATTACTCTTTTAAGCCCACAGCGTCCGAGTGAAAAATGATAGCTGAACGGAGGGGAGTTATGGCAAAACAAGCTCGAATTGTGGTGATCGGAAGTTTAAATATGGATTTGGTCATCTGTACACCTAGGATTGCACTTGAAGGAGAGACAATAATAGGAAGTAATTTTGCAACAATGCCAGGTGGAAAAGGTGCTAATCAGGCTGTAGCTGCTAGTAGGCTTGGTGCTAAGGTAGAAATGGTTGGCTGTATAGGGGACGATGGTTTTGGTAAGGAATTGATCGCAAAATTAAAAGGTGAATGTATAGGTACAGATTATGTAACGACGGTATCCGGTGTTTCAAGCGGGGTGGCTATGATTACTGTAAATGAATCCGGTGAAAATAGTATCGTTGTTTCTCCGGGCGCAAACAATCGAATGACCCCCGCTCATGTTCGGCAGGCAGAAGAAATCATCCGTTCTGCAGACCTTGTATTATTACAGTTAGAAATCCCAATGAATGTGGTGGAAGAAGCCGTTCGGATTGCAAATAACCATCATGTCTCAATTATTTTAAACCCTGCACCTGCGGCCTATCTGTCAGATTTTCTTTTACAGCAAATCGATATACTTACCCCAAACGAAACGGAAGCAAGATACATAGCAACAGGACAAGCGGCTGGGGTCGAAAGGTATGAAGAAATTATTCCTAAGCTAAAGAAAAAGGGTGTTAAGCAAGTGGTTATGACACTTGGTGGTGACGGAGCTGCCTACTCAGTTGAGGATGGTGTCATTCATATAGGAGCAAATAAAGTAGTGGCCGTGGACACTACTGGTGCGGGCGATGCGTTCAATGCTGGGTTAGCGGTCTTTCTTGGAGAAGGTGGTAAGTTAGAAGATGCTATTCGTTTTGCTCAAAAAGTAGCAGCATTATCGGTCACAAGCTTCGGAGCTCAATCATCTATGCCTAGTAGATCAACACTTGAAAAATCAATTAATTAATTGGGGGTAAGTTTATGAAACTTAAAAAATTCTTATTACTATTCATGTCTACTATTCTATTTTTTGGACTAGCCGCTTGTTCATCTAAGGAAACAAAGAGCGGAGCATCTGACAGTAAAGAGATAGTAGAACTCCGTGTTTCCTGGTGGGGTGGTCAAGCCCGTCATGACAAGATGAATGAATTGTTTGACTTATTCGAGGAAAAAAATCCAAATATCAAAGTCTCTAGAGAATTTACAGTGGAAAATCAATATGCGGAGAAGTTTACAACACAGGCAGCTGGAGGAAATGCTCCAGATGTAATGCAAACCAGCAGCTTCTTCCAATTTGACTTTGTTAAACGTAATATGATGCTAGACTTAGGTACCTTAGTTGATTCCGGTGACATAAATGTGAAGGATTTAGATCCGGTGGACATTGAAGGTGGTAAAGTCAATGACAAGCTGTATGCAATTAGTCTTGGTCATAATATCACCGGCGTTCTCTATAACAAAACAATGTTTGAAAAGGCGGGTCTAGAGCTTCCAAAAAACAACTGGACATGGGATGAATATGTTGAAACCGCGAAAGCTCTTCAAAAATCGTTGGGGAAGGATGCATGGGCTACTGAAGACGAGGGTGGCGTATATCGCGGACTCGAGTTATTTGCACAACAAAGAGGAAAGTCAGTATTCAAAGGCGATGGACTAGGAATCAATAAACAGGATTTGACCGACTGGTTCACCTTCTGGGATCAAATGCGTAAAGACGGCTTAACTCCACCTGCAGACATTCAATCAGAACAAGGAGATAAAGCACAGGAGCAATCTATGCTTGCGCTTGGTAAGGTTGCGATGATTAGCAAAAGCTCCAATCAGCTGAAAATTTATCAAGGCTCTGCAAAAGACGAGTTGGCCATTGTTAGCTATCCTATGGACCCAAATGGCGAGAAAAAGGTTCCACTGATTGTCGCATCATTGGGAATATCCGCAAAGACAAAACATCCCAAGGAAGCAGCAAAGCTGATCAATTTTGTTGTTAACGATCCGGATGCTGCGAAAATATTTAAAGGCGAGCATGGTCCACAAGCTTCTAAACAAATGCAGGAAGTAATCAAACCTCTTCTTGGAGAACCGGAGAATAAGGAATATGCATTTGTTGACGAAATGATCCAATCATCCAAGCCATATCCATCTATGCCGAGTAATAGTACATCTGTACAGAAGCTTTTGCTGTCCACTAACCAAGCCATTGCCTTTAAACAAAAGACCATTTCACAAGCTGTGGATGAATTCTTTTCACAGGCTGAACAAATTTTAAACCGATAAGTCAATTTTATAAGAGCAAAAGCTCATGAAATAAAAATCTTGAGCTTTTGTTCTTAAAAAAGGAGTTCAAACAATGTTGAATTTATTTGACCAAAAACGGTGGTCATCGATAATTCCATACCTCTTTCTGGCGCCATGGCTAATAGGATTGGTGGTGTTTAGTGGCTTTCCGTTTCTAAGTTCTTTGTACCTTTCATTTACAAATTACAATTTCGTATCTTCACCTAACTGGGTTGGATTGAAAAATTATCTGACCATGTTTACCCAGGATCCACAGTACTTTCAAGCACTCAAGGTTACCGTTACCTATGTGTTAGTTGCGGTACCGCTGGAGTTATCGTTTGCTCTTTTTCTAGCACTGCTCTTAAATAAAGGGATTCGTGGTCTAGGAATGTATCGCGCCGTTTACTATATTCCTTCGTTGATTGGTGGAAGCGTGGCGATTGCGATTCTTTGGCAGCAGGTATTCGGGGACAATGGGATTGTCAATCAATTGCTGGGTTATGCAGGGATTGATATGCCAAGCTGGGTAGGTACGCCCGATTATGCCATTTGGTCCCTTATATTGTTAAAGGTTTGGCAATTTGGCTCACCTATGGTTATCTTTTTGGCGGGACTCAAGCAAATCCCTCAGGAATTTTACGAAGCATCATCCTTAGACGGTGCTGGAAAATGGAAGCAATTTATTCACATTACGTTGCCTTGTCTATCACCTATTATTTTATTTAATGGAATTATGCAAATCATTAGTTCATTTCAAGCATTCACACCAGCTTATATTATCAGTAACGGTACAGGAGGACCGGTGAATTCTACACTGTTTTATACTCTTTATTTGTACCAGAATGGCTTCGGTAACTTCCAAATGGGATATGCCTCTGCTATGGCCTGGTCTCTGCTTTTAATTATCGCCTTTTTTACGGGTCTTATCTTTTTAACTTCGAAAAAATGGGTTCATTACGGGGATCAGGGGTGATAAGATGGAAAAGTTGACAATTCAGGTTAAACAACAAAAAAATAGGTTGATGTTGAGGACACAGGAGAAGAGGATGACAAGTCCATTTCGTTTTAAAAAAATGATATTGCACGCTGTCATTCTGGTCGGCGTAATCATAATGCTTTATCCGATCTTATGGATGATTATCAGCTCGTTTAAACCTACACAAAGTATTTTAAGTGATAACAGTCTTTGGCCGAAAGATTTAACGCTTTCGAATTACATAAAAGGATGGAAAGGCACATCAGGTACAACGTTCGCCACCTTTTATCTAAATTCATTTATTATGGTCGGATTGGCCGTGATTGGCAATGTCCTATCCTGCTCGCTAACAGCATATGCATTTGCTCGGCTGGAATTCAAACACAAAAAAATTTGGTTTGCTTTGATGATGATGACGATGATGATTCCGATGCATGTACTTATTGTTCCACAGTACATCATTTTTAATAAGTTGGAATGGATTAATACTATTTTGCCAATTGTAGTGCCGAAGTTTTTTGCCGTAGATGGATTTTTTATTTTTCTAACCATTCAATTTATTCGGTCACTCCCGAGAGGATTGGATGAAGCAGCTACCATAGATGGATGCGGACCGATTGCAATCTATTTTCGAATTATATTGCCCCTGACAGTTCCAGCCATCGTAACAACCACCATATTTACATTCATTTGGACTTGGAATGACTTTTTTAGCCAGCTTCTATACCTCAGTGGTGTAGAAAAATACACCGTAACACTAGCACTTCGAATGTTCACCGATGCTGGTGGAGAGGCTGCTCTTGGCTCGCTTTTTGCCATGTCGGTACTGTCGATCGTACCAGTATTTCTAATTTTCTTCTTCTTCCAGCGATATATTGTAGAAGGAATTGCTACATCCGGAATGAAATAAACCAAATAGGATGAAAAATGCTGCAGGCGAAAATATCTGCAGCATTTTTTACGGCGAATGGGGGTTTTTCCACCGAAAGGGGGATGAGCCGAAAACACAACTGAATACATTAAACTCTGTCCAGATAAAATTATTTCAGGTAAAATAAGGTAAAGTTAATAAATGAATGAATTTCAGAGTGTCCAGAGGGAATCAGGATAAGGAGAAAAATATGAAATTACAGGATAAAATTGATCGCGCATACCCGCGATTTTACGATTATGAGGTAAACAAAACAAAACTCAATGGGCCATTTTATTTACAAAAACACCGCAGATAGCGGTGCCTATACTTATTTTAGGTTGTTTGTAGCTCTAAAAAGGAACTAGTTTATTAATTTTATCGTTTACTTTTTAGTAAGGATTTATTTCCAGATTACTAAAATACTGTTGTCTCATCAGTTTTGTCGCATCCTGATAAAATGTAGTCAGTTGTTTCATCGGTTTCTTTAACATTATTGATTTGCAAGTTGCTGTACTAACAATTCCATTACCGAATTCGTCTCAGGTAGTATCAGTTGTTGAAGTGATGATTCCCCATCGTATTCAAGGTCGTGTAAGATTGGGTCTCCTTCTGTTGTATATCTCACAACTCTAATTTTGTCTTCTCTACCTTGATTTACATTCTCAACAAATTTCATAAATTTCTCAATGTTGGTTATTTCGCCGTGCGAATCTACAATATCTTCATCAGAAGGATTATAATTGCAACCTGATATAAGTATCAGTAATAACACAAACCAAATTGCTTTCTTCATTTTATGACCCCCTCTACTACACGGAAATTTCCATACCGCAAAGAAAACATTTTGGTCATACCTCTGAAAAATACGATCGAGTTGAAGATATTTTTCTAAAAAATCAAGTTATGTACAAAGGACAATTTGGCGATGCAACTGTAAGAGTATGTAACACAGTAAAAATGACAGACTTGCTAAATCATTTACTCAAAGAGAAACCAGATTTATTTTCTTGATTGATAGGGGACAACGTCAAAGAATTGGCATTACCCGAGCGTTGGACGATCATTACTGGTACCTGGCAGCATTTTTTATATAAAAAAACGCTTTGTTTAAAGTCATTACTGGTAAACCCAAAATTTAGAATTAATCTAAATAGATAGACAAAAGGAGGGATTGCATAGTATCCCTTCTTTTGCCGATAAAAGTGCTTGGCACCTTCAAGAGACAATGATTTAAAAAATAAATGTCTCTTTATATTGAAGGAATTTTCACCTCTAAATATGTTATAATAGGAATGCATGTTCGTATTATATGGAGTATACATATTAGAGGAGGTAACGAATGGGGAAAATAAGCTATCCGAAAGTGTGGAATTTAGATCAGGTTTTTATGGGAGGAGGCAAATCAAGTCAATTTTCAGATCATATAAATCGATTAGAAGATCTTGTGTATGAACTAGAAGGTAGTGTTACTTCATTTATTACCCCACTTTCAACAAATGAAGTAATCAAAGTGGTACATTTAATAGAAAACATCGGAAACATTCGCTTGTACTTATCGCAAGCTACTTCGTTTATCACTTGTCTCCTTGCACAAAATCCAAAGGATCAAGATGCTGCTAGTTTACGAGGCAAGATTGCTCAAATAGAATCTCGTTTTGAAAAAGAATTATCGAAAGTAAAGAAGATATTTACATATACAAAGGAAGAGGTTTGGGAAAGGTTACTAGAGACCGAAGAATTAAAAGAGTATAGGTTTATTCTAAACGAATGGCGTGAAAATGCAGATAAGAATCTGTCTGAAGAGGAGCTAAATTTAATCTCTGATTTAATGGTTGATGGGTACCATGCTTGGGGACAATTCTATAATGATCTAGTAAGTAGTATTAACGTAAAGATTCTTATTAATGGAAAAGATGAAAATCTATCAGTTGGACAAGCCATTAACTTGCGGTCGCATCCTAATGAAGAAGTTCGTAAGGAAGCCCATTATGTTTTAGAATCTATATGGAAAGAGAAAGAAGAATTATTCAGTAAAATAATCAATCACATTGCTGGCTTTCGTATACAGGTAAATAACCAACGAGGGATAAAAAATGCAATTGAAGATCCTTTGAAAAAGAACAGAATGAAGGAAGAAACGCTGCATACGATGTGGAAAGTGATCAGTAAATATAAACAACCTTTCTCGAATTACTTGAAGCGAAAAGCTGAAATGATAGGCGGATCTAGCATGAAGTCTTATAACTTTTGGGCTCCCGTTACAAAAAGTAATCAAGAGATAAAATTCGAGGAAGCAGTTACACTTATTACAGAACATTTTAGTCAGTTTGGAACCGAATTAGAAGGCTTCGTTAAGAAAGCTTTTGATGAAGGCTGGATAGAGGCCGAGGATCGTCCAAATAAGTCAGCTATTCCGTTTTGTGCTGGTTTTCCACTCACATGTGAATCAAGAGTTTTTATGACATTTAACGGTACTTTTTTAAATGTGTTAACTCTTGTTCATGAGCTGGGGCATGCTTTCCATAATCATGCCATGAGGTCTGTTAATGGATTGAATAAGCGTTATCCGTTAAGTATTGCTGAAACCGCTTCAACCTTCTCCGAAATGATTATTTTTGATGCGGCTATGAAAAAGACAAAATCAAAAGAAGAAAAATTAATTATACTGGATGAAAAATTAAAACGCAGTGTAATGAACTTTATGAATATTCATTCGAGGTTCTTATTCGAACAAAGATTTTACAAGGAACGTAATGGAGGTATTGTTTCTGCCCATCGACTAAATCAGTTAATGGAAGAATCAATAAATGAGGCGTATGCAGGTTCCCTAGAACAACCTTCAATTTATTCTTGGGTTTGGACACCACACTACTATATTACTCAATCGCCTTTTTATAATTTCCCATATACTTTTGGGTATTTATTTGCATTGAGCATTTATGCAAAGGCAAAGGAGAAGGGAAAAGATTTTGAGAAATATTATTTAGCCTTACTTCGTGATTCAGGAAGTATGACTGTAGAAAATTTAGTTATGAAACATTTAGGAGAAGATATTACTTCAGAGGAATTCTGGGAAAAAGGTATGAAATTATGCGTAAAAGATGCAGAAGAATTCCTTAAACTAACTTCTTCTTAAATTGTTTGATAAGTTATGGTTCAAGCATAAAGGTAGCGATAAAGCGCTCACCATAACTTCTAGGAAAAGCAAAAATATGTTTTTGCCTTGGGTTCCTATTTTTTCTTATTCATTTTTTAAAAAGGTTGTACTGAATTCGCTTCCATGATATAGTAAGAAAAAGAAATTGTGAACAATTTGTGAAAGATAATATTCATTACAAATATTATGGCAGATTTAATACGAAACAGCGATCCTGTTAATCGGTTAAATCTAGAAACCTATCTTTTTATAAACAGTTGGTACTTAACAGCGCTCCTGTTAAAGGCGAACCGTTGTATTGATTTCTAGTTTTCTGTAACATTCAGAAAACTCAAGGAATTTTACAACGGTTTTTTATTTTTGTTCACAATTAATAATAGAAATGATTTCTAAGGGGGAGAATGAAAACGAATGAAAACGAAAAAAAACCGCTGGTTGATTGCTTTATCTGCTGTTGGAATTCATATTTCCATTGGCTCCGTGTATGCATGGAGTAACTTTACCGCACCACTTAAAGAAATGTTTGGCTGGTCCGACTCACAGGTGGCCATGACCTTCAGTATTGCGATTCTTTTCTTAGGTCTATCGGCCGCATTTCTAGGACATTTTGTAGAGAAATACGGACCAAGGAAAGCAGGGTTATTGGCTGCAATCTTCTTTGGAGTTGGTATCACTGGTTCAGGTCTTGCTGTAGCATTAGAATCAAGACCCTTATTATACTTTTTCTACGGGGCAATAGGCGGCATCGGTCTAGGTGTAGGTTATATTGCGCCTGTTTCAACACTTATTAAATGGTTCCCTGACCGAAGAGGCTTAGCAACTGGGCTTGCGATTATGGGCTTCGGCTTCGCAGCGGCAATCAGCAGTCCGATTATGAATATGCTGATTGAAGCAGTGGGGGTAGCCAATACTTTTTATATTCTTGGTCTTTCCTATTTTGTGATTATGCTTCTTTCTTCCTTATATCTGGAAAAGCCAGAGGAAGGATGGCTACCTGAGGGTTATCAAGACAAAATCAACAGTGGAAAAGCAAAGCCGAATATGGATTTATCACAATTAATGGCGAATGAAGCGGTTAAAACGAAGCGTTTCTGGTATTTATGGTTGATGTTGTTTATTAACATTACATGTGGTATTGCGATTTTAGCAGTAGCCAAGCCGCTTGCAATGGAAAGTATCGGAATTGACATGGCACAAGCAGCAGCACTGGTTGGAGCCATCGGAATTTTTAATGGGTTAGGAAGAATTGGCTGGGCTAGTTTTTCAGATATTATTGGACGACCCGCCACCTATACAACATTTTTCATTCTGCAAATGGTGATTTTCTTCGTTTTGCCTGATGTATCGATTAAATGGTTATTTATTGGATTGCTGATTGTGGTTTATACCTGCTACGGTGGAGGTTTTTCATCCATTCCTGCTTATATTGGCGACCTATTTGGTACGAAGCAATTAGGGGCAATTCACGGATACATCTTAACAGCCTGGGCTGCGGCAGGTCTTGTTGGACCATTATTTGCAGCATGGATTAAAGACACAACCGGTAGTTATTCTGGCAGCTTAACGTTCTTCTCTGGATTGTTTGTGGCTGCGTTTATCATCTCGTTGTTGATCCGCTTAGACATTAACAAATTAAAGAAAAGCCAAATACAAAATCAAACTGAATTGCAAAATAAGGTAGGATAACTTTTCTTGCAATTTATAGACTAAACTTATAGAATTAACACTATGAACATAGTGAAAACCTTATGAATGCAAGCGAGATGACGTAAGTGAATAAATATGAAGCAGAATTTAGTAATATCGTTCGCGCCTACAGAAAACGACATATGGGAAAAGGTCCTAGTCAAGTGAGAACAACCTTCTGCAAGAACTGGGCCATTTGTGAGCTAGAGGGAAATTTATCTCCAATCGAAAAATTTATTGCAACGGCTGAAGATGGAAAACAAATGCTGCGCTCGGCTCGTACGGAAATGGTAAAAGAGATTTATAAGAAAAATCATCCTCAGGAAATGGAAGAGCTTCTAGGTGCGAATTTTATTTGTGTCTTTGTTGATATCGATATTGAAGAGGACAAGGGAATGTCAATCTTCGTGTTTGACCAAGATCTTGAGGAAAAGTTTAAAGTTTAATAGTAATCCCAATTACCCAACTATATCTCGTTGGCACTTGACAGCGAACCTGTTAAAGACTAACCACCATGGAGTAAACGGCCTTGTTTTATAACTTGGTTCTCCTTGGTGGTTTTTTTATGGATTTTTTTGATTAGAGGAGGAAATGAGAATGGGAAAAACACTACATCCAGGACCACAGAAGAAATCAAAGCTACCAGCTCCCAAACATTGGGTGAGTCCAATTCCTTTTGGACTCGGAAAAATCAAACCAAAGCATATTCGCGATACGATGAAAATTGCTTGGGATAATAAAGATAATATCGGATATGCCACCAACATCATTACAAAAGGAGTTTGTGATGGGTGTGCCCTTGGGGTATCGGGATTACATGACCAAACACTTGACGGACCGCATCTTTGTACCACTCGCTTAAATGTTCTAAGGCTAAATACGATGCCTGCCATTAAGCCAGAAATCCTCCATGCTGATATTGATGAACTAAGAAAGTATGATAGCACAGAGCTCCGTAAACTTGGGCGCATCCCATACCCAATGATTCGCCGAAAAGGAGAGCGGAAATTCTCTAGAATCACATGGGATGTTGCATTGGATATGATTGCAGCCAAGATGAAAACATTAGAGCCGAAGCAATATGCTTTTTATCTAACAGCACGCGGGATTACAAATGAAAGCTACTATGTAGCAGCGAAAGTAGCACGTTTCTTAGGGACCAATAACATCGATAATGCATCACGTATTTGTCATGCGCCAAGTAAAACCGCTTTAAAGCGTTCAATTGGTGTCGGTGCATCTACCTCTAACTATCTCGACTGGATCGGAACAGATGTATTATTGTTCTGGGGAAGCGTCGCCTCAAACGCATCACCTGTATCTTCAAAATATATGCTTGAAGCAAAGAAAAAAGGGACCAAGATCATCGTCGTCAATCCTTACCGTGAACCAGCAATGGATAAGTATTGGATCCCATCAAATCCGGAGTCTGCAATATTCGGAACAAAATTGGCTGATGATTTCTATCAAGTGAACATTGGTGGAGATATTGCCTTTATGCACGGGATTATGAAGCACTGGTTCGATATGGAAGACAAAGCATTTGGTTCTGCTATAAATCATGAGTTCGTAAATAAGCATGTTAATGGCTATACCGACCTTAAGAAAAAAGTGCAAGAGCAATCCTGGCAAGAAATCGTTGAATCTTCTGGTGTAACTAGAGAACGAATCATTGAGCTAGCGGAGCTATTGGCAAACAGCAAGAATGCAGTTTATGCTTGGGCACTTGGTCTAACGATGCACTCCTTTGCGACAGATAATATATCTCAAGTTGCCAATCTTGCCCTTTTACGTGGACACCTCGGACGTAAATATGCCGGCTTAATGCCATTTCGTGGACATTCAAGTGTGCAGGGCAGTGGTGAAATGGGGGCGGACCCGTTCGTTCTCCCTGGCGGCGGCTGGGATGCAAAAAATGTGGAACGAATTGAAAAGCTGTGGGACTTTGAGCTTCCGAACTGGCAGGGTGATATTGTCGGTGTTACACTTGAGAACATTGTCCTTCCAGAAGACCATGAGCGAAAAGTGAAATTGTACTATTTATCGGGTGGAAACTTCTTAGAAACGATGCCAGATCCGGACTTTATTGAAAAAGCATTATCTCAACTTGATATTCGAGTACACCAGGATATAATCTTAAACACTTCAACGTTAGTTAATGCCAAGGAAGCAGTCATTGTCTTGCCGGCAAAAACACGTTATGAGCAAGAAGGTGGCGGAACAAGTACCTCGACAGAGCGGATGGTCTATTTCTCCCCAGAAATTCACGGGAACAAAAATGAAATAAAAGAAGCCCGTGCTGAGTGGAAGATTTATATTGATTTAGCCAAACGTGTAAAACCAGAAACCGCTCACTTAGTGGATTTCTCTGATGGACAGTCGATTCGTGATGAAATCGCAAAAGGGAACCCGGATTATGAAGGCATTCAACATTTGAAAAATCAAGGAGATGTCTTCCAATGGGGCGGAGCTTGGCTATGTGAAGACGGGATTTGCCCAACACCAGATGGCAGAGGCAGCTTAATCCCAGTCGACATTCCCGATTTAAATAAAAAACCTGAGCAATTTATTGTTACCTCACGTCGAGGTAAACAATTTAACTCAATGGTCTATAAGGAAGTCGATCCGTTGAACGGAGCCGGACGATATGATGTATTAATGAGTCCAGTCGATGGGCAGAAATTAAGTATTGCAGAAGGCGAAGGAATTGTCGTCTACAATGGCTTTGGCGTCTTCCAAGGACGCGCCAAGTTTGTCGATATCGCACCAGGCAATATCGAAGTCCATTTTCCAGAAGGAAACTTCCTGTTACCGCGCGGACGGTATGAGAAATATGCGGGTATTCCTGACTACAATATCACCGTCCATGTGGAAAAAGCAGAACGCTACAATGCGAGAAAAGATACAGAATATGTAGAAAGACCAATTTCAGACCTGGAAACAGAGGTCAGTTAATTTTTCCAATAGAAAGGAGCGACAGTGCCTGTGTCAAAGGAAATCACTACTTCTCAAAATATTGTCAGATATAATGGACAAAGCTTTATTGAGGAAGAGGATGATATCGCCGTCGAATCTGCCTTAACCATCATGGTAAATGGGGAAGAATTTGCCACGATGGTATGCACCCCCTCTGAGTTAGAAGAATTAGTCGTTGGCTTTCTGGCTTCCGAAGGGATGATCCGTGCATTTCAAGATATTAAAGCTCTTCACATTGATGTCGAAACAGGATTTGCCTATGTCGACCTAGTCAATCCGAACAAAGTGGAAAAGGATTTCCATTCAAAACGATTTATTGGTTCCTGTTGTGGCAAAGGAAGACAATTCTACTTTCAAAATGATGTCAAAACGGCGAAAACGATTATGACGAGGTTTACAATTACACCGGAGCAATGCCATAAGCTAATGAAGCAAATGCAGGATGGTTCCTCCCATTTCCAACAAACGGGTGGTGTTCATAATGCTGCATTATGTTCAAGTGATGGAGTCGTGATTTCACGATCCGATATTGGCCGACATAATGCTCTAGATAAATTATTTGGGTACTGCTTGATTCATCGAGTTCCAATAAAGGATAAGATCATCGCCTTTAGCGGCCGGATCTCATCAGAGGTTTTACTCAAGGCAGCGAAGATTGGAGTCGGGATTATCCTTTCGAAATCTGCGCCAACCAATCTCGCGATCAATTTGGCAGATGAACTTGGAATCACAGCCGTAGGGTTTATCCGGGGAAAGGGGTTTAATGTATATACTCATCAGGACCGAATCCAGGGACTTGAATACAAGCCAGTACAAACCTCATGTATATAAGTTAGAGTGGAGAAAATAAAAGTGCCACAGGCACCATCCAAAATTGGTTGGTGCCTGTGGTACTTTTTTTAATTTGCTTTTACCATAATTTTCATTTTTATTTATTTCTAATGTGGGTATAACATAACATCTGAATAATGATAGTAATAGGAGGATAAACCAATGGGTAAAACAGTTACTTTTTCATTTAATCGTACAAAATATGATGGTACAGAGGCTGCAGAAACTTTCACTTTTGAATAATTATGTATAGATGAGGATTTAGATGATAAAGCTTTAAAAATGGTCATAGATAAAATTTTTCAGGCTTGGGTTTGGGATCAACTTAATCTCTCTTATAGTATAGTCATAGATGAGGAAAACGTACATAAATAATGACTGACACTTGTCGAATGTTACAGATTTCGACTAGTGACAGGCACATTTTCTATTATCATTAAAAAATACTCTAAATTGCATATAGTTCATTTAATTTAAGCAGATTACGCTCTATAAACTCAGCTAATCCATCATTTTCGTGGTGTCCTGTTACATAATCAGCAGCTGCTTTAACCTTCTCGCTAGCGTTCCCCATTGCCACACCAATACCGACATGACAAAGCATTTCTATATCATTCGGCCCATCTCCTATGGCTACAACTTCATTTGGACTAATTTTATATTCGGTAATTAAGCTTTGTATAGCAGACCATTTGGAAACATTTGGAGCTAGCAGCTCAAACCCGTCATTCCAATCGATGACTTCTGCTTCATTTTTAAACAAAGCGGAAATTTGCGGACTTGGTGCATCTGTTCGAACACTATATTTAAGAACATCTTGATAATTTGCCTGCCTTAAATCTCCGATATACCGGGGCGGAATTTTCCCAACTTTAGTCCAATAATCGATTTCTTCATTTGTTTGCTTACAATAAAGCCCGTTTGCTGTATGGATAAGAACATTACAAGGACTTTCTGCGGTCAGTTGGTGAAATCGTTCTTCGTTCAATTGAACTGTTTTCATTTGCATAACTCTTCCTGTCTCAGCATCATGTATAGCGGCACCATTCAAACAAATCATCGGAGTTCGTAATCCAATTTCTTTATGGTAGGGAGTAGTGACTTCATAGTGTCGACCAGTGGCTAGAAATATCTTAACTCCTTGATTATTGAGCTTATATATGGCTTCCATATTTCGACGAGAAATGGAGTTTGAGGCCTTTAGTAGTGTACCATCCATATCAATAAATATTGCACGCACATTCATCTATAACTGCCTCCTCAATCGTTGTTAAACCAATATTATCATCTGATTATTAAAGCCTAGTAAACTCAGTGTATAATTTGTGTGAAGTTTATTTAGGAGCAGGTGACGTTTCTCTGAAAGATAATAATGAGTTGAAAGAAATAACTTGAAAGTATAAAAATGTTTATAGCATTGCAAGTTGTGGTAAACATCCAACAAGAAAGGAGATGATCGAATGGACGGACAAAAACAAAATTACATATCAATATTCAATCTAATGAAATTTTCAGAGGACCTTACGAGGGAGAGTGGGATTTTAAAATTGAAGCCACAGAATCTCAAGTGAATATCCTTGAACGACTCTTTGATCGAAATGATGAAACAGATTGGGAAAGTTATTTTCGGTCACACACTCCATATCTCGAATATCATCATCAATTATTCGCATTTTTTGTGATTTGATTGATTGACAAGGTAGTATCTTACTCACAAACCATTATGTTTCGAGGGAAATTGCAGTGCGGTCAAGAGAAGAAAGTATCCGTCAAGATACAGGTAATCCACCATTCTAACCCCAATCGATGATCCGATGATTCAAAAATCGGCTGAAGCCTATGAACAGGTTTATAAAAGAGAAGGGGGTTCGATTCCGATTGTATCGGATTTCAACCATACTCTAAATACTCCTGTAGTCTTAATGGGATTCGGGCTGCCAGAAGAAAATCTCCATGCTCCGAATGAACATATTAACTTGGAAAATTTTGATAAAGGGATCTTAACGATCTGTTCCTTTTTAGAATTGATTTGAATAGATAGGCAACGGAGGGATGCATAGCATCCCTCTTTTTTTTTGATAAAAGGGCAAGACTCCTTTCAAACTTTGGACGGTTCCGGTTCTATTTATGTGGGAGGCGGGTAAAAGAACTATCTCAACGGTTTTTCTAAAATCTTTTCCAGCATTCATTAATGCCATCGTTACACAAAAATTCACCCTGAAAGATAAGAGAAGCAGTAGCTCTTAATGGTTACTTTAAAGAAAAGTCCCATGGTTATCGAAGGTACCCAGAAACTCGTTTGTCATAAAACATTCACAAATTTTTGAAATGACCATGTCCTTTTTCTTCCTTTTTCTTTATATAAAGGGGTGAAAGTATTAGCAAGAAGAAGGGTAGTGTTGTGGATGGCTAGGTTTAGAAAAGTGAGCACGGATTTTTGGGTGGACCCGATTCATTCAGAGGAGATGACTCCAGATGACCGGCACTTTTATTTATATCTGTTAACAAATCAACGGACGAAACAAATCGGAATCTATAAAACTACGATAAAGCAAATCGCTTTTGATATGGGCTACACAACCGAATTTATTCAAACATTGATGGAACGATTCATCCTGCTTCACCGGCTGGTTCGTTATAATCCTGAAACGAGAGAGCTAGCGATAAAAAACTGGGCGGAATATAACTTTGATAGAGCCGGGAAACCCATGATGGATTGTATTTTTTCCGAATTAAAAGAGGTCCAAGATATCTCACTGATTGAATATGTTGCGGAATCCATTCATAAACCAGAATTCCGCAAACTTTATGATTCTTTTTGTAACAAAGAAGAGAGTACCTCCAGCAAAGAAGTGAGTCATCATGAAGAAAATAATACATATCTAGCGCCTGTATGGGAAGAGAAAGACGAGACTTTTCCGACTCGTCATACGATACGTGGACAAGAAGAAGAGAAAGAAGAAGAGAAAGAAAAACAACAAGAAGTTTTTCAGCCCATACTAGAAGGTAATCTAAATAATGAGCATCACTTGGAAGATAACCAAAAACTTGTAGATGTTAAAGACATTATTGCATTTTGGGATAATAATGGATTTGGTTTTAGCAATGTGAATGCAAAAGAGCAGCTATTATCCTGGTTAGATGATTCTTGCTTTTTACAGCCGAAAGCCGTGATTTTAAAGGCATTGACGATCGCATGTACAAATAACAAGCGAAGGTTAAGTTATGTGATGGGAATTCTGAAAAATTGGGAAAACGAATCATTACTGACGGTAGAAGAAATTGATTCCTATCAAGAGAACCAAAAGCCTGCAGCTAATAATTGGAAAACAACGAAATCAGTTCCGAGCGGAAGAGATATTCCAAGTGGATTTGACCTAGATATAACGGCAGGTGAAGATTGGTGAATATAGCTGAAAAATCGTATTTAGGAAGCCTGATTAAGGCAGAGTACTTACTGAAGGATACCGTGATTCAGCCTGATCAGCTGGAAAGTGTGCGGCATCAAGAATTAATGCGGAGAATGCTGGAATTAACCCGGGCAGGCAAGAATATTGATTTAATCTCCTTGGCATCTTTGCTTGACCTTGAGTTCTTTGGTGGAATGTCCTATCTGTCTGAACTGTTTTCATACGCGAATCTTGAGAAATTCGAGACTACGGAGGAGCTCATTCTTTCTTCGTGGAAGGAACGAGAAAAAAGGAATATCTTAACGGTGGCAACAGTGAGCGATTGGGAGATTACGAAAATTACCACCGAATTGGATAAAATCAATCAATGTAAAATGAAGGATCATACCTCCTTAACACAGGCATTGGCAGATATGTATGAGGCACCTTGGGAAGACCCAATCGTTCTGAATACAGCCACAACAGGGATCCTAAAGCTCGA
Organism: Neobacillus sp. YX16; assembly: GCF_030123505.1. Classification (GTDB taxonomy): domain Bacteria; phylum Bacillota; class Bacilli; order Bacillales; family Cytobacillaceae; genus Neobacillus. The sequence goes on from NZ_CP126115.1 coordinate 3,096,391, forward strand.
TGTGATGACCGGGGGCTTTCAGAATGGAGAAGTAACCATTCTGGCTGCAAGACCCTCCATGGGAAAAACTGATGTTATGCTTCATTTCGCCAAAATGTCTGGCTGGGCCGGATTTCTACCGCTACTCTTTTCATTGGAAATGCCGGAAAAGCTGATAACCTCTCGACTTATTGCTTCGACGGGAAACGTTAACCGAAGAAAAATGCGAGATTTGAAAAGGATGCTGAATCAAGACCAAAAGAATTCCTGGTCCGATGTTCTCGGTCAACTAGCTAAAACCAATATACAAATTTTTGATGGATCTGGGCAAAGTATTGCCGAAATGAGAGCGAAAACGAGGAAAATGATCCACCAATTTCCATACAAGAAACCGGTCATTTTTATTGATTACTTGACATTGATCTCTTCAAGTCAAGTGTACGGAGGGAATTCCCATCAACAAGTAACGGAAATATCCAAATCACTTAAAACAATGGCAAAAGACTTTGATTGCCCGGTGATATGTTTGGCACAGCTTAATCGTTCTGTAGAATCGAGAGCAGATAAAAAGCCGATGATGTCTGATATTCGGGAATCAGGCAGTGTGGAACAGGATGCCGATGTCATTTTGTTCCTGTATCGTGAATCCTATTATGACAAGGAAACAAAGAATCCTTCTCTTGAGATCATTGTATCGAAAAACCGAAATGGTCCAGTGGGGTCAGCGATTGTGGATTACAACGAATATACAGGAAAAATCGAGGACCCAAAGGATAAAAACAGAGAATAGGGTGGTAGATGGTGTTAATAAAAGACGCTTACTTTGATTGTTTTCTATATGAAGATTCTTCATTGGCCCATTATATTCACCATTTACTAGAAGAGAAGAAAGTTTCTTTAGAAGATGACATTTCCAAATTGAATTTTGATCTAGCAAACCATCAGCAAGTGGCAGAAATGATTACAACCAATGTATTAGGAATCAATAAGGTTCGAGTTTACTCATTAAAGATGAACCAGAGGGATTTTGTCTTTATCTTTGCCCTTAGTGAGGAAGAAGCCATTCAGTTGTATGAAAAAACATTTCATCAAAAGCCGTTGAACTGTCATGAATCTTTACTAGATTTCGAGTTTTATAGAGGAATGGAGGTGGTCTCGTTTCGGGACAGGAGGATGGAATTTGGGTGTTTCCCCGCAATAGCGGGATATTTTTCGCGCGAGAGGTGAATGGATCATGGGTATATTTTTAGAATTAATATAAATAGGTAGGCAAGGGAGGGAGCGCATAGTATCCCTCATTCATGCAGATAAAAGTGCCAGGTACCTTCCAAATTTTGGACGGTACCTGGCACTTTTTTATGTAGGAGGAATGGGTAAATTGAACCATTTTAACGGTTTTTCTAAAATTTTTTCCAGCATTCATTAATGCTTTTGTTACACAAAAGTCCACCCTGAAGGATTTTGATGTGAAGTTGGGGGATGGTGGATAGCTACATATTACACGGTGAATTTATACAAATAACTAATGTAGAATGGCTTTTGACTACAAGAACAAACCTGTATAAGTCAAAGGAACTATGAACAATTGTATATATTTTCAAATTATTATGTTTATTGTATTATATTAATATAATAAAAATAAACAAAATAAAAGGAGCGATTTTTATGGATTCATATTTTAATTAATAGAAGAAAAAATGATTCGTGATTTAGACTTAATAGAGTTTACGAAAAAACTAACCTTGTGAACCGAATCATAAACCGTGCGAATGGACTAAAAAAACCGTCAGGGTTGAGCGAATAAACATTAATATATCAACATTTGGTTGGGGCTTAATGGGGTACTGGTGTCCTCCACGGTCTTCAAAGTCACTTTCAAAAAAATGACCTCAAAACGTTGATACATAAGGGTTTCAGTCGTCGAAACACACACAGTCTCCTTACCAAATCAAACGAGACTGTTACGAACTGTTTGACGAAACTGTTCATGTCCAGAACCTTCAAAATTACAATTTTGGAGGTTTTTTATTATGCAAACGATACGCAAAGGACGACGCAAACACTCACGAGATGAGACCGCAAGAACTAGAATGAGAGAACAATTCACTATGAGCGAACTGTTTGAAAAATTCATGTGGTCAAAAAGAGCTGAAGGTTTAGCTCCGAGAACTATTGAGGAATATGAGCTTCATTTCAGTTGGTTCTTCGACTGGTTGGACGGAGACCTCACCAGTGACGAAATGAGAACAGAGGTCTTTCTGGAATATATTCATTTCATGAAAGAGGAGAAAGGTCTTGCTCCGAACACGGTAAATATTCGTATTAGAACAATGAGAGCTTTTCTTCGTTGGTGTTATAAAGAGAACCATATAGTTGAACCAATACATGAGAAAATAAAACTAATGAAAACCGAACAAGATACAATTGAGAGCTTCACGACAACAGAGGTCAAAGCTATTTTCAACGCTTTCGACACGTCTACATTCGTTGGATTCCGTGACAAAGTTATGGTCACGGTTCTATTGGACACAATGGTCAGAATTGGAGAGCTATTGAACATGAAACGTTCTCTGGTTGATCTAAAGAAGGGAATTATTCAGCTTGAAGCTATGAACACGAAAACCAGAAAGGCTCGTGAGGTTCCTATTTCAAGTAAGACAGCAAAGCTCTTGAAGGAATACATGATTGAGTCAGAAGACTTTGGTGAGGAGATTCTGTTCGTTACATATGACGGAAGACCAATTGAAGGGAACACTTGGAGAACCAGATTGAAGGAAATTGGAGAACTAGCTGGAATAAAAGGAAAACGAGTTAGTCCTCACACGTTCCGTCACACTGGAGCATTGTTTTATATCATGAATGGAGGAGACCCGTTCTCTCTCCAGAAAATACTCGGTCACACAGACATGTCAATGACTCGGAGATATATTCAAATGACCAACATTGACGTGAGAAAACAACATAATGTTTTCAGTCCTCTAAGGAATATTTAATTGTCCTGATTGTGGACAAACATTGAGCGACTCCGAGACCTATGAAGCATATGGAAAATATATTGTGGTTGTTGCTACCAAGGGAAGTGAAGACATATGACCGTCTTACTGGTTATTCATTACATTGCTATTGAAGTTGATACGAAAATTATGAGAAAATGGGAAACTCCTCTTAGGGGAAAGAAACCTGAAGAAGTTGCTTTGAAGTGGTGGAAGGAAATAATAAGAGAATATCACATTGACCTTGAACTTGAAAAAGTAACTTCTGACGGAGAGGACATAACTGAATTAGTAAACGAATTGAGGAGCTAAGATTGAACTCCTCTTTTTTTTATTTTGAGCATTTTCATATTGCTAACAATGTCACTTAATTGAATAATAATGGTATAATTGTTGAAAAATGGCGAGGAGAATAACAGTGGGGATTACTGATATTTTTTCTAAAAGAAACAATGACAATCAAAAATCAATCTTTAAGTACGACGAGATACCTGAACCATTAAGAGTACAAATAGGTCACATTTGGGAAGACGCAATAGGTCGCTATGTAAATGGAGTAGGTTATTATAGAGACCACGCTTCAAACGAAACTTGGGACTACATCCATAAGACATTATGTAAAGAATACGGCTTATACAGTTTGAGTGAAGAGCAATGCTATTCAATTGACCATTGTTATAACTTTTTAAATGAAGAGGAGTCAGTCGAAAGAGTACTCGATATTATTGAACTTACTTTCAGAGTAATAGATACGGAAGTAAGGAAAGACCAGTGGAATTGGGCGAATAAAGGTATTACTCAACCACCAGACGAAGCAATTGAAGAACTGAATAAAAGGTTTCAAGAACACGGTATAGGTTATCAATATCTTAATGGAAAAATCGTCAGAGTTGATTCTGAATATATTTATCGAGAAGCTGTTGAACCGGCTGTAAGCCTAATGTTGGGAGAAGGTTTTGAAGGAGCTTCAGAGGAGTTTATGAACGCTCACGAACACTTCAAAAAGGGTAAGGATAAGGAAGCTATTGTAGAAGCTGGTAAGGCTTTTGAAAGTGTAATGAAGTCGATTTGTTCTAAAATGAATATAAAGCTAACTGGTAAAGAAACCGCAAACCCATTGATAAAGATTTTAATTAAAAACGAATTGATACCAGAGTATCTTGAGAACTCTTTAATGGGTCAACCAGTATTGAGAAATAAACATGCTCACGGTCAAGGAGAAAAAAGTGTTCCACTACCAAGATATACAGTCGCTTATGCCTTGCATTTATGTGCAACCAATATTGTATTACTTATTGAAGCATACAAGACTAAGAAATAAAATAGGTTAAACCAAAAAGCTGTCCTTCATTGGAGAGCTTTTTGTTATGCCTTGTGTAATTCGTTTCTCAAATTATTTTATCCTACAAATTTTGATAAAAAAACAAATTTTCTCTAGCTGTTCTCAAAATATTCACAACTAGAGGAGAAAACCAAAACGAAAATATTTTATGATTAACTTGTTGTTAAATTATGGAGGTGTTTTAATGTATAAAATGCAATTATGCAATGTTTACACACAAGAAATTCTTAGAGAGGAAGACTTTGATACTCCAGATGTAATCAATAATTTAATTCATTCGGCTAAAAAAAGCGATTTAGACGGTTTGGACGCATTTATTATTGACAGTAAGAAAAGAACCCTCAAAGCAGACTATGTAACTCACTCAATAGTTACAGAGGCAAATACCAAGGTATATAAAATCTTTTTCAAAACAAGTATTGCTAAAAAACAAGCAATCATTTCTTCAAAATAATTCTTCTTTTTACATTTAATTACCACAAAGCACAAGAAAGCTCTCATGGTACAATTATCATGAGGTGTTTTAAATGTTTATATCTCCTATGTTATTACACAAGTCCGAACGTCCTTTTGAGGACAATTCATATATAACAGAATTAAAGCTGGACGGTTTCAGAACGGTCTGGACAAAGTTTGACGATAAGGTCAGAATATACACTCGACATAATAACGAGATTACTTCCAAGTTCCCAGAGTTGGTCAATATTCCAGTCCCAAATGGAACCGTCCTTGACGGTGAAATTGTGGTCACAGATCATTTAGGGAGACCAGATTTTGAAGCAACAATGGAACGGTTCATGTCAAAGAAGTCTGGACATAGTATTTCTTTTAGTGTCTTTGACATTATCTGTTTCAACGGTGAAAAAATTACGAGTTTACCATTATTGGAGCGAAAAGAGATTCTTAGAAAAGTTATCACGGAGGACACTCCGTTGTTGAACAAAGTCCAATGGGTTGAAGGGAACGCTGAACAATATTTTGAGTTAATAAAGCAACACGACTTGGAGGGAATTGTTCAGAAAAGAGCAAATTCCACATACCAAATAAATAAACGCTCTCACGACTGGTTGAAAGTGATTAATTACAAGTATGAGGACGTTTATGTTTCTGGGTTGAGGAAAGACGAATTTGGGCTCCTCTTAAACTTTGAAAATGGGAATTATGCTGGACTCATGGAATTTGTGGCTCCACAAGGTCGAAAAGAGTTCTATAAACAGTATAGAGACTTTATTGTTGAGGAAAATGAGAAATTCGTTTATTTAGACCCAAAGTTGAAAGTAAAAGTGAAATATAGGAACCTTACGAAGAAGGGACTGTTGAGAATACCTTCTTTTGTGGAATGGGTAAGTTGAGGAGAGAGTGACTGGGAAAAAAGTCGCTCTTTTTTTATTATAAAATATCAATATTCTTATTTATTTAACAATTTATACTATTATTTGACAGTATATTACATTAAAATGAATTAAAGAGGAGAGTGGTTTTAGTGAAACTACAAAAAATACACATACATAATTATCGGTCTATTATAGACCAGAGTTTTGATTTAAACGATTATACTTTACTAGTAGGTGCAAATAACGCTGGTAAATCTACCGTAATTAACGCAATTCGGACTTTTTATGAAAAAGTTAAATATAACAAAAAAGCTGATTTTCCTAAACAAGGCTTTACTGATCAAGAATCTTGGATTGAAATTACATATGCTTTAACGGAGGAAGAATATGAGAGCCTTCCAGATAATTATAAGACTTCAAATAAAAGTCTTATTGTAAGGAAACTATTGGATTCAAAAGATACTACTAGAATGACGAAAGACCAGAGTAATTTATATGCTGTAATTGACGGTGAATTAGAAACGAATTTATTCTTTGGTGCGAAAAATATCAGTAATGCAAAATTAGGAGACGTAGTTTATATACCAGCAGTGAGTTCTGCTTCAGATAGTTTAAAAATGTCAGGACCTTCTCCCTTAAGAGACACAATAAATTTTCTATTCAAAGAAGTAGTTAATGACCACCCAAGCTATCAAGATTTAACCACGGCATTTAAAAACTTTAATGCATATGCGAATCAAAAAGACGGAGTATTTGATAATATTGTTAAACCATTTAATAATGATATAGAAGAATGGGGTATTTCGTTTAACCTAAAGATAAATCCTATATCCACTGACGAAATAACAAAAAGTTTAATCTCTTCACATTTTAGTGACGGTAACATAAGCAATCAAGAATTTAACATTGACCAATATGGACACGGTTTTCAACGTGCTGTAATCTTTAACTTAATAAAGCTTTCAGCAGGATTTAAAAAAGAAAAGAAAACAAAGAAAAAAGAGTTTAACCCCAAATTGACAATCTTGTTATTTGAAGAACCAGAAGCCTTTTTACACCCTACACAACAAGATCAGTTAGCATATAACTTAAGGGTATTATCTCAGGTAGTAGACTACCAGGTGATTTTAACAAGTCATTCCTCTCTTTTTATTGGAAAAGCAACTAATGAATTAAATCAAATTATTAATATTAAAAAAAGAGACGGAGTTTCTTATTTATATCAGCCTAGTAAAATGGAATTAGATAATTTCTTTAAATATAACGTTGATTTTAAGGCATTACTTGACGGCAGTTTAAGTGATGAATTGAATGAAGAACTAATTGCACAAGAGGAGAAATTCCGCTACCAACTTTGGTTAGACTCAGAACGTTCCTCAATGTTCTTTGCAAATCACGTTTTTATTACGGAAGGAGCAACCGAGAAAATATTGATTGAATATCTTCTCGATAATGATTGGGCAGACCTAAAAAGAGAAAAGATATATGTTCTGGACGCCATGGGTAAATTTAATATTCACAGATATATCAAGTTGCTTAGTCTTTTTGGAATTAAACATTCTGTCTTTATTGATTCTGACTCGGAGAAAAAAGGAAAAGGACTTGTATTACACCAAAAATTAAACAAACATATTTGTGATTGTATGACTTTTTATACTTCTTGCGAGCCACATTTATTTGAACCAGACCTTGAAAGTTTCTTAGGATTACCAGTGCCAAAAGATAGAGAACGGAAACCGTTAGAGATTTTAAAAGCAGTTACAAGTAATTCTATTGATATTAACAAACTAGGGGAATTCAAAAAAATCATAATAAATCAATTATATGGAAAACAACTTGAACAAGGTGCAGAAAAAGATACAGTTAGGATCTAGTTTAACAAAAGACTATGACCGTCAACCAAGACGGTCTTATTTTCTATTTAAAAATTGGGAGATAATGTTAAAAAATATGTCGGAAAACTACTAATGTTTATAGTAAAATAGAGGAAGAATGATAATTTAGTCGAGTATAGGAAGCGGTGTAACAAAAAGAATGAGTACAAATTTATCGAAACAACGAAGAGAAGAATTACTTGAGAAACTCAATCAAATTGAAACTTTTGTTGAGGAGAATTCAAAAGATGAAAATGTAAGACTACTATTAACCAATATTGCTGAGATTAGAAAGGATATAAATGGAAAGAAGTTTGGTCTTCTTTTTGAAGAACACGAAGAAAGTATTGATAATTTATTAGAAAAAAATACCACTATTATTACTGAAGAGAGAGAATTATTTATTAACAATGGTGGAGATATGAATTTTTTAATTGAAGGAGATAATCTTGCTTCTTTAGAATTATTAACTAAAACTCACCGAGAAAAGATTGATTTAATTTATATTGACCCTCCGTATAATACAGGAAATAAAGATTTTACTTATGACGACAAGCTTGTTGAAAAAGACGACGGTTTTAAACATAGTAAATGGATTTCATTCATGGAGAGAAGAATAAAGATTGCAAATCAGCTGTTAACTAATAAAGGGATTATGGTCATAAGTATTGGTTACCATGAGCTTAATTATTTAGTATTGCTTTGCGAAGAAATTTTTCTTAATAAACAAGTTGTAACTGTAACAGTTCAAACCTCTGGTGGAAAACCTTCTGGTGGATTTAATTATCTTCAAGAATATTTGGTTTTCATTACACCAAAGGATTTTGAACCTAATCCTGTAAAGTTTGCTGGGGGAATTGCCAGAAGTCCGTTTGAAGGTTTAACACTAAGTACATTTGATAAAACTCAAAGACCTAATCAAACTTATCCTATTTTCATAGATAAAAAAACTCACCAAATTGTAGGTACAGGCTTATCTTTACAAGAAAGAATTAATAACGGAAGTTATACTGGAGCATTATCAGATTTTCTTTTTGATTTCAATGAAGCACCGAACGGAACAGTTGCACTTTGGCCGATCAGTAGTAAAGGTGGCGAATGTGTTTGGCGTTTGATTGCCACTCGACTAATGGACGATTGGAATAAGGGATTTATAAAAGTAAGTAAAAATAGGTCAAAAAACCACCCAAACAAATACAGTGTTCAATACCTTCCAGAAGGAGTTATTAACAAAATAGAAGGTGGTTTGTTAGAAGTTATTGGTACTGAAGAAGGGTCTCCAACATTAGTCTTTGGAGAGAATAAAACGGTTGGTTCAGATATTCCTACAATCTGGACTGAGAAAGATTTTTACACCACTAAGGGAACTAATCTTCTAAAAGAGATTTTGGGACCAAAAAAATTCTCTTATCCAAAACCACTTGAATTTATAGTTGAAGTGTTAAGAGCCACTTCTAAGCCAGATAGCATAATTTTGGACTTCTTTGCTGGTTCTGGTACTACTGGGCAAGCTGTTATGGAATTAAATAAAGAAGATAGTGGACAACGAAAATTCATTCTTTGTACAAATAATCAAAACAATATTTGTCGTGAGGTCACATATGAACGCTTAAAGAGAGTGAATGACATTTATTCTTACAACATGAGTTTAAAGTATTTTAAGGTAGATTTTGTAGAAGTAGAAAATCGATTCTTTTATGAATACACTGACGAGTTACTTGAACATGTGCGTGAATTAGTTGAATTGGAAAACGCTATTGACTTTACTGCGAATAATGAAGTTGACATTATTTTGACTGACGAAGAACTAGAAGAATTCGTTCGAAATTTTGAAGAAAGAAAAGAATGTAAAATTATTTACCTCGGACATGACGTCCTTCCAAATTATGTACAGGAAACTCTTTTCAAAAAACACAAAATTAAGGTTAATATCATTCCAGATTATTATTATAGGGAGAAACGGGGATAAGATATGGGACTTGTGGATTTCCAGATTCAAGCAGTTGGGAAATTAAATGAAAGTATGGAAGATCAAAATAAAGAGATTATCTTTAAAAGCCCAACGGGTTCAGGTAAAACCATAATGCTCACTCACTTTATGAGTGACTTTGGAAAAGGACATTTTGGAAATGTTTTTGTTTGGTTGACCCCAGGAAAAGGTGAACTCGAAGAACAGAGTAAAAAGAAAATGGATAAATATATTCATAACAGTCAAACGAAGCTTTTACCAGATGTTATGGCGAATGGATTTGTGGAGAATGATTCCTGTTTTATTAACTGGGAGCAGATAATCCCGAAGGGTAATAATGCTATGAAAGAAAGTGAAAGGGCTAACTTTCAAGAGCATATTAGAAGAGCACAAGATAATGGACTTGAATTTACAATAATTGTGGACGAGTCACACCAAAATGATACAGTGAAATCCGACGATATTATATCTCTATTTAAACCGAAAAAAATGATACGAACTTCAGCTACTCCAAAAACTCATTCAAATGCCACACTTATTGAAGTAAAAGAAGAAGACGTAATAGCAGCAGGACTCATTAAAAAAATGCTTGTAATCAATGAGAACTTTGGTCACTCCGTTAATGTAGAGAGTCAGATTAGTTTCCTTCTCGATAAAGCATTGGATAAGCAAGAAGAATTGAAAGTAGCTTTTGAAAATGTAAAACCAAAATCAATTGTGAACCCTTTAATTGTAATACAACTTCCTAATAACAGCGAAGTTTTGCAAGACGAGGTTGAACGCTATTTGGCAACCAAGGACGTTACCTATGAAAATGGTTTATTAGCAGTTTGGTTGGATAAGAAGAAACAAAACCTTGAAGAAATTGAGGAACTTGACGCAAAGCCAATTGTAGTAATCATTAAACAGGCAATTGCAACAGGTTGGGATTGTCCAAGAGCACATATTCTCGTGAAAATGCGAGAAAACACAAGTGAAACATTCGAGATCCAAACAATAGGTCGTATAAGACGTATGCCAGAGTTAAAACATTATGAAACCGACCTTTTGGATTCTTGTTATCTATATACTTTTGACGAAAAATTTACTGAAGGTGTCAAATTACATTTAAGAAAAGGTGCTTTTGAAGCTGTAAAGTTATTCTTGAAACAAGAGCATAGGGAATTTTCACTTGTCAGTGAACAAAAAACGGAGGTTCCAGTAGCAAATGACGCAACTGAAGCACTTAAGTCAATGGTTCTTCATTATGAACAAGTATATGGTACTTCAACAAAAACAATAGAAAACAAGATCCGTCTTGAACATAATGGATATAAATTTTCCGATATGATTATAAAGAATACCTTTACTGGGGAAATACATAAATTGACTGTTCAGGAATTTAAAAACCTTGCCAATGTAAATATGACTGAACCACTTAATACTCACAAACACGGACGAGAGTATCACAATCGTGTTGGTGCTCTGGGTGTTAAGTTGAGCTTACCGTATGACCAAATGAACACGATAATTCGTCGCTTGTTTGATAAAAATGTACGCTATGACAAAAAGATCTTACGTTTAGATACAAGAGAAGTCTATGCCTTTGTAATTAATAATTTCAAGAAATTAAGAGAAGATATACAAAAAGCAATGGCGAGTGTTCTTATTCACCCAACACTTAATTTACCGAATGTTACAGAAAGACCATTTATTATACCAAAAGAGTTTTTATTTACTTACGACAAGAATAACAAGGTGCAAAAAGTGTTCGATAGTAATGTGTATAAGGGATATTTGTCTTCTGCTGAGGTTCGTTCGGATTCTGAGAAAACTTTTGAAAAATACTGTGAAACTTCGAGTAGTATTGATTGGATTTACAAAAATGGTGATAAAGGAAATGAATATTTTTCAATTGTATACCTCGACAATTTTGGAAAGCAAAAATCATTCTATCCAGACTATATTGTTTCAAAAGGAGGAAAAATTTGGATTATTGAAACCAAAGGTGGATTTACTAGAAGCGGAGATAGTGAAGATATTGATAAGTTTTCACCTAAAAAGTTTGAAGTGTTAAAAAGGTATTTGCATAAGCATAACTTAAAGGGTGGATTCGTAAGAAAAGATAAAAGCAACAATGAACTATTCATTTGTATGAATAACTACAATGACGATATTTCAAGTGACGAATGGCAATTGTTAGAAGACAATTTATAGACTAATAGAATAATAATGTTTGGGGGAGAGTCGATACTGACTCTCTTTTTTTGTGTCACTAACTCCTGCTTCTCTCGTTGTTCAAAGTGTAAAACGAATATGGGAGTGATTCAATGAGACCATTCCGAGTTGGAGACCGAGTCGTTGTCAATGTCGTTGACGGTTGCTGGAACTTGGTTGATAAGAGAGGAACTATTTTTTACATAGAAAACAAGTCCCTTTACGTTCAACATATTCCCTCAATCCAAGTGAAACTTGACGAACCATACGATGACTCTGGTCAAACAATGTTTCGAGTCAATGTAAAGGAGATCAGACATGTATAAGTGTTGAGTGGAAATGGTGGAATCAGTAAAAGATAAAAGGAGAGGAAAATGGAGCAACCACAAAGGGAATTGCTCCATTTTGCTTTATTAGTTTTGAATAAAATTAATGATTTCTACTAGATCACCAGCGGATGAACCAGAAAAATCGAGTTGGGTCTGTTTAGTGCATAAATCATTCAATATTTGTCTAAACGGGAATAGTTTAACACCTTCGGACTCAATATAAACAAGTTCCTTTGGTTCTTTTACATTCCCATGAACAAGTAAATAACGCCAGCTACAATTAGGGTTTAATTGTTCTCTTATTTGCTGTTTATTTTTAGCTTTATATTTATTAACTACCCATTGTTTGGCACAGGTTGCAATTTGTTGCTCGGTTCTCGATTTTGCACTACTTGCCTTGACTCCCAATTCCGCCGCAAGTTCATTAGTGAGTTTACAAATATAAGTTACTGGACGAATACCAACTTGAACTTCGCAATGTACACAATCCCACCCATATTCTCCAAGGTTTTTAATTGCCAGAATATCAATCTCGTTAATCTTGTCTTTTATTCCTCTTATCGTAAAGTAACCATTCCGATTAAACCATTCCTCTACCAATGTTTCAGCTTGAAGTGCCAAAAGATACCCTCTCCTTATTGTCATTAATAATTTATTTTAACTAATTATATAGAAAATTTTACTATTTTAATAGTAAGAGAAGTTTTAAAGAGGAACTTTTGAGGACTTACAAAAAGGGCTTGGTGTGAAACCAAGCCTTTACTGAACATATATATATATATATATATATATTGAGTAATTCAATTAGGAAGGTTAAGCGTCTCTAAATAAAAACCAATAATCATGTCCACATCTAAGCCATTCATCACCCCATTCTCCAAAACCTGAATTAAAATACCATATTCCCCACCATACAGAATTACTTGTTCCTGGCTCAAAAGCTTCTATAGCTAATGACCCTGTGTGTCTGCCTGAAGTGTTGTTGTTCCCACTTAAAAAAGGTTTTCCTCTTCCCGGACTTTGTGGACCCGTCAGAGTATCCGTTCTAAAAAGTTTACGGGCTGAAGCACAATTAGTAAACTTTCGCCATGTATCCGAATCTGTTCCAAATTGTCCATGTCTAATATAGACTATTATGTCGTAGTTACCTCGTCTCCCAATGTCTGCATTGTAGTCTGTTGTACAGAATGACTCTCCATGTTCTATTGAACGACAGTAACTAGCACCGCAACGGGACGCACATCTTGGATTCTTTGTAGCTCCACATCCATATAAGACAATCTTTGGGTTTCCAGGAGCGGAAACATCGGGCTCACCCTCAAAAGGAAAATAACGGTTCTCTACTAGATAATCATCCGATAAAATACTAAAGATGAATTGATCCTTTTCTTTTTCTGTTAAAGTAGAAATGAACTCAATTCTTTCTTTAGAAGCTTTATCGTCAATATTAAATGATTCCTCAATCATAAAAAAACCCCCTTATTAGCTACTATCTCAATCTATGGTTACTTTTTTATAATTCACTGATCGTCCAATTATATGTAGGGTATTTTAAATGATTAAGAATTCCAGAATTATACTTCAACTAAGCATTAGCTAATTTCTTTTTTATCAAGTTTTTATTTGCATTTTAAAACTAATTATTGGTTGTAAATTTAGAGTATTGTTCCCTTTATAAGTGTGAGAGTCATGTTTTTCTGACATGGCTCTTTTACTTTTAAAAGAGGAGGGAGATGAAATGGACGTGAATGTGATTATTGACAATTTAACTCAAAGAATTGCTTCACTGACGAAGGAAAACGCTTTTCTCGTTGCTCAACTGAAGGAATATGAGCAAAGACTGGAGCAGAACCAGACCAAAGGAGTTGAAGAAAATGTTGAATAACGAACGTGTTAAAGAACTTCTTGAATATCTGAATGTATTGAGTCAAGTTCAAGGTTCTGGTCATTATGTGAATGAGGAAATTAAAGAAGTCGTGAAGGAAATTCGGCTGGAGTTAGGTCTGGATAAAAGAAAGGTTGGCTTATTGAAGGAATCTCGACGTTTGGTCTTTGTCGCTAAATTTGGAGGAAAAGTGAGCTTTGTTCAACATATGTTGTTTGAAGCTGTATTTGGGCATTATGAACGAGCTGAAATAATACTAAAGTATTCACAGCTTAAGGAAATGAAGAAAGCAATGGAAGTTCTCAAGGGAATGAAAGTGAAGAAAGTAATTAGGATAAACGAGGAAGTTGAGACAGTTTCAGTCATTGTTGAACAGGGTTAACAAGTTATAACTTGTTTTATCTGTGTTCAATTAATCTCAAAAAGCTTGACGCTTTTCTCGATTAATAGTCTTCCTATTGAAGACATTAACAACCTAATTTATGAAAATTCAACAAAACTGTAACAATTTAAGGAGGTCACTTCGAATATGACCTTTTTGTTTCTTGGACTCCTTTTGAGTATTTCTTTTGTGAACTTGGTTCACTTCATTGTTAGACCCTATGTAAAATTCACTTATTTGAAATATGAACCGCTTTGTTTTCATTACCAGTATAAGATCAGAAAACGACTTGAAAAAGTAAGGGAAAAGTTCATGAAAAGTTGGGTAAAAGTACGGTGTTTTTATAGGTTCGTTGTCACTTTTCTGACACGAGCTTTTTTCTTGTAGTTTTACCCAGAAACCCTTATTTTTTAAGGTTTTTATTTTGAAGTAATGAAGAAAGGAGAGTGAAACGAATGTCAGAAATACTAAGGAAAAACTCGCTGACGGATACTCAGAAGCGGGTCGCTGAAACTTTTGCAACGAACGACATTCAAAAGAAAACAATTGCCCAGATTGCTGAAGAATATGGAGTCACAGAAAGAACCATTTACCGTTGGAAGAAAGACCCAGAGTTCATTGCTTACCAGAACTCTGTTGCAGAGAGAGCAATGGAAGACTTCCTCACTGAAGCATACTCCAAACTCAAGCAATTATTGAGGGAAGGAAAGTCAGAAAAGACCCAGCTGGAAGCAATTAAACTTGTCTTACAGAACAGAGGAAAGCTCAAGGACTCTCATGAACATACTCATGAAATTAAGCAACAGCAAACACTCCAAGACCTTGAGAGAGAAGTCATTGACATGGAGAACGAACTGTTAAATGACTGATTGAATGTAACAAAATATAGATTGTGTTACATTGGAAAAAGATTTAAAACGTTGATAGAACACGGTTCCCTCCAGTCTTCCAAGCTTCTCGGAAAAGGGACTCAAGCAAAAGAATGAAAAAGGTTTTGTTTCATTCGAATTTCGTGTAAAGAAAAACTTCTTGACAGGGGTACACAAGGGGGCTGGGGGTCTTTCTCTCCCTCTTCTGTGTCCTACAATTTACACACAAAATTTTTAAAAGTACTGAGTGACCTTTTATTAATTAATAATGAATGGTTTGTTATAAGGTCAGTTTTATTCAAACAGCACATAAATTTTTGAAAGAAGGAAAAACATTTTCACATAGAGAATAATATAAAATAAAACAGAATGATTTGGTTAAGCAAAATCTATATTTAATAGGAATGCCTAGTGGGGGAGAAAGAAATATGTGTGGGTTCTTAGTTGGTTTATTTATCCTTTACATGATTTTAAGCGTGGTTATCGGGATTGTTGTTCCTAATGGAGATATCGCCCCAATAATCTCAATGGTTATTATTGCAATTATATTGATAATAGGGCTTATACGTTTCTTTTCAGAAAGAAAGGACAATGTTGCAAATTATGGAGATCATGTTGTAACAACAAAAGGAAGACTTTTTCCCTATGGTAATACCTTTAATGGAACAATTGAAGTATTTAACAGTGGGTTTAAAGCTGAAGGTAAATTCCATTACTTTTCAGATATACTCGATATAACAGTTAATAGTTACAGAGGTTCCAGTACTGTTGTGCCATTTAGTAGAGAAATTGTGAATATGGAGATAAAATTCAAGAACGGAAGAGAAATAACATATAGAAAAAACGATAATCTAGAAGAGTATCAGCAAATAAGGAATGCATTTTTAAATTACGATCCGCATGAAAATAAAGGTTTGAATAGCAGTGTTCAATTTAACACGTTTAGAAAATCAAATACCAATCAATCTATAGAAATCTATAAAAATAGTTTTTCATTAAATGGTACTGTTTATTTTTTTTCTAATATCGAGTTTATGGAGGTTTCTAGTGGCGATAATGTGATAGCTCAACTAAAATTTATATATAAAAGTGGTACAGAAAGAGTCTTTAGGGATAGTTTGATTGGTAGACTGAGTGAATATCAAAAGGTTAAAAAAGCATTTGAAGAATATTCGGTCAAAGGAAAAAAAACAGTTAGACAAATATGAAATAAATAAATAGTCACTTTAAAATAGAAACCTCGTTGGGTAAGGTATATCAACTTTCAAAAAGGGGTTTTATTAGGAAGGTTACTTAGTTAAGAAAATCTTTGGTGGAGAAATCTCTATTTTTGTGCTGAAATTCAAAAGAAATACAAGCTTGTGACAGGTCGTAAACCTAAGAAATAAAGGGGAGGGTCTCATTGACCTTCCCATTATTATTTCAAAAGTATTCGTCGTATTTTAGTATTCCCTTCAGTCTTTTAATTTCAGCTTCTAAATGCAAAGTTATTCTCTGAACTTGGTAATATTCTAATGTTCTATTATGTGCCACTAAAAACCAAGCTTGTTCCAATTCAGCAAGTTGTTCTTCAATTTCTTTAGCGGTCAACCACAAAGTATCTGTCACTCTTATTTTCACTGGTTCTGGTCTTCTCACAATTTACACTCCTTACAAAGTGAAGTCCTTCAGAGCTTCGTCCATGTTATCTTGGTTTATTCCAATGTATCTCAAAGTGATTGACGGAGCTGAATGGTTGAAAATTTCTTGTAACATTGCAACGTCCATTGTTCTTTTATAGAACCAATATCCAAAAGTCTTTCTCAAAGTGTGTGTTCCAATTTCGTCAAGTCCAATTTCTTGAGCTGTCTTGTTTAATACTCTGTATGCTTGAACTCGTGTAATTGGTTTGTCTCCCTTACGACTTGGGAACAACCAAGACTCTGGGTCAAGATCTTCAGTGTAGTTGTAAACAACTTCTTTGAGGGAGTTATTGATTAAAAAGCGTTTTGTCTTTCCAGTCTTACTTTCTTCAATGCAAAGGTGAGACTTTCCTCGAATGTCTTTGACCTTGAGTTGAAGGAGGTCACTAATACGACAACCAACATTTATTCCGAGGGTAAACATGAAGGAGTCTCTTGGGGAGAGCTTCTCTTTCATTTCTTCAATCTTGTTTATGTCCCGAATAGGTTGAACAAATTCCATATTTACCAACCCCTTACTTAATTAATCTCTGTAAGTTAATGATAATACGTTATGTTACATTCGTCAATTACTAAATTACGAAATTAATAATTTTTTTGGCGACTCTGGGAACCCTTGTGGTTCCTATTTTTTATGAGCAAAGGAAGGAGGAAGAAAATGAAAGTTCAACACTTGGTTGACAAGTATGGTTTCTGTCCAGTGACCGAACCAGACAAAAGAAAAAGAATGATTGAACTAACAAAACGCAAAGTTCCAAAGGTCACAGACATTGAGGAAAAACGTGAATGGTTGCTGAAGCTGAAGCAATTGAAACGAATTGACCGATCAGAGAATGACACTCTGTTCTTCATGTATCAATATTTAGGAGCTGAAATGAACCCAGAGTTTGAAGAACCGCTTATTCCAAAAGGAGTGTCCATTGACATGGCTCCAGACTTTCACAGAGAACTCACGGACATTCTGAACGTGGTCTCAAACGAGGAAGTCAACAAGAGGATAGCATGGGCGGCTCCTCGTGGTCATGCAAAGTCAGCTTACTTGTCAAACTGTTTTCCGCTTCACCAAGTCGTTTTCCAGAAACGGAAATACATTCTGATCATATCAGAGACCGACTCAATGAGTAAGAAGTTCATTGAATACGTTGCTAACACATTGAAGTTCAACGCTTTACTCCGTGAGGACTTTGGGGAGCTATTGAGTCCAAAGAGTCAAATGAACGAAAGAGACAACCAAGAAAGTTTCTTGAGCAAAGCTGGAATACTCGTTGAAGCTTCCTAATGGGAAAGCAAATGAGGGGTAAGAGAAACGGAGCTTACCGTCCAGACTTGGTCATTTGTGACGACTTGGAGTCTAGCAAGAACACAAACACAGCTGAACTCCGAGACAAGAACCTTCACTGGTTCAACTCTGTTGTAATGCCAATAGGAGACCCAGACAGAACAGCTTTCGTGTACATGGGAACCGCTGTTCACCAGTCTGGTCTGTTGTTTGACGTTATGAGACGGAGTGACTTCCAGTCAAAGCTGTTCTCCGCTGTCATTAGTCCTCCAGAACGTCAAGACCTCTGGGACGTATTTGACCAATTACTCCGAGATCAAGAAGACCCAGACAGAAGGGAAACAGCTCTTTCTTTCTATGAAATGAACCGTGAGGAAATGGACAAGGGAGTTGAGGTTCTCTGGGAACAACGCTGGTCTTATGTTGGTCTCATGATTGAGAAAAGCAACATGACCTCAAAGTCTTTCGCTTCAGAATATTTAAATGTTCCTATTGACGAGGACAGTCAAATTTTCAATCAAACCAGAATGGTCTTCTGGGACTATGGAGAATTAGAGGACAAAAACCTTGAATTGTATGGAGCTTGGGACATGGCTTTTGGTAAGTCAAACCGTTCTGACTATAACGCTGTTGTCATTCTTGGACGTGAGAGACGTACTGGTGTGCTTTATGTACTTCACACTTGGGCAGAGAAATGTCCAGCTCACAAAGCAATGGAGAAAGCTCTGGAAATAATCAAAGAGTATCAACCAAGAGTCTTCGCTGTTGAAACTGTTCAAGGTCAGTTTGACTTATACAGACAACTCCGTGAAGCAATGCAAAGGGAAAGAGTATATTTCACAAAGCTCAAACCTATTACAACAAACCGTTCACACGGAAAGAAGGAAGAACGAATTGAGCAAATGGAACCGCTGTTTGAGAACGGAGTCATAAGACCTCACCAGACCCAAAGACTTCTCTTAGAACAACTCGAAATGTTTCCGTTTGGAGATCATGACGACTTACCAGACGCATTACAAATGGCTCTTGACCTTTGCTCCCTTCAAACTCGGAAAAGTTGGCATAAGAAACCGACTGGACTGTGATTTTGAGGAAAAGGTTGTATTTTAATCTGACAGTTTAACTTATAACTGCAATGGTTCAAATTACGACATTACGAAATAACACGGAGAGGAGGTTGAGTAATGTTCGGAATTGGCTCTTTTTATCCAAATGTCCTCTTTATTGCCCATCGGGAAGAGATTCTCTATCAAGCAAGAGATTCATTTAAAAAAGTCATGCCAGATAAACAATATGGCATTTATAACGGGAAAACGAAAGAAAGTAATGCGGATGCCATCTTTGCTTCTATCTATACGTTAAGTATGAAAACTCATCTAGAGCAGTTCCAGCCGGAAGAATTTGACCTCATTATCATTGATGAGTTTCATCATGCTGCTGCAGATTCCTATAAAAGGGCATTAGATTACTTTAAACCAAAGTTTTTATTGGGTATCACGGCTACTGCAGACCGGAATGACAACAAGGATGTTTATGCTATTTGTGATGGGAACGTGGCATTTAGACTTGATTTCTTGGATGCTATAGAACGGAAGTGGCTTGCCCCTTTTAAATACTTTGGAGTTTACGATGACACGGATTATAGCCAAATCACGTGGTTAGGTAATCGTTATGAAGAAGAGGAGTTATTGCAAGCTCAATTAAAAGAGGACTTGGCACTTAAAATCCTGCGTGCTTGGGAGGATAAAAAGCAAACGCGAACATTAGCCTTTTGCTCTTCGATTCGACAAGCCAATTTCTTATCTAACTACTTTAATCATCATGGCTATAAAACTGTAAGTCTGCATTCACAACAGGTTGATATAAGCAGAAGTAAGGCGATTTCCAAGCTCCATAACGGTGAAATCCATGCGATTTTTACGGTTAATCTGTTTAATGAGGGTGTAGATATCCCTGCGGTTGATACCTTACTGTTTGTTCGGCCAACGGAATCGTTAACCGTCTTTACCCAGCAAATTGGGAGGGGGCTTCGTTTACATCCTGGTAAAGAAGCATGTGTCATTGTAGACTTAATAGGAAACTACCTGAATGCGGATATTAAACTCAGCTTATTTGATACGAATCCTAGTGAGGGGAAGACACGGAATATCCAACCGACCTTACCACAATTTTGTGAATTAGATTTGGATATCTACGTCATTAACCTTTTCAAAGAAATGATGCGAAAGAGACAGCCAAGAAAAGAAAAATTATTGAGTGATTATCTGGATCTTAAGCGAGACTTAGGCAGGAGACCGACCTATCTGGAAATCCACTTAAAGGGTGCTTCAGAATCAACGCAGTACAAACAGGAATTTCAATCCTATTTTGGATTTTTGAAATTGGCGGAGGAATTATCTCATCAGGAAGCTCTGGTATATAACCACTATGAAAAATGGTTTGTAGAAGTAGAAAAAACAAGCATGACCAAAAGCTATAAGATGGTTGTGCTGCTCGCTATGCTTGCCCGAGGGAAATCCAATTGGTATGACTCAATATCTTCAAAAGAAACTACTCACTTTTTCCACCAATAATTAATGGAAAAAGAGTTTAGAAAAAGGATTGATTTTTCAGATAAAGGTGCTAGGGAACTATGGGACTATGAGGAAAAGAGTGTCAGTAAACTAATAGCTAAAATGCCTATGACTAAATGGAGTGGCAGCTCAAAAGGGTTGATTTCTTATCAAAATGATGAGTTTAGATTAAACTTCGATGTTGCTCCGGCAGATGAAGAAATCCTATATGACTGGACGAAGGAAATATGTGAATACCGTCTTCATTATCATTTTGAGCGGAAGGCACATACTCCCCCAGCCTATTCATAGCTAGAAAGCCCCGGACAACAAGATTAAAATGAAATAAATGCGGCGAATGTTTAAACTGCTGGCATTTGGAAAATGATGAAGGCAAAAAAATAAAATGCTATACGGTTAATATTGAAGATGAGGCAGAAACACTTAAGGAATTACGCAGAATTACTTCCAGTTTCATATGACCATAAACGAATAGAAGAAAATTAAATTTCTGCAGGAGTATTATAAAAACAAAATAGAATTATCTAGATACTAAATAATCCCATATCCGTTATAATAAAGGTATATTTGAATATGGAAGTTGGTGACCGTTTTGTTAGATCTTACCTATTATCAGTCTTTGTTTAATGAAGACAATACAGAAATTCGTTGTCGAAAGGTACTTGATGAGGTATCGCCAGTAATTAAGCCTTTATTCCAACGATTTGTTGACTCATTAGGGATAACTCTTGGAGAAGAGTATATAGTCAAAAGCTATGATTCCACACTTGCAACCACTTATAGCGATGCCCGGAATCCTACCTACGCGGAAAAGAAAAAGGATTCCAATATTGGCCGTAAATATTACATTAAGCTCAATCGTAAAGTGGATGAAAATGAACATAACTTTTTGGCGCTTGAGTTTGATGGTATTAGTAAAATGATAATTATCCATTCTGAGCTAAATTTCATACCTTTTTGGGCATGGGTTAGAAATGATAAAATACATAATGTGTTACATGCCATTCCGTCTCATTATTCCATTTTTACAGGATGGTCTGAAAAGACGATTATAGAAAAAGATGAATTTATTCCGTATATTAAGGCTTGTGTAAAGCCGCGGAAACGGCCATGGTTCCAAGTGGGAACCAGTCTTCCATTGGAAGGGCATATCGAGGAAGAAGTGCTGATTAAGGAACTCGTTGATGCTTGGGAGAAGCTGGGAGCTTTCCGTCATTTTTATAATGAAGAAATCGATGTTTCGAAGAAAGCATATGATGCTTTACTATCTCTAGCTTCGACTCGGAACATCAAAGAAATCAATTTGCTCGGCCGCATCTATTCCGTTGATATCTCAGCACTAGAAAATGAAAAAACCAATGGGAAACGCCAAGCCTTTTATATTCATGATGGAGATCAATTGGTCACCAAAGGGTTTCTCAGTTACCTTCAATTTCATGATAAGAATTCACCGTTTCAAACGATTATTGTACAGCTAGAGGGTCATAATCATATTTTTACGAGCGCGAGAGAAATAATCGGGGATGGCACAAAGGATTGGTGGATTACAAAAGTGTTTGCGACACACAATCTGGACAACCATGCTGTGATGAATACTGCCATGCGCTTATTAAGGGAGCATGATTTTCAAGTCAACGGCACTTCTTATTGTGTCGGCAGCTACAATAATGAAACACAGACGTATGTTGAAGGCGCCGAGGCAGTTAAGAAGAACTTTATCAAATCAGCTCTTCTTTTTGCCCATGCTAGTAAAAAACTCGAATTACCTTCAGCGGATTCAATATCTGAGACAGCTAAAGATAATGGAATAGAAACAGAAGAGGGCATGGAACCAAATTTTACCTTTCAAGAAATTATCAATATGATATCAACTAGTCAATTTACTTTTTCAAAAGAGATTGTCCGTGACCTACATTTGAACCTTACCGCACTAGATGATAAGCATTTTGTCCTGTTAAGCGGGATATCGGGTACAGGAAAAACGCAACTCTGCCGCCTTTACGCTAATGCTGTCTATGGTTTGGAATATGAGAGTGAAAATCCATATTTCACCATTATCCCTGTGCGTCCGGACTGGACAGATGCGAGTGCGCTTTTCGGATATTATAGTTCATTTGAAAAACGGTATGTAAAAACAGAATTTCTAGATGTCCTATTGAATGCATTAAAGGAACGGGAAAAACCTCATTTTATTTTGTTGGATGAAATGAACTTGGCTCGTGTCGAGTATTACTTAAGTGATTATTTAAGTGCGGTTGAATCACGAAAGGAAATTCCTCTGCACCAGGACGATTCGATTACGGATATTCCTAGGAAACTCTTAATTCCACCTAATTTCTATGTATTGGGAACGATTAATGTCGATGAAACGACACATTCTATTTCCGATAAAGTCCTTGATCGTGCATTTGTTATGACGTTGTCAGATGTGGATTTTGATACATATTGGGAAAGAGCTGACCAGGACTTGAAAGCAGCACTAACCCGAGAATTTCAGATACTTAGAGAATTACATCAAACTTTAGCCCAATTTGAACTGCATTTTGGTTACAGGTCTATGGGGGAAATGCTTCAAAAATTATATGCTAACTTTCAGCTTCCAGAAGAGCACCAGATGGAACCTATGGATGCTCTAGACCGTGTCATTTCTGAAAAGGTATTAACAAAAGTCAGGGGAGATGAACGGATATCAGATATGCTTACCAGAATGGAACAGTGGATGTCAGAGAATCTACTTCCTAATTCTGTCTCACTTCAACATGTGAAACGGATGAAAGAGGAGCTGGAGTATTATGGAGCTACACAATTCTGGAGATAGCATTCTTGAACTATGGGATATAAGGCAAGGGTGGATTCCCTTTCTTGATGCGTATCTAACAGAGGCAACAGAATATAAGCTTCGCTATAAAGGGGACCTGGTAGAGGTTAGGATTCAGAATATTCCCCTGCCATTTTACAAGCAAGAAAATGGTTATTATGCTGCTTTCATCACACCGTTTCAGTACGGTATCTTAAAGATAATTATTAACGGTAAACCCTATGAAACATACATCTATCCGGATGATCGAAAGCTGACAGAAGAGCAGTTTAATATGATGCTGGAAGAAATCCTCGAGGAGGCAAATAGCTGTTTCCAACTAAGCGGCTTAGAGACTAATGTGAACGCTTCTGGAAGAAACCGTGATATTTCTTGGACACAGTGGAGCTATATCGACCAGTCTTTCTTTCAATTAAAACAAGTTTTTTCTAAAATAGAAAAGCAGCCATTCCGTCGCTTAGAAAAGTTTTCAATGATGATGAAAAGAGAAAAAGTAAAGCATTCTGAACAAGTAACATTGCGTTGGCTGGATGTAAAGGGCCATGGGGAGGATATACCAAGTAATGTGGAAAATACTAAGACTCTTGAAAGTGTTAACCTTTACGAAAATCAAGTGTTAAAGCAGCAGCTGCAGGATTTGTATAGGCTCCTGCGGAAATTTGAAGGTGTCGAGAGTAAGGCTATAGCAGGTAAATCTGCAAAATACAGGGCTGTGGTAGAACGGTGGCTGATTAGTCCGTTTATCACGGAAATAACTGCTAACAAAGGTCCTTACACCATTACGCAAAAGTTTCGCAAGCATCCAGTTTACCGTATCTGGTACCAATGGTTTGACATGCTTTACAAACATAACCGAGAAGGGATTGGCTTTGATTATCCGATTTCACTAAAGGACACATTTCAATTGTATGAAATGTGGTGTTTTATGAGGATTGTGAAAGTTTTAAGGGAATCAGGGCTAGTACTTACTACGAGTAGCTTATTTCAAACGAAGAAGGATGGAATTTTTCTGGAGCTGGCTGAAAATAAAGAAAGTAAAATTCAATTAATAGGCGGGCTTTCCTTATTCTATCAACGTACATATCAATTTAATACAAAGAGCTTCCACACTTATACGCAAAGGATGATTCCTGACATCGTGATTGAAGGGGAAAATGGAATTATTATCTTTGACCCTAAGTACCGAGTACCAGACAATCTCGGTACAGCTCTTGGCGAAATGCACAAATATCGTGATGGAATTATCCATCGTGAAACTGGCAAAAGGGCGGTACAGGAGGTTTTTATCCTAACACCTACCAAAGATGAGCAGGCGGAAGGGCTAAGGTATTTCCGAGAGGATTATCAAGAGAGGTACAGGATGGGGGCCATTCAAGCTGCACCGGGGTTTGAGGATGATAATCTAAAGGAAAAGATACTGGCCAGTATCGAGAGTTTAAGTGCTTTACAAAAGTAAGGTACTTTTCTAAAGTCAGATTAACTTAAACTATAGGGGGCAATAGTGAAAAGGGCAGCGTAAAACCAGTTGCCTTTCTCACTACATTTTTAAAAATACTTTCTATAAAATCCCTCTTCTAATGCTTCCACTTAAATGAGCATAAATCCTAGTGGTCTCGCTTTTTTCCTGCCCTAGTGGACTTTGAATAACATCAATAGTAGCTCCGTTGTTTAAAAGGTGGGTAGCATGGCTGAGGCGTAGTTGATGTGGATGGACTTCTTTGTTGATTAAAGTAGCCATAAATAAATGTCATTAATAAAAAACTACTACCACAATGATTTTGAATTTAAAAAATTCAAAATATTTTTTATTTACAATGAAAGCGTTTTATGTTATTTTTTTAATATATTAGTCATATATTATGACTAAATAGCGGAGGTGAAGGAATAGCAATATTTTAATAGTTTCAAGGTCATAAATCAGAATAAAGCAAACGATTTGAGGGAGGGATACGATGAGTGGTCTAGATTGGGTTGTTATAGTGGCATTTTTCTTAGTAATGATTTTAATAGGATTTACGACTTTCAAAAAGGTAAAAGGTTCAAAGGATTATTTTGTAGGAGGTGGAAAGGTCCCTTGGTGGTTAGGTGGGATTTCACACCATATGGGCGGTTATAGTGGAGCTGTATTTGTAGCGTATGCAGCGCTTGCCTATACACATGGATTTAGTTTATATGTTTGGTGGGCACTTCCAATATTTGTATCAGTAATGGTAGGGGCTTACATAATGGCGCCTCGCTGGTCAAAATTGAGAACAAAATTAGATATAGAATCGCCTACTGAATATTTGGCTATGCGTTATAATCTGCCAACCCAACAATTAATTGCATGGAGCGGTGTGCTGCTAAAATTATTCGATGTTGGCGCAAAATGGGCCGCAATTGGTATTTTGTTAAATGTTTTTACAGGTGTGCCAATTATGTATGGAATTTTATTATCTGGTTTAGTTTCATTAATTTATATTACAGTCGGTGGTATTTGGGCAGATCTTTGGACAGACTTTGTTCAATTCATTGTTCAAGTTGTTGCTGCTTTTGCTATGTTCTTTATTGTTTTATCCAAAATGGGTGGCTTCAGTTCAATTTTTGGCATTTGGGATAAACTCCCGCCAGCACATAGCCAGCCATTCAATGAACCGTATTCATTGGGTTATGTATTAGTTTTCGTATTTATCGTGTTTTTAAGTTATAACGGTGGTACTTGGAACCTTGCAGCTCGATATATTTCTTCACCATCAGGAAAAGAAGCAAAGAAATCCGCACTGTTCTCTGGCTGGCTTTACTTGATTTTCCCGTTAATCATGTTCTTCCCAATGTGGGCAGCGCCGTTAATCTTGCCAAATCTTGAAGATCCAACTAAATCATATGCATTACTGACACAAGAATTGTTGCCATCAGGTTTAGTCGGTCTAGTAATTGCATCATTATTTGCTGCTACAATGTCAATGACTTCCTCAGACGCAAATACTATTGCTTCCGTAATCACCAGAGATATTCTTCCAACTATGTCTAACAAATTTAAAGGGCTAGATCAAAAAAAATCTTTAACAATTGCACGAATTACGACATTTATCTTTACATTCTTAACTCTTATTATTGCGATTTACTCTGATAACTTTGGAGGAGTATTAGGTTTATTAATATCATGGTTTGCCGCTTTAGTTGGCCCTGTTTCTATTCCAATGTTGCTAGGACTACTTCCGGTCTTTAAACGGAGTGGTTCTACCGCCGCAATTTCATCCATAATTGTGGGCTTCATCATGTTTGCTCTAACAAAGTATGGGGTTGAATGGCCATTATATGTTGAATTAGGTGCTCCAGTATTCTCTTCAGCACTTGTGTTTATCGGATTAGGATTCTTAAATAATAAAACTGTATCTCCTGAAATTGAAGATATGTTGTCTGCTATTAGTAAAAGTGACGAAGAGCTTGCTAATGATAAGAACAATAAACTAGCTTTATAACCTGCTTTTAGAAAAAAGGTGATTTTTATGAATTCAAATAAGTTTGCTCAGTTCTATAGTCAGGAAATTGTCCGAGATTTTTGGCCCTTTTGGGAAAAAGCGTTTGATGATCAAAACGGCGGTGTCTTTACCTGCTTTACAAATGATGGAAAACAGCTAATTAGCTCGGATAAATACACTTGGTCACAAGGGCGTTTTCTCTGGCTTTGTTCAGAATTGTATCAGTTAGCAAAAGAAGGTATTGTTTCTTTAGATTTAGATGAATTAAAAGTTATGGCTGATAAAACGTATACCTTTCTAAAAAGACACACGCTTATGGAGTCAAATCATGTGCTTTATGCCGTCACAAATGATGGGAAACAAATAAATGGACAAACCGACATAAGTGTATATGCAGATTGTTTTTTCGTTCTAGGGATTAATAAATATGCCGAAGTATTTAAGAATGAAGAAGCCTTTCAGCTAGCTTTATTGGTTTATCAAACGATCATCAAACGAGTTGGCACGGGTTCTATTAAAACAGAGCCTTATCCAATTCCAAAAGATTTTCTGTCACATTCTTTAAATATGATTCTATTAAATGTTGTTCAAGAAATTGAGGTAACTGCTAGAGTGTTTTCATACCCAATCCAGGACTTAGACATTAAGTGCTCTAAGGATATAAGTCAATATATCATTAACGAATTCATTGAAGAGGATGGCAGATGTATTGAATTAAAAAGAAAAAGTGGAAAAAGTGAAGACTTACTATTAGAAAGGCATCTAAATCCTGGCCATATTTTAGAGGCTACTTGGTTTCACCTTCACAGTTTAAATAATTGGGAAGAAAATCAGCAACAGGATGTACTTAGCATACTCTCAAAAGTCGCATTGAACGCACTAAATCGAGGATGGGATGAAGAATATGGCGGTCTGCTGCGGTTTGTTGATAAAGATGGTGGAAAGCCTGTTGGTCAAGTAAATGATCATGACCCATATTGTACCCTTATTTGTGAAACATGGGATACAAAATTGTGGTGGCCACATTCTGAGGCGTTGTATACGTTGCTACTGCTTTATAAATATACAAAGGAACAGGTTTTCATGGAGTGGTACCAAAAGCTGTATGCTTATATTTTCCGGACCTTTCCGAATCCAAATAAAGAAGTTGGAGAATGGATACAGATTAGAAATCGCAAAGGTGAACCTTTAAATAAAGTAGTCGCGCTTCCAGTTAAAGATCCATTTCATATTTTAAGGAACTTTATATTAATCATTAAGCTATATAAATGAATATCTATTAAAAAGGAGAATGTGTCATGTCTTTACTACTTGGAACCTATGAACTAGAAATTTCCCCAAGGCTGCCAATCCAACTGGCGGGGTTCGCTCATAGAGAGGGTAATGCGGTGGAAGTCCATTCTCCTCTTTTTTTAAAGACTTTTTATTTTGAACGAAAAGGAAAAGAAATCTTACTTTTTATTGGCGATGTAATCTGGTGGGATACCGATCTTGTTCGTAAATGGAGAAGCAGCATATATCATGAATATCACATTCAACCAGACTCCATTTGTTTTCATGCAACACATAATCATAGCGGTCCACAAACTAGCTATTCTTTTACAAGTCTTTTAGGGGTTGCTGATAGCAGCTTCCTAGACTCTTTAGAAGAAAAGATAATAGAAAGTGTAAGACTTGCTAAGAGTAATAAGGAATATGTTACTCCAACTTTGAGACAATCAACGTGTGATATAAGCGTACATCGACGTTATTTTGAAGGCAATAAAGTTGTTATGCAGCCAAATTTGAATGCATTTGTTGATCAAAATCTATCAATCGTTACATTTGAAAATGAAATGAAAGATTTAAAAGGAATGTTCATTCATTACGCTTGCCATCCTACCTCAACGGACGCGAATGTCATATCTGCAGAGTTTCCAGGCTTCTGTTGCTCACAACTTCAAAAAAAATACAAAGAAGCAGTAATTGGCTATCTTCAAGGCTGCTGTGGGGATGTGCGACCAGCTTTGATTAAGGACAATCACTTTTTTCGGGGAAGCCTGTCCGATATGGAAAGAATAGGAAACCAACTTGCTGAGTCGGTTATTCAAGCATTGGAGCATCAATCGGGTAAAAAGCTTGAGATGAATGGCATTGAAGCAAAAGTGATTCAAATCCCACTTTCATTCCAGAAACCTTATTCTTTTAATAAAGATATGGAAGCCTTCCCGAAAGTGCTAGAGATTTGGAAGGAACATGTGGCGAAGCATTGGAAAAAGAATAGAGAGTTAGATTTAGAGATGCAATTTTTACAGTTTGGAAATGAGTTATCTTTTGTATGTTTTAGTGGAGAAATGGTGCAAAAATATGGCGTATTTGTAAAAGAAAATATTCCAAATTCACTAGCTCTTGGATATTGTAATGGAATGGTTGGATATGTGCCGACAAGAACTCAAATAAGAGAAGGCGGATATGAGTCAGAAGACTTTATCTACTATTTTGGATTGCCTGCGCCATTTCAAGAGGGAATAGAAGAGATTATTCTCCATTCGATAAAAAATAATTTAGTAGGTGATAAAATTGACGGTTAAACCGAAATTGCAAGGGTATAAAGAAAAACTTACATATTATGTTTTCGAAAACCGTAATAAAATGGGAAAGTTTGCAGCAAATGATGTGGCTGAACAAATTGTAAGGCTACAACAGAATCAAGATGAAATTAGGATGGTATTTGCTGCAGCTCCCTCTCAGAATGAGTTTTTACAACATTTGGTAACAGATGAAAGAATTAAGTGGAATCGTATTATTGCTTTCCATATGGACGAATATATTGGCCTTCAACAAGAGGCTCCCCAGCTTTTTCAAAATTTTTTGAAAGAAAGATTGTTTGATAAAGTTCCATTTAAAGAGGTTCACCTTATTAATAGCTCTAATGAGAAAGAAGAGGAACGTTACACAACGTTACTTCAGGAAAAGGAAATCGACATTGTCTGCCTCGGAATTGGTGAAAATGGCCATATTGCTTTCAATGATCCACTAGTAGCTGATTTTGCAGATGAAAAAATAACCAAAAAAGTGAAGTTGGATGCGGCATGTAGACAACAGCAAGTTAATGACGGATGCTTTTCAGGTCTGGAAGAAGTTCCGTTATATGCGCTTACTTTAACCATTCCTGCCTTGATGTCCGCCAAATCAATGTATTGTGTTGTGCCTGGAAAAACGAAATCAACTGCAGTTGACCAAACGCTGAATGGTCCCATTAGCACAGCTTGCCCTTCGACTTTCCTGAGAAAGCATTCACATGCATTTTTATATTTAGATGAAGATTCATTTGGAGATGAAAAGGATGAGAAATAGTAGTTTTACAGTAGAAGGCATACATTATAAAGACAAAACAGGAGTTCGAATTTCGATAAATGAAGGAGTAATTCAGTCTATCGAGTCATCCATAGTTGATGATCCAACTATCTTTATTGCCCCTAGTTTTATAGATCTTCAAGTAAACGGTTATATGGGAATCGATTTTAATAACATTTCTCTTAGTGAACAAGAAATTGAAAAAGCAGTTAATTTTTTACTAGCTGAAGGTGTTACGTCTTTTTACCCTACCATTATTACAAACTCTTATGAGAATATAACGAAGCTAGTTCATACTATTTCACACGCAATTGAAAAGAATGAGTTAGTGCGAGATGTGATTCCAGGCATCCATTTAGAGGGTCCATTTTTATCTCTGGAGGATGGTCCAAGGGGTGCGCATAACAAAATGGATATTCAGCCTCCTGACTGGGGGTTTTTTCATAAATTAAATGAATCCGTAAATGGGTTAATAAAAATGGTTACATTATCTCCGGAATGGGACAATGCAGAAGATTTTATAAGAAAAGCAGTTGAACATAATGTTCTGGTTTCTATTGGTCATACGTCCGCATCATCAGAACAAATTTACCAGGCAGTAAAAGCAGGTGCAAGGTTGTCGACACACTTAGGGAACGGTACCCATGTGATGCTCCCAAGGCATCCAAACTATTTGTGGGATCAATTGGCCGAAGATTCATTGGCTGCCACTGTGATTGCAGACGGTTTTCATTTACCATCTTCAGTTCTGAAGGTAATTGAAAAGGTGAAAAAAGACAATATGTTGATCATTAGTGACAGTGTGGCTTTAGCTGGTCTGCCTCCCGGTAATTATGAAACAGCGGTTGGGGGAAAGGTAACCTTAACGAAAGAGGGTAAGCTTTATTTAAATGGCAATCCACGATTACTCGCGGGATCAGCGCAAAGCATTTTATGGGGAGTAAATTCTTTAGTTTCTATGGGTGTTACCAGTTTGTCAAAAGCTATTGACAAAGCCTCAATACTACCTGCAAGGCTAATGAATTTGCCGCAAAAAAATGCTTTTCAAATAGGGTCCCCTGCAGATTTCATTTTTTACAACATGATAGATGAGCGGTTGGAACTAGTGGGAACGATGAAGTCTGGAAAGCCACTTAATACTAAAAAACAAGAGAATGGAGTCTAACTATCTATGAAATATGCTCTTAACTACTATGAAAATGTAAAATCATATTTAGAACAAATTATTTTGACTGAAAGCGATAGTATCAATAAGGCGGCAAAGATTGTCGCAAATCAAATAAAAGAGGACAAAGTTGTTTATGTTTATGGACCAGGCGGGCACTCAAATCTTGCTTCTCAAGAATTGTTCTTTCGGGCAGGCGGGTTAATGCATATAAGTGCAATCTTAGATGAAGGAACACTGTTGAGCGGTGGTGCCCTTCGATCAATGGCTATTGAGCGCATACCTGGATATGGGAAAATTGTCATTGGAGATTACGGCTTAAAATCAGGTGATTTGCTTATCATTGTTAACGCGTATGGTATTAATTCAGCCACAATTGATGCTGCAATGGAGGCAAAGCGATTAGGCGTAAAAACGATAGGAGTATCATCTTTTAAGCATGCGGCTTCAACACCAAAAGAACATCCTGCAAGACATCCTTCAAAGGAAAATTTACATGATCTAGTCGATTTAGCCATTGACTCAAAAGTTGATGTAGGGGATGCTGTAATCAAAATAGATTCTTTAGAACAAAAGGTTGGTGCCATTTCTACATTTGTGAATTCCTATATATTAAATTCTATATCAATGGAAGCAATCGCATTATTAGTTGAGCAAGGCATTCATCCTCCTATTTGGCAAAGCGGAAATTCCACTGGTGGAGATGAATGGAATCAACAGTTTATTTCACGATTTAAAGACAAAATTAAAAAATTATAGTTATTTATTGATATAATAATGGAAACGGTAGAAGGTAGAAATGAGGGTACGATATGATTAAAGGTCCGGGTATCTTACGAGAACAAAATCAAAAGAAGATACTTTCCCTATTGCGCAAATATAAACAAACCTCTAGAAAAGATTTGGCTAGTATGATGGGAGTAAGTAAAAATACCGTTTCCATTATCGTTGATCAATATATAAGTGCCGGAGTGATTAGAGAAGTCGGAGTGAATGACATACAAAAAGTGGGGCGACCAAAAATATTACTTGAATTAAATGAGGATGCCTACAATGCAATTGGCCTTGTCATTCATCATAATGGAATTGAATATGTAGTTACAAACTATTCTTTAAATGTAATAAGAGAAGGTTTTGAAACAATTGATTGTATGGACGCTACTTATGTTTGCAACCAAATCATTCGAATTGTATCAGCCTTGTTAGATGAGTATTCCAATGTTTTAGGCGTGGGAATAGGAGTACCGGGAATTGTGAATTCGAGAGAAGGAATTGTCTACGAGTCAACGAATCTCCAGTGGAAAAACGTTAATATTTCTGAGTTATTAAAGTATTCAATCTCTTTACCAATCATTATTCAAAACAGTGTAAAAATAGCTTCGTTATGTTCCAATGTATTAGAGGAAGATTTTTCTAATAGCAGCTTCTTTTATATACGAATTGGAGATGGGATTGGTGGAGCGTTCATTAATGACGGGGATATCTGGAATGGAGAGAGCTTTACATCAGGGGAAATAGGTCATATTTCAGTTGATCCAAGTGGGGCTCTATGTGGATGTGGCCAAAAAGGTTGTCTTGAAAAATTGATAAGCGAAAAGGCGTTTAGAGAGTGGCTTTCAAACCTAGAAAAAGGAATTATCAAATTATCTGAGGTTGAAAAAAATAGAAAAATAGAAGAAACGCTTGATAAATATGGAAGCTATTTAGCAGTTTCTTTAATTAGTATTTTTAATATAATAAACCCTGGAAAGATTGTAATAGACAGTCCGTACAATCAATACGAAGTATTTCAAACTTCTTTAAAAAATTACCTTGGAAGAAATGCGTTAAAGATACCATACTCTAATACCCAGATTATCTTTAATGAGGAACCTTATTCGTTATTACTAGGCGCTGCTACTGCTGTTATACTTAATTTTGAAAAGTAGAAAGTTATTAACAAATAAACCCCGATAA
Source organism: Neobacillus sp. YX16 (assembly GCF_030123505.1). Lineage (GTDB taxonomy): Bacteria > Bacillota > Bacilli > Bacillales > Cytobacillaceae > Neobacillus. The sequence continues at coordinate 3,129,813 of NZ_CP126115.1, forward strand.
CCGGTATCGATAGATTAAATAGTTCTACAGATTTAATGATCATATCAATTAGCAAAATGATATCCTATCTCTCAAATGTGATGACTCTGAAACCTGGAGATGTCATTCTTACCGTTAGTCCTGTGGGTGCTGATCTTGTCGATGAAGGGGATACTATTAGAATAGAAACTAAGAAACCTAATTTATAAAAACCGTCGGAACCGTCCCCTTGGTCCTTCGCTAAATGATTTTTTCTCTGACAATATGTCAAAAAATCCTCGAGCCCTAAATGGATTCGAGGATTTTTTTGATTTATTTCTTTTTAAGTACACCCTTTTTCACGAGATTAATAAGGGTACCCTTATTCTTGTAACGATTATAGGCAATTAATCTATTTAAATCTTTAATGGTTAGCTTGGTTGGATCGATTGCCAGTTCAAATTCCTCTTTTACTTTTTCAATCAACGATAGTGCATATTCGATTTGCTTTGCTGATAAGGTGTAATCTTCATCCTGGATGGGAACTTGGTTTCCTTTATCTGAGATTGTGGTTTCTAATGCAGCAGCATGTTCCTTTAGCTTTGCGTCTACTAATGCCTCCACTTCTGCTTGACTAATTGATTGATATTGAGAAGTACTCGTAGGTTGAGTAGTTTTAAATAGCTTATCTATTATTCCTTTAAACAATATATTCACTCCGCTTTCTGTGTGTCCTAACATTTATTTACCTAGTCTTATTTTCCTATAATACTATTAATAAATTAAGTTAAAGTAAAAAACAATCCCTTTGGGGGCTATTTGTTAATTTTGGTAGAAAATAGTCAATAAATATGGGATATCTCTTACGTAATTAGAAGTTTTTTGTAATATTATGGGTAAAATATCCTAATTGTAGTATAATGGAGAAAATTGCAATTTTTGGAGCGGTTGTTATGGCAATTACGATTCCCGAGACAATTCGATCATCTGCGACAACAGGAGAGAGGCTGTTTTTTCGAACGCTTAAGACCATTTTACCAGATGATTACATTGTTTATTTTGAACCTGATATTCAAGGAAGAAGACCTGATTTTGTCATTATTGGGCCTGACCTTGGCATTGTCGTCTTAGAAGTGAAGGATTATACGAAGAATACACTTTTTCAAATTAATCATGATGAATGGCATATTGTTACTACCTCTGGAGAACAAGCGGTCATTAAAAGTCCGATGAAGCAGGCAAGGGACAATATGTTTCATGTGGTTGATACATTAAAAAAAGATAAGAGTCTGATTCAGTTAGAGGGTAAATATAAATTTCAATTAAAGTTCCCTTATGGCCATGGTGTTGTTTTTACACGAATGAATTCAAAGGATTTTATTAAGGATGGCTTATATTCGGTTATAGAACCCAATCTTAGTTTAACGAGAGATGAAATTGACCCAGACAAAGAGGGATTTTCAGAAGAAATATTAATGGAAAAGATCCTCAATATGTTTGTCGTTCCATTCCGATTAAAGGAATCGCTATCCATAGAGGACATCAACGCTATTCGATATCACTTATTTCCTGAGGTGCGGATTAGTGCTGAATACAAACCGCCTGTACCTTATCAGGACCAGCTTTTGTTGTCCTTGCATGATATTAAGACCATGGATCTTCACCAGGAGAATTTAGCTAAACAAATTGGAGATAAGAACCGCTTAATACGTGGCGTTGCTGGAAGCGGCAAAACGATCATTTTAGCAAGCCGGGCAAAGATGTTATCAAAACAAAATCCAGACTGGAAGATTCTCATTCTCTGCTACAATATTTCTCTTTCAAATGCGATTCAGCAAATGATCCATCATATGCTCAATGAGCCTGAGGATCTGTTTGATTTTGATCCGAATGCGAAGTCTATACAAAATGAGAATATCATAGTCAGGAATTTTCACTCCTGGTTAAAGAACGATTTAAGGATAAGGGAACAGCAGCTTTCAGATATCATAGAAAAACTAGAAAGAAATGAAGCGATTCTACCTACATATGACGCCGTTTTGATTGATGAAGGGCAAGACTTTGAAGCTGACTGGCTCCGATTGGTTAGTTTACTAATTAATGCAGATACACAGTCTCTACTACTAGTAGAGGACCGCGCTCAAACCATTTATCAGCGGAAGCGCTCCTATTTGCAGGATACGGGCTTAAGTTTTCAAGGAAGATCAAAGGTTCTGTCCATCAATTATCGCAACACCCAGCAGATTGTAAAGTTTGCTTGGGAATTTTACCGCAAGCATTCGATGTTTAAAAATAAAGTAGTCAATCGTGAACTAGAGGGTGAGATCATTGCACCTCAGAGTACGAAGCGAAAAGGTCCTGAGCCTGGTATCGTAAAGGCAACGACTTTTTTTGAGGAAATGAGAATAGTTGCTCGCTCCATAAAGAAATTACATATCGAGAAAAAAGTCCCGCTACAGGACATCCTCATTCTTTACCGAGTTAAACGGACACATAAATATCCTATTATTGATATTATCAAGCGTTCTTTGAAGGATGAAGGATTACCTTACTTTTGGATCACTGAAAACGACGTCTCAAAACGCTCTTTTGCAAAAGATGATGGTAGAGTTAAAATTAGTACCATTGATAGCAGTAAAGGATTAGATTTCCGAGCGGTTTTTATCGTTAATGTGGACTCTATGCCGTTTCCGCTTGAGGAAAATAAAGAAAGGGAGGTTTCACTTCTTTACATTGGGATGACAAGAGCAAAGGAATTTCTTTGTTTATCCTATTCTGGTGAATCTGAATTTACGCATTATTTAGATAAAGTTAATTTAGAAAGAAAACAAGTAAAGCAAGGTGTTGAGAAGGTTAATTAAAAGTTTTATATCGGTATTTATAAAAGCAATGCACATATATTATTGATATTGTATTGCTTTTTATCATGGAATTAAACACGTAGTAGAAACGAATAGTAATATAAAGGGAATTGGAACAGCGTATATGGGAAAGAGGGCTGGTAATGAAAGACAAATTAATACATATGAGGGATAAGCTAAATGATATCAGTCGACGTAATCGATCCATTCGATTATTGAAGCTTTATAACAAGTGGAGTTTTGATTTAACAGAATTGGATACCTTAAACAGGCTGTCAAAGGAAAGGGCCAGTGTCTCGGTTGTAGAACAAATTATAAATCAGTCTAAGAATGAAGTCATTCTATTGAAGCCAACTGTTAGCAATGAAACCTCAATGAATCTTTCTAGAAAACTAACGGATTTATATAGAAATATTAAGGGAATTGAAGATGAAACAGGAATACATGATTTTTATTTGGGATTCCCATTTTTATCTGGGATGTTGTCAGATGGGACGTTTTTCCAAGCTCCTTTATTTTTGTACCCGTTAAGGCTTGAAAAAAATAATGTTAACGCACAAAAATGGGTACTCAAATTGGATGATAGTGGTCCCCAAATCAATCGGACGTTATTTTTGGCGTTTAAGAAGCTGAACAACCTATCTTTTAATGAGGAATTCTTTGAACAAGCTGCCGAAATATCGACCCAGTATAACTACGAAGAATGGCTTTCATTTTTAAAGAAGTTTGAAATGAATGTCTCATTTAGTCCAAAAGGTCTATCAAAACTGAAGGAATATAAAAGGGAAGAAGTACCAACAGTTGCTGGTCTAACGATGTTGGAGAATGCGGTAATTGGAAATTTTCCACAGGGAGGATCGTCACTCGTTAAAGACTATGAGGAACTCATTACTCTTTCTGAAGAAAGTGATTTATCGTTAGCTGGTGAACTTATTGAGCCTCGAGATGTAGAATTTGAGGTTGAAGGAGAGCAGCTACAGCCAGGGAACGAAACAAAAATAGATGATACCGAGGTATTAAACCTCTTGCAAGCGGATGGTTCACAAGAAGAAATCATCAAAGATGCACGTTATAAAAAAGGGCTTGTTGTGCATGGACCGCCTGGAACAGGGAAATCTCAAGTAATTGTTAATCTCATCACTGACGCTCTTCAACAAGAAAAGAAAATACTTGTCGTTTGTCAAAAGCGTGCTGCATTGGATGTCGTCTACCAACGAATTGATGGATTGGGATTAAGTAACCACGTTGCTCTCGTTCACGATGAAAAAAATGATCGGAAAAAACTGTACGCAAAAGTTGGCGCTGTTCTAGAGCAAAATCAAGTTTCGTTTGAAAATGCAATCAATCATTTATCATCTACCTCTAAAAAATTATCTACTCAAGAAGAGTTATTAAACAGTATCGCTGATGCTCTGTATCGTTACCAAGACTTTGGATTAAGATTATATGATTTATACGGTTTAGCCAGGCCAGTTGGAGAGACAACACAAATACTTGATCTACATACTGTTCTTCCTGAATTAAATAAAGATCGATTAGTCGATATAGCAGAAAAAGTCTACACCTATGCGGAGTGGTTTGAACGTTTTGGTGATGAAGACTTTCCATTAAAAGAGCGAAAAACTTTTTCCCATTTTAATATGAAGGAAAAACTGGAAGCGATTGAGCTTTTAAATGATGTGATTGATAAAGCAAAAAAGCTATTGAATACCTAGATTCACTTGACCATGAAAAAGTTACCCCAGGATACACGTGGCTTATTGAAGGTAAATTAGACAAGATCTATCCGGATATCGAGGATGGGGCAAAAAGAACGTTACAAGGTTTAAGACTTTGGTGGTGGACCTCCGTTTCCGGAAAGAACATCATTGATGAATTACTTGAGGGTGAAAAATTTAAAGGGATAAGTTCTCCTGAATGGATGAAGATCAAAAAATCTTTAGTAATCATGCAGCAGTTGGGTAAAGTGACGAAAGCAATGGCAGATGAAGTAGAAAAGCTAGAAAAATTTCTAAATCAATCAAAAGTAAACAGCCTAAAAACGAGAATTTCAGAAGGGGACATTCCATTAAATGAACTAGATAAAATGGTTGAATACATCCATCGCGATTTTGAAGAACTGCAGCAAATGGATATATTTTGGAATAACTGTTCAGAGGTAGAAAAGAAGGTTATCCTTCTCCTCCAACAGAAAACAGCCAATAATGAATTAACACTTTCAGATTATTGGGTTGATTTATTGAAGAATTCTGCCTATATTCATTGGATTGATCAAACGGAAAAGAGAAACCCACAGGTTCAAAAAATTTCAACCAATGAATTTTCAAGAATAAGAGAATCTTTTGCAGCGCTCATCGAAGAAAAAAGGAAGGTTGGTACTCAGTTCCTTATTCATAATCTGACAAAAAAAGTAGAGACTGTTCAAAACCAGCATTCAAGGAATATTAGAGAGTTAAAACATCAAGTCGGGAAAAAGAAACAAGTTTGGCCCCTAAGAAGATTAGTAAACCAATTTGCTGGCAATGGTCTTGTCGATATATTGCCAGTATGGCTTGCTTCACCAGAAATCGTTTCTTCTATTTTTCCATTGCAGGAAGGATTATTTGATTTGGTTATTTTTGATGAAGCTTCCCAGTGTACTGTGGAAAGCGGAATACCAGCCGTTTACCGAGCAAAACAAGTGATTATTGCTGGTGATGAAAAGCAGCTTCCACCTTATAACTTGTTTCAATCTTCATTTGTTAATGATGATGATGACGAAGAGGAATACGATACAGATGAGTCCACTAGCCTGTTAAATTTAGCTAAACGAAGGTTCTCCGAGAAACTGCTTCAATGGCATTATCGTTCTAAATATGAAGAGTTGATCAATTATTCCAATCATGCGTTCTATAATGGTCATGTACAAATTGCACCGAATGTTGTTCCATTTAAAAATCCACCTGCGATTAAGTGGAAAAAAGTCAATGGACGGTGGATTAACCAGTCAAATGAAGTGGAGGCAATAGAAGTTGTTGCCATTCTTAAGGATATATTAATAAACCAACCTGGTAAAACGGTCGGAATTATTACCTTTAACTCAAAGCAGCAAACGAAAATACAGGATCAAATTGATAAGCTATTAGGTGAGGACGAGGTATTCAGCGCTGTTTATAATCAAATGTTGACAAGAGATTTAGATGAGCGAGTTTTCGTTAAAAACATTGAAAATGTCCAAGGGGATGAACGGGACATCATTCTCTTTTCTATTGCTTATGCGAAAAATGAGGAAGGTAAAGTTTATAATCGTTTCGGCATGCTAAATCAAAAAGGTGGAGAAAACCGGCTTAATGTTGCTGTCACTCGAGCTAAAGAAGGCATTACCGTTGTTTCAAGCATTGAGCCGGAAGAATTGAATGTGGCAAATACTTCTCAAATGGGTCCGAAATTACTAAAAGCCTATTTAAAATATGTAAGAGCTGTTTCAAATTCACAAGTTGACCAAATTAATGCTGTTGTCCAAGAAGTGAATGAAAATGTAAATACCCATGTCCAGGTGAAGGAACTGCATTTTGACTCTCCGTTTGAAGAGCAAGTGTATCATCAGCTGAGAAACCTTGGATACGAGGTCACGACTCAAGTAGGAATGTCAGGATACCGAATTGATATGGCCATTGTCCACCCACATGATTCATCCCGTTATATTTTAGGAATAGAGTGTGACGGCGCCATGTACCATAGTACAACGAACGCCAAGGAGAGAGATGTTTACAGGCAGCGCTTTCTAGAAAGCAGGGGCTGGACGATTGAACGGATTTGGAGCCGGAACTGGTGGAGGAATTCTTCAGCAGAGATTGAAAGAATCGATCAGAAAGTGAAGGAACTTTTGAAAAGAGATGTTGTTCGAGAGAGAGTTGTGAAATAATAAATAAGCAAATTGCCCGATAACATGAAAATTTGGTGTATCGGGTAATTTGATTTTTTACATCAATCAATCTTACTTGTACAAATCAATATAAATTCCAGTTATACATTACTGATATTTAAACAACTAGTTTAGAAGCTTTTATTACGGCGGATATTAATATTGAGGTTGATTTGCCTGTTAAAAGAGGAATACAAAGAGGAGGAACGAAAATGAACCTTAATGAAGAAACGATCTCGTTTTCAGCAAATAAGAAATGGCTTGCTATTCCTGCAGATATGCGCAAACAACTGGAACGAAATGTTTGGTGTAGTTTTTGTAGTGATGTTGTTCAAATTGAAAATTATGTCGGCAAAGAATCTCCTCCAGGTATTGTTCTTGAGGGGAGCTGTAAAAAATGCGGAAAAGATGTGGCCAGATTTATTGAGTAATATTACATTACTTTATGATTATAGAATATTAAGTTCCATTAACATTGATTGATTACATTGTTATTGGAGTTTTTTTTTGTATTATTTTGATATTGATTTGTTTTAGTATGGTATTTTCCGAATTGCCGTTGTGGCTTTAAATCTTTTTGAACAGATGGTTAGTCGAAAAGAAATTAGTGAATTATAATGATAACCATGAATGTACTAGAATATGGAGGAAAAACGAATGAAATTTCCAAATGATGCTAATGGAGATGCTTTACATAGTCTATATAAAGATGGATTAGATTTTAAAAAACAACAATCAGTGGACTTTTTTGTTTCCGTGCCTGATAAAGCAACAGGTGAAAAATTATCGCAAGTACTAAAGGAAGAAGGATTCAATTGTTTCTTAGAGCAGGACGATGAAACTGAGGAGTGGGCATGTTGTTGCTCTAAAAGAATGTTATTAAATTATAATGACTTAATTCAAATACAGAACAAATTAAATAACTTAAGTAAGCCACATGGTGGTTATTCTGACGGTTGGGGCGTTTTTGTGGAATAAAAGGATTGAGGGAATCCACCTTGGGAGGAGCCATATTTGAGGAATTTATTAAGGAGGTAAAAAAAGGTAGAGATGAAGGTAGAGAAGAAGGTAAGCATGAACGAATTCTAGAGTTAGCTAAAAAAATGATAAAAAGAGGAGACGATGATCAAACAATCATTGATTTCCTTGAGATAACAAATAAAGAATTAAGGGAAATCAAACTTCAAATCAATAGATAACGATATTAAACCAGCCTTATGGCTGGTTTTTGTTTTGTGGTGTTGAGCATTAAGACGGACTTATCAATGAGTTGCTAAGGAAGAGATATAAAAATAATAGATGAGAAGTTGTTTCACTTTTAGTTAATATATTAAGAGCTACTTAATAAAATTAAACAAATGAAACATACCTAGAGTCTCTCTTAAGAAACGTTACATTTTTCTTCGAAAACACCAATCGTGCCATTTCTTTATTAAAGGTCTGTATTGAAGATATAATAGAACCATATTATTCATCAGAAAGGGATGATAACGATGATGAAATTATCTTTTAGTGGTTTAAAATATGGAGAACGTGATGTGGAACTAAAATTAATGGTGGATGTACAAAATGATTGGTTTGAGGTAACGCATACCAAGGAAGTGTCTCAAGTAATGAATAAGTCAACTGGTAAATATATTCAAGTACATCGAAACACCTTGAAATATGAGGTTGTTTCATAGTACGAAGAAATTGGGAAGAAAGTAATTAAGCTACCATGAAAATTAACTTCTGTGACATTCGAAAAATGGCAATACTTAAATAGACGCAGCTCATTCATCTTTTTAAAAGGGGAGAGCGTCTGATCTTTGGTGGTTATATATTTGTTTAGTGGATTAGGAAGCCTCTGTTATTGTAACTGTATAACCTAAGTTTTCTAGTCTTCGAACCGAATGGCGTACAATTGAAACCTGTCTTTGTTTATCGAAGTAGTCTTCGCCTAAGTCTACATACATTTCTTTTCTAGTTAACAGGTAATATGCGATTCGCAATATCGCATGGGCAACTACTATAGCTGCTCTTTTTTTGCCTTTTCGTCCTGCTGTTCGACGATACAATGCACCAAGATAGTTTTTTGAACCCCTGACTGATTGAGCTGCTTCAGTTAATGCTGATCTTAAATACTTATTTCCTTTTTTAGTTTTAGTTGATTTTCTTTTCCCAGCACTTTCATTATGTCCAGGTACTAGGGCTGCCCATGAACAAAGATGAGCCGCAGTTGGAAATTGTTTTTTAACATCAGTACCGATTTCAGCTAGGATTTGTTCAGCCATTCTTCTGGCGATTCCAGGAATCGAATCCAGTCTTTCAATATCTTCTTCATAAGAGCTAACTCGTTTGGCTATCTCTTGATCTAACATTTCAATTTGCTCAGTTAGGAAATCAATGTGAGTTAAAATCGTTTTGAGCATTAATCGTTGATGTGGGTTAACATAGCCCTGAAGTGCTAATTCAAGTTCTTCTTTTTTCTTTTTCATTGTACGACGAGCGAAGTTTGCTAGTTTCTCAGGATCATCCTCGCCATCGGCTATAGCTCGAAGCATATCCTTTGAGGAAACACCCATAATATCAGATACAACTGAACCGAGTTTGATATTGGCTCCTTCTAAAACTTTTTGAACCCGATTATGTTGTCTTGCACGTTCTTCTATAATACTACGGCGATAACGGACAAGTTCTCGAAGTTCCCTTTGAGTCCGATTTGGAATGAAACTAGCTTTGAGTAAACCATGGCGAAGAAGTTGTGCAATCCATTCGGCATCTTTAACGTCGGTCTTACGACCTGGGAGTGCCTTCATATGTTGGGCGTTCACAACTAAAAACTCAATTCCTTCAGATTCTAGTAGATTAACAATAGGTTTCCAATAAACACTTGTACTTTCCATTGCGACATGGGTGCATTGATGTTCCTTAACCCAGTCTATTAACTTGAGTAGAAAAACTGTTTTTGTAGAAAACGTTTGAATCTCCTTTCCATCAGGTGTCAAAATACACGCAGTGATATTATCCTTATGAACATCCATACCACATGCTCTTTCAATGATTACATCCATTGAAGTTCTTCCTTTCTAGGCTTGTAAGATTGGGGGCTGGTGCAACAATCAGAATAAGGATTAATCTACCATGAGTGCTTCCCGTAAGGGAGCGACAGTTTGTGATGCACCATGGTCGTTGGAGTCAGACTAACGGATGGGCTCTAACGCACCAAACTTAAACGACCTTCCTCTCCCAGCCTTAGAACAAGTATGGACGGATTCAATACATTTTCATTCTTTGTGGTGAAGAGCTTTTTTTTAGCGATTCATGGATGGCTAACGGGGGCGTTGAACCAAGAAGGATTAACGCTTCTTTTTGTTGAATCTTATTGAACTAACGAAGAAGGTTTGTTCAATAAGAAATCATAAAAGGAGGAGCATTTACTATAAAATAAGATTTAACCTATTAGTGTCTAATAAAAAAGTAATGCAAAAAATTGAGATGATGCACATTAGTATTATTACACGACATAAATAAAAATATATGGAGGTATAGTTATGTGGGTAATATTAGGGGGTATTGCAATAGTAATAACACTTATAAATCTTTATATGTATAAAGCAGGAAAGGATTATAAGCTTGCTATGGCGATGGGATTATCGTTTACAGCATTAACACTTTGTGCATATTACAGTCTTGTATCAGTGTGGGTAGAAGTGGAAGATTGGGCAGCTTTAATGGATGTAGTACCTGGTATGGAAAGGGCATTATGGTTTTTGACAATTGTTTCTATTATACTAAATATAGCACCTATACTTTTAGAACGAAAAGGTAAGAAATAATGACTTATTGTCACATCTTTAATATAATATGCTATTGTGTATGTCTTATGTATAACTAACGGGGGCGTTTCTTTAAAAAGGAATGCTCTTTTCGTATCCAATTAAAAGGAAGTAAATGTTATTATTAAATTGTCTCTGTTAAAACTGAATGTTGATTTCACTGTGTTTGGAAAATAAACGGAGTTTTTCCGTTTATTTTAGGAAATACAATTAATTCCTTAAAAATAAGCGGAGTTTTTCCCTTATTGTATCCAAATCCTTGGATTTTGTCTTATTTAAAGTAATTAACCGGAATATCTCCGCTTATATCTGCTTCCTACGCTTCCTCTATATACAATAGCCGGAAATTATCCGCCTATGAATTCTCAACCCTACACGAAAATCAACAATGAATAATAACAGAGCAATTAAATTAAAGATGGTTGCTCTTCTATTATAGGTGGAGAAAGCTTTAATACGATATAGTGCTTTTATAAAGGAGCTGTATAAAATGAATGAATATAATGGTACAGAAATAAAACGCTTTTCAAAAGCAGAAAATATTCTACCTCAGATCAATAGTAAAACTAAGCTAGGCGACTTACGAAAAATCGCGAAGGACATTAAAAAAGATCACGAACTAGCTATGGAACTTTGGTCAACCGAAGAGTATTTGCCCAGACTATTAGCAATCTTAATTATGGACAAAAAACTTCTTTCACAAGATGTGCTAAATAAGCTTGATAAGGATATGCAGACACACACTTTTGATGAGCGAACTAACTTAATGGATTGGTTAATGGCTAATCAGCTCACCAAAGACAAGAAGACAAGTGGATTGATGGAGTCATGGGAAAACAGTCCTTCTGCTCTTCAAAGGCGAGCTTTCTGGTATTATCAAGCGCGATTGAGATGGACTGGACAAACACCGCCTGATAACACCGCATACTTGCTATCTGCATTAGAAGCTAATATTACGCAGGAAGAACCGGAAGTTCAATGGGCTATGAATTTCACCGCAGGCTGGATAGGCGTTTATGATGAAAAGAATCGTGCACGGTGTATTAAACTTGGTGAGAAAACGGGTCTTTACAAAGATGAAATAGTAGCAAAAGGATGTACTCCCAGCTATTTGCCGGAGTTCATTACGATTGAAGTTAACAAACGACATAATAATTAGTAACCTCTGAAAAATTCATTAGGGAAAATAAAGGAATTCAAAGCCTCAATATGAAAATTGTAATAGGCTTGGACCGAAAAATAAAGAAAACAAAGCGTTATGGGTGCTAGTTAGTGAAATATGCAAGGAAGATGTAAAGGATTAACCCACTATCTCTTTTTGATCTGTAGGGTGCTTATCTTTAAGAAGAACAACTTTCCAGCTGCGCAGTACAAGGATACTATGCAATACACACTCATTAAGAGACGATTATGCTTTGCGTAATCGTCTTTCTTTTTGTATAAACACTAAAATCCCTGTCAAGATACGAAACTATCCTATACTATTAATGTATTTTTGGCATTTGAATAGGTAATCCTTAGTTTACAAATAAAAACTAAGGAGAGTCGATTTTTATGAACTTAGGAGAGCAAATATTATCAGATTTAGTGCAGCTTTAAAAGATTTGTATCCTAATATTGAAGTGGAAAATACAAAGAATAAATTGTCTACTGTTCTATCAGAGTATTATATTCAAAGAGTTGAGTTAGGTGAGGTACATCCTGATCTTGAGGATAAAATACAGTTGTTCATATCGGCCAAAAGACTAGTAGGATTAAGTTCTATTACTCTAGACAACTACCTCCTGGAATTAAGTAGGTTTGCTGATATCGAAAAAAAGAAGGCTGAGGACATAGCTACCTATGTATATGTCAAATACCTCAATTCCCTCATCTTTTATGTCTATCCGTATTTCTTGAAAGCATCTAAATAGACTACAAAGAAGTAGGAGTTATCAAGGAAGGAATCATAAAAAATATCCGTGTACCCATTACTTTCAAGGATACTGGTTATTTTATTTACAATCTTACTCTCAACCTCGTATTAAATTTCATCATCAGCATCTTCTAGTCCTAAATAGGTGACATGTGGATTTTTAGATCTTAATTGATAAATCCACACCTAATCAAATCCACTTCCAATCCACCGCTTTCAAATTTGTCTAGCAATTTACATATTGCTCACCATTTAATGCCTATAGACGGATCATCATGAACCAATTTACAGGGATATATACTCAAAAAAGATTCCAAGCAAGTATTAGAGGTGAAAAATATTCCATACAAAAGGGGATTTCAATAGAGATATGTCGAAAGTATTATCTTAACATCACACAAAGGGGAGTCCTATCATGCCTAGAACGAACAAGGTGAAATTCTTAGTTGATATTAGTCCTAATTCTCATCTGTCTTATCAAACATTAACTAGCTACACTTCCTGATTTTACAAGGAGTTTGCAATTGGCTCCATGTTTCACAATGGAGATAGGAAATATAAGTTTTCAATTAATGCAATTGAAGGAAGCGAATTTGAGTCCTATCTAGAGAAAAAAGTTGGACCTACTGTAAAGTCGGATTCTGAAAAATACAAAGTTGCCTGGTTAGATTTAAACAAGGAAACTGACTTTGAAAAGCTAGAAGCAATAGTTGTAAAGCTGCCAAAGTTTGAAAATACTGGCTTAAGAAAACTTTATGAGCAACATTAGTATTCATGAGAGATACAGTTTTTTTAAAACTATTAAATATAGGTAAACTGACCTGAAATTTTGGACCAAAAAAGGAAACGTATAGGATATTGTCGAATTATTATATAAATATAAATAATTTTACAGGGAGATGGAGTTAAAAAAGTTTTCATAAAGACATGCTTACTATTTATCAAAAAAGCCAATGCGGCACGATTTCTACAAATAGTAACTGCTAAAGATGGGCTCACTGTATATAATAAATAAGTAGAATACATAGTTAATACACCGAAAAGTAAAAGCATAACTATATGATGATTTAGGAGAGAAAAATAGTGTCAAAAGAATTGTTAAACAAACATACCGCAGGGGTTTTGGGTGCTGTAATTAAGCAGCCCCATTGGAAAAAAGATGAGCTTTCCAGCAGACTAAGACAAGTATTAGACGAAATGAGACATGACGCAGGATCACCGGAAGCATACCTAGAGTCGCTCTTAAGAAACGTAACCTATCTATTCGAAAACACCAATCGTGCAATTTCTTTATTAAAGTTCTGTGTAGAAGAAGAAAAGTTTATGACCCAAGAAAGCTTTCAACAAGCCATGTTAGAGGTTCCTAAACTAGTAAACGAGACTAATTTCTTTGTTGAAAATATGCCTCGGTTTAAGGAACTTGTCTGCAAGGGTTCAACTATTGAAGAGCAAGTAGCTCATGGTGAATTGGTTTACAGTGATAGCAAGCTCGTTAACGACATGGTCATTGATTTTATTGGAACTTTCCTGCAACCGAATAACATGGACTTTATGAGCAACTTTATGGAGTATGCTTCAGATGTAGTCGTGGATACATTAATGCAATTTTGTAAAACGTATTCCGGTCTCATGCTAAAAGAATTAAACTCAAATGAAATGATTCAAAAATAAGAGTCCAAAATAATCTCTTTTGTGTAGTACATGATGAAATTGTCTCACAAAAGGGATTTTATTTATATAAAAAGAATAAAACTCTAACGGACAATAGTAGTAAGGATGAATCTATATTTTATAGATGGACATTTTCAAGGAATAACCATTCGGGTACAAATAAAAAAATGGGAGAAAATAAACCATTATAAGATGAAATCAAAAGTAGCAAGGGTGGAAATCGATGAGTTTTCAAAAATGGTTAAGAATTGTGATACCGTAGGTTCAGTTAATTGATTTTATCCAAAAAGAGAGGTTTCTAGGGAAAAAACAAAGAAATGTGATGCGAGTACAAACGAGTGTAGGGTGAGAAAGTAGCTTTTTTACTGGTCCCAAAAATAGAGCAAAAGTATTCCGTCTATTGGGGAGCGGATAAAGAAACCTTAAAAAGGGGAGTGGGCATGTATGTAAGTCCATTCACAACAGCCCCTGACGGAGGCGGGCATACAGTACTAAGTGGTCATCGTGATACCGTATTTTATCGATTAAAAGAGTTGAAGGAAAGCGAAACCCTTAGGCTAGAATATGCAGATTCCATTTATACATATAAGATATCAAAGATATGGATTACGGATGCCGAGGACCAGACAGTTATTGTAGAAAAACAAACTCCCACTCTGACCCTTACTACCTGTTATCCTTTTTATTACGTAGGAAATGCACCCAAAAGCTATATCGTACAAGCAGATTTGCTTTATAAACAAAATAAAAACAATATTTAATAAAAGAAGATAAAACACTCTTCCCAGATGTGTTCTATCTTCTTTTTCATTATTGCAAGCCAAAAACTGTCTTTTTAATAGTTGAAAATATTATTAGAATCCGATTTGTTCTTGAATTCGATTGGCCCCACATCCATTATGAAGCTTCCATTATGAACCTTCCATCATGATACATACAGGGGATGCTTATAAGAGGGTCAACCACATTACTTGACGGAGGTGACTAAATTCGACAAGTGACACAGGTGCCTTTTTAAATGGCGGATACATTTTTTACTATGATAATTTTCATAGAAAATGGTAATCTGAGGACTATATAAAATTATACAATATAGGAAATCTTTACCTTATAATCACAAACTAAACAAATTAAAATAAAAATAAGTTAATTATTGGCTATGGTTCATCCTTTGAACGTCAAAAGATCAAAGGAGCTAGACGATAATCTGCCAATTAAACATGACCGAATAGCTCGACTTATTTAAGATGGACGATTCACCTACGCCATCACCCATTTAATAAGCAGTAAGACAATAGGATGACACGGAGAAGCTTGCGCTATTTTCACCATCCGAGCTAGAGTTCCTAAAGGAGCACCGCTAGCCTTTGCATTATGACTAAACCGAACTAAGGAATGTAGGCAAAGAGACATGTGAGGGTACTTCACCATAAGCTGCGCAGAGATATATTGTGCATCACATACTGATCCACCCACCACAAACCAAGTTTATCCGATGGCATTGGCGTAGCATACATAGCTACTGTAATAGTTTCACAGATTTATTAAATACTGTTGATCAGGTGTCGAAAAATATTTTTTGACACCACTCCAACGTGGAAAACCGTTGATAGATTAATATTTATAGAGGGAGGTGGTTTAATGCCATAATATCAAGGATTTTGACATTTTTTCTTCGGATGGGCCCCACTACACCGTATGCTTCAATCATTAAACCAATTAAGTTTTATAAGTAACCACCATAGTAAATGCATGCAGCTTCTCTCAATATAGTTATATTTTTATAGGTTAAATGAGTATTTAATAAAGGAGATTTCCATGTTGAAAAATAAAGTAAAAAGTATGGTGAATATTTTTTTGAGCTCTGCCATTGTTTTCGGCGGAATTGGGCAAACAGTGGTGGCCGAGGGTAATAACGATGCTAATCAAGGACAACAAAAGATTTCTAGTGAGGAAAATGTAAAACAGTGGTTAAGTGAATATGAATTCTATGAGGATACCAGAGATGGATTAATCTATGAGAAGGTTGC
Source organism: Neobacillus sp. YX16 (assembly GCF_030123505.1). Classification (GTDB taxonomy): domain Bacteria; phylum Bacillota; class Bacilli; order Bacillales; family Cytobacillaceae; genus Neobacillus. The sequence continues at coordinate 3,145,970 of NZ_CP126115.1, forward strand.
AATAAATGAATTAAAGCGTTTCGTAACAGTCATAAAAGATAAGAATGCTAAGTTAGATTCTAATACACGAGATAAACTGATTGTGGAAATTGATAAGACCGGAGACTTTAATCAAACAGAAATGAATGAACTTGAAATGTTTGAACAATTGATTAACCAATATGAACAAGCAGTTCAAGAGGAGTATATAAAAGAGGTGGTTCTTAAAAGTGATCTGCTCTTGAATATCAAACATAAGTTAACAATATATCTATGGGGCTATGCATCAAATAACGATTTTAATGAACCAACTGAAGTATTACTGGCAGATATACTCTTTAATTTTTATCTATCGGATAAAATTGTCAACAAAAATGCTATCGGCATCTTAAAAGATATCTCTGATCAATCGGATCACAATGGAAATAAAATAAAAGCTCATTTGGATAACGCTGTGAAAATGTCTGAAAAAGCTAATGAATTTCTAGAAAAAGATCTAGGTATCCCTGCAGCAAAGTCCTATCAAAATGCATTTAAACAAGTGTTATTCGGACTTGAAAAAGCAGGCTATACATTTAACACAGAATTCTTTGAATCTACCTCTGAAACAGACGGTGACACCATAACAGATGGAATAGAATACCAAGAGGGAATGAATCCATTTAAAATGGATACAGATGGGGATGGATTAAAGGACAATATTGAATATGAGATTAAATCATCTATTTCCCCAACAAAATATGATACAGATCATAATGGCATAAGTGACGCAGATGAAGATAGCGATGGAGACGGCCTGATTAATAAAGATGAGCAGGTTTATCAAACAACTTTGATTAAGAAAGATTCCGACCAAGATAGTTTAACTGATGGATTTGAAGTACAACAGTTTGATTCATTACCTAATAAGGATGATACAGATAGCGATGGATTAAGTGATGGAGATGAATTTGCTTTAAAGACAAATCCGAATGTTGCAGACAGTGATAATGACGAGACCCCGGATTCACAAGAGCTCCATAAACAATCTATTCGTAAATCATTTAATCAGCCGGAAAAATCAGAGATTACTAGTGTAGAAGTTAGTTTTAATGCAACGAATAATGTGAATAAAACGACTAGAATTACAACAAACAAAGGCAATATGAAAACAGCTAATTTATACGGTCTCATTGGTTCTCCTGTAAGGATCAATACTCAATCAGAATTTGATAAAGCAAGCATTATCTTTACTTATGATGAAGCACAGCTTGGGGACACATCGGAACAAGATTTAGGCGTCATTTGGTATAATGATGAGAAGGAAATGTTTGAAAGCCTTACCTCTGTGTTAGATACAAGTAAGAATACAATCAGTATAGAAACTACTCAGTTTAGTGAATATATGATTGTTGATAAGAAAAAATGGCTGGAGCTTTGGAATAAGGAAACGGACTCCTCCAATAAGCTTGATGTTAATAGAAATGATCCAGGTGATGGAGAGCTAGATTCAGATGGGGATGGCTTATCCGATACTTATGAAATAGAAGGAATGAAAACACCATACGGAATCATCTACACGAATCCTGGCATGAAAGATACTGACGGAGATGGATTATCCGATGGGCAAGAATTGGGTCCACTCAGAACATTCAAGTTTGAGTTTTTTGGCATCACGATTCATTTTGAAGGATTCTTTCCAACCAGTTTTCCTGACCAAAAAGATAGTGATGGAGATGGAATTTTTGATAATGAGGATCCAAGACCATTGACCTCTGATTTATCCAATTTAGTCATATTTCAATCAGATAGACCAGAAGGCTATGATGAAAATGGAAATGTAGCGAACGATATGAAAACGGATGATTTTACAGGAGATGAAATGACGGACATTAGCTGGATGTTCCATCTTCAATTACTTGAATCACATTTCCCAGGTATACTATTTGATGAGTTCGAGATGATGTCAACAGACTTATTTTCTACGGGTGAAATGGAAGATGTGATCTTAGATATGATTGATCATTTTGAGGAGGGAACTGGTGCAGATTATAGTAATCAGACTTTAACTAAAAAAGCTAGTGAGCATGAGACAACAAAAGCCTATGTTGACTATGTCAAAAATGCTTTAGTTGATGAGCTAAAGAAAAATGGAGGAAATTTGGCAGCACTTCGGTTTGATAATAGTACAAAAGCAACGAATACATTTTATCAAAATATACAGGATAATGCTTCTTACCCGACGTTTAGCAGCTGGGGTGATAGAATAGGCGGACTTACAATTACCGTAAATGATACATGGGGGAATACGATATCCGTAAAAGATTTTTCAGTAGAGAACAATCACTTTGAAGGTGTTATGCATGTTCGTTTATATGATCATTTTGGGTTAGATCAGCCAGACGTGGAGAAAATGTATGTTAACTTAGCAGGATTTCGTGCATGGTTTGTCTTACAGCACCATGAAGATTATGATGGCGAATATAAACCCTTTGTTAGTTTAATGGAAATGGATATACCGTTCGAGGGGGAATTGAGCAATTAAAGTTAATTTAAAAATTCTAGTTTTGATTATTGGTACAGTCTTCCTTTCATTCTACATAATTGGATGTACAAAGAATGAGGAATCAAGCGGGGAAACAAAGATTTTCGAAATTGCCAATACAGAACAAGTTATTGGTAAAAAGGATGAAGAAGTGGTGTCTCTTCGAAAGCATTACATGATTCTGAATCCACCAAAAGATTTAAAAGATATGAAAGAATTAGTTGAAAAATACCTTAAGAATCATCCAGTTGAAGGTGAAATGAACGTAATAGAAGGAAAAAATAGGTTTTTTTATATGTCCTTCTATAGGGAAAGTGACGATTTGCCAAGAGACTGGCAGCCAGATGAAAGTTACATGAATACCGATCGGATGGAACATCATAAACATGATCTCATTGCATCGATCATTTGGTCAGATGCTGAACCACAAAAAGAGTACAATGTTTATGATAAAAGTAAGGAAGGAAGGGTCCTGAAGCGGATGCATTTTATTGAGGATAAGCTTGTTGAATGATACACTATCCATAGACTAACATATAAAACAGAGGTGCTAAACACAGACCACCGGTACTTTTGTACGTTATATAGGACATACCATAACACGAGAATATGCCATAATAACAAGTGCTTTCTACTCGGTAGAAGGCGCTTTTTTTCATTATTAATAGTTTATCGTACCAGAAGGTGCTGCTGTTTTATTTGCGTTGTTTGAATACGGGATAACCCTTAATCGTTTACATAGCCCCTGAAAAAATCGGTAAGTTCTATCGGTTGAATAATAAGAGTGTGTTTCGGTTACACGAATTAGAAGGACTTTATCAATTATAAGATAAATTAATAGTTATCATTATATAGGCTTCAGATATAAAGTAACCCCGAATACCCTCATTTTATTAATGTTGTTATTCATGGAAGAAAGAGCTATGAGTTATGAGGCAATATACTCCAGAAACAGAAGTGACGGAAACTGAAAGAGAATTGTGGGATTTAGTACATAGTAAACAAAATTATGTGATTTCCAGAACGCAAAAGGGTACAGATGATAAAGCAATATTAGCATTTAACCTCCTAACTTTTGATCATGTCATTTCCGTTGCAGATGGCGCACCGGCAGGATTCCTAACGGGCGATATAAGCAGTATGATGGCAACGGTCACGCTGGTTGGTCATTTCCGTTTACGGTATCATGGGTGTCCTAAACGGTGCGGGTGCGCTTGAAAAAGTCACCAATCGCATCCTTAACTGCGCCGCTATCACTAACTCAAGTCAGCAGCGGAATGATTTATTGTATGGTACTGTTCTTGGTTCTATTATTCTCGGTCATAACGGGGTGGGGAAGCCAATTTGAAGGCTCAGAAGGGAAACCGATTAGCAATCCGCAAGAACCTGCCAACCAAAGTGCTGTCATGTAGAGGGGTAGTCACCAGCCTCATGTGGTGCCACATACACTCTAAAAGCGTGGAAAAAGTCATGGTAATGAAGTTAACAAAAAGAGCTCATTCATGTGAGCTCTTTTTGTAATAGAATTAAAAAGTTGAATGAGTGGCAACTGACAAGAAAAGCGCCAGACAGTGCCCACTCATTCAGTATTTTTCAATTTATAATTTCATTAAAATTCCTATTTTCTATTATAATATCACCCTATTGAATTATTAATCTTTTGTAAAGTTGGTTTTCAAAAATGGTATAAAAATGTAGTTTATATTAAAATTAAAATGGTGATAATTTCCATAATCAAAGGAGGGGGACCATGAAGAAAGTTTTAGTAAAAACCTTGCTTTCTGTGACATTAGGGTTCGGATTTGTGGCGGGGGCTACGACAGACAGCCTAGCTGTTGAAATTCAAGGAACAAAAACAGCAGGGGAAAATCTGTACGTGATTGCATTTAAAAACGAACTGCCAAAGGATTATGAAGAAGTAATCAAGAAAGCAGGAGGCCGAGTAGTAAAAGCACTCCCAGAAGTGGGAGGAATCCAAGCACAGTCTGAGGATCCTGCATTTCTGCGAAATCTAAAAAAAGTGCCATCCATTGAGGTTGCCAGTAAAGAAGTGCCACTTGCATTAAACCAACCGACAACGATTTCCAAACTGGCACAAACAACTGCCATCGATGAGCAAGGAAGTCTATGGGATGCGCAATGGGACATACAAAGAGTAACGAATAATGGGAAATCGTATGAAATTGAAACCGGCGGATATGTAAATGATGAGGGAGAAACTGTACATAAAGCGGTGGTAGGGGTTATTGATACAGGAATTGACCCAACTCATCCAGATTTGCAGAAGAATCTTCTTGGTGGACGGAATTTGGTCCCTGCAGGAATGGATGAAACGGAAACCGGAGACCCAAATGATATCAGAGATCGAAATGGACATGGAACACATGTGTCTGGAATCATTGCTGCCGATGGGAATATCAAAGGGGTAGGACCGGACCTAGGGATCCGTACCTATCGTGTATTCTTTTCGGAACTAGCTCTCACTCTGCCATCCTTTATCATTGATGGCATTGTTGCAGCTGCGAATGATGATGTAGACGTTATTAATATGTCTCTTAGACTCTATCATACTTCGAAAACAATTATCGAGGGAGAAACCTATAAAACAACAGCAGATACGTTATTGTGGAAGCGCGCGATCCAGTACGCCTTGAAGAACAATGTTACCGTAGTAGGGGGAAGCGGGAATGAAAGCTTGAACTTGGATGATAAGAATGAGGTTACTAATTACTTAAACACACTTTATGAACCATTCGGAATCTCACTCCAAGGACCGACAACGGTGGTACCGGCACAAATGCCAGGAGTGATAAATGTATCTGCTTCGAACAAATGGTCCAAACAGGAACTTGCCTTTTTCTCCAATTATGGAAACAGTGCGATTGATGTAGCTGCTCCTGGAGGAGACTTTGGTGCAAAATATGCCGAAACCTTTGATCCAGATACGGCTGATTTTACTAACTTAATCTTTAGTACATGGCCAACCTACTTAGGTATGCCTTATGCTTATAATGCAGGAACATCGATGGCCGCTCCTCAAGTTGCCGGGATTGCGGGTGTCATTAAAGCAGCAAACCCTGATTTAAAGCCTTCTCAAATATCAGCCATTATTAAACAAACAGCTATTGACTTCGGAAAACCAGGTCAAGATGCCTTGTTTGGATCAGGGGAAGCTAATGCTTATCGTGCGTTGATGAATATAAAGAAATAGGGATTGTGGTTCAAAACAATCTAGCAAATAAACGGGGACATTTCATTAAATAATGGGATGTGCCCGTTTTGTCAGCGGTATCATTTATTGCATGGTATCGTTCTTGGATCTATTGTTCTCAATCATAACAGGGTGGGGCCGTCAATTTGAAGGCTCAGAAGGGAAACCGGTTAGCAATCCGCAAGAATATACAAACAAAAGTACTGTCATGTAGAGGGGAGCTCACCCACCCTCGTGTTGCCCAATACACTATAGATAGGAAAAGTCATGTTTCTGGAGTAAACAAAAAATTAAGTGTAAGAGCTCATGACTATGAGCTCTTTTTGTTTGATGGGTACCGTTTTTGCTAGACCGGACATATGTATGTCGGTCATTTTTATATTTTTTTAATGCCTATTTTTGTAAAATACACTTTACTTTATGTATAGTTTGCTTTACATTTAGTATAACAAGTTTAACTTCTTGTAAAAATAATCATACACGGAGAGGTGAATCATGACTTATCAAGAAAAGAAAAGTATCGTTTCGGTATTTAGTGCTATTCTCATTTTCGTCTCGTATTGTTTGTTCATGTACCCGCGGTACCCGGGAGAGGGTGTGGAGTCGAGCGAGGTACTTCATTATTGGGGTTCCTTCGTCCTATACCTGACTTTGTTTTCAATCGTCGCACATATCATAATCAGCATTATTTTCAACATTGTATTTAGAATGACTACCAATGAAAAAGAACCAGCATTTGCGGATGAATTAGATAAGATAATTGACTTGAAAGCGTTCCGAAATTCATTTTTTGTGTTTGTCGTCGGTTTTCTTTTTGCAATGGGATCGCTGGTCTTCTATCAACCGTCACATGTGATGTTCATTATTCTGATTTCTGCAGGTTTCATTTCAGATGTCACCGGCTCGGTTACAAAACTTTATCACTATCGGAGAGGAGTGTAAGAATGGGTAAAAATCTTGTCGGCAATCACATCCGAAAATTACGATTCAACCATGATGAAATGACACAGCAGCAGTTGGCTGACAAGGTGGGAGTAACTAGACAAACCATCGTAGCTCTCGAAAAGGGAAACTACTCCCCATCACTGGAACTCGCTTTTCGCATCGCGCATGCCTTTAACTTACCATTGGAAGATGTATTCTTTTATGGGGATGATACAAAGCAGTAAGAAAGATCATTTGCTTAACCGTTTTTGAATTTATTAAGTGAGGGGATTAAAAATGAATTCAAACAGAAAAGCTGCAAAAATTGTGGGGGTACTGTTTATACTTGCTGCTGTTACAGCGGTGATAGGTCTAAATTTATACGATCCTATCTTAAACGGTCCCGATTATTTACTAAAAGGTTCCGAACACGCCAACCAAGTGATAGTAGGAGCAGTAATGGAATTAATTCTAGTCGTTTCGGCGGTTGGAACCGCAACTACCATGTTTCCATTGTTAAGACAGTATAATGAAAGTATCGCCCTTTGGCATGTTTGCTTCAGGTTTCTTGAAGCAATCATTATTACAGTTGGTGTCATCAGTGTATTGTCCCTCTTAACCTTAAGCCAGGAATTTGTAGCAGCAGGAGCCCCAGATCCTTCATCTTTTCACTCTTCAGGCATAACCCTAAAAGCAATACATGACTGGACATTCATGCTTGGTCCACTTTTCATGCTTGGTATCAATACGGTGATGTACAGTTATATATTTTATAAAACCAGGCTTGTTCCCAGATTTATATCAATTCTAGGTATGACAGGAGCCACTGGTGTTTTCATTTGTTCCTTGTTCGTAATGTTTGGTGTATTTCCTCAAATCTCTTTTTGGGGGGCTATTTTGGCTGTGCCCGTAGCTGCGAATGAAATGATTTTAGCAGTATGGCTCATCGTAAAAGGATTTAACGAAAATGCGATCATATCCCTTACTGCAAAAAGTAAAAGGAAAGCGACGATATGAGGGCCATGATATGCACAAATTATGGAACTCCGGATGTTTTTCAGCTTCAAGAGATAGAAACGCCAGTCCCTAAAGATCATGAAGTCCGGATTAAAATATACGCGGCTTCTTCCGGACCATCGGACTGTACCTTTCGAAAGGGTTCTACCATCGTTAAGCTTGTTTACGGGGTTAGAAGACCGAAGAATCCGATATTTGGTACGGAGCTCTCAGGCATAATTGATGCCGTTGGCAAAAAGGTAACACGATATAAAGTAGGCGACCAAGTTTTCGGGCTAAGTGCTAAGACGTTTGGTGCCCAAGCTGAATACAAATGTCTGCACGAAAACACCCCTCTGGCAATTAAACCGGCAGCAATGTCTTATGAAGAAGCCGTCGCCATCTGTGATGGTGCACCAACCGCAACAGACAATTTTTTGTGTAATATAACTGATCCTGATTCCATTGCACAATCCACACCGATGAAATGAATTGCAAAACAGGAAGAAATTACAAAACTAGTATTATATATAGCCGGCAATGGTTTGAGTTTCTCAACCGGTTCCGAAATTATTGCAGACGGTGGAATGACTGCTAAATAATAGAATTAATTTTTAAGATATTTAATATTTACTTGATGAAAATATATGTCTCCATAAACAGAAAAAAAGAAGTCAGATTACCTGCATGTAGTAGTGAATTTACTTCTTTATTTTTTTATATGGATTTTTTTAGTGGCTTCTTACAGTCCCCTGGGCCCCCCGCGAAACCATGAGAACCGTCCCTTTGGTCCTCTTTGCCTTTAATTTATTGAATATTGAAACTTTTTTGTAATATAGCCGTAATAAAGCTATAGCCTTATAGAAAGAGGGGAAGACAGCATGGGGAATTTAAATAGAATCTATAAAACTGTTGGACTTGTTTTATTAGGTGCCATCCTCGTTATTGTCGGTTTCACCACTTGGTATACTGTTGACGAAAGTGAGCAAGCCGTTATTATTACCTTTGGTAATGTTGAAGAAGGGATAAACGAACCTGGTTTACACTTTAAGCTTCCATGGCCAATTCAATCCGTGGAAACGTTATCTAAAGAAACCTTTAGTTTGCAATTCGGTTATGAAGAGAAAGATGGGAAAGTGAAAGAGTTTCCAGAGGAAACGAAAATGATTACTGGTGATGAAAACATCGTTTTAGCTGACTTAGTGGTCCAGTGGAAAATAACCGACCCAGCCAAATATTTATTTAATGCTGAGAAGCCAGAAGAAATATTGTATAATTCTACATCTGCATCTTTAAGAAGTATTATTGGCAGTTCGAAAATTGATGACGCTTTAACTTCTGGTAAGGCTGAAATCGAAGCAGAGGTCCGGGATTTATTATCTACTTTGGTAGAAAAATACGATATCGGGATTTCGATACTTGCTGTCAAGCTTCAAGATGTGGAACTGCCCAATGAAGAGGTAAGAAAGGCATTTACAAATGTAACAGATGCCCGTGAAACGATGAATACAAAGATTAATGAAGCAGGGAAATATCGAAACAAACGGACCAATGAAGCCAAGGGGGAAGTGGCAGCCCTCAATTCAACATCCCTAGGTGATAAAGCAGCAAGGATTGAAACGGCAAGAGGGGATGTTGCCGTATTCAATAAGCTCTATGATGAATATGCTACAAATCCTGACATTACTCGTCAAAGGCTCATTTTGGAAACACTTGAACAAGTTCTCCCTAATGCTGAAATCTATATTATGAACGATGATGGAAATACGTTAAAATATTTCCCAATTCGACCTTTGGAAAACGAAAAACCAAAGACAAATGGGGAAGGAAGTGAAAAAAATGACTAATGATAATGTAGTCAACATAGATGGTCGTGGCCCAAAAGGATTCAACTGGCGAAACTACACAAAAATAAGCATCTTTTTAGTCATCATACTTGTCCTCTTAGGAGTATTCCTTTCCAACCTCATTGTGGTTAAAGAAGGTGAATATAAAGTTATTCGGCAGTTTGGTGAAGTGGTTCGAATTGTGAAAACCCCTGGTTTAACTTATAAAGTTCCGTTCATTCAAAGTGTCACGACTCTACCAAAATATCAAATGACATATGATGTGAATGAAGCTGAGATTAACACCAAGGATAAGAAACGGATGCTCATCGATAACTATGCGATTTGGAGAATTGAAGATCCGAAAAAGATGATCACCAATGCTAGAACCGTTGAAAAGGCGGAATCCCGAATGGAGGAATTTATTTACTCCGTCGTACGTTCAGAGCTTGGGCAGCTAAACTATGATGAAATCATTAATGATGAAAAATCTTCACGTGGTTCTTTAAATGATCGGATTACTGAAAAGGTGAATGATCTTCTCGGAAAAGATCATTATGGGATTGTGGTTACTGACGTCAGGATGAAGCGGACTGATCTTCCTTCGGAGAATGAACAGTCCGTATTCACGAGAATGATTTCTGAACGAGAATCTAAAGCACAGGAATATTTGTCAATGGGTGATGCAGAAAAAAATAGAATTGAGGCTGATACTGATCGCGAAGTGAAGGAATTGTTAGCAAAAGCTAAAGCTGAAGCAGAATTGATTCGTGCTGATGGGGAAGCTGAAGCAGCAAGAATCTATAATCAGGCGTTCTCAAGAGATCCATCCTTTTATTCCATGTTCCGGACTTTAGAATCTTATAAAAAGACGATTAATGATGAGACGGTTATCGTCCTTCCCTCCGATTCCCCCTATGCACGTTTGTTGATGGGATATACAGATTAATCAATTAAACCAGTAAAATAAATAAATGGTAGTGCCCTGTTAGTTGCTTCTATATAGCAGGGCATGTCCTGTATAGTAAGAAAAGGAGCTTATGGGAGTAATCGTTTTAATATGGACACTTCAAGAAGGGAGCGAAAAGGAGTGAATCGACTTCGGATCATTGCTTGTTTTTTATTGATATTTGGCTTTATGCTTATGCTGCTCCCAGTGGACAGTTCCGCGAAAGGGGAAGTTGTCTATGTTGTACAGATTGAAAAAACAGTTGAAAAGGGATTGCACGCCTTTTTGAAAAGAGCCGTTGAAACCGCTGAGAATGAAAATGCGGACGTTATTATTTTTGAGATTAATACCCCTGGAGGAGCAGTTGATGCTGCTGCAGATATTGGCAAGCTGCTTACTTCCACGAATATCAAGACAGTAGCTTTTATTAATAACCGAGCGTTATCCGCTGGTGCCTATATTTCATTAAATATGGATGAAATCTACATGGTAAAAGGAGCAACGATGGGAGCGGCTGCTATCATTGACCAGAATGGTAATACAGCTGGAAAGAAAGCGGAATCCTATTGGTTTGCCGAAATGAAAAACGCGGCAATGCATGCCGACCGGGATCCAATTTATGCCCTGGCGATGGCCGATGAAAATGTTGATTTACCAGAGTATGGAGCCGAAAAAGGGAAATTATTAACATTAACCTCCGAACAGGCTGTAGAGGTTAAATACGCTGAAGGAATTGTTAGCAATCTTGATGAACTGCTTGAAATACTCGGATATACCGAAGCGGATGTACGACCTCTTGAACTAAGCATGGCAGAAAAAATTGCCCGCTTTATCACAAATCCATTTGTTTATTCGATTTTACTAACGATTGGCATCGTTGGTCTCGTATTGGAATTATTCTCACCAGGTTTCGGTGTTTTCGGGTTTACCGGAATTTCAGCATTGCTGCTGTTTTTTTATGGACATCTCGTCGCGGGACTTACGGGATATGAAACCCTTATTCTATTTATTATCGGGATTGTCCTGATATTATTGGAGTTTTTTATATCGGGTGGTATTGTAGGAATCCTTGGTTTTGCAGCAATTATTTCCAGTTTATTTTTGGCAGCAGATAACGTGGTTCATATGGGAATATCCCTGCTTATGGCCATTGTTGTTTCCATCTTGGTATCTATTTTAATGATTAAGGTCTTTGGTAAAAAAATGCAACTCTTTAAAAAGCTCATTTTAACAGAATCCACGAATATAGAAAGCGGTTATATCGCTAATAAAAGCCGTTTAGAATTAATCGGACTGGTGGGGTATACGTTAACAGTGCTGCGTCCATCTGGTACCATAGTCATTGAAGACGAAAGGCTAGACGCTGTAAGCGAAGGTGGATATATTGGCAAAGGATCCAAAGTAAAAGTGATGAGGGCAGAAGGGGCACGAATTATTGTAAGAGAAATACCAAATTTGGACAAGGAGGGATGATTGCTATTTCCCTTTTCCATGTCTTCCTTAACCTTTAGGTATAATGAATAATCCTTAGAACAAAGAAAAAGATTTTCAAATGGGTGGTGAGATGGACCAAGAGCGTTCGATGGGTCTTCTCATATTTACAGATGAACCATTTCCTTATGTTGACTTAAGAGTGGACTATAGTGATAATCCTCTTGATGAATTAAAGAAACTATGGAGGTATACTTTCCTATGGCAGAAGATTATAAGGTAAGGGTAGTTTTCCACCTGTTGCTCCTTCATATGGAGTAAAAGGAGAATGAAAAATCTAATTACAAAAAATCATTCCTTTGTTTTTTATTGGGAATGATTTTTAATTCCCGTTTATTAACACTTCTAATTATCCTAAATTAAAATCTCTTACTATTTCAATTAATGCCTATGTTGAATGCATTTACATAAAATCTCAATAAACTTAAGATGCAATATTTAAATAACGAATAGGAGGCCGAACGATGTCGATAGAGGTAAAGCCCAGAAAAATAATATTAGATTTAGCTGTTACGTTAGATGGTTTTATTGAAGGAAAAAATGGAGAAGTAGATTGGTGCATAATGGATCCGGACATGGGGTTCATTGATTTCCTACATCAAATTGATACCATTTTATATGGAAGAAAGAGCTATGAGTTATGGGGTACATATACTCCAGAAACAGAAGTGACGGAAACGGAAAAAGAATTGTGGGATATAGTACATAGTAAACAAAAATATGTTTTTTCCAGAACGCAAAAGGGGACAAATGATAAAGCTATATTTATCAATGATCAGATACTTGAAGAAGTCAATACATTAAAGAATAAGCCTGGTAAAGACATCTGGCTATATGGTGGAGCAAGTCTTATTACTACTTTTATTAAATTAGGGCTTGTGGATGAATTTAGACTATCTGTTCATCCTGTTGTTTTGGGAGAAGGAAAACCGTTGTTTATTGATTTAAAAGAGAGAGTAAATTTAAAATTGGTTGACACCAAATCCTTCTCATCAGGCGTTGTCCAGCTAATCTATCATTTGAGGTATTAATTATTTTACGCCAATACATTTTAGATAAGGGATGGTGTTTTTTTGGAAACAATCCAATCGATGTTTAAGCATGTACATTGGGCAAATCAACGAATTCTTGAAACCTTACAAAACGGTGCAGTGGAGAACAAACAGGCGAATAATCTATTCTCCCATATTCTGCATGCGGAAAACGTTTGGTTTACTAGAATAAAAGGAAACGATAGTTCACAATTACCGATTTGGGAAGAAGTCGGTTTAGATACGTGTGTTGAACTGGTTAAGCAAAATAATCATAATTTTACAGGATTTCTTTCAAATCTAGCCAATAGTGAACTTGATCAATTAGTGTCCTATAAAAATAGTAAAGGTACAGAGTTTCATAATTCCATCAGGGAAATCTTAACTCATGTTGCTCTTCATGGTCAGTACCATCGAGGACAGATTAATCAACTTCTAAGAATAGCAGACCTTGAACCAATTAATGTTGACTTTATAACTTTTAAAAGATGATGTGTAGTTTTAGCAAAATGAAAAGCACATAAGAGGCATTGTTTATTACCGATGCCTCTAAACTTACCAAGTATTATTTTTGTATTGTTTCTACATTCGTTGTTTATAAGAAGCAAAATATGCTTCCTTAAAATGGGGAATTAGTTATATGAACTTATTTATCAAAAAGCAGCGTAAAACCCCTAGCTTTAGACATGGGGATATAAGCTGTATTTATTTGGGATAAAGTCAGAGCTCTTGCTATACTTTCTATAAAACTATTGGTATAATAAAAGTAAGGATAGAACGTATGTTCCTTCCGAGGGAGGTGAACGTAATGTATAGTGCCTATAAAATACAAATACATCCAGACCATAAATTGTTCGATTACTGTGATTTTCTATGTTTTAAAGCGAAAAATTTGTACAACTTAACCAATTACTATATTAGACAGGTTTACACGGCGCTAAAAAAAGAAACGAGAAATGAAAATCAACTTCATGTTCTAAGGGATATTGAAACAAATTTACCTAAAATGAATGAGATTCGTCAGAAAAGCTATGAAATAGCAAAGATAAAACCTAAGAAAGTAGATAAAAGCGGCAAATTAATTGATGTAAAGTTGAAGCCATTTGAGATGCCCCATCATGAAAAGTCATTTATTGGATATGGCTTTGTAGAAGCCTTATTTAAAGTAATGAAACAAGTAGATTACACTTCTATGCCCTCCCAATCCAATCAACAAACAATGAAAAAAGTATATGATGATTGGAAAAGTTTCTTTGAAGCCTCTAAGAAATATAATATCAATCCTGCGAGCTTTTCCGGTAAGCCAAAGATTCCAAAATATAAACAGAAAAATGGAAGAACCACTTGTTATTTAACCAATCAAATAGCAACAATCAAAGAAGGAAATGTTCTTAAATTACCTGGAACCCATCTGCAGTTAAACTTAGGGAAGGTGGCCCGATCCGAGGGAAAACTGCAACAGGTTCGAATTGTCCCTTCCTATGGCCATTATGTAGTGGAAGTCATTTTTAAAGGTACACAAGGCAGGGAAATCCATCGCACTGAAAAGCAATTTAATGAATTGGTATTTGAACCTAAACGAGTAATGGGTATTGATTTGGGCGTTAATAACTTGGCAACTATCGTCGATAACACAGGGCTAAAGCCTCTGCTTATCAAGGGCACAAGGTTAAAATCAATCAATCAATACTATAACAAATTAAAGGGCAAATACATGAGTATTATTCGAAATGGTAAAGGTCCAAAAGAAGGGATATTTACTACTAACCGAATGATATCGTTACATCGGAAAAGAAATAATCGAGTCATGGATTTTTTGCATAAAGCTAGCGCAAAAGTAGTGGAAATTGCTCTAGAAAGAAACATCGATACCATTATCATCGGAAGGAATGTAGGCTGGAAATTGGAGGCTGATATGCAAAAAGCAAATAAACAGACCTTCATCCAAATTCCATATACGACTTTCATAGAAATGATTCGATACAAAGCCGAGCGAAAAGGTGTTCAAGTCATTGATAGGGACGAAAGCTACACTTCCAAGTCCAGTTTCTTGAACCATGACCCCATACCGACATACGGAGAAGAACACCAAACTATTTTTAGTGGGTATCGAAGCACTAGGGCTTTTTACAAAATTAAGGGCTCAAAAGTTCTAATCCATGCAGATGTAAATGGCGCCTTTAATATCGTTCGAAAACATGTAAAGAATGCCTTTGAAGGACTTGAAAAAAATCAATTCCTTCAAGCTCCACAAAAAATCATCATAAAAAATAGACATGCAAAGCTGAAGGCTTCGGCCTGATGTACTAGCGGGACTTGTGGTAGCCCACGTAAAGACAATGGTGCTTTTTAAGACTATTCTTTCGAAACCCCTAGATTTATCTATGGGGATACTCATAGCTCTCAATCTTTGTTACCGAATAAGCTGCATAGTAAAGAGTTAAAAAAATAATAAAATCATATACAGTGGACCAATTCTTAGGGTTGTAAAAGTCGATTGCATTAAAGAAATTCATTCCTCCAAATGCCGCAATTGTAGAAAATAAGATACCCTTTAACAAGGTATTCATTTTTGGTTTTATTTGTAGAGCTAACATTACCGCAACCGGTGCTAAAGAAAAGTGATAGGGTAAAAATAGAAAAGGTGCTAGAGGGATGATTACCATTGGGTATGACCAGAGCCCTAAAGATAAGGCAACAAGATCGATTGTAAGTGATAATATAATAGTCAATAAGCCGCCTAAAAGGAGACGTCCCGTGCTATCTTTCTTCCTGAGCCTAAACCAAACAATCCATGGAACAATAAATAGTGCGAGACCAAACCACCATTGCCATGTAAAGAGAAATTCTTCCGTTACTGTTTTTGCAAATAAAGAACTGATCTCAGTGAACTGGTTATAAGCTTTTTCTGATTGAGCGAGCCCCTTCTCATATGCCATTTTCATTACACCTCCAAAAAAATAGTAATAATATATTTTTTTCAGTTAAGTAATAAATTATGCAATGGTGTTTCTTAAGAAAAACAGGAGCCTCCCCCCTTATAGGAGATGCTGCGGCAACTCCTTTCCTTTTTAATCTAAAAGGGCAAGATAGTTGAATAAGGGTGGGGCATTTGGTCTAACTTTTAGGGGAAATTATACTATTGAATATATCTTCTAAAGGAGACGATTTTATGATATTTGAGATTATTGCAGGACTGCTTGGAAGTATCGGACAAGATGACTCATTAAATACAAAGAAAATAGATAATCATATTGAAGAATTAAGAAAAAATAACTGGTTTAATAAGTTATACGATGATGAAAAGTATCATCGTTTGTTCTTCGTAAATAAGCCAGTAAGGAAGTTTTTGCAAAGTACCTTTCTAACTAAAAGACTTATAAACAATCCTAATACACAAAACACCTTTAAATCTCTTCTTGATAAGCAACTAAGGAAATAATCCTTATTACGCTAACGAAGCAGGTTAATAAGATTTACCTGATAAATGATTTCAAGAAATTAGACAATTACCCAAGATAATATGCCTTTGTAATTTGCTTAGTGTACAAAAATACCAAAATGATGGCGGTACCCCCTGAATAAAAAATCTTATCATACAAAGAATATGTATAGTTTACTACCAGATCAGGAGGGAGTCGCATGGAAAATATAATAGAAACAATCATGGATGCCATGAAATCACTGACAACTCAAGATGATGACCAACCTCTTCATGTCGGAGAAGTAATGGCATGCTGGATTTACTTAGCTGGACTTGAATTAGCCAAAGTATCTGTTCAAGCAGGTATAAATACCACATCGGATGATGAACTAAAAGCAATACTTGAAGAAGATATGAAACTAGGGACCAGTCAAAGGGAAAGACTTCATGATTTCATGATTAAGGAAGGAATTACATTACCTCCTGCCCCTGAAGATATGCCAAAATCAGACCCTAACAGTATTCCTCTTGGAGTTAAATTAACGGATGATGTGATTGCAAACGAATTATCTTTAAAAATCGTTAGTTTAATTATGCGTGCTGCTGGTGCTGCTTCCGAGTCAATTCGTACAGATGTTGGATTAATGTTTATTCAGTTTCAAGCGGAAAAATTTGCCTTCGCTTCTAGGTTAAAACATTTAATGCGAAAACGCGGATGGATTAAGGTACCACCGTTTTACGTTCCACATGGTTCCCACCAACCATTAAGTTAGAGGTAGCGACTATTACATGGTAACTATGATCCTGTCATTTGCTCAAAGCAAAAAGATAGAGTTATGAAATTGAAAAATAGACAGAAAGATATTTTCAAAAAAAGTGGGCATTTTCCAAGAATTGTAGAACCTGAGAAAAACTTAAAAGAAGTATTAAGTTTCATGTATAAATAATGAATCTATTTGTTAAGCAAACGCGTGCTTTCCTTAAAGATCTGGCTGCCAAAAAAGCAGCCTTTTTTTGAGCTAACGAAGCAGTTAATTAAAGAAGAAAAACCCTAGCCCCTTCATTATGGAAACGATAAATCCCCAAAGTATATCTTTACTTAGGGGGATGTTGTTCATAGGGAAGGTACGGAACTTCCTTAGGTGTAAATGTGATTACATCAGAAGAGTAAATTTCAATTTTTATTTTGTTTTCTAATGGTTCTGCAAGAATGAGTATAGGCTGATTGTATTCATTTTTAAAGATTAAATCAGGTCCATCCCAACTAACGGTGGCATCCCTCTTTGATGGAACGTATGAAACCTCCCTACTGTGTGAATAACGCTAAACAACTTTTAAACCTGCATTATCAACTGCATTAAATAGGGTAGAGGATACTTGACAAATCCCACCGCCAAAGTCTTCTGAAAGTTCCCCATTAACGATTACGGTAGCAGGCATATATCCTTTTCCTGCTGTTCTTTTTCCAACCACTTTATTAAAAGAAAATATTTCACCTGGAAATAGAATATCATTATCAATGGCTTTTGCTGTAAGAAAATTATTCTTGTTTCTTTCTTTGTTATTTAAATTGAAGAATATTATATATTCGCCAATTTTTTCCGCTCTAATATTTCCAAGTAATTCACTGTCGACCCTTGGATGTATGGCTAGTAAGGAGACTTCTAATTTAGTTGAATCTCTATTATATGTAATTACAGCTGTACTTTTAATACCCTCAATTCTGAAATGGAATCCATTTGCAGCAAAAATTTGAAGAATTGTACTTAACTACTGGTTGTCTTCCTTAAATATCTGGTTGCAATCTAGTTTGCTTTTTTCTTAATGAACTATCGAAGCAGGTTATGTAAAAAAGTTAAGAGGGAATTTTGTATTTATAAAATTCTGAAAATGTTATAATTAAAAATGTAACTAATTGGAATTTAACAAAAAACCCATAAGGGTGTGCTAATTATGAAGAAATTAATTATTGGACTTAGTATCGTGGTGATCGCTTTTCTAATTTCAATGTTTTCAAGCAATCACACTTTATTATATAAAATCACAGGGGCTGTCGGAATTATCTCACTGATATTAGGTGCTTTGTTATCTGGAGCGTTCTTGGATGGGGATAGGTTAGGAAGAAATTTACAATCTGAATCAAAAGAAGATAGAAAACAAAGATTTTCACAAACTAATTCTATATTGTTAATAGGACTACCAAATTTATTAATTGCAGCGTTTTGCTTTTTTCTTATGAAATAAATGAATAATAGTTACCAATTCCCCCATTGTTTGTTAAACTCTAGGGTATAAGAGTTTAAAGAAAATGATCGCTGCGGCGGTCTTTTTTCTTTTTGTACTACCGGGCAGATTACTTTAAGAATGATTATAATTAAATAAGAAACTTAACTCAGAGGTGTTGTTGTTTCTTAAGTAAGGAGGTATATGATGAAGTTTTTTATAAAGTTAAATACTATTTGTGCCTTATACGCTATAGCGTTGTTTATAGCAATCGAACTCATAATAAATGTATCTCATATTTCTACGTTAACTGGCTGGGAATGGGATAATGTTTACTTAGTAATTGCTGCTATTAATGTTATTGGACTTTTACTTTGGACAATTTTATTCATTTACTTAACAAAAAAATGGACTATAGGTAGAAAATACAGCTATTTGTCACTCGTTTTGTGGGCACCATATTTTATTCTTTTTTTCTCCTTTTTCCCTGTTGTTTTTCCTATTAATGCAGGAATAACACTTTTTCCGAGATTTAACCTTCTGATTTATGGGTCTGTCATTCTGTATCCTGTTTACATATTATTTATTAATCAATATGCTTCACCTCTAATTACAAATTATGAGGAATAAGGCGTTAATAATGAAGGTCACTTTTTGCACCTAATTCATCTCGCTTATTGAACTAATTGGTGCTTTAACACAGTAACGGATAAAATTAATAAGCCTAAATACATGCAAGTTTTTATGCACAACTTGCATATTTTGGCTTTTATTTTAATCAATAAACATGCTCCAATATATCCAGCATTTTTTATTTACAAATACACCTAGAGGTTCCAAGATAAGAACTTAATCCTTTATCGTGGATATATATAAACAAAGATAAAAGGTGCACCATACGAAGGTTTTGTTGCTGATACTGTATATAAGGTGCAGTTTTGTGCAATAAGGAATTCAGTTTATAAAGGGATTTTTACCGTTTAAAAAGAATAGTTAGTTGTTGAAATAAAAAAAGGGGGAGATTAAATGTTTCCTATATTAGAGACAGACAGGCTAGTATTAAGAGAAATAAAAAAAGAAGATGCAGAAGGCATTTTCGATTGTTTTTCTAACGACGAGGTAACACGTTTTTATGGACAAGAAACATTAGAGAGTATAGAACAAGCAGAGAAATTTGTTGATTTTTTTTCAAAAAATTACAATGAAAAAAAAGGCATACGCTGGGGGATTGAAAGAAAAGGAACCAAAGGTATAATTGGAACAATTGGCTTTAATGCTTGGATGCCTAAACATAAACGAGCAGAAATAGGGTACGAAATCCATCCAGAGCATTGGAGGAAAGGATATACTTCGGAAGCAGTATCTAAAGTTCTTTCATATGGCTTTAATCTTATGAATTTAACTCGCATAGGTGCTGTTGTATTTATTGATAATGAAGCATCTAACAATTTGCTACTTAAAATTGGTTTTCAAAAAGAGGGAGTTTTGAGGGACTATATGTATCAAAATGGTGTAGCACACGATACATACGTCTACTCATTACTTAAAAATAGCAAGTAGTTAACATTATTAACCGGTTCGATAGTGAAGTAAGCTGTAATACCATAGCGATATTTAAGTAATAACATTTTTTTTAGGGATGTTGTTAGCTTACTATATTTATTCACGAGTGTCGTTTGGTTTTTTCTCAACCTTCTATTTTTTACGTTGGGGAATTATTGCACTAGTAACAAATACCTTGATGTTAAGATGTAGACACAAAAATTGTGAAGAAATATACTTAAACTACAGGGTGCTTTAGCGAAGAAGGAGCTGTCTAATTGGCAGCTTCTTCTTATTGTGCTAAGAGGGCAGAATACTTAAATTATATGAATCAGGAGTGTGTTTAAACAACTCCTTTTCTCTTTTAATACATTACAAGCCATATTTACGGCAATAATAAAAAAAATATGTGATGGGGTTGAAAATTTATGGTAGAACACTCACCCAAAATAACATCTGCTGAAATTTCGATGTTATGGAGTACCTATATTGGTGACACCATGTCTACTTGTGTTCTAAAACATTTTTTACATACTTGCGAAGATCAGGATGTTATACCTATTATTAAACTTGCTCTTAGTTATTCGTTAGAACATGTGGCTCAAATATCGGATTTATTTACAGAAGAAGGTATTCCTCTTCCTAATGGATTTGGAGACCAGGATGTGAATTTGCAAGCAAAGAAACTCTTTTCCGATGTAACATATTTGCGATACTTGCTTCATATGGGGAGAACGGGATTGAATTCCTTCAGTTTGGCTAAGTCAGTTTCTGCCCGTAAAGATGTCCGTAATTTATTCAAACAGTTTTCAAATCAAACAGAAACGTTGTATGACCATAATGTAGAATTAATGCAGGAAAAAGGGATTTTTATCCGAGCTCCTTATATTTCTTATCCTGATAAAGTTGAGTATGTAACTGAGAAAAAATTCCTTGGTGGTCTAGTAGGTCATCGCCGACCGCTCCTGGGAGTAGAAATTGCCCATTTAGGTGTTAATATCGAAGTGGCAAATGTCGCGAAAACCATGCTTTTAGGATTTAGTCAAGTCGCTCAGTCCAAAAAAATTAGCGATTACTTTAAAGAAGGATATGACTTAGGAAAGAAAATGGTGGAAGATTTTATGATAAAACTAAAGGAAGACGATAATTCTTACCCCTCTACATGGGATTCTACTATTACAAATAGCACTGACCCACCGTTTTCCGATAAGTTAATGTTATATCATACGAATGTACAAAGTGCCATTGGTATTGGAGATTTTGGACTTGCCATTGCAGCATCATTACGAAAGGATTTAACGGTCAATTATGAAGGTTATATTCTTAGAGTAGGGACCTATGCTGTGGAAGGTGCAAAACTCTTAATTGATCATGGATGGTTTGAAAAACCTCCCCAATCCATTGATAGAGAATCACTTAGAAATCAAAATAAATAATGAAAGGGGAGCATTAACCACAATTATTTTATGTTCTTAATAAAATGAGGCAATGAAGTAGGAAGATTTATTGAATAGGCTGTGTTAAAGGAAACTGTTGATTTTAGAGCTATGTTGATTTGTGCGGAAGGCGCGAGACTCCTCGAAAATGCTATCGCATTTTCTTCGTGCGTGGGCAGATTCGAGGATGTAAATCAATGTCCTGCAGGAGGACGGGACAGGGGAGACCCCGCTCATCTCTTAGCGCCGAGGAGGCTTCCCGAGCCGCCTGGGGAAAGCGAAGAGCCTGGAGCACAAATCAACAGCCTAATTTAACACAGCCATTGAATAAAAAAGGAGTGCCGGCACCAACCAGTTAGATTGGTGCTGGGCACTCTTTTTTCTATTACTTTTTGGTTTTTACCTAACAGCATTGATCATAACATTGATTTGTATTTGCACTCAAATCAATGCTATCAGACAAAGTAGATTCATTGTTATGAAATCAGTTTGTAAGGAATATAATCTAATACAATTGTAAAACAAGTTGTTGATAGAAATAAGTTGAATATCTTTTGCTAAATAGGTTTGTAGAGAATTTAGATAAGCGTGCTTGTAAACAGGGGAGGGAATGAATTTGGATAGGATAAGATATAACCAATTGAAGGCTTTTGTACAATTGGATTATAAAGGAAGACATGATGATATTCCTCAATTCCATTTTCATAGAGAAGATTTAAAATGGTTATTTGAAATGGCCGAAAAAGCAGAGAGTTATGAACGATCATTAAGAACAATTGCACAAGATATGAATGGGAAGGAATCAACTGAATTAATTGAATTCGCAGGTAAGGCATTAAGAAATTAGAGGTATTGTTGCCACTTCAAGGTTTAAACTGAAACAAAACATGCATCATTTCTATTAGCAGCACCGCTCTTGGTAACCCCAGGAGCGGTGCTGCTTTTTAAATCCAACGTATTCAAAAGTTACACTATTTCGATATACCCATCTGTTCCATTCACGCGAATCCGCTGCCCGTCTCTTATCAGTTTGGTGGCATTTTCCACCCCAACAACTGCTGGTAATCCATATTCACGTGCGATAACGGCTCCATGGGTCATCAGTCCGCCAACTTCAGTGACTAGACCTTTTATAGATACAAATAATGGTGTCCAGCCAGGGTCAGTAAAGGAGGTGACTAAGATATCTCCATCTTCTAAATCAGCATCTTCCATGTTTAAGATCACACGTGCCCGACCCTCTATTACTCCGGAAGAAACAGGCAGGCCTACGATCGCATTGTCTGGGAGATTTTCTCGTTTGTACTGACCCGTTATAATTTCACCATCAGAGGTGATGACACGTGGGGGAGTTAATTTCTCATAAAATTTGTATTCATCTTTTCGTTTGGTGATAATTTGATAATCCAGTTTGTTTGTCCTTATGACTTCATGAAGCTCTTCAAAAGTGAGATAGTAGATATCTTCTTTTTCAGGTATAAGTTTGGCTTGTACGAGTTGTTTGGCCTCTTTCAGTAAGGCCTTTTTATATACGAAGTAGCGATTAATCATTCCGTATTTTGGATATTCACGATATCCGATGGAATTCCGTAGTAGACGAATCATTTGTTTTGCTTCTACGGCTTTTTGTTCACCATCCGGTAATTGCTTCAATCGATGTACTAACTCTTGTTCCTTTTTCAATGCAACTTGCAGCCCTTGCTCAAATTTTCGTTTGCCAGCACCAGGCTCATATGTTTTGATGTTACCCAGAATCAACGGGACAAGTGTAGTGGGTTTTTCACTCCACCGTGTTTTCGTCAAATCGATTTCTCCTGCACATCGCATTCCGTATTTGTTGAGATACGCGATTATTGCATCTTGGGTTTCCTGTCCACCATCAAACTTGACCAAATCATCCAAAAAATTATCATCTTTTACCTGCTGTAAATAAGCAATTACTTCCGGGTAAAGGCGGATCACATCGGCGACATCCAATAGCGCCAGACCCATTTCCGAAGTAATATTGTTAGGTACAGATAAAGAAAGCGTGTCTGCTGCGTTTTTTTCTCCTAACCACTCGTTCATTTTTCCATTAATCCATGAGGAAGTATTAAAAGCAGCCTTAATCACAGCTGAACTTTGTGGGTCAAATAAGATCTTCTTTAATTGCTGAATATCATCTAGAATAAAATCAAATAAATCCGAGCCTGATTTCATTTGGATGTTTTGTTTTAACTCATCTATTGATGTTTGATTTCTCTTAATTAAATCAGAAACGATGGTCGGAATGTTTTCGATTTCTGCCAGCATATTTGTATTGTTTCTGCTTGGACTCGGTGCTTTAATATCATTTGATACTGATTTCATGAAATCTCCGCGCTCTAAGACGGTCATAAGCGCGTCTTTTATGAGCGGATCGTATTGACCCAAGGTATTTACTACCATTTCTAGCATAGGTGTCACATCAACAAACAACCTACCACCAGCTGTACGCATGGGTGCAGGAGTCGTTAACAGGTAAAAAGACAATCCCAATGGACTCATGGGGTCGGTCATCATTTGTTGATGGCCAACAGATACATAGACGTGATTTTCTTGATCATTTGCTTTTGGAATGGGGTATAAAGTAGTGATGGGACGGCTCTGGACAATATAAAATGTATCATCAACCAAACACCATTCGATATCTTGTGGTGAGCCAAAATAAGCTTCGATCTGTCTTCCGATGTGTGCTAGTTGTAAAACTTGTTGATCCGTAAGTGTTTGAGTGCTTTGCTGATCAGGATTGATCGGTTGAGTCACTACACCGCCTTCTTTTAATCCATTGATAGCCAATTTCTTGGTTGTTATCCTCTTATCGACGATTTTACCTTCCTTTACTTTATAACAATCGGGAGAGACCAAGCCAGAGACCAATGCTTCGCCGAGCCCAAAACTGGCATCGATGGATAGCAGCTTTCGGTTTGACGTTATCGGGTCAGCGGTAAATAATACACCTGATACCTGTGGGAATACCATTCTTTGAATGATGACGGATAAAGAAACTTGACTGTGGTCAAATCCTTTTTGCATACGGTAGATGACAGCGCGATCGGTAAATAGGGAAGCCCAGCACTTGCTGATATGCTGCAAGATTTCTTCTTTTCCGATGATATTTAAATAGGTGTCTTGTTGGCCAGCAAAAGAGGCATGTGGTAAATCTTCTGCAGTCGCGCTCGAACGCACGGCATAAGCATGTTCAAAGCCAAGCTGGGAGAGATAGTGAGTAACTGCTTTCACAACATCGGAAGGAATTTCTACATCCATAAGGATTTGGCGAAGCTTCCTGCTGATATCACCAATTTGATTGCGATCCTCTACGTTAAGCAGGGTTAGTTGATCCAACAATGCATGGAACGTTTCGTTTTGTTCGATGGCTTTCTGGTATCCCAGTGTTGTCACACAAATTCCTTCTGGTACATGTAATCCTTGAATTTTTGATAATTTGCCTAAATTTAATCCTTTTCCACCAACGAGCGAAAGCTGTGTATTTTCCATTTCCTGAAAACTGAGAACCAAAGAACTCATTCTACATCTCTCCTAAGTGATCATTTTTCCTGAGTCGGACCAGTGATTCCTCCAACCAATCAAATCTAAAGTTCTATTGCATTTTAGCAGTAGTAAATCAGAATAAACAGTCTATATTGCACATTACTTATCTGTTATAATTAAATTAGGGAGAGATTTCTTTTCTAAAGGCTATGTTAAAGCTCATTATTGATTTTGGCACTCTGTTGATTTGTGCGGAAGGCGCGAGACTCCTGCAGGAGGACGGGACAGGGGAGACCCCGCAGGCGCTTTAGCGCCGAGGAGGCTTCCCGAACCGCCTGCGGAAAGCGAAGCGCCTGGAGCGCAAATCAACAGCCAAGTTTAACAGAGCCTTTCTAAAAAAAGCATGACCTTACAACAGTAATCTAATACCCCGGTTCATCCCCATGAAACTATTTTCTGAATCGAACAGACCGAGAATGTTTTAGAACAATGTGAAAGATATTAAGAAATAATTGCACAAGATAATAAACAACCCACCAATCGTCATGTTGGGAGGTATATTTTTAGGGGAAGTTTTTACCTGAATTACCTTTCTGTTTTAAAATGTGGAGGCTCATTTAACCATGATTTCAGATATTCAATGAACTTTTTCGTAGCTGGAGCTAGGGTTTTAAAAGATGTAGCCGCAATACCAATTGTACGATAATTTTCTCCCTCTAACTTAAGAGTTCGAACGTTCGTTGGAACTCGATGTAAAACCATCTCAGGAAGGATACTGATTCCCAGACCATTTCTAACCATTGAAATAATGGCTTGGTCATCTGAAAGTTCAAATTTTATATTTGGAGTAATATTGTTTTCTTTTAAAATTCGTTTTAGGTCGTTATCGCTCCCTTTTTTCGACTTGATTAGAGGCTCTTCTTTGATCATTTCAAAACTAAGCTCATTTTGTTCGGCAAGAGGGTGTTCATTAGAGAGGATACAGAGCATTCTATCTTTTTTTAAGGGAATCATTTCAAAGTTTTGCGAAGTCGGTAGAGACACAAAACCAAAATCAACCAAACCAGTTGATATCCAATGCTCGACGGCATCGTAATCCCCCTCCAGGAGTTTAACCTCGATAGTAGGGTGAGCCTCATTAAATATTTTCATGATTTCAGGGAGCCAGTGAATGGACACACTTGAAATCGTTCCAATCCGTACTGTACCGATTTCCAGCCCTTTGATATTAGCTATTTCTTGAATCATTTCTTCGTTCCACTTTAGAATTTCACGTATGTACTTTAAGAGGCGCTCCCCGTTACTGGTCAAATGGATTCCTGAGCGACCTCGATTGAGTATAGAAAATCCCCATTCTGATTCGAGGCTGGTAATGGCATGACTCACAGCAGATTGACTTAATCCTAGTATTTCACCGGCTTTCGTAAGGCTCCCTAATTCCACAACAGTACTAAATATCTCAAACTTAGCAAGAGACAGTTTGACCACTCCCTTTACATGAATTTTTTTCATGTTCATCTTCTAAAACATTCATTTTTCTAATTTTAATTTTACAATTATACTTATAAATAATCAATTCATGATAGGATAGGTGATCAGAAAAATGAATCAGAATAAATTGTCTGGGAGAGTAAATGGGATAGGATCAGACACTCAATTAAAAGCAGATTTCATGATGCTGATCGTTACTTTGATTTGGGGTTCATCTTATTTGTTTATGAAGATGGGTCTCGATTCTTTTCAAGGGTTTAATTTGATAGCATTACGATTTGGCATAGCCTTTATTTTAGCCGGAGCTGTATTTTACAAGCGTTTAATACATATTGATACTAAAACTTGTTTTTATGGATTTTTATTAGGATCAATCTTGTTCTTCATAATGTCTGTTGTTACGATCGGATTGAAATTCACATCTATCTCTAATGCAGGATTTTTATTTAGTCTTTCAGTGGTATTTGTCCCATTGTTATTAGCAATCTTTTTCAGAAAAAAACCAGAAAAAAAAGTTGTTTTTGGCGTGGGCGTCTCTATTACAGGAATTGCTCTTTTAACATTAAATAATGAATTAGCAATTAATTCCGGAGACTTCTTAATCATATTAGGTGCAGTATTTTATGCCATTTTCATCATTGTAACTGATAGGTTAACGAAAAATGTTGATTCCATCACACTGGGGATTTTACAACTCGGCTTTACTGGGGCATGGGGGTTACTATTTTCATTATTTTTCGAAAAGCCACATCTTCCTAACACAACGGAATCATGGGTTGCTATATTGGCTTTGAGCATACTTTGTAGTGCAATTGGATTTATCGGTCAAGCCTATGCACAAAACTATACCACACCAACGCACACAGGTCTTATATTTTCATTAGAACCCGTTTTCGCTGCATTATTTGCTTTTATTTTCGTAGGTGAAACACTCCCAGCCAAAGGGTATTTAGGGGCCATTCTTATCTTAATAGGTGTCTTAATGGCTAAGATCCATTTTAAAAAGCCCTTTATGAGAAAAAGATTCAATCAAACAGTTGACGGTTCTGAAGCCTAACTATCCAATGTCACAATAGTATACGGTATGCACTTGTGGATTTGAAACACTTAATGCATGGCCCGGTTAGATTTATAGTAAGAAATAAAGGCTTTGCATCATAAACAACCCACCATTCGTCATATTGGTGGGTTTGTTTATTAGTTTAAGTTTTGATCATTACGAATTTTTGCGAGTAAAGCCTGACAGCCTTCTGTAACCAGCTTATAGGTTTCTTCAAAGTCTCCTGTGTAATAAGGATCAGGAACATCTTTGTTATGTTCCGTTAGATCGAGCAGGCGGATAATTTTCGGATGCTTCGGTTTACCAGTGATCTCGAATATGTTCCTTACATTGCTCTCATCCATCCCAATGATATAGTCGAACGTTTCAAAGTCTTCCTTTGTCAATAGGCGACCGACTAGACCGTCTGCTGAAATGTTGTATTTTTTAAAGATTGCAAGTGTTCCTTTGTGCGGTGGAGAGCCAATATGCCAGGAACTTGTAGCAGCTGAATCAACGCTGACTTTGCTAGACAAATTTTCTTTTTTCAGTAAGTCACGAAACACTCCCTCAGCCATCGGTGAACGGCAAATGTTTCCCAAACACACAAATAATACATTAATCATCTAATTAAGCTCCTTTTAATCTGTTAATCTAAGTTTCTTATTCCATAACCACCATTCTAAGCATCTTATCAAAGATTGTAAAATAAAAAGGAGGAGAACAAGGCCTCCATGATTATGATAATTGAGTATGAAAATAGATATGGCTAATATAAAGGGCAGGTACCGATATTGGTCATAATCTCTCCATCACGATAGTAGAAATGGTATAGGGATTGTTTTTTCCATAACAATAATGTGGTTAAAAATTCTTCTAAATTTTCAACTGAGATAAGCTTTTAGCTTAGAAGGAGGAGTTTTGGGTGAAATCGATTGGAATCTTGGGCGTAGGTCAAGCAGGCGGGAATATTGCGGAAATTGCATCAGCCTTGAATTTTCCAACAGCTCTCATTAATACGAATCAACGAGATGGTGTTGTAAATACCCGGGTCGAAAAAAAGTTTTTTGTTCCAGGATATAATGGTGCCGGTCAAGATCGTTCATTAGGATTAAGGGCGCTTCAGGAAAACTATAAGGAGATTATTGATTTTGTTAACAGCTCCTTTAAAAACATCAATCTTCTATTAGTGGCTTTTTCAACGGACGGGGGTACGGGTTCTGGGATGAGTCCGATGCTAATTGATCTGTTAATCGATCAGTTGCCTGGTATCAAGGTCGGGGCAATCGCGGTTATCCCTGAACGAAATGTATTGGCGGGAAATCGCATTAATACCGCGGAGTGTATCGAAGAACTTTCCAATATCGAAGGCATTTCGTCTGTCTTCCTCGTTGACAATGATCAAATGCGTAAATTGAAACCACAATCCAGCAAACACGAAATTTACCTTTCTGCCAATCTTCAAGCTATAGAGTCTATTAACCATCTTCTGAAAATAACGAAGAAGAGTTCATTCTTTGGCAATTTTGATGAAACAGATCTAATGAATATCCTTGGATCCAGAGGTGTAACGATTATTTCTTCCGCTCCGATTACGGAAGCGAAAAATACCTCGGAGGTCTCAAAGAAAGTGCAGGTTTCTTGGGAGAACTCGATTTTCTGTCCAGTTGAATCGCAAGGGGTAATCCGTGCTGGACTGATTTATGAAGGGCCAGAGACCCTTTCAAAACTGATAAATGTACCATCTATCTTTGAAAGGGTGGGGGAACCGCTGCAATTATTCGAAGGAACCTATATCACAGAATCTGACCCTACCATCACAACCATTCTTGCTGGACTATCCTTCCCAACTCGCCGGATGCTCTCCGTAGAAGAATCCATAGAAAAGAATAAAGAACGATTACAGGACCTCGTAAAAAAGGAAAATACTCAAAATTACGAGTCAGGAATCCGTTGGGCCTCCAACTTAAAACTGATTAAACAAGAAAGAAAGCCAGTATCAATCACTTCCAAATTAAATAAGTATCAAAAGTAACAAATGTGAATTAAAAAATACATTGACTAATGAAATTACATTATGATTCAGTGAGCAGCCCCTATACCTAATAGTATAGTGGGCTGTTTTCATTTTTTTCCAAACCGACAACCATTGTTTGGCGATTTAAGGTAAGTTAAAAATGAATTGATATTGAATGAGGAGAATTAAATATATTGGTTAGGGAAAAAGTAAACCAATCGTTTGTAAAGGTGTGGTTTACTTGTATGAATTATTATCCATAGGATAATGCCTCGTTTGACTAATTTTACGAAATAAAAAGCCAGGATTTCTCCCGGCATAAACACAATGGAATGTGTCATACAATCCATACTGGTTGAAGGTCAGTATTTGTGCTTTCATTCTGTTTATTTTAAACGTTTTCCAGCAGCCTCATATTTTTCTTCATGCATATGATCGACATAATCATCTGAAATCTCTCCTAAATGAAGTAAATCTTCTTCAGCTTCTATTACTTCAAGCGATTCAAAATATTCTTTAGGGATGGTAAAATCGATTAACAGCTCTCCCGAAATACTATAGACACTGGCAGATAAACTCCCTGGAGGTTCTTGCATTTTCATTAAATCCTTTAATGTTACAGCTTTTCCGTCAACTTGATAATTGACTTTTATTTCATACAGTGAAATGACTTCTTCTAGTATACGAACCATTTCATCCATTTCTTCATCGCTTAATTGAGAAGGATCTTCTACACCTAAAAATTTTTCCCAAAGTGTATCATTTGTTGCAATTTGGTCTAGTTGATCTTTATTTTTTTCTTCTACTTCTGTTAAATAATTGAAAAATCTTTCTGATTCTTCTTCTGTTATCCCAAATTCAGCCAAAGCTTTTTCTGTCTCTGCCATGTAATCATCATAGTTAACATAAAACTCAACAGATGCATCCAAATCCTCGATAAATTTATATTCATTTAAGGAGTCTTCAAAGTGGTCAAATAAGTCATTTAATTCTTTTTCGGTGAGATCATATTTAGTTAATAACTCCTGAAAGTTTTTCGAGTTAATAGGAGTCCCAAGAATTTCTTTAAGCTCTTCCACTGTGCTAAATTCATCCAATGGGATTTCATAATACTCGAGATAATCCAGTAAATCCTTTTTTGTCCATCCAATTCCAGAAAGATATTGGTTTAATTCATTTTCTGGAGGTGCTGCTATGGCTGACGGTGCATAAAACATGAATGAAAAAGAGAGGAAGCAAATTAGCAAAGTCTTCATATAGACCATTGGAAACCTCCTTTACAATTTGGTGCATTTGTATATTTCCCTTTTAGGACCTTATTGATAAATGCAAATAAATGCTAAAGAAACCATTATTTTAGAAGGCATTAATGTGATTTTTTGCAGCTTTACCGAATAGAAAACCCCGGAAATATAATTATTATTCAACTAAAGGAGCAGGATTGAGGAAGATGGGTAAGTATATTTCTAATTTTTTTCTTCTACGTTAAGTTAAAATTAATATCAATCATATTTGTACATACTATGAAAAAAATAAAGGGGTATTAATTAAATATGGAACATAACGCAAAACTTGTTTCTTCTGAAGTTGCGGCATTATGGGGATCTTATATGCAAAATTCCATGGCTTTTTGCATAATACAGCATTTTCAAATTGTAAATGAAGATCAAGATTCCACAAACATTATCCAAACTGCCTTAACGGATTGTAATTTTGTTTTAAGTGAAATCAAACATCTATTTGAAATGGAGAATCATGCGGTCCCTTTCGGATTCACTCAAGAAGATGTAAATTTAAAAGCTGGAAGGCTTTATTCAGACCTTTTTACGTTGCGGTATATAAAATATATGGCTGCCGCTGGAACTGCCGCTTCCGCTGCTTTACTTGAAGTATTAGCAAGAAAAGATGTCAGAGATCTTTTTTCAATTGTTTCTCAAAGGTTTATGCAACTATATAACAATACCTGTGACATTCTACTTAAAAAAGGGGCATTTATTCGATCTCCAACCATTCCGCCAATGGAAAGAGCGGAATATCTTCAAGATGATTCCTTTTTATCAGGGTTAATAGGGAAGCATAGACCACTTACAGTGGTTGAATTAGCTCATATTTCTAAAAACACGGAGACGAACTCAATTGGGAGAACGTTTGTCGGAGGTTTTTCTCAAGTTGCCCAATTGCCTGAAGTGAGAAAATATATGGAGAGAGGCGTAGAAATAGCTGCAAAGCATGAAACTGTGTTTCGAGAAATATTAATTGAAGACGGAGTTCCCCTACCGAGTTCTTGGGATGCGACTATATCGCAATCCATCGATCCACCATTTTCAGATAAGTTAATGATGTTTCACACAAGCAGCATAACTGCTATTAGTGTAGCGGGATATGGGGCTGCGATGGGAGCTAGTCTAAGAAAAGATTTGGGCGGACACTACACAAGACTAGTGTCCGAAATACTTCAATATGGAAATGATGGTGTAAAATTAATGATTAAAAACAGATGGCTTGAGCAACCGCCACAAAATGTGGACAGAGAAGCATTAAGGAATAGAAGTGTTTAACGACAAACCTAAGTTACTAACTCAGCGATTTGCATTTGCAGGTCGCTCTTAATTTTGTTTTATACATAGTGAGGTTAATACTTTGCCTGCAATAAAAGTTACTCGACAAATGAGGTGCTTCCCTTTAAGAGCTGGCTGCGAAATAATGGCATTTTTCCTAAAAAAAATTTTGTGGAAGTTTAGTTTCAGCACTTGCTTCAACATTATAAAAGGCAAAAAGGCAAAAGAAAGACCATTTATAATAATGTTTGGCAATCTTGATATTTTCCTTTTCATCACACATCCTCTACCTTTTAAAGTTTTCTTAGTTATTTTTCTCAAAATCCTTTTTTATACACAAATTTTATAGACTTGCACTCATTTTTATGTTTTCCATAAAATAACATTATTTGTGGAACAAGTAAGGGATCAAATACTTTGAAATAAAAATGAACAAAATCACGCAGTTTGGTTTTTACACTTTACCTTTTTAAACAGGGATAAAAGGCGATTATTATCGGTAAATGAATTGAGGTGGAAATATGGAATTAAGACCTGACGATACTCTAGAAAACTGTGTTCTACCTTTTTGTGCACAAACAACGGATTTTGCCCCCTTATTTGTGACTGAAGCTTACGACAATGTAGAAAAGAAAATAAAAGAAGTTCGTCTGGAAAGCTATCGTGGAAAATGGGTTATCTTATTTTTCTATGCAAGTGATTTCACTTTTGTTTGACCGACAGAGTTGGCAGCGGTCGCTGCCATTTATGATCAACTGAAGTTTCTAAATACAGAAGTCCTTGCTATAAGTACAGACAGTGTATATTCCCATAAAATTTTTACTGAAGTTTCTCCTTCTGCTTCAAAAGTTCTGTTTCCGCTCTTAAGTGACCGAACACATAAAATTAGTAAAGCATATAGAGTGCTAAATGAAAGAACTGGGGCTACATTTAGGGCAACCATCATTATAGATCCAGAAGGAACGATTGTTACCAAATTCGTAAATCCTTTAGAAGTCGGTCGAAATGTTTACGAAATTATACGGGTAATTCAAGGGATACAATATAGTAGAAGGACTGGAGAAGGAGTCCCTGCTAATTGGGTCCCAGGTCAACCTGGAATTATTAGGGATCCAAAGTACATTGGTAGGATTTAAGGACTACCCAATTATCATTATTAAATATAAATGGTTAGTTGATTTTTAATATACATTATCTTATCTCCAAATATCGGTAGAGATTCTTTAATGTGTCACTTTTCTTATGCAACTTTCAGAGGCGTTGATCCAAGAAGGATTAATGCCTCTTTTTTGTTGAACTTTCTTGAAGTCACGTTACTTCAAGAAAAAGTAAATCCTTTTTATTCGTTTATAAATTTATTCATTTCGTCTGGTATAATGGATTTTCATAATTTCTCTTTAGGATAATAAATATTCCTAATGCCATAATTTTTACGACAAAAACGAGTAAGAGGGAGTAACTCCATCTCCATTTTTCTGTAAATTTAAGTAAATTCGTTTTTCTTTCGAGAAAAAGTTCATAAGCACCCTGAGGAATAGAAAAAAGAAAAAGTTTTCCAATAATGCCAGGTAATTTGGAATTATAAACTGATTGACAAAAGTAGATCGACACATTCATATTTCTTACGTTTCTTTAATCTTACATTTAAATTGTTTTTCTAAAAATTTGTTATGCACATTTGTTATTTTTCCGTTATTAGACTTCGATCGAAGGGGATGTGATGGTCGTGGTGTGGATCAGTTGCTAATCCATATATACGTTTTTTTGTTAAATGTTCATGGTGATATAATATCAAAAGAAAAAGAACCCATTATTGAGTTCTTCCTCTAGACATTTCATCCGTTAGCCACGCATGAAGCTGTTTTTCAACATCTGCCGTTTCTAAAAATTTACATTTCCCTCGTAAATTGAGTTGATTCCTTATGAAAATGGCTACCTATTTATAGAGTTAAATATATTTGCCTACATCACGATTTTTGGAAGCTGTATTATTATCTACTTCAGCTCCCTCTCCCATCTGGTTACCAATTACACCGCCAGAAACACCGCCTATAAGAGTACCAATTAGTCCAAATGGAGAACCTATCATAGCACCCGCAACGGCATCAGTAAGAGTTCCTGCTGTTTCACCAAAGTCAGTGGTACCTTGTTTGGCGTTACTACCAGCTTGATTGTTGCCACTTTCTTCTGGATAGTCACCAACTTTATTGCGATCGTTACTCTGATTCATCTATTCACTTCCTTGTTTATTAAATGGGAATATTCATATGAAAGCACACCATCCCAAACATATACTACCCAGCTTAAGTAAATTTACTCACTTTATGAACTAGGAGGCACGCGTTATCCTCATTAATGGCAGCTATATAGGTTCAAAAGATATTGCAACTTTACCATATTAAATCACTCGACCCAGTAATAACGTTGCGCTATATCGGAATAACAGATAAAGAAATCGAAAATAGCTTGCAGTTTTTCAAGTTGTGAGAAGGGGATTGTCATTAATTCGGATATATACTAGTAGAGAATATAAGTAAAAGAACTTGATAAAGGATAAGAAACGTCAGGAGCGAATGAAATGGAAGTCAAGAGTAATTTGAATCGACCATCTAGGTCGATTTTTTATTTTTTAAGTATGCAATTTAAGCTAATTAAAGGTATGGATTTAATTCAATCATAATTCTAACAGCAGCTACAACCATAATAATGCTAAGGGGGTAGAATAGTTAAATTTTAGGAATCAGGAGTGTGTATAAACAATTCCTTTTCTCTTTTTATACATTCCCCGCCATATTTACGGAAATAATAAAAAAAATATGTGATGGGGTTGAAATTTATGGTAGAACACTTACCTAAAATAACATCTGCTGAAATTTCGATGTTATGGAGTACCCATATTGGTGACACCATGTCTATTTGTGTTCTAAAACATTTTTTACAAACTTGCGAAGATCAGGATGTTATACCTATTATTAAACTTGCTCTTAGTTATTCTTTAGAACATGTGGCTCAAATATCGGATATATTTTCAGAAGAAGGTATTCCACTTCCTAATGGATTTGGAGACCAGGATGTGAATCTGCAAGCAAAGAAAATCTTTTCCGATGTAACTTATATGCGATACCTGCATCATATGGGTAGAACGGGATTGAATTCATACAGTTTGGCCAAGTCAGTTTCTGCCCGTAAAGATATCCGTAATTTATTCAAACAGTTTTCAAATCAAACAGAAACGTTGTATGACCGTAATGTAGAACTAATGCAGGAAAAAGGGGTTTTTATCCGAGCTCCATATATTTCTTATCCTGATAAAATTGAATATGTAACAGAGAAAAAATTCCTTGGTGGTCTAGTAGGACATCGCCGACCGCTCCTGGGAATAGAAATTGCCCATTTAGGTGTTAAATATCGAAGTGGCAAATGTCGCAAAAACCATGCTTTTAGGATTTAGCCAAGTCGCTCAGTCCAAAAAAATTAGTGATTACTTTAAAGAAGGATATGACTTAGGAAAGAAAATGGTGGAGGATTTTATGATAAAACTAAAAGAAGACGATAATTCTTATCCCTCTACATGGGATTCTACAATTACAAATAGCACTGACCCACCGTTTTCCGATAAATTAATGTTATTTCATACGAATGTACAAAGTGCCATTGGTATTGGAGATTTTGGACTTGCCATTGCAGCATCATTACGAAAGGATTTAACGGTCAATTATGAAGGTTATATTCTTAGAGTAGGGGCCTATGCTGTGGAAGGTGCAAAACTCTTAATTGATCATGGATGGTTTGAAAAACCTCCCCAATCCATTGATAGAGAATCACTTAGAAATCAAAATAAATAATGAAAGGGTAGCATTCACCACAATTTTTTTCATGTTCTTAAAAAGAATGTACAGTATTGTACTTAAAGTAACGGGTGCGTTGATCCAATAAGGATTAACGCTTCTTTTTGCTGAACTTTATTGAAGGAAGGCGTGATTACAGCCAATGAAATGTACCATTCTTGACAAAGTTTTTACCACTGAATGACAAAAAGTATACAAATGAAAGACAGACAATTTACCACTTCATACCAGGATATTTAGGTTGAAATATAGAGTGAGATTGTGATAGTTTTCACTTAATCTAACGGGGCAGGTTAATTCAAGAAGATGGTGCAAAGCAAAAACTCCCTTCTTTTATTAATGTTTCAAACTATTAAAAGTCGAAAAAAATTTTTACTAAGGTGTTCAATTTTTTGATAGGATCATTTGAAATAATTCCTTAAGTAAGCATTTATTGATGGACTACAATTAACCCCTTGTCAGCCAAGGGGTTAATTGTAGTTGGTTTTCGATAGGAATGGTTATGTTAACTTCACATGTATAACATAAACATCATGAAAAAAGAGAGGGCGCAAAATAGAACCCTCTAGCCTAATACCGTAAAAATCGCCAGTCCGAAAGGAGTAATTAAATCTCCTGCACCAAACTCACCCACATGTTCAGGATCTGTAGGATTGGAAATATCATAAATTTCTACCGTGTTATCGCCAACATTTACTACATACAAAGTGGTATCTGTAGTAGCCAATCCGAAAGGACCATCTAAATTTCCTTCATTAAATTGGCCTATACGTACAGGAGTGATAGGCATGGAAATATCATAAATTTCCACCGTGTTATCGTCTTGATTCGCTACATAAAGAGTAGTACCTGTAATTGTTAATCCTTCAGGCCTATTTAAATCTCCCACACCAAACTGTCCGACAAGTACAGGATCTGTAGGATTGGAAATATCAAAAATTTCTGCCAAGCCTGCAAAATATCCTACATAAAGGGTGGTACCTGTAATCGCCAATGCAATAGGAACAGCGAAATCTCCATTAAATTCTCCGACATGTACAGGATCTGTAGGATTGGAAATATCATAAATTTCTACTGTGTCATCGGCAAAATTTGCTACATAAAGAGTGGTACCTGTAATAGCTAATCCGGTAGGGTTGCTTAAATTTCCTCCATTAAATTCTCCGACACGTACAGGATCTGTAGGATTTATAATGTTATAAATTTCTACCGTGTCATCTTCTTGATTAGATACATAAAGAAACCTAGCTATTACAACAGGAGGTGGAGGAAGAGTTGCGATTAAATCCAGAACGTTTTCAAACTTGAATTCCAGCAGCATTTCTTTTTTGATCACATCACGAAGAGTTCTTTGAACACTAGTGTTAACTTCAAGAAGATCCCCTACTGAAACCTCTGCGGGAGAAAACGCAACTTCTGATTCTAATGTCCCAAGAACGAATTGAAGTTTTTCAGCTTCTGCATTCATAATATGAGCAAGAGCTAATTCTTCAAGAGCAATGGAACCTAGGAGTAAATGATTTTGCTCTTTGCTTCTGTATGATATTTCAACATATATTAGAAAATTACTAGTGTAGAAAGTGGGCAAATTAACTTGGATAATGTTCGACACATAAAAAATGGTTAATTTGTCTAATAAAAAATTTTAAAAAATCCTTCACATACACTAGGGGGGTATAGTATACTGTAACCATGGAGGCGATATAATGGATGAAAACATAAATCATGATTGCCACCTTCATGAAGAAAGAAAAAGCCATCATTCTGATAAGGTCAAGAAAAATATAACTACCCGTTTAAATCGAATTGAAGGTCAAATACGTGGTATTAAAGGATTAATTGAAAAAGATACTTATTGTGATGATGTCATTACGCAAATCGCAGCTACACAGTCTGCTTTAAACAGCGTAGCAAAGATTCTTCTAGAAGGACATTTAAAAACTTGTGTTTTAGAACGAATCAACGATGGGGATACCGAGGTTTTAGATGAGGTTCTCTTAACAATTGAAAGGTTATTGAAAAAATAGAAGGAGTGTTATAAATGGAAAAAGTAACATTAAACGTTAGTGGAATGTCTTGTGGTCATTGTGTAAAGGCTATTGAAGGAAGTGTTGGAGAATTAACAGGTGTAGAATCTGTAAAAGTTCATTTAGAAACTGGAAAAGTTGATGTAGAATTTAATCCTTCTGACGTAGCCTTAAGCAAAATTAAAGAAACAATTGATGATCAAGGATACGATGTAGAATAGAACATTTATATAAAGATAACGTGCTAAAGTCAAAGGCACGTTATCTTTAACAAAAATATATACCCCCTACCCGTATGAATGAGGTGAATATTGATGAGTAAAGAGTCGAAAGAAACAAATCTTCAAATTACAGGAATGACTTGTGCAGCGTGTGCATTAAGAATTGAAAAAGGGCTTAAAAAAATGGAAGGCGTACAAGAAGCGAATGTTAATTTAGCACTTGAAAAGTCCACCATAAAATATAATCCCGAAGTAGTATCTGAGCAGGATTTTCAAAAGAAGATTCAGGATTTAGGATATGATGTTGTATCGGAGAAAAAAGAATTTGATATTACAGGAATGACCTGTGCGGCTTGTGCAACAAGAATTGAAAAAGGGTTGAACAAATTAGAAGGTGTGAGTAAAGCTACAGTTAATTTGGCTTTAGAAAGTGCAACAGTTGAATACAATCCATCCTTAATAGGTACACAAGATATTGTTAAACGAGTAGAAAAGATAGGATATGGTGCTATTCCAAAGGAAGAGAAAGAAGAAAATGTTGATCATCGCCTTAAGGCAATAAAGGAACAGCAAGGTAAGTTTATATTTTCTTTAATCCTTTCTTTACCATTATTGTGGTCCATGGTTAGCCATTTTTCCTTTACATCGTTTATATATTTACCAGATATTTTAATGAATCCATGGGTACAATTAGCACTTGCCACTCCTGTCCAATTTATCATCGGTAAGCAGTTTTATGTTGGTGCTTATAAAGCATTAAGAAATAAAAGTGCGAACATGGATGTCTTAGTTGCACTCGGAACATCAGCAGCTTACTTTTACAGTTTATATATGACCATTAAATCTATAGGTTCTCATGGACATATGGTTGAACTGTATTATGAAACTAGTGCAATCCTGATTACCTTAATCATCTTAGGTAAACTTTTTGAAGCTAAAGCAAAAGGTCGTTCATCAGAAGCCATTAAAAAGTTAATGGGCCTTCAAGCTAAAACGGCCATTGTTGTTCGAGATGGAATTGAAAAAGAAGTGTCTCTCGAAGAAGTAGTAGTAGGTGACATTGTTTACGTCAAACCAGGCGAGAAAGTGCCAGTAGACGGTGAAATTGTAGAAGGACGGTCCGCATTAGATGAATCCATGTTAACAGGTGAAAGTGTTCCCGTTGATAAAACGGTGGGTGATTCAGTTATTGGTGCAACCATCAACAAAAATGGATTCCTAAAAATTAAAGCAACAAAAGTCGGAAGAA
Source organism: Neobacillus sp. YX16 (assembly GCF_030123505.1). Lineage (GTDB taxonomy): Bacteria > Bacillota > Bacilli > Bacillales > Cytobacillaceae > Neobacillus. Next base: position 3,185,489 of record NZ_CP126115.1, read on the forward strand.
ATACTGCATTAGCACAAATTATAAAAGTCGTCGAAGAAGCACAAGGATCAAAGGCACCTATTCAACGACTTGCTGATAAAATTTCAGGCATCTTTGTTCCAATAGTTGTGGGGATTGCAATAGTGACGTTCTTGGTATGGTTTATCTGGATCAGTCCAGGGGAGTTTGCAGTAGCTTTAGAAAAATTAATTGCAGTATTAGTTATTGCCTGCCCTTGTGCACTAGGTCTAGCTACACCTACGTCGATTATGGCTGGTTCAGGGAGAGCGGCCGAATCTGGTATCCTCTTTAAAGGCGGAGAACACCTTGAAACCACACATCACATCGATACTGTGATCTTAGATAAGACAGGAACGGTTACTAAAGGTACTCCCCAATTAACTGATGTTATTTTACATGAAAATATTAAGGAAGCAGAGTTTTTGTCTCTTATAGGTTCTGCTGAAAATCAATCTGAACATCCATTAGCTCAAGCAATTGTTCAAGGTATAAAAGAAAAGAATATCCCTCTAAAAGAGGTTCAAGAATTTGAAGCTATTCCTGGTTATGGTGTGAGTGCTATCGTAGACAATAAAAGGATACTAATTGGAACCAGGAGGCTTATGGCAAGAGAAAATATTGATATTACTAATGCAATATCTCAAATGGAAAACCTCGAAAATAACGGAAAAACCGCAATGCTAGTTTCAATTGATGGAAATTACATTGGTATCGTAGCCGTAGCAGATACCATCAAAGAAACATCAAAAGAAGCCATTCGCCGATTAAAAAATCTAAATATAAACGTTGTCATGATAACTGGTGATAATAAAAGGACTGCGGAGGCTATTGGTAAAGAAGTTGGCATTGATCATGTAATTGCTGAGGTTCTTCCAGAGGGAAAAGCAGATGAAGTTAAGAAACTTCAGAGTAAAGGAAGAAAAGTGGCAATGGTCGGTGATGGGATCAATGATGCTCCAGCTTTGGCCGTGGCTGACATAGGAATGGCTTTAGGTACAGGAACAGATGTGGCAATGGAAGCTGCTGATATTACATTAATAAGTGGGGATTTAAATAATATCGCAGATGCTATTATCATGAGCAAAAAAACCATTCGAAATATCAAGCAAAATCTATTTTGGGCCTTTGCCTACAACGTAATAGGTATTCCAATTGCTGCAATCGGACTACTTGCACCTTGGCTGGCAGGTGCTGCAATGGCGTTCAGTTCCGTATCCGTTGTATTAAATGCCTTGCGTCTTCAAAGAGTAAAGCTCTAATTTTAAAATGAGACTAAAGAACAGGGGAGAAATTTAAATGGGGAATGATGTTAAAAAAATTAAGATAGCCTTAAATGGGGGAATTGGCTTTGGGGCAAAGCTGAACTCTAAACAGCTTGTGACAATCTCTAAATATATGGATGAAGATGAGGAACTTGAATTAACGACGTTTCAGCAACTTTATTTAGAAATACCAGAAGAGCAACAAGAAGAAATAATTGAGGAATTCAAAAGGGTTGGATTAGAATCTTTTCCAGTAGGAAACTTCGTAAAGAGCTTAAGGACCTGTAATTTTTGCAAAGGAGAAGAAGAGGAAGGAATGCCAGTTGCAAAGGAGTTAAATCGCCGAATTGCAGGTAAACCTGTCCCATTTACCCTTAAGGTCGCATATACAGGATGTCCCATTGGTTGTGGAGAACCGATGTTAAGTGACATCGGTGTTATGAAAATTAGAGATCATTATAATTTATATGTAGGAGGGCAAGCAAAAGGGAAAGATGCAGAAGTTGGATCCTTGTTAATGGAGTATCCAACACCAGAAGAATTGTACGATGCAGTAGAAAAAATAATTGGGTTATATTCACAAATGGGAAAAAAACGGGAGACATTCTATAAATTTTTGAAACGGATAGACAGAAGTCTTTTAATAAATTAGCATGATTTCCTTATGGATGATGAAAGCAGGGGTTCTAAGAATAAAGGGTTCCGTTTTCGGGTGCTTTCTTGATAATTGGCACACGTCATTTTCTTTATTTACTAAAAAGGGAAGGTGGTTAATAATCATAAAGAATTTTATTTCCCTTAATAACAGAGTATAGGATAGATATTAATGAATTTTTCTGAAATAACCTTACTGAAATGAGAGATTTATATAAGAATATTCTTGAGTTTCAAATTTTTAGAGAGAATTTGGTCCGATTGATAAAGATATGATGATTCAAATAATAAAAAATGTTAAATAAGTTTCTGAGGTAAACATATAAAGTACTGCCTTTTCATTAAAGCACTTTCTAAGCAACTTTACTTGTTAGAAAGTGCTTTTTATATTAATTATTAATCATACAATCTGCACTTGTTCCTTTTTTCATTTTAGCTGCACAATCTTTATGCATTTCTTTTAATTCTTTATCACTTAGTTCAGGGTGCTTTTCTTGCATCATAGGCAGCATTTCTTTAAAATCACCCACTTTACAAGCAATCTGGTCACTTGCAGCCATAACTCCAGTTCCTAATCCAAGTAATAGGATTAAGGTAAAAGCACTTGTTACTAATTTTTTCATTTCGATTTCCTCCTATTATCAACTTTTTACCGCAATCTAATTGTATAATTGTTACTTATTTACAGGATGGGGTAATTGTGACAATATATTAAACTTTATTATCTTGATAATTATGGTGAAGATAATTACTGATTCAAATTATTTTCATTTGGAGGGAAATTTAAAAATTCAGTTCCTTATATGTTACTTTTCCCACAAATGGGGTGCTTTTGGTTTAACAAGGATAAAGAAAAGAAGAAAACTCGCAAATATTGGGCGAGTTTTACGTTTTTATATACCAATTGATTTGTCAAAAGGTTTGTCATTTCAGCTTTAAATTTTAGAAAAGCACCTCAAAACGTAACACTTTGTTCTAAGAATGCCGTTAAAGTGGTTTATTCAGGTGGTGTAAGTCTTGGATTCCAAAAACAGAATAATCATGGGAATGATTATAGTGAAACAATTCCAAATGAAGCGGCTTTGATTACCAAAGTAATTCTCGAAGATAAAGATGGTACACTTTATTCTGTAGAACCAAATATGAATTGATTAAGATTTGCAAAAGGGGTAATTAGTTATAATGAATACAGAAAATTACAAAGAAGAAATGATTTTAACATGATTGTTTCTATCTTTGTGATAATGGGGTTTTTTATTGTTTCGATATTCATTTTAAGTAACTAATTTAGCTTATGATGTAAATTTAGAGATAAAAGATTCATTTGACAAGGAAAGCCCTGTCTTTTATTTCTAATGAATATTTCATAAGAAATACTCTTCATTCAATCGAAAAAATATGAGGTGACCAGCTTTTTATTGAGGTTGTCCAACGATTCAGTAAATGTATTAAAGAGGAAGACCTTTGTGTATAAACAATGTATTAGTATAACGTTATTTGTCCAAAATAAAGCCGTATTTCTACAATAAATACGGCTGTTTTCAAAATAGATAGTTTGTATTAATACATAAAAACAAAGTGGTCGTCTATGAATGCGACCCATTGCTCTCCTTGTGTTGCTTTCGCCACCCGTAACGGGTTATGCCACGGGGCTTGTAAACCGATAGTGTTGTGACTACGAGCAGCACCAATATTCCACCAATAGAATGGATAACAAGTGAAAGTCTTGCATTCCGTAGTTCACCGCTTGATAAAGTGGTCTCAGCTGCTACACCTGCGATGTAGCTAATAGGCTCCAGTTGCAGTAGTAAGACAAGGGTCGCAATGATGGTTAGCAGGAATTTCACCAGGACCCAATAGTGGCGGAATAAGCCCCACTGGGTTCCCAGTGACTGGATAAGTCCGCTCAGTAGTGAGGCGAGGCTTAATGGGACGATGACGAAATAGGCGGTCAATTCCATTGAAAGATAGGCAGCCCGCACCATTTGCTCATCCTGGCTAGTAAGACCAGCGATTGCAAGTGCAAGGAAACCAACTACTGCACCAAACCAGCCTACTGAGGATGTGATATGCACGATTAGAGCAAATTTGCGAAGACGAGGTGCCATAATCATAGGTCTTGTATCCTTTGTTCTACAGGCTGAATAAATTTCCCAAATTCATTGGACGAAAAGTGACGACCAGGACCATGGTTTCCACCAATGCCAGTGAGTTTAAGGATGACAAACAGTAGGATTAGAACGATTAAAATAATACCAAAGACTTTCACCCAGCGAGGTGCTGGGAGGTGTTTCACGATCAGCCATAAAATATTCTCCTTAATTGTGAACTCTGTTTGTTTCCATTATCTCATAATTTTATGTAACGGTGTTAAAGAGGCATCCCTTGTTAAAGGAATGCCCAAGATACTCTTTTTTGTATGTTTTATTTAGCTGAAAGTTCACTTTCTGTCACCCATTTATGATTTGTTACCTTTTCTCCACCAGTTGTTGGAGTGAAATCAACCATATAAACTGTAGTTTGCTCAGCTGAATCGATTACCGCAGTTACACTCTCCATGCCTTCCATATGGTAAGCCTCAACGATAACTTCATCACCTTGTTTATACGGTGTGTCACCAGCATCTTTAATCTCTTCATGGATAATCCATTTGTGATTTGTTACTCTTTCTCCACCATTCGTTGGATCATACGAGATTGTATACACTGTAGTATCATACGCTCCAACAATTGTTGCTTCTGCCCCATTCATTCCTTCCATGTGGTCATCATTAATAATTGCTTTACTTCCAACTTTGAAGGTAGGGTTTTCAGCATCTTTTAACCCTTCTGGAACTTCACCTGAACCTGAATGATCCATACCTGCATGTCCACCATGGCCTTCACTACTAGTATCCTGTTCTTGCTCTGTGTTCTCACTTTGATTCGTATTACCTTGCTCGCTCTCCTGATTATCATTGGAGCACGCTGCTAAAAAGATGGCAATAACCAAGGTAATAAAAAATAAGATAGTTCGATTCATTTTCACTATTTTTACCTCCTCAATCTTGATTAACCTCATATTACAACAAAAATGTGCAGAATTTATGCAGTAGGATTAGGCAAATCGTAGTTTCTGTAAAACATAATGTACCCTCTTCGTTAGTAGAAATGGCACATTGTTAATTCATAAAACTGTCATAAATTAAGTCGAGTTCTTCAAAGTTTCTGCACAAATATTTACTACAGTTATCGTAACAACATTAAGGAGTGTGTTTATATGAAAAAATATATTCTCGTAGGACTATTTTTTATTTTTAGCATTTTTTTAGCTGCTTGTGGTAATACCACAGATAATCGATCGAAGGAGACAACAAAAGAACCTACAAAAAATGCTCAAACAACCCAAGATGATTCAAAAAATGAAAAAGAAAATGTCGCATATACAGCTGAACACGGTGGTATTACCAAAGTTGATGCCTCAACCAATAAAACTATTAAATCAATAGACATTGAAGGATCGGTTCATAATGTTCAAATATCACCTGATGGAAAAATACTAGGAGCTACTGTTGTTCCAGAAACAGGAGAACACGGGGGACATGATAGTGGCCATGAAGAAAAAACGAATGGTTTTGCTGTATTTTATGATGTGGGGACAGACGAATTTATTAACAAAGTGGAAGTAGGGTCTCATCCAGCACACATTGTGTTTACAGAGAATATGAAATATGCATTGGTGACAAACAATCAAGATAACAATGTTTCGATTATTGATTTAGCCACTTATAAAGTAATTCAAAACATATCGACTGGAAATGGCCCACATGGTTTTAGAATCGCAGCAGATAGTAAAACTGCCTACATTGCTAATATGGGTGAGGATACCATAAGTATATTAGATTTAGACAGTATGAAAGAAAGTAAAAAAATTGTAGTTGGAAATACTCCTGTTACAACGGGTATTACACCTGATGGGAAAACCCTTGTTGTAACATTAAATGCTGAAAATTCTTTAGCAATTATCAATCTTGAAAATGAAAAGGTAGAGAAGGTTACAGTGGGTGAAGGTCCTGCTCAAGTCTACGTTCAAACAGATGGGAAATTTGCATTCGTTGCAAACCAAGGAACGCCTGAAAATCCATCGGATAGCGTCTCCAAGATTGATCTTGAATCGAGAAAAGTGGTTGCAACCATTAAGGTTGGCAAAGGTGCTCATGGGGTTGTGACCAGTGATGATAACAGATTTGTTTATGTTACCAATATGTACGAAAATACAGTGAGCATAATTAAAAACGAAGATAATAAAGTAATTGCGACAATTGAAGTTGGGACAGAACCAAATGGAATCACTCTGAAGTGACTTTTAAATTAAAGTTATTTACTTATATTCTTCGTGTTTATAATTTGTAATATTAACACCCGAAGGTAAAACTTCTAAAGTTAATGTATCGGCTCCAATATAGTTGTGTGCTTTCTCAAATGGGAATACTTTCAAAACTACATTGAAGTCAAAGGTTCTTCCATTTTGAGTTCGCTCAAGGCTAATAATTTCTATGTCATAAAGAGCGTATTGAGTAAGTTCTCCATAACGCCCAACTACAGCATTACCTATATGTGGTGATAAAGTTGTAAGAAATGCATCTGACATTAAATATTTATCATTTTCAGCTTTTGTATACCCAGGTGAAATTACCATTAAGAATATAGCGATAGAAGGAATAAACATTAACATTTTCATAAGTCGACACCACCTTGTATTTGTTTATTCCTAATATGACAATATCCATTTACGGCTATACAATTTTTGTTATTAAAAAACAACCATTGTTTATAACATTACCTTAAATTAAGAAAAAGTGTTATAGACAAGCGGAAACCAGTATCCAATTGCCTGCAAAAATTGAATACCAAACGCTCTGATTTTAGCTTAATCCGTTCCGTTTGCGGGTGCTATATAAATAACTAGCATAAGAAAAGACGTATGTATTTGAACTATGACCCGAATAATGGACACTTAATAAAAAGTGACCGTTATTCGGGTTTTTCTATGTCCTAAGTGAGAAAACCCGTTTATAATTAAAGAATTATTGCGGACGGAGAATTTTACATTATGAGTAAACATTTATATACCCAATCTCAAATTGAAGAGCTAGAGAATAATCCTTACGTATTACGTGCATCGGGACGTTCAATTACTTATCATCCCGACTTTAAAATTAAAGCTGTAATGGAATATGAAAGCGGAAAGTCGCCCTCTCAGATTTTTATTGATCATGGTTTTAACCTATTGCTTATTGGTAGAGAACAGCCCAGAAAAATAATACATAGGTGGCGCAAGACCATTACGAAGCATGGTGGATTTGGACTCAAAATAGAACGAAGAGGTAAGGGAAGTACAGGACGACCATCTTCAAGTGAGCTATCGGTTGAAGAAAAGCTCAAAAAGGCAGAAGCTTGAATAAAATTTTTGGAAGCGGAGAATGACTTTCTAAAAAAGCTAGAGGAACTAGAGAGGCAGGCGATGAACAAAAAACGATTTTAACCCCAGCTGAGAAATTTCAACTTATTCATCAAACCATTCATAATCAACAGTTAAAGAACTCATTGAGCTTCTTATGTAAATTAGCTGGGGTTAGTAGAAGTGGATATTATGCTTGGCTTGAGGCTGCCACCACTCGTCAACGTAAAGAATGAACAAGATGAAATGGATATTAAACACATTAAGTCTATCTTCCAACAGAAAAAGGAAAAGGTAGGGGCATTACAAATCAAAATGATTTTAGAAAACGATTATTTTATAGTAATGAATCACAAGAAAATTAGAAGGCTTATGCGTAAATACGGATTTATTGCGAGGGTTAGAAAAGCGAATCCATATAAAAAGATGATCAAAGCTACTCAGGAACATAGAACATGCCCTAATCACTTAAATCGTGAATTCAACCAAGAAGAACCAGGAAAAGTTTTGTTAACGGATATTACTTATCTTTATTATTCTAATGGTCAAAAAGCCTATTTATCTTGTGTTAAAGATGGTAGTACCAATGAAATACTAGCCCATTATTTATCCACTTCTTTAGATATGGATATTGTTTATAAAACATTAGACAAACTGAACGAAGCTATGGAAAATCAGTTCCATCCTGATGCAATTATCCATTCAGATCAAGGGGTTCATTATACCAATCCAATCTTTCAAGACAAGATAAAGAAACTAGGTATAACGCAATCAATGTCCCGTAAGGGAAATTGTTGGGATAACGCTCCAATGGAATCATTTTTTGGTCACTTTAAAGACGAAGTCGATTATAAAGAATGTAATAGTCTTGGTGAGTTAAAACAAATAGTAGATTCTTATATGAAGGAGTACAATAATCATCGTTATCAGTGGGGATTAAAGAAGATGACCCCGGCACAATACCGAGGTCATCTGTTAGCAGCATAGTCTCTTTTATTAAACTGTCCATATTATGGGTTATAGTTCAATTCGCATACGTCGTTTTCTCTATTTATTAAACTAACAATGAGGGCTTGTTAAATATATGAAACCTTTATAATAAAATACTCGTCTAAAACCATTTTTGAACCAACCATCCTATTCTCTATGTGGGATGGATAAAAAACAATACAATTAAGAATTTGCATTCCATTCATGAGTTGCTTGATACTTTACTATATACTCATCCAATTTTCTACTAATTTTTATTGTATTTTTGCTGGTTAATCCTTCTTTCATACCTGTTTGAATCATCTCCCTGCGTAGTGATTCAATAATCCTAATTAATTCACTTTGTTCATTAGTAATTGGTGAAAATGGCATATGATAAACTCCTAAAAACGGTATATATTTACTGATTTTAACAACCGTTTGCTAATATGAGAAGGGAATTTTTTATTGAGATTTTTGGTGATAAATGGATGTAATAACAAAAGAGGGTAATAAAATCGAAATTGATTTTAAACCCTCTTTGTAATGCTAATTTTAATATTTATTGTACTTTCCCGTCCTTTATCAACACTTTCCAGGTGCCACCATTATCTTGGGTTTGGTAAATATCGTTTTTATGAGTAATGACAGTTATTTCGTCTCTATTTTTAGGATTTGAAGCGATAAACATAATTGGATTTTGGGAAGTAATTTGATTTGGTATGGAAAGTTTGGTCATATTTTGAGCGACCAAATCCTGTTTATAAAGTTCAGGGCTATTATCATTCATAGCAAAATACAGCATTGAATCTTCTTGAAATTCTAGAGTGGTTACTGGTACTGCTTGAGAAACGACCTTAAATTGATCACCATTATTATCTGAAAGATATAAGCCTTTATCAGTTGAAATTCCAATCATATTTGATTCTGTAGGGTGAGCGGCAATATTACCAATGGAACTAGCGGAAAAACCTTGCATTTTACTTTGAGTCCAAGTTTTCCCTTCATCATCAGTGTAATATAATCCCGAATCAAGCAGAGAATTTGGTGCTTCATTAATGGCATAAATGGTATGACTGATAAATCCAGTGGCCAAATAGTGAAAATCAGTTTCGCCATAAAAAGCAAGTTTCTTAATAGACTCTCCTTCATCAGTGCTTTTGACTAAGCCAAGAGGGTTCTTTAAATCAGAACCATGCTCAGGATGCCCACTTGAATAGAAACCTTTATCAACGACCTGGAAACCCATATAGTCATGATTGTTCTTTGTTATTGCGTACCATTTGTTATCAGAGTAGCGGACTAATCCATCATGGGTAGCCAAATACAGTTCATTCTTATTTCCTACATATCCTAAACCATGGATATGCTCAATTTTCACGTCTTTTACTACTTCGTAAGTCTTTGTGCTTTGTGTCTCATTACCTGAACACGCTGCGAGAATAACACTGATCAAAGTAACCAAGGCAATCCATTTGAAATTTATCACAACATTTCCTCCAAAAACTATTAATTAATTTTTTTCTTTCTTTTTTGATGTAGGTATATGAACAGAACAAAAAGAGCGATTATTGCTAAAATAACCTTTTGCTCATTTGTTGATTCCAATACCTGTTTAACAGAGTATGCTTCTATAAAAAGGGCAGGTAGTTTCCCAAGGGAGCTAGCAACTATAAAGGTAAGAATACTGGTTTTGCTGATAGCTACAGCTAGGTTAATCATTCCAGAAGGAATGAAAGGAAGAACTCTTAGTACTAGGATAATAACAAAAGAATCCCAGCCTTGCGTATTTTGAAGTCTTTGCAACCATTTGTTTTTGTTTAACATTGTAGGATTTAAAGTTTTAATCCCTTTTCGATATATCCAAAAGCTGACTGCTGCTCCAGCACACTCACCAATGTAAGAAATAATCAAACCTGTATTAAACCCAAAAAATGTTATATTAGCAGCTGTAACAAATAAACTTGGGATTACACCTGCTACACTGATTATGATGTTAATGATGATACTTACAATAATGGCAAAGGGGCCACTCGATATTAATAAATTCTCAATAACTTCAGTCATTGTTCGCTCTCAGAACTCCATTTGTATCCGACTCCCCAAACGGTTTTCAGATGCTTATCAACTGGAAAACCAACTTGGCGAAGTTTTTCTCTAATATTTCGGATATGGGAATCAATAGTTCTGTCTTCTACATCAGATTTAAAACTCCAAATTGTAGATAGTAGATGTTCTCTGGTGAAAACCTTATTTGGATTTCCTATTAATAAACCTAATAAGGAGAATTCCTTCGGTGTAGTGGAAATACTGTGATTTTGAAAAGTGACTTTAAAGGCATTTTCGTCTAATGTTAATCCCTTAAATTTCAATATTTCCTCTGTAACAGAGGGTGTCCTTCGCATGACAGCTTCCATTCTTGCTAATAGCTCTTTTTCATTAAAGGGCTTGGTAACGTAATCGTCCGCCCCAATTTTTAATCCCTTAATCACTTCATCTTTGTCGTCACGGGCCGTCAACATAATTATAGGGACATTTGATATTTCACGGATCCTTGCACAAGTTTCCCACCCATCCATATCAGGCATCATAATATCTAAAATAACAATATCAACATTTTTATCTTCCAAATATAGAATGGCATCATGGCCTGTTTGTCTTTTAACACAGCTATACCCATGGGGAGAGATATATAATTCCAATAGGTCAAGCATTCTTTTTTCGTCATCAACTAGTAAAACGGTTTTCATCCTTTTGCTCCTTCAATACAATTTTAAAACACGTTCCTTCTCCAACTTTGCTTTCAATAGAAATCTCCCCGCTATGGGCCTCGACTATCTCTTTTACAATAGCCAAACCTAATCCGAATCCTCCAGTGGCTCTTGAACGTGATTTTTCAACTCGATACAAACGTTCAAATACAAAAGGGAGTTCCTCTTTAGGGATTCCAATACCCTCATCTTTGATTGTAAGATGTAGGCTTCCGTCTTTTTTAAACGCATTTATTTGAGTTGTTGTATTTTTGTTTGAATACTTTAGGGAATTATCCAATAGGTTCACTAGAACTTGTTCAAACCGTTTTGGGTCTATAGAAAAAAATAAGTCATCTTCATAGGTAAACTCTAATATTATCCCTTTATCCTTAAAAGCAGGTAAGACCCTTTCAAATATTGTTTGTAAGAAGGGACCAATAAGAATTCTTTCCTTATCGATGGAAAAAGTATTTTGATCCATCCTTGCCAGTTCAAATAACTCCTTTACCAACTGTCCAAGATGTTCGGATTCTTCATGGATAATATTGAAGTAATTTATCCTTTCCTGTTCATCAAGCATAGGTCGTCTACCTATATCGGAATAGCCTTTAATATATGTTAATGGTGTTCGCAATTCATGCGATACACTAGCCAAAAATTCATTTCTTTCCTTCTTCAAATGGTTCAGGTCATTGGCCAATGTTTGAATGGATCGTGACAATTCACCAATTTCATCTTTTGACAGATTAGGTAAGGATACAGAAAAATCACCTTTACTTAATTTTTCAGTGGCCTCTTTCATTACGATTAGAGGTTTGGTAAGAGACCTCGATAAAAAGAAGATGGTTACCAACATCAAAAATAAGATTATTAATGATGCGTAAAGAAAATGGTGGTTTAGTTGTGAGATCATTGTTTGAACCTGGTCTGTGGTTTTAAACATGTAAACCAACCCTTTATTCTCACTTCCTGTATTAATAGGGGAAACAGTTGCTATATATCTTTCACCTTTTAATTGAGGCTGCAAAATTAGCCCATTTCTAGGTAACTTTTTAATTGGTTGATTCATAATCTTTTTCATACTTTGATCAATAGGGCCAGAGGATTCAACAAACTTTCCATCAGAATCTTTAATTACCACTTCTGTATCTGTTTTCGATTCCATAAGAGCAATATGGTGAAGAGTAGAAGGATCCGATGAAATCTCCAAAACATCACGGTGGCTATTACCTCTAGACTTTAGGGAATTGAGCTCCTGCAAAGCACGTGATTCAATTACGTGACGATGTAAATACAGCATTGAAGAGGTTTCAATAATTAAGATACAAACAAAAAACCATAATCCAAATTTTAGAGAAATTTTCATGGTAACCACCTGGTTTTATTTTAATAGGTTTATTTTATTGAAAAAGTGTGAAGAAAATATGCAGATTTAATCTCATAGTACACTTTATTACATTGTATATGTTCGGAACTATGTTACCTGTTTAGAATTGATACTACAAGGAATGGACAGGCACCTGAAATACCTATTATTATTTCAAAAGCACCACAAATGGTGCTTTTTTGTATGAAAACGAGACCTAATAAAACGTTCAAAAATTATCCTAAGAAAACCCATAGTTACTGCATAATTTCCCATTAATTAAATTCAGTTGAAAATAATTTGAAAACTAATCATTAATTTGACGGCGAGGTGCAGAAGGTGAAAGTATTAGTTTTTCTGAGCCTTTTGTTAGGGATTTCCTTATTGAATTCCCATTTTGTGTGGGCGGATAAAAATCATAACGAGGTCTCAAAACAAGAACAAAACTACAATGATGAAAACCATGATAAATCGAGTCAACACAACGAAGACTCAACCAATCATGAACAGCAAGTCATTAGTGACGAAAACGAAAAGATGGTTTCCATTCAGAAATGAAGGAGGATCGACACCAAGACACGATCTCACATGAAGAAGCTACGATAAAGAAAATAAGTGTACATTCAATCAAAAAGGAACTGTTCATATACCTACTGAGATTAGAAGATTAATAAGAATTAACTCAGAAATGGTTTTTACAATTACTTTAGACGAAAAGGAAAAGAGGATAAATCTTATCCCTGAATTAACAGCATAGAAAAGTTAGAAAATTAGAAAGTCATCTTGAATGTAATGAAAAAAACATCAAATAAATTAACGGGTTCCGATAAGGGAGAGAAACAATAAAATTAGAACACTAATTAGCAGACTATTTCGAAGAAGGAAGAGCGGACTTGTTGCGATGGGGCAATGCAATGATGCACGATACACGCTCCATTTGGCAGTTAGCTTATTTGTATTTAATTGATGAGTTTAATCATAAACAATTTCACGAAGAAGTGATGGTTGGTTCTCGAAGCTATCACAAATGAGCGGAAACCCCTATTGAACATCCAATACCGACACGAGATAAAGGGTTCTATTATGTGGATTGTAAAACGGACTTAATCTTCTTTGGAACCAAAGGATATTGCTAATCTCGTTTTAAATGTAAGTGACTATTCAACGAATAATTTTATGCAACAAATTTGGCGGAGATTATCCATTTTAGAAAGACATCTTGTAACGGCAAGAGGGGATGGAAAAGTTACATTTACGCAAATTTCAATCCCATATATGCACCATATGCTTTGACTATCCTTCGTACCTTCTATAACTTCTGTGAAGCTACTAAAGACCTTGATAGAGAAACTCGTATCCCTACACAAAGATTAGGGATTACAGAAAGGGATTTTCAAATAAAAGATATACTTATCTAAGGTAAGTCATCCTTTTCGAAAAGGCAGGATGGTTTTTTTATAAAAATAAAAAAATTTAAAGCCAAATGATTTAATTATCCGTCTAATAGGTGAAAGAAAATTAAGGAGGTGGCTCGATTGTTGTATTTAATTAAGAAAGCACAAAAAAGCAATGATAAAGCATTTTTGACATTATTCCAGCAATATGAACAAGACATTTATCGAACAGCATTTGTATATGTAAAAAATCAAAGCGATGCTCTTGATGTTGTTCAGGAGACAGCGTATCGTTCATTTAAATCAATTAAAAATCTTAAAGAACCTAAATACTTTAAAACTTGGTTAATAAGAATTGCAATTAGTTGTGCTGTTGATTTGCTTCGTAAGCAAAAAAACGTAGTCCAAATGAAACCCGAATACGAGGAATTCATATCTGGAGATGTCAATGAAGATATTGATTTAGAAATGACAGTTCGAGACCTAATCGAACGATTAAATGAAGATGAGAAAAGTGTAATTATTTTAAGATTTTACGAAGGTTTGACTATTAAAGAAGTTTCAGAAGCCCTTGATATACCTTTGGGTACAGCAAAGACAGTTTTATATAGGGCTTTAGAAAAGCTCCGTAAAAAATTGAAAGGAGATGGTGTATATGAGCAATAAGATTAAACAAGAAATGAATAGAATTGAAATACCAAAAGAACTAAGCGAAAGAAGTAAGATTGGTATTCATAAAGCGAAGAAAGAAATGCAAAACGGTAGAAAAAGATATAGCTTAACAAGTATTGGTATCGTCGCTGGCTTACTTTTATCCATTGGAACATTCGCTTTATTTAATAATAATGTTTTTTCTCCAAATGGCACAACAGACAATCAAAATACACCAATTGCTACTAATAGTGATGCTGTAAAAATCCCAGCTATTCAATTACCAAAAGGTAATTCAATAGCTGATATGATTGGTTTAATTGTATACAACGGAAAGATTTATACTCAAACAAGAACAGAATTAGATGCGGAAAATGCAAAAGTTATTGTAGGAGAGAAACTTGGAACGACGAAAGGAACTATTGATGAATGGAGTAAACAAGAAGCCTATGATGAAGAATTTGCATCAACAATAGGAATAGCAGATGTTTTTTCTGTTAAAGGGTACGGTAAAGATTTTAGGATAATGACTTACGGAGAACTAGACGGAAAGCCTTATGCTGAGTTTTATGAAAACCTTAACGGAATAACAATAAATAGTGGTGAAGATGTTTTTGGTAAATTAAAAATGGTTGGGAATGTATCCAGTGCAGATTATAGAACATTCAGCGATTGGGATAATAGCGTTGAAAATTATAATCCTATTGCGGATATGAAAATTTTAAATGATTTTGTTGAAGAGCTGAATAAAACAAAACCTTTCCCTCGTGGAGAAAATTCAGACCCAATCAGCAATTCTCGAAACAACGAAGAATTTAGGGAATTAACTATTCAGTTAAATGATGGGACAAAGGTTAAACTTATCCTTCTTAAAAATGGTTATATCTATTACGGATATATGGGTGCATATTTCAAAATGAATGATGACATATTTTCGAAAATATGGAGTCAACTATAGTGATTAAAATTGCACAAAACGCTCAGATTTTATTCTGAGCGTTTTTGTTGTGCGCCCGGCATGGGTCCAGTCTCTAGGGTGAAAGTCCCGAACCATGAAGGCAGTAGTAATGGTTAGCCTAACGCAAGGGTGTCCGCGGTGACGCGGAATCTGAAGGAAGCGAGCGGCAAACCTCCGGTCTGAGGAACACGAACTTCATATAAGGCTAGGTATCATTGGATGAGTTTGCAACACAAAACAAAGTCCTTACTGCCGAAGGTGGTACAGAGTAAATGAAGCAGATAGATGGAGGGAAAGACTGTACTCTTACCCGGGGAGATCTGATTGATAAGCCAAGTACACTTGGTAAACTATCTAGCAATGGATAGCTGAACAATCAGAAGTCAGCAGAAGTCATAGTACCATTCTTACTCGAGAAAGAATGGGAAGGACTGAACTATTAAGAAAGAATGAAGTCTGCACATTCGGTGATTGCATTGAACACAGACAATCCGAAAGGACCTACCTAAAGGAGGAAGCGGTGAATCCGTTGGGGACTCTAGGAGGGTGGAGCAAAAGTCGGCATAAACAGAACCTTCATTCACGTAGAAAGGATAACATCATGTTAATGGAACTAATTCTATCACGGGAAAATCTCTTAACTGCCCTAAAAAGGGTAGAGCAGAACAAAGGAAGTCACGGCATAGATGGAATGTCCGTAAAATTCCTACGACGACATCTCTATGAAAACTGGGATTCCCTTCGGGAAACTTTGAGAACAGGTAACTATCAACCTTCTCCTGTTCGCCGTGTCGAAATCCCGAAACCAGGCGGAGGGATAAGGCTTTTAGGCATACCGACTGTGACAGACCGTTTCATCCAACAGGCAATCGCCCAAGTATTAACCTCAATCTTTGATCCAACATTTTCTGAAAACAGCTATGGTTTCCGACCTAACAGGAGCGCCCATAATGCGGTAAGAAAGGCAAAGGGTTATATCAAAGAAGGTTACCGCTGGGTAATTGATATGGACTTAGAGAAATTCTTTGATAAGGTTAATCATGACATACTGATGGGAATACTCGCTAAGAGAATTGAAGACCGCATTCTTCTCAAACTAATCAGGAAATACCTTCAATCAGGTGTAATGCTTAATGGGGTCGTACAATCAACGGAGGAAGGTACTCCGCAAGGGGGACCTCTCAGTCCACTACTTTCAAACATAATTCTTGATAAATTAGATAAAGAATTGGAAGCCAGAGGGCATAAGTTTGTCCGTTATGCGGATGACTGCAACATTTATGTTAAGTCATTAAAAGCAGGGGAACGTGTGATGGAATCCATTACGACGATTATTGAGCAGAAACTAAAATTGAAGGTAAACAGGGATAAGTCGGCAATCGACCGTCCGTGGAAACGGAAATTTCTTGGTTTCAGTTTCACATTTAATAAAGAACCGAAGGTGCGAATAGCGAAACAAAGCATTAAACGCTTTAAGACGAAGATTCGAGAAATTACCTCTCGGTCAAAACCTATCCCACTTGAGGTAAGAATTGAAATGTTAAACCGCTATCTTACAGGATGGTGCGGGTACTTCGCTTTAGCGGACACTCCAAGCAAATTCAAAGAATTTGATGAATGGATAAGAAGAAGGCTAAGAATGTGCGAATGGAAACAGTGGAAGAAATCTAAAACTAGAGTTAGAAAACTGATTGGTTTAGGCGTCCCTGGTTACAAGGCGCACGAATGGGGCAACTCCAGAAAGAAATACTGGAGAATCGCCTGTAGCCCAATATTACACAAAACCCTCGATAACTCATATTGGAGTCAACGAGGGTTGAAAAGTCTATATAACCGTTATGAAACTTTACGTCAATCTTAATAGAACCGCCGTATACCGAACGGTACGTACGGTGGTGTGAGAGGTCGGGGGTTAGTCACCCCCTCCTACTCGATTTTTCTAAAGATGGTAAGTGATCCCAATCCGGATAAATCAGAAAGAGTGATGAAGGCAATGCTGCAAATGAAGAAAATGGATCAAAGCATAAGAGCAAGCCTGCTAGGGGTAAATTAAAATACATCAAACCATACTGGCTCATCATCCTCAGGGTCCCCATTGTAATTAATTAGAATTTCATCACCGGTTTTTATTTTGGTATAAGCAAAAATGTCGATGGTCTGATTTTTTAAATTTAGTTTATATAAAGCATTTGGGCTAAAAGAATGGTTAAACAGCGAACCATAACCTAACGCTAAGGCACATTCTTCATAATCCTCGCCCCACCAGAACACGTATTCAATCATAATGGTTTTTTTCAAATACTTATACTCATCCTTAGGGGAAACAATCACTGGTGCTGCATGGATTAGTTCTCCCTTCTTTATATCACGGGTTGCAAATATCCCTCTGCCATACTTCGATTTCTTCACTTCAAACATTGAGTTGTCACCACCATTTTTGAATAATTCAATTTAGTATCAATCTATGACAGAATGGGTAAATTTGTTTTAGATATTCTATTTTGGATTGATTTATTTAGGAGGTAACAAAATGAATGAAACACCAGAGATCAATCATAAAACATACTGTGCCAATGAGTATGATGTATTAAAGCGTGTGATTCTTTGCGCGCCGCAATATATGACCATTCGTGAAGTTATCAATGAGACACAGAAGGAATTTGAGGATGAAGGCATACATATAAAAACTGCACTAAAACAACATCGGGAATTCGTAAGGATCCTAGAAGAACAAGGGATTGAGGTTATTTTATTACCTTATCATAAGAAATACCCGGAGCAGGTGTTTACCAGAGATATTGGCTTTACGCTAGGGCAAACCATATTTGTTGCCAAGATGGCACATGATGTTCGGATTGGTGAAGAAGATGTATTAAAACGATGGTTAGAGGATGAGGAAATGTCTTATTACAGTTTAGCTGAGGATAGGATTGAAGGTGGAGATGTAGTCATTGATGGTAAGACCATTTATGTTGGCTTAAGTAACCGGACCCATCAGGAAGCAGTAGACCATTTGCAAGGTCTACTTAATCAATTTGATGTGAAGGCCATTCCATTTAAGGAAAAATATCTCCATCTGGATTGTGTTTTTAATGTCATATCACCGGATGTGGCTCTGATTTATCCGCCAGCCCTAACAAAGGAAGATATCGATCTTTTTTCATCCCGATATGAATTAATTGAGGTATCAGAGGAAGAACAATTTACATTAGGAACCAATGTATTAAATATTGGAAACAAGAAAATTTTAAGTTTACCCGTTAATAAACAGGTTAATGAAAAGCTCCGAAATCGAGGATTCGAAGTGATTGAAGTGGATATTACAGAAATCATTAAATCAGGAGGATCCTTCCGTTGCTGCACACTTCCTATCCTGAGAGGATAAGAAAAGAGGCTGTCCGAGTATCTCGGACAGCCTCTTTATAGAAATCAATAGGTTATTGACCTTGTTGATTTCGTAATGATTGTTCAGCGTAGGCAACAAGACGTTTCGTCATTTCGCCTCCAACTGAACCGTTTGCTCGTGCGGTCGTATCAGCACCAAGTTGAACTCCAAACTCGTTGGCGATTTCTTCCTTCATTTGATTCAGGACGTTCTCTGAACCAGGAACCACTAGTTTGTTTCTAGCCATGATACATCACTCCCGACGAAGTTTTTTGAGCAATCTGGAATTGCTCGTGTTTATTTTACCCAACTTCATTTGTATTATTTAGCATAATAATTTTGCGTATAATAAGGCTGTGATTTTTCATTAAATGCGACCCCAACGCCTAAGTACTCGTAATCTTGGCGCAGAATATTTTCACGATGTCCCAGCGAATTCATTAAACCTTCATGGGCAAAAATACTGCTTAATTGACCATAAGCCAAATTTTCTCCAGCCGTATGGAAAGCTACTGCATCCTCTTTCATGCGATCAAAAGGTGATTGTCCCTCAAGATTTTTATGGTCGAAATAATCATTCTCTGCCATATCTGCACTATGTTCTCGTGCTGTTTCCCTGACATGGTCATCCCATGTTAAGATAGGGAGCTGATGATTGATACGTGCAGCATTGGTTAAATCAAACATTTGATATTCAAAGCCTTCTTTTAAGGTCGGAGATGCTTCCGTATAAAAATCTTTTTTGTTTTCTTCAAGAGACTTGCTAATGATTTGTATGGCCGTTACAGTATCGGTCTCATGCTTATCATAAAATATGGTTACATAGGCATCATCCAGCAAAAATAAATCATTGTCACTATCCTCTTGGAGCTGGTATATGACCATTCCCTTTTGAATCTTCGTAATCGGTTCACCGAGAATGCTGCGAACACTTTCCTTCGACGAATTGCCGATTTTGATTCCATTTGTAGATGCTAATAAATCTTGGTTCGTATAGAGACCGGCCGCTTTGTTATTATCATCATACATCACCATGAAAAAATCATGATAGTTCTCATGGTAAGCATGCCAATTTGCTTCGTATTCATTCACTGAGACCCGTTTTGCAATGCCCAAATTATGCTCAATCTCAGCTTTTTCATTTCCTAGCTCGATATTATGAACAGAAAAAGTTTGTTCAGAAGGGGGTGTTAACTCTACTTTTTCCAGCGGCTCTTCCTTGGATTTTTCTTGGGTTTGCTGCATTTCATCGAGTTGAAAGCCAAGCTGTTTTAATATCTGCTGGATATCATCATATAAAACGCTAATGGTTTCAGGTACTTCAAGATTATCCTTGATTGACGATACAAAATTAGCTTGAATTTCGGAATTATCCAGCTGTTTGGCAATAAATGGCCAAGAAATATATATCAAAAATAAAATAGCGATTAATCTAAGAAAACGAAACATAATATTCCTCCAATTCTATTAGGAGTATAGCCAATTTCGCTTAACTGTAAAATAAATTAGCTTTGAAATCAAGATTAATTTTCGTTATCCTGATTATATCTGCGATAAACAGAAAATATCTGCGTTAATTAAATTATATCTGCGTTAAATCAAATATATCTGCGATGCTCAAAAATTTAAATGTCAGGCACAAAACTTAGTGCCTGACATTTTATATATACCGCTAATTATATTTCAAGGATAATTGGTAGAATCATCGGTTTTCTCTTCGTATGTTTAAATAAATACTGACCGACAGACTTTTTAATATTATTCTTCATGACGTTCCACTGGCGAATATTGTCTGCTTCTAATTCAAGAATCACTTTCTTAACAAGGCGGTTTATTTCTCTTATCAAATCCTCTGATTCCTTTACATACACAAATCCACGTGTAATCGTATCAGGACCCTGAATAATTTTTCGATCGGATTTGCTGATGGTTAAAACAACAACGAGCATCCCATCTTCAGAGAGTTGTCTGCGGTCACGTAAGACAATTTCCCCAACATCGCCAACGCTAATTCCATCTACATATGTGTCTCCTGCTGGAATACTTCGAGTTTGACGAGCAACAGAATTTTCAATATCCACCACATCACCATTTTTAATGATAAACGTATTCCCTTTTTCTACACCAACCGATTCGGCTAACTGCCGGTGATGATGGAGCATTCTATATTCACCATGAATCGGGATAAAATAGGTTGGCTTCATTAACGTTAGCATGAGTTTTAAATCTTCCTGGTAGCCATGACCTGAAACATGCATACCGGTTGAGCTTCCTGAGCCATAAATAACCTTAGCTCCAAGTTGGAATAAGTTGTCGATGATTCGAGAAACCCCCTTCTCGTTACCAGGTATAGGCGAAGCAGCTAAAATAACGGTATCCCCAGGGTAAATCGTTGCATCCCGATAATTTCCTGTTGATAGTCGTGCAAGGGCAGCATTAGGTTCGCCTTGACTTCCTGTACACAGAATCACGACCTTGTCAGGAGGAAACTGTTCAATTTCATTTGCACTTATCAGCATTCCATCCGGAACATTTAAATACCCACGCTCAAGTGCAACATCAACCACGTTCACCATACTTCGTCCAAGAAGTGCAAGCTTACGATTTGTTTTTATTGCTGCTTCCACGACTTGTTGAACACGGTTAACGTTTGATGCAAAAGTGGAGAGGATAATTTTTCCCTCTGCCTTCATAAAAGCCTCCACTAAATGTTCTGCGACCATTTTCTCGGAAGGAGATAAACCTTTCCGCTCGGCATTGGTACTTTCGGAGATTAAAGCAATAACACCTTGTTGGCCAATCTGTGCCATTTTATGAATATCACTATACTGGTCATTTGACGGTGTTAAATCGAATTTAAAATCACCGGTATGAACGACATTTCCCTCTGGTGTATGAAATACAATTCCAAGACAATCAGGAATGCTATGACTTACTTTGAAAAAGGAACAACGGATTTCCCCAAACTCAAGTGTGGATTCCGAATGGATCGTTACAAGCTCACTATCCCTAAGTAACCGATGCTCTTCTAACTTTAATTCAATTAATCCTAATGTAAATCGAGTGGCATATATTGGAACATTTAATTTTTTCAAAAAGAAAGGAATACCGCCAATATGATCTTCATGTCCATGAGTCACAATCATTGCTCGGATTTTATGTTGATTATCCTCTAAATAAGTCATATCAGGGATAATCAAGTCAATTCCCATTAAACTTTCGTCTGGAAATTTACCCCCGCAATCAATCACCAAAATATCGTCTCCATATTCGATTACATACATGTTCTTACCAATTTCATTGATTCCGCCTAAGGCGAAAATAGACAATTGTTTTGTTTCTGTTTTCATATAAATTACCTCCCGAATACTTGTAGATTGTTTTATTATCCCCCTATAGAAGGTGAGTATGTTTAAGAAGTAATTTTATTAAAAAAGATATTTCGTAATTTTTAAAAAATATATTGATTTTTGGAAAAATAACAATTAAGATATGATTTATAGTAATCCTATTGAGTTAATCGGAATTAAAACAAAACAGTTTATCCCATTTCCATATTGATTCCAAAACCACTATGGAACATTTTTATCAGTGAATGTTGACCAAATTACTCAACATTAAAGAGGAGGTTTGAAATGAAGGTATCAAGCAGGGGTGAATACGCACTAAGAGCATTAATCTTGCTAGGAAACTATAAAGGAAAAGTACTCAGCATTCAGGAAATTTCTGAAAAAACCCTTGTTAGTATTAACTACCTGGAACAAATCCTTCTTCAATTAAAAAAACTTGGGTATGTAGTCAGTAAACGTGGTGCAAAGGGTGGCTACTTACTCTATGGAGAACCAACAGATATTAATATTGGTGAAGTAATCCGTGATCTAGAGGGACCTTTGTCTCCAATGAGCTGTGCCTCTATTACTAAATACGAACCATGTCCTTTAGAGGGGGGATGTCAACTAAAGCCGTTGTGGTCTTTAGTTCGAGATACAATTGCTTTTGTCTTAGAACGAACAACACTGGAAGATTTACTGACAAACCAAATTTCAAAGCTGGAAGGAGAGGATTTTGTTGTCGTTAAAAGGACGTCTAGATCAACAAGTGATGGAAAAAATAGCTAGTTTGCTAGAGGGTTTGGAATTTGGAACGGTTCAGATTACGGTTCATGATTCACAAATCACGCAAATTGATCGCTTAGAGAAGCATCGGCTTCCCGTACAGAATAAAACGAGTGTAACTTCATTTCCAAACAAAACAAAAAGCAGGCTGGAAAAATGAATAATTGCCGATCGGACAGCCGAAGGCCCTTTAGTTTCTTGTACATGTGCTATGTACGCGTATTTACTAATGGGGCTTTTTTTATTGGAAAAAGCCTACAAAAAAAGTAGAGGGGTCAAATAAAATGATGAAAAAAACTTGGTTAACGCTATTATTCTTAACTTTACTCTTATGGGCTGCGGGATGCTCGAATCAAAGTGCAACAACTGAGAAAGAAACTGAAGCATCAGGGACTGAAGAATCAGTTAAAAAAGAAATTGAACTTTTAAATGTATCATACGATCCAACAAGAGAATTTTATGAAGAATTCAACGCAAGCTTTGCAGCCTATTGGGAAAAAGAAAAAGGACAAAAAGTTACCATTAACCAATCACATGGAGGTTCGGGTAAGCAATCCCGCTCCGTCATTGATGGTCTTGAAGCGGATATCGTGACGTTGGCACTAGCCTATGATATCGATGTAATCGCTGAAGCAGGGAAGTTTCCAGAGAATTGGCAGGAAAGACTAGATAATAACAGCTCACCATACACATCAACGATTGTATTTCTTGTTAGAAAAGGCAACCCAAAAGGCATTAAAGACTGGGATGATCTCGTGAAAACAGATATATCTGTAATCACCCCAAATCCTAAAACATCTGGCGGTGCGAGATGGAATTACCTTGCTGCCTGGGGATATGCCTTAGAACAGAATAACGGAGACGAAGCGAAGGCTAAAGAGTTTGTAACCAAACTGTTTAAAAATGTACCTGTTCTAGATTCTGGTGCACGCGGCTCTACAACTACTTTCGTCGAAAGAGGAATTGGGGATGTATTAATTGCATGGGAAAATGAAGCATTCTTAGCTTTAAATGAGTTAGGTAAAGATGAATTTGAAATTGTCGTCCCTTCCATCAGTATTCTAGCTGAACCGCCTGTTACGGTTGTGGATGAAAATGCTAAGAAACATGAAACAGAGGAAGTCGCAAAAGCATATTTAGATTATTTGTATACAGAGGAAGGACAGGAAATTGCCGCTAAGAACTATTACCGCCCACGTTCTGAAGAGGTAGCCAAAAAGTATGCTGATCAGTTCCCAGAAATTAACCTATTTACCATTGATGAGGTTTTTGATGGATGGAAAAATGCGCAAAAGACACATTTTGACGATGGCGGAGTCTTTGATGAGATATACAAACCGTAAAGTTAAAGGAGAGTTTCAACGTGGTTACTAAAAGAAAGCAACATCGTGTTTTGCCGGGATTTGGTCTATCTATGGGGTACACACTGATTTATCTAAGTCTAATCATTTTGATTCCGATTGCCGTCCTATTTTTAAAAGCAACGACAATCAGCCTCGCAGAATTTTGGGAGACCGTAACCGATGAACGAGTAGTTGCTTCCTATAAATTAACGATTTATACATCGTTTATTGCTGCATTTGTAAATGCAATATTTGGGACGCTGATCGCCTGGGTATTGGTAAGATACGAGTTTTATGGAAAACGAATCATTGACGCGTTAGTCGATTTGCCTTTTGCTTTACCAACTGCGGTTGCGGGTATCGCCCTTACCACCATTTATGCACCAAATGGCTGGATCGGGCAATACTTTGAATCCATCGGGATAAAGGTAGCTTATACACCACTCGGTATCATGATTGCCTTAACGTTTATCGGACTTCCCTTTGTCGTCCGGTCTGTCCAGCCAGTATTGCAGGATTTGGACCAGCAATATGAGGAGGCTGCTGCTACACTTGGAGCAAATCCTCTGCAAATCTTTGTCAAAATTATTTTTCCAGCCATATTCCCAGCCATCTTAACAGGCTTTGCCCTTGCGTTTGCAAGGGCTTTGGGCGAATATGGTTCCGTTGTTTTCATATCAGGGAATATGCCTATGAAAACAGAGATTGTCCCATTGCTAATTATTACGAAATTAGAGCAATTCAATTATGCCGGCGCAGCTGCTATCGCCGTTGTGATGCTTGTATTTTCATTCGTTCTATTATTCTTAATCAATTTCTGGCAATGGAAAACAACAAAAAAATATCAAGTGAGCTAGAGGAGATAGGGGAATATGATGGTTCGAGAAACAACCCTTCATGTGAAAAATGTAAAAGCAAATTCCGAGCCTGGCTTAATAATAAAATGGCTGTTAATCACTATTGCACTAGGCTTCTTAGGAATATTTATTCTCGTCCCGTTAATTGCTGTTTTCACGGAAGCACTGAATAAAGGAATTCAGTTATACTTCGCATCTTTGACAGAGCGTGATGCCTTGTCTGCGATTAAATTAACTTTAATTACAGCTGTGATTACGATACCTGCTAACACAATATTCGGGGTGATAGCGGCCTGGGTAATAGCAAAGTTTGATTTCCGAGGTAAGAATATATTAATCACTTTAATTGACATTCCTTTTGCCGTTTCGCCTGTTATAGCCGGACTCGTTTTTGTTCTGTTGTTCGGCTCGCAAGGCGTATTGGGTCCGTTTTTAGAGGCAAATAATATTAAGATTATTTTTGGAGTACCTGGAATTATTCTAGCAACTATTTTTGTTACCTTTCCATTTGTCGTAAGAGAATTGCTGCCAATCATGCAAGAACAAGGAACCGAAGAGGAACAAGCTGCGATTACTCTCGGGGCAAACGGCTGGCAAATGTTCTTTCGTGTTACTTTACCCAACATTAAATGGGGCTTGCTGTATGGTGTTATTCTTTGTAATGCACGTGCTATGGGTGAATTTGGAGCAGTTTCAGTTGTTTCCGGGCACATTAGAGGATTAACCAATACCATTCCCCTCCATGTTGAAATATTGTATAACGAATACAATTTTACCGCAGCTTTTGCTGTGGCTTCCTTATTGGCATTGCTTGCCTTACTAACATTAATTTTAAAAAGTTTTGTGGAGTGGAAAACAAAAAAACACTAAAAGAGCACTTTCAAAGATAAATTTATTTGTCTTTATACTGGGGGATTGTTGAAATGGGGATTACAATCAAGGACGTGTCAAAGACATTTGGAACCTTTCAAGCCGTCAAAAATGTCAATCTTGAAATTCCAACAGGAGATTTTGTGGCCTTATTAGGGCCATCGGGTTCGGGTAAAACGACTCTCCTGCGACTCATTGCAGGGTTGGAGGGGTTGGATTCAGGAGGAATTTACTTCGATGACGTAGATTATACCTACAAAAGTATTAAAGAACGGAATGTAGGATTTGTTTTTCAAAATTATGCTTTGTTCAAGCATATGACTATTTTTGAAAATATTGCTTTTGGCTTAAAGGTAAGGCCGAGGAAAACACGTCCATCTAAAAATGAAATTGCCGAAAAAGTAAATGAATTATTGAAACTCGTTCAATTAGACCATCTTGCCAATCGCTATCCTTCACAGCTTTCAGGGGGACAGAGACAGCGGATTGCACTGGCGAGGGCTCTCGCAGTAGAACCGGAAGTCTTACTTCTAGACGAACCATTTGGTGCTCTAGATGCAAAGGTTCGTCAGGAACTTCGCCATTGGTTACGAGAAATTCATCAAAAGCTTAACATCACCACAGTATTTGTTACTCATGACCAGGAAGAGGCACTAGAAATGGCAGATACCGTTGTGGTAATGAATCTTGGTGAAATTGAACAAATTGGCTCTCCAGAAGAGGTTTATTCGAAACCTGAGAGCGCATTTGTTTATAGTTTCCTAGGAAGAGTCAACGAATTTCGGGATTCTGAAGGAGCAGGTGAGTCGGAGAGAATCAGTTATATAAGACCACATGAAATTGTTCTGCGTAAAATTTCACAAGGGGACAGCATCGTGTCAGAGGTTTCACACATCCATGTGATTGGATCAACCGTAAGAATCGAGTTAAGACGCCGTGATACAAATGATTTATTTGAGGCAGAAATGAATGTCGATCAGTATCAGAAAATGAGCCCAGTAAAAAAAGGAGATATCCTTTTTGCTGAATTTAAAAATATCGTTGTATTTGATAAAAATCCGGAAAATAAAATAACCCATTCAGGAAAAAGTGGTATTAGAAATGCTTTAAAAAGCAAATTAATATAGAAGGTAAAGGTGCTAGGAAATCCTGGCACTTATTTTTTTCTCTGAAATTGAGAGGAATCGTTATGATTGAAAAATACATATATTAAGCATAAATTAATAGTAAGAAGCTTTTTCAACGTGGAAACGAATCAAACTAAAGCGCATCGGTACATTAAATAACAAATGGAAGGGCTGATCACATGAAATATAACTTTGATGAGATTGTAAATCGTAGAGGGACCTACTCCATAAAATGGGATGGAGGCCAGATACTTAAAAATATGGGTTTTACTGAAAGATACGATGAAGACACGATTCCGTTATTTACAGCCGATATGGATTTACCTGTTCCCCAACCCTTAATAGAGGCATTACATAAAACCGTGGATCATCGAATTTTTGGTTATTCTGTATTTCCTGATGAGTATTTTGAAGCTGTACAGCATTGGTTTAAAAAGAGACATAATTGGGAGTTCCAAAAGGAAGAAATCGTTTATAGTCCAGGGACAGTTCATGCGTTAAATGTTGCAGTTCGGGCACTTACACAACCAGAAGACGGAGTGATTATCCAACGACCTGTATATCCTCCGTTTACATCCTCGATAAATGCCAATGGAAGAACGCTGTTAAATAATGCACTCATCGCTGATGAGGAAGGTTATTATTCCATAGATTTTGAAGATTTCGAAGCGAAAGCAAAAGATGAAAAAACAAAAATGTTTATTTTATGTAACCCACATAATCCAACAGGAAGAGTATTTAATGAAGATGAACTTAGAAAAATGGCTGCGATTTGTGTGGAAAATAATGTACTGATTATTGCGGATGAAATTCATGGAGATATCATTCGACGAGATCAGACTTTTACTCCAATCGCTAAAGTAGTTCCAGAACATAAAGATCATATCATTACGTTTACAGCGATTAATAAAACCTTTAATTTGGCTGGACTCCACTGTACGAATGTCATTATTACGAACCCAGAATTGCGAAAAACCTATTTTGGTGTAATGGGCATGCATTTACCATCACCCTTTACCGTTTCGGCTCTTCTTTCTGTTTACCATGATGGAGAAGATTGGCTTGAGCAGCTGAAAGAATATATTGATGGCACGATGGAGTGGGCAGTAGGGTATTTGGCAGAAAGGATGCCAAAAGTGAAGGTGCGAATTCCAGAGGGAACCTACATCATGTGGATGGATTTTAGTGCTTACGGAATTTCACCTGACGAAGTTCATGACCGGATCTATAACAAAGCAAATGTCTTATTAGAAGATGGGAAAATGTTCGGAGAAGAAGGTCTGCATCATCAACGGATATGTATTCCTTCACCTAGACCGATGATTAAAGAAGCCTTCGAGAGAATCGCTAGAGAGTTTGAAGACTTAAAATAGGTAAATTAGTTTTACTGGAGGATGGCAGAAAATACTGGCGGATAGCAATATGCTAGCAAGATGATAGCACGAATTACACAAGGTGATATATCTAAAAAAGCACTAAGTTTTATAGGAGTGTTGATATGGTGAGCAGTATGCTTCAAACCTGCACGAACCTTATAAAAAAAGCCCGAAACATTGTCGTCCTTACGGGTGCAGGAATTAGTACCGAATCAGGGATTAAGGATTTTCGTTCACAAACAGGAATTTATCAGATGGCACCTGAATATATCCTTTCACTCGATAATTTTTATCAAAACCCCAAGGGATTTTATCAGTTTGCGGTTGAGAATCTTTACCACCCTGAAGCACTCCCAAATAAGGGACATGAGGTCCTTACACAATGGGAAAACGAAGGAAAAGTTAGCAGCATTATCACGCAAAATATTGATGGGCTCCATCAAAAAGCGGGTTCCAAACAAGTGATTGAATTTCATGGGACCATGAAAACAGCTTCCTGTCAAAATTGCCAACATGTCTATTCAACTGAAGAAATGATCAACAGACGTAACAGCATGGATGACTTTTATATTTGTAACCATTGTCGTACTCTTACTGAAAAAGAAAGATATATCAAGCCCGATGTAGTCCTATTTGGAGATTCAGGTAAATGGTTTTCCATTGATGGTTTCAATGAAATCATAAACATCATCAACCAAGCGGATTGTCTTCTGGTGTTAGGAACAAGTTTGAAGGTGACTCCATTCTCCACATTTCCGCAATACAGGAGACAAGGTACTCCTTTGATTATTATCAATAAAGGTGACTCGCCCTATGACAGAGTTAAGGATTCCTACGTTATCCATAACTCTATCGGAGAAACATTGACAAAAATTAATAATAGCTTAAATCCACCAATTTATTAAAAGGTGGATTTTTTGTGTTTATTAAGGGGTATATCAATAATTTGCGCGACGTGTCTGAAAAGTAGGAATTATCGTAAAACTACTTCGACAATAGTTAATCCTGGTTATATACTATTAAGTAAGGAATGCCCAAGCAGGTTAATAAAAGTGAGCTTCTACAAGTGAAATTACTTCAAATAGTAACTGTGAAATTTTAGAACAAGGAGGAAATGCAAATGAGTGACTTAATTTTTTCAGTTGAAAATAATGTGGCAAAAATAACGCTTAATCGTCCAGAAAGTTTAAATGCTTTTAGTGTGGAAATGATTCAATTATGGATTGAGGCACTGGAAAATGTGAGAGATTCTAAGGAAGTAAGAGTTCTGGTTATTTCGGGCAATGGCCGGGGATTTTGTTCAGGTGGTGATATTAAATCGATGGCCAATGGAAATGGATTCTTACATAGTGACGGATCAGAGGACCTTTCTTCAACAGCTTTAGCACGTAAAGATTCACTATGGAAAAAAGTCCAAAGAATTCCTCTCCTTTTACAAGAGATTGATATTCCTGTCATTGCAGTAATACATGGATTTGCCTACGGGGCAGGTTTTGATATGACTCTAGCTTGTGATATCCGAATTGCAGCTGAAAACACAAAGATATCCGAAAGTTACCTAAATGTAGGAATCGTCCCTGGTGATGGAGCTGCTTGGTTTTTGCCTAGGTTAGTAGGGACAGATAGAGCATTGGAATTGCTATGGAATAGAACGGTGTTAACTGCTCAAGAAGCAAAAGCTATGGGGCTGATTACACATGTAGTTGAAGACGAGAGATTACAAGAGTTCGTGAATCAATATGTAGAAAGATTGGTAAGTGGCCCTCAGGCAGCAATGCGTTTTACCAAGAAGGCGGTATATCAAGGGTTAACAACGGATTTACGTACTTCCCTCGACATGATTTCTTCCGCAATGGGGATTGTTACTGAGCTGGATGATTACCAAGAAGGAGTTAATGCCGTTCTGGAAAAAAGAAAACCAACGTTCAATTGAAAATAAGATGCCGGGATAGTAGACGAATCCTGGCTTTTTTATGTGTTTAAATTTTCTAAATAGATTGACAATTATGCAGAGTGTAAATAAAATTAAAAGGGAAATGATAATGGAAGATTTTTCACAATAAAATAGAAACGTTGTTTGTTATTACGAAACAAATGGAGGTGAAGGAATTGATTATTGACGAAGGTCTGTCTGAAATAAAAGCATATTTTAAAGATTTACAGCAAATAGATGAAGACCAAAAACATCCACATGGGAATTCCGGAAGAATAAGAATTTATCCAAAAACAGAACAGGAAATTTCTTCTATTCTATCTTATGCAAATAGTAAGGGACTTTCTCTTTTCATCATGGGAAATGGGTCAAAAAGGGGTTATGGCGGGCTAATAGAAAAAGCAGACATTCTCTTGTCATTAGCTCAATATACTGGAATCGTTGAACATAATCCTGGTGATATGACATTAACGGTGAAATCGGGGACACCCTTCCAAGAAATTCAAAACTATTTAGCACCGTACAATCAAAAAATTCCACTGGATCCTTTCTATCCAAAACATGCCACTATTGGAGGAATCATTTCTGCCAATGATAGTGGACCAAAAAGAGTGGGGTACGGTTCAGCTAGGGATAATGTTATTGGTCTTAGAATGATCTACCCGGATGGAACACTTATCACATCTGGTGGAAAAGTGGTAAAAAACGTTGCCGGCTATGATATGAATAAATTATTTATCGGTGCAATGGGAACGCTTGGTGTCGTGTCCGAGGTGACAATGAAACTGCGGCCGATTCCAAAATATGAATCTATTCTTTTCGTATCCTTTCCTGAAAATAATCTAGAAGAGATTCAAGCCTTTGCAGTCAAGGTGCTTGATTCAATGATTGAACCCATCAGCCTCGAGATCCTAACCCCCTCCTTAGCTGGGAAATTGACAAACATTAATCAATATACATTGCTTATTTCGTTTGAAGATGTGAAAAGCTCAGTACACTACCAAGAAAATGTTATCAGGAGTTTTACACCTGAAAAAACTACACTTACTTCCCTATCACAAAAGGAAGCAAAATCCTTCTGGGATAAATTCTATCACCACCAACCTAATGGATTAACAAATTTACCTCCAACAGTAGCAGTACTCAAAATCGGTGTGACCAATATCGATGTCATAAAGATAATAAAAGAAGCAGAATTAATCGGTGATACTTGTCATGTTTCCATAGAAGCACATGGAGGTTTAGGAACAGGATTAACTCAAATGACAATTCGTGGTGCAAGTGATGATGTCGTTTCTGCTATAAAATTGATAAGAAATCAAGCTGTAGATCTTGGAGGATATGCAATAGTAAAGCATCTTCCATTCTCGCTTCGCAAGATTGTAAACGTTTGGGGAGATCAGACTGCATCCCATTTTCTTTTTGAGGGAATCAAACAAAAAATTGATCATAACCAAATCTTGAACCCAAGTCGTTTTGTCGGGGGGATTTAATGTGAGTGTAAAAGAAATACATGACCTTCCTTGCACATCTTCTCTAGGAAACTATTTATGGCGTGACCCTCCACAGGAGAGTAAGTGGGCTGATTGTGTTCATTGTGGTATGTGCTTGGAATCATGTCCTACATATGAACAAAGTGGTGAAGAGCAGCAATCTCCACGCGGCCGTGTTTATCTGATTAAAGCAGTGGCTGAGGGAAAGCTGAATGTGGATGAACATTTTGCGGAGCCCGTTTTTTCATGTTTAGATTGCCGTGCTTGTACGACTGCATGTCCTGTTGATATAGATGTTGGCGGTCTCATAGAGGAAGCACGAGGTCAAATCAGGCAAGCTATTCCTCTTAATGGATGGAAGGGAGCAGTGAATAAGTTCTTCCTCCACGGCGTGTTCCCCCATCATAATCGCTTACGGTCGCTCGGCGGTCTGTTACGATTTTATCAAAAAAGCGGTTTGCAAAAAGTGATCAGAAAAACAAATCTCATTCATATTATGCCGCAGCATTTAACGGATATGGAATCAATCATGCCGGAAGTAAAAGGGTCTGTACGTAAAAAATTCACTTCTGAAATAAAAGCTAAAGGTGAATCAAAGCATAAAGTGGCAATGCTGACTGGCTGTGTAATGGACGTTTTTTTTAGTGATATCAATGAGTCCACAATCAATGTACTCACTAGGAATGGAAATGATGTAAGTATCCCGAAAAACCAAACGTGCTGTGGTGCTTTGCATGTTCATGCCGGTGACAGAGAGATGGGTAGAAAGCTGGCGAAGCAGAATATTGAAGCTTTTGAGAATGAGGAAAAGGTGATTGTGAATGCCGCTGGCTGCGGGTGCATGATGAAGGAATATGCAGAGTTATTTCGTGATGAACCAGAATGGAAAGAACGTGCTGAAGAATTCGAAGAGAAGGTAGTGGATATTTCCAAATACTTGCATGACACTGGATATGAAAAGCCAAAGGCAATGATGAATACGCGCATCACCTATCATGACGCATGTCATTTAGCACATGGGCAAGGAATAAGAAAAGAACCCCGAGAAATACTCCTCGACATTCCAGGTGTAGAAATGGTTCAAATGCCTAATGCAGACCGATGTTGCGGAAGTGCGGGAATCTATAATATTACCAATCCTGAAATGGCAGATGCAGTGCTCAAAAGTAAAATGGAAAACGTACCAGAAGACGTTGAAATGATTTCGATGGGGAACCCAGGCTGCATGATGCAAATGGCTTTGGGTGTCCAAAAATACGGAAGAACTCAGAAGATTGTCCACACCGTACAGCTGCTCGATTGGGCTTATCTGAAAGAAGAAGAAGGGGATTTGAATGATGTCAGTCATAAAAATTGATTCCACTGACAAGCATATTATGAATCTCGCAGCAATCGTGGGTGGCACTCGTTCCATTTTGTATAAAAAAGTAGATTTGCTCGCATATGATTGCGATGGATTTACGATTCATAAGCATTTGCCAAAGGCTGTTGTCTTTCCGAAAAATACAGAGGAAGTATCCCAAATAGTTAAGTATTGCTCTGAAAACAAGCTGCCTTTTCTTGCCCGTGGTGCGGGAACAGGCTTAAGCGGTGGGGCAATTCCTATTAATGGTGAAGTAATCATCAGCATGGTTCGAATGAAAAAACTAATCAGTGTAGACCTTGAAAATAGGAGAGCGGTAGTTGAACCTGGCTTCATCAATCTGAAACTAACAAACTCCATTTCTGATAAGGGCTATTATTATGCCCCTGATCCTTCAAGTCAATATTGCTGCACAATTGGAGGGAATGTCGCAGAAAATGCAGGCGGGGCACATTGTCTGAAATATGGAGTAACAACTAATCATATTCTAGGTCTTGAAGTGGTGCTGCCAAATGGAGAGATTATCGAGATTGGCAGGAATGGAGTCTTGGATGAGCCTGGCTACGATTTACTCGGGCTATTAACTGGTTCAGAAGGGACGCTCGGAATTGTCACGAAAATTACCGTTCGAATTCTCAAAAGTCCAGAAGGAAAACAGACCGCTTTAGCTTATTTTGATAGGGTTGAAGATGGAAGTCAGGCTGTATCAGATATTATTTCAGCAGGTATTGTTCCGGCGGCACTGGAAATGATGGACAAAACAGCGATTGAGGCGGTGGAAGCAGCTGCATTTCCTGTCGGACATCCAAAGGATATTGAAGCGGTACTATTAATTGAAGTTGACGGAATCGCTGCAGGTATAGAAGAACAAATTAATAAAATCATAGAGGTTTGTAAAAAAAACAATGTCAGTGAGGTTCGAGCCGCTAAAGATGAGGAAGAAAGAGGACGGTGGTGGGCCAATCGTAAAACAGGCTTTGGGGCAATGGGTGCCATTTCTCCTGATTATTTAGTACAGGATGGGGTCATTCCTAGGAGCAAGCTGCCAGAAGTCCTGCGAAAAATCGCTCAAATAAGTGAAGAATCTGGACTGCGTATTGCCAATATTTTTCATGCTGGAGATGGAAATCTCCATCCGCTGGTTCTATTTGATGCTCGTAAGCCAGGAGAAATCGAAAAGGCCTTAGAAGCGGGAAGCCAATGTTTGAAAGCTTGTGCAGATGTTGGCGGCACGATAACAGGTGAGCATGGGGTAGGAATTGAAAAGCGTGAAGAAATGCGCTTTGTTTTTAATGAAGAGGAAATCCTTGCACAAACGAATATACGTGAAGTATTTAACCCTGATAATCTCTTGAATGCCGGGAAACTTTTTCCGACTCCAGGGCGTTGTGTAGAAATAAAAAAAGAAATGAAAGCGTAATGTTTGTTCATAAAAACGCTGTTTCGTAATAGTGAACAATAACTAGGAGGAATTGTATATGGTTAACTATGTAAAAGTGGGAAATATACAGGTAGCGAGTGAACTCTATGAGTTTATTAATTCTGAGGCATTGCCAGGCAGTCAAGTAAAACAGGGAAGATTTTGGGCAGGATTTGAAAAAATCATCACCAATCTGACTCCAAAAAATAAGGAATTACTCGCAAGAAGAGGTGAACTTCAAAGGGAAATTAACACTTGGCATAGAGAGAATAAAGAATTCGATTTTAATAGATACAAAGCTTTTTTAGAGGAAATCGGCTATCTGCTGCTAGAACCAGAGGATTTTAACATTTCTACAGAAGGAGCAGATGATGAAATTGCACGTAAAGCTGGACCTCAATTGGTCGTCCCTGTTGATAATGCCCGCTATGCGATTAATGCAGCCAATGCTCGATGGGGTAGTTTGTATGACGCCTTATATGGCACTGATGTCATTAGTGATGAGGGTGATGCTAAGGCACAAGGTGGATATAATCCTGTACGTGGGGAAAAAGTCATCTCCTTTGCTAGAGAATTCCTTGACCACAGTGTTCCTTTGCAGGTTGGGTCACATAAAGAGGCTGTTAGCTACACCATTGACCAAGGAAGTTTAGTGGTAACCTTACGTAATGGGGATCAAGTTCGTTTGAAAAATGAAGCTAAATTTGCTGGGTATAAGGGTGAACCAACCCAGCCATCAGCTGTCCTATTGAAAAATAATGATAACTATTTTGAAATCCAAATTGATCACAGCCATCCAATTGGAAAAACGGATGCTGCAGGTGTAAAAGATATTCTCCTAGAATCGGCTCTTACTTCGATTATGGATTGCGAAGACT
The DNA here is from genome assembly GCF_030123505.1 of Neobacillus sp. YX16. GTDB lineage: Bacteria > Bacillota > Bacilli > Bacillales > Cytobacillaceae > Neobacillus. Next base: position 3,221,095 of record NZ_CP126115.1, read on the forward strand.
CTGTGGCAGCTGTGGATGCACAGGATAAGGTACTCGTTTATAGGAATTGGCTGGGCTTAAATAGAGGTAATCTTTCTGCCAATTTTACAAAAGGAAATAAAACCTTAACCCGAACGCTCAATCCTGACCGCAGTTACTTGTCACCTAGTGGCAGTGAATTCACTTTGCCAGGGCGTGCGTTAATGCTCGTTCGAAATGTAGGGCATTTGATGACTAATAATGCAGTCCTTGATGGGGACGGTAATGAAGTACAAGAGGGAATCATCGATGCTGTTGTTACCTCTCTATGTGCCAAGCATTCTATCATTGGAAATACCACCTTCAAAAATTCTGAAACCGGCTCCATTTATATTGTAAAGCCAAAAATGCATGGTCCCGAAGAAGCAGCATTTGCCAATGAGCTATTTAATCAGACAGAGGATTTACTAGGTTTAGTCAGAAATACATTAAAAATTGGAGTAATGGATGAGGAACGCCGCACATCGTTAAATCTAAAAGCCTGTATCCGGGAAGTTCAGGAGCGTGTTGTTTTCATTAACACTGGATTCCTTGACCGGACAGGTGACGAAATGCACACCTCCATGGAGGCAGGTGCGATGATTCGTAAAAATGAAATGAAATCCACACTTTGGCTGCAAAGCTATGAAAAATCAAATGTTAATAATGGTTTGTCAACAGGCTTCCAAGGAAGAGCGCAAATCGGTAAAGGAATGTGGGCAATGCCTGATTTAATGAAAAGTATGCTTGAGCAAAAAATCGGCCATTTATTGGCTGGAGGGAACACAGCATGGGTTCCATCTCCAACCGCTGCCACTTTGCACGCTCTGCATTACCACCAAGTAAATGTGAAGGAAGTACAAAATAATCTTTTTGGAAGTATTTCTGATTTACGTGATGATATTTTGCAAATTCCTGTTGCTGAGGATACAAATTGGAGTCAAGAAGAAATTCAAGCAGAGCTTGATAATAATGCTCAAGGGATTCTAGGTTATGTGGTAAGGTGGGTTGAGCAGGGAATCGGCTGCTCAAAAGTACCAGATATTAATAATATTGCACTTATGGAAGACCGAGCCACTCTTCGTATTTCCAGCCAGCACGTAGCGAACTGGCTGCATCATGGAGTTTGCAAGAAGGAACAAGTGGTTGAGACAATGAAGAGGATGGCAATGGTAGTGGATGAACAAAATGCTGGCGATTCTGCGTACAGACCAATGGCACCTGATTTCGATCAATCTGTTGCTTTCCAGGCTGCTTGTGATCTTGTATTTAAGGGCTATGACCAGCCAAGTGGATATACTGAACCCATCTTGCATAGCCGCCGACTTGAAGCGAAAGCTAAATTTTCAATCAGATCCTAATGTATGTTGAGGTCAGGGCGTTTTATTGACAAAATGCCCTGACAAAGTTCTGCTTAAAGAGGTGAGCAAGTTTGCAAAGAGATAATGTGGTGAAGTCTGTAAGCAGGGCACTGGATATTATCGCACTAGTGGGAATGAAAAAGGGCGGGCTTGGTGTTACAGAGATTGCTAATCAAATTGATATCAATAAAAGCTCTGTTTTTAGAACCCTTTCTACACTTGTTCAATATGGGTATATCGAGCAGGATCGTGAAACAGGTAAGTACAAGCTTGGCTATAAGTTTCTGGATATTAGTTCTAAGCTGTTAGAATCCATCGATATAAGGTCCGAAGCGAAACCCTTTCTAAAAGAACTAGAAAATATGACGAATGAAGTCATTCATCTCGTTGTCTACGACCAGGCGGAAGTCGTCTACATTGAGAAATTAGAAGGAACGGAAACCTTAAGAACCCATTCAAAGGTTGGAAAAAGAGCTCCGATGCATTGTACGTCCGTTGGGAAGGCCATTCTAGCCCATTTACCTGAAAATGATGTCCTTTCAATCCTGGACCGAAAAGGAATGCCCTATCATACAGACCATACCATTACTTCAATCGAGGCAATCCTTCAAGAGTTAAAACAAATAAGACAAAGAGGTTATGCTTTAGATTTGGAAGAAAATGAATCCGGGATAACCTGTATCGCTGCTCCAGTTTTTGATCATTTAGGAAAAGTAGTCGCAGCTGTGAGTATATCTGGACCAACCACAAGGATGACCAAGGATAGATTAACCCAGCTTGGACCGATTATGATTCAAACAAGCCTGCAAATATCAGGGAGACTAGGGCATTTGATTCCTGTACAAGGTGAAAAACGAGGCAAGAGTGGTTTAGAAGAGGCATCTGATTCCCGTCCAAGGTGAAAAACGAGGCAAGCGGGAACCAGAAGGGGCATCTGATTCCCATACAGGGTAAAAAACGAGGCAAGAGGGAACCAGAAGAGACATCTGATTTCCATACAGGGTAAAAAATGAGGCAAGCGGGAACCAGAAGAGGCATCTGATTCCCGTCCAAGGTGAAAAACGAGGCAAGAGGGAACCAGAAGGGGCATCTGATTCCCATACAGGGTAAAAAACGAGGCAAGAGGGAACCAGAAGAGGCATCAGATTCCCGTACAGGGTAAAAAACGAGGCAAGAGGGAACCAGAAGGGGCATCTGATTCCCGTACAGGGTAAAAAACGAGGCAAGAGGGAACCAGAAGGGGCATCTGATTCCCGTACAAAGTAAAAATCCAGGCAAGCGGGAACCAGAAGTAGCATCTTTCTGGTCTCATTCAAGGTGAAAATCCAGGCAACAAGGAAACAGACATTAAACCTAAATCCCTGTTCTCAGATACAGGAAGAAGCCGCGAAAACTTGAGTAAAGTTTTGCGGCTTTTTACTTTAAATTTTTACAATAAAACGACCTCTTGCCTGCCCTTGTAATATGATTGGCAGTGTCTGTGGAAGCTCTTCTAGTTTTATTTCTTTGAAAATGGAATCTAAAACTTCCGGTTTGAAATCAGCTGCCATTCGCTCCCAAAGTGGTTTGCGTACTTCCATCGGACAATAGACAGAGTCAATCCCGAGGAGATTAATACCTCGAAGGATGAATGGAAATACAGTCGTAGGTACGTTACCGCCACCTGTTAATCCACTGACAGCAACGGAACCATTGTAATGGATTTTACTTAAAATAGCCGCTAAAGATTCTCCGCCAACTGGGTCGACAGCAGCTGCCCAAAGTTGTGTATCTAGAGTTTTTACTTTTCCGTTGTATACTTCGTTCCTAGAAACAACCTCTTTTGCACCGAGTTTATGTAAATATTCATATTCACTTTCTTTCCCGGTACTGGCCACGACATCATAGCCTCGTTTAGCCAAAATAGCAACGGCGATACTTCCTACGCCTCCAGTAGCACCTGTAACTAACACTTTCCCTTTTTCAGGAGTTAGCCCATTTTCTTCAAGTCTTTGAATAGAAAGGGCTGCTGTAAACCCGGCGGTTCCGTAGATCATCGCTTCTTTTAACGAAAGGTTTTCTGGTAACGGTACCACCCAATCAGCTGGAATTCGTGCATATTCACTATACCCGCCATAATGGGAGACACCAATTTCATAACTAGTAGCAATGACTTGAACACCCGCTGAGTAACGAGGATCTTCAGAGGAGACTACAACTCCTGCCAAATCAATTCCTGGTACAAAAGGATAAGACCTTACAATTTTACCTTCAGGAATACTGGCTAATCCATCTTTGTAATTAATACTGGAATAGGCAACTTTGATCAGTACCTCGCCAGCTGGTAAATCATTAAGGGAAAGATCTTTAACCCCAACACTGAAATCAGTTTCTGTCTTATCAACGACTAAGGCTTTGAAATTCTCATTCAAAACGATGACCTCCATTAATTTAAAAATTTCCATTTTCATCATACTACATTATAGTTAAACTATAGAACTCTTACGTAAAACTGGAGTGGTGAATATGTTTGTGGCTGGACAAAAGGATATGCAAAAAATGGATCAATACACCATTGAAAAACTCGGCTTACCTGGTGCTGTGTTAATGGAAAATGCAGGTGCAAGGGTAGTTGAGGAAATTATCCAATATACTACTGATAAAAATACCAGAGTGATTGTTTTGGCTGGAGGTGGTAACAACGGCGGAGATGGATTTGTTATTGCTCGCAGGCTCTTTGATAATGGATTAAGTCCGAAACTATGGCTATTAGTAGATCCTGAACGAATAAAAGGGGATGCAAAAATTCATTTCGATGTTTACATAAAAAGGGGATTACCCCTATTCCAACTCAAAGAAGACAATTTACAAACACTTCGGGATGAATTGAATCAAGCAGACATCATATCGATGCCATTTTTGGGACGGGTGTAGATGGTCCTGTTCGACAACCTTTGCATGATGTTATTTCGCTGATTAATACATATGCAGGTAAGAAAACCATTATTTCGGTTGATATCCCATCAGGTGTTGGCAGTGAAAATGGGAAGGTAGAGGGTGTCGCTATTAAAGCAGACATGACCATTACTTTTGTGTTTCCCAAGAAAGGCTTCTTTTTAAATGATGGACCCCAATATGTTGGAAAGTGGAAGGCAGTCGATATTTCTGTGCCACCCTCGATTGTTGAAGAATTGGGGCTTGAAATGCCTAGGCTCATTACTGAAGAACTGGCTATTGCCTCCGTTCCAGTCAGACCCAAACATGGTCACAAGGGAACCTTCGGTCATGCACTGATTTTAGGCGGTTCTCTGCAATTTGTCGGTGCACCCATCTTTTCAGCAAAGTCTGCACTACATTCAGGGGCGGGATTAGTCACGTTAGCTGTTCCAGGTACAATTTATCCAATGGTCGCTGCACAAAATCCTGAATCTTTATTACTGCCTTTGCCTGCTGAGAATGGACATTTTTCTGATGAGGCAATTCACACTATCTCACCCATGCTTCATCAATTTGACACGGTTGCAGTTGGACCGGGAATGAGTAGATTTCAAGAAGGGGAAGCATGGATGAAATCCTTATTTTCTCACCTAACCAATCAACCCGTAGTGATAGATGCAGATGCATTATTCTTGCTCAGAAACCAATTGGACGTGCTGGATAACTATAAAGGAATAGTAATAATGACTCCTCATCCAGGTGAAATGTCAAAGTTGCTAAATAAAACGGTAAAAGAAGTGGAAGAAAATCGACTTGAAATTGCCAGCGATTTCGCGAAGGAACATTCTATTTATTTGCTGTTGAAAGGTCACCGTTCGGTCATTGCCACACCTACCGGCGAGCTATATATCAATCCGTACGGTCATGATGCTTTAGGAAAGGGCGGGAGTGGTGATATTCTCACAGGGCTTATTGCCTCGTTTCTTGCTCAAGGAGCTTCACCCTTACATGCTCTAATTTCTGCCAGCTATTTACATGCACGAGCTGGTGAAGAGAAAGCAAAAGTCCAATCGCACTATGGCGTAATGCCTTTTGATATCATTGAAGGGGTAAAAAAGCTTTTAAATGAGATGTAAGTTGTGTACTAAATTCATAACTTTGAACTAAAATAGAAAAAGGTAAAAAAATTAGGAGTTGATTTTATGTATGTGGTAAGACCCCCTTGTTAATCTAAAAAGACCATCCGTCCACCTCCTTAGATTTTTCTTTCAAAAGAAAAATGAGGAGGAGTTATCTGGATGATGGTAAAAAACATTAATAAACTGTACTTAATAATATTTTTCCATAACCTTATCCCTGCATATGTAATTGAAAGATTGTTCTGGGAGCAGCGGGGTATGTCGGTTTTAATGGTTGTGCTTTGCGAAATTATCTATGCCGTTACAATTGTCGTTTTTGAGATACCTACAGGAGTTTTGGCCGATAAATTTGGGCGAAAACCATTGCTCGTTTTGGGTGCATTCTTATCAATGTTGGAATTTATTATGCTGCTATCTGCCCATCACTTTTGGTCATTTGCCTTGGTAGTGAGTTTAGCAGGAATATCAAGCGCCTGTACAAGTGGTGCCTGGAATGCACTCCTCTATGACTCACTGGCAGCAGTCCAAAAGCAAAGATTTTTTGAGAAAATTGTCGGGAGAATGAATTCACTCGATTTTGTCGGCTCATTGATTGCGGCACTATCGGGGGGAGTCCTAGCAAAATATTATGGTTTTGAGTTTAACTATATTCTTTCGGCAATAAGCATGTTCCTTGCTTTTGTACTCACTTTGTTAGTAAAAGAGCCTTCAAGGATAAGTCTAAATGGAGATACACAAACGATACAGGAAAATTTTATGTTTTATATTAGAAAATCTTTTTCTATTTATAAAACCAATCCAAAGTTAGTTTCGATTATTACGCATGCAATGGCTATTGGTGCCTGCATCACGTATTTAGATGAGTTTTGGCAGCTTTATTTAGATGAAATTGGCTATTCTGTGCTTTTTTTCGGAGTATTTTCAGCTTTAATATCGCTGGCAAGAATTCCTGGAAACCTACTTGCTTCGTATCTGCGTAGCTATTTTATTGCAGAATCAATCATTCTATTTATACTAGGAATCACCACTGTGTGCTTTTTTATGACAGTTATTTTTCACGGCAGTATCGGCTTAATTATGATTCTAATCATCTTTTTAGCTAGTGGGGTAATGGATCCTATTGTAATTGGATATATTCACCATCATGGAAATTCAGAGATACGAGCCACAATGGAGTCCATACAATCCTTGATTGAGAGCATCATTACGTTTACAGTCGGCATCGTATTTGGAATGATCTCGACAAATATTTCAGTCATATCGGGTTTTTTCTTTTTAGGAGTTTTCTCCTGTCTTTTTTACTTTTTCTTTTTAAGAAAAATTCGGTGCTTTGCAAAAGGGTAGAGGCCATCCTCCGGGATGGTTTTCCTATTTTTCACACACTATAAGTTATCTAGTTGAAACCTATTTGCCTATTTATTCGTCTTTTTGGTTGTAGCAACTTAGAAATTTGTTAAGGAGAGATTATATGAAACGTTTTTATAAGGTGACGGCATTTGCTATTATTCTTGCTTTACTTTTTTCAGTAAGTAGTACAAGCAAGGTGTTCGCCGATACGAATACTAATGGCAATAATGAAGAAAGTATCAACGAAAAGTTTGGGCTGCCAATCGTGGTTTATGGAGAAGCATTATCAGAGGCTCAAAAGGATGAAGTTAGAGAGCTATTAAAGGTAAAGGATACAAGCAAGGTAAAAGAGATTACTGTTTCAGGAAAAGATCTTGTTACTTATATTAAAGGGGATCCACACTCTAATATGTATTCCTCCGCTAAAATTACGAGAAAAGATTCAGGTGAAGGACTTGTTATTAATCAGGTGACTCCCGAAAATATTACTGAGGTTACCAATGAAATGTATGCAAACGCCTTGTTGACTGCTGGTATTCAGGATGCCGTCGTGGATGTGGCTTCCCCGGTAAAGGTAAGCGGACATTCTGCGTTGGTAGGAATCTATAAAGCCTATGATGCAGGAGAAGGTGCAGGATTAAATAAAGAACGGACAGAGGTTGCCAATGAAGAGTTGAACTTAGCAACTGACTTGGCTAAAAAGGAAGGGTTAGATCAGGATAAGGTTAGTGAGCTATTAACTGAAATTAAAAAGGAAATAGCAGAGCAGAATCCAGCAACAAAAGAAGAACTTGCTGCTATTATTGATGAGAAGTTAAAGGCCCTGGAGATCAACTTAAGTGCAGAAGACCGACAGCTGTTACTAGACTTATTTGAAAAAATGAGAGACCTAAATATTAATTTCGATAATGTTAAATCACAGCTTGAAAATCTTACTAATGACATTCAGCAACGGATTGAAGAAGCAGTAGGCGACAAGAATTTTCTGCAAAAAGTAGCAGATTTCTTTAAAGAATTAATCGAAAGTATTAAAAGTATATTCTCATAATTCTTGGCTCAGTCTTTGAACTGAGCCTTTTATATGTTTGTAACAAAATTTTAATGATAAAAAAAAGAGGAATGACTACAGGACTATATAAAAATCCCCAGTTTTTTGTTAAAATAGAATTTAAGAATAAAGTTTCGACAAAATTCACAAAAATATGCTTTAGTTAGATTATAATTTATATTAGTGTAATAAATCTGCTATAAGCTTTAGAACCTAAAAATACTCATTTGAATTTTTTGAATTTTGAATATGAGGCAAAGAATTATGCGGGAGCAGGAGGAAATCTATCGTGTGGGATTTTGAAATGGACATAGATCAAGTTGCAAGAATTAAAGTTATTGGTGTTGGCGGCGGCGGTAATAATGCCGTTAACCGAATGATAGAGGACGGCGTTCAAGGAGTAGAATTTATCGCGGTTAATACAGATGCTCAAGCACTTAAACTATCAAAAGCAGAAATTAAAATGCAAATTGGCGCAACCTTAACGAGAGGTTTAGGCGCAGGTGCTAATCCTGAGGTTGGCAGGAATGCCGTCGAGGAAAGTAGAAAGCAGATCCAAGAAGTATTAAAAGGAGCAGATATGGTCTTTGTTACCGCTGGTATGGGCGGAGGAACTGGTACTGGTGCTGCGCCAGCTATTGCCCAAATCTCCCGTGAGCTAGGTGCTTTAACCATTGGTGTTGTGACACGTCCGTTTGGATTTGAGGGGCGTAAGCGCGCAACCAATGCAGCTGCAGGGATTGATTTGATGCGGGAAGCAGTAGACACATTGATTATTGTCCCTAACGATCGATTACTGCAAATCGTAGATAAGAAGACTCCTATGATTCAAGCATTTCGTGAAGCGGATAACGTGCTCAGACAGGGTGTGCAAGGGATTTCCGACCTAATTGCGGTTCCTGGATTAATCAACCTCGATTTTGCTGATGTTAAAACCATTATGTCTAATCAAGGGACAGCTTTAATGGGTATTGGTTTAGCTAAAGGTAAAGACCGTGCAGTCGAAGCAGCGAAGAAAGCTATTTCTAGTCCATTACTTGAAACTTCGATTGATGGAGCACAGGGAGTCCTAATGAACATCACAGGCGGCAGCAATTTAAGTCTTTATGAAGTACAAGAAGCTGCAGATATTGTTTCCTCTGCTGCAGACAAGGAATTAAATATGATCTTTGGTTCGATTATCAATGAAGACTTTAAAGATGAGATTATGATAACGGTCATCGCAACTGGTTTTTCTGAAACAGAACTTTCTTCAAGAAAAAGTGCGGCTGCGCCTACAAGGGACACGAATTCTAGACCACAGTCACAAGGTTTTTCACGACGTGAGCAAAGTGTTCAAGAAGAGCCCGTACAAAGTAATGAAAGACCAAGACAACAATTAGAAGATGGGTTAGATATCCCAACATTCCTTCGTAATCGAAATAGAAGATAAAAGCTTACAATGAAGGCCGCTCGAGAATAATCTCGGCGGTCTTTTTTTGATGAGAATAAAGCGCATACATTTTTTTTTTGAAAATATAAGGTCAATTTAAAACACTTATGCTAAAATAATATTGAAATAACAACAGCAAGGAGCAATCGCTATGTTGAAAGATATTTTTATAGGCTTATCTCAAAATCAATTTTTAAATAGTGCAGCTAAAAAGTATGGCTTAAAATTGGGTGCACAAAGTGTTGTTGCAGGTACCAATATTAATGAAGTAATAAAAAGTATTAAAGAGTTAAACGCACACGGTATCTCTTGTACAGTAGATAACCTAGGTGAATTTGTCTTTAAAGAAGAAGAAGCGACAGAAGCCAAGGAACAAATTCTTAACGTTATTGAAGCGATACATGAGCATAAGGTGGATGCGCATATTTCTTTAAAACCTACTCAATTAGGTTTGGATATCGAATATAGCTTTTGCTTAAGCAACCTCAGAGAAATCGTTGATAGAGCAAACAACTATGGTATTTTTGTTAACATTGACATGGAAGATACCAGCCATCTTCAGCCTACTTTTGATGTATTGGATGAATTGTCTAAGGAATATGACAACGTTGGAAGTGTTATTCAAGCTTATTTGCTGCGTGCTGATGAATACCTTGAAAAATATAAAAACTACCGTTTACGTATTGTAAAAGGGGCTTATAAGGAGCCCGCTGAATACGCTTACCAAGATAAGAAAGATATTGATGCAAACTTCATTAAATTAATCGAGTGGCATCTATTAAACGGAAAATTCACTTCGATTGCAACACATGATCATCACATTATTAACCATGTGAAGGAATTTGTTAAAAGGAACAACATCCCAAATGAACAATTTGAGATTCAAATGCTGTATGGTTTTAGAAAAGAACTTCAACTTCAATTGGCAAGTGAAGGCTATAACTTCTGTACGTATGTTCCATTTGGAAATGACTGGTATGGATATTTTATGAGACGACTTGCAGAAAGACCTCAAAACTTGAATCTAGTTGCAAAGCAAGTTTTTAACAAAAAAACAAACACAATTATCGGCGTAGCTGCAGGGGCATTTTTAATAGGAAGAATGACGAAAAATGCTAAGAAGAAACGTAGATAAGTGAATTGTAAACCCTTTCCGTTGCAATATTTTTTTAAACGGATCAAATTCTTAAAGTACAAAATTGAATATAAATCGAGTAGGAGGGGGTGACTAACCCCCGACCTCTCACACCACCGTACGTACCGTTCGGTATACGGCGGTTCTATTAAGATTGACGTAAAGTTTCATAACGGTTATATAGACTTTTCAACCCTCGTTGACTCCAATATGAGTTATCGAGGGTTTTGTGTAATATTGGGCTACAGGCGATTCTCCAGTATTTCTTTCTGGAGTTGCCCCATTCGTGCGCCTTGTAACCAGGGACGCCTAAACCAATCAGTTTTCTAACTCTAGTTTTAGATTTCTTCCACTGTTTCCATTCGCACATTCTTAGCCTTCTTCTTATCCATTCATCAAATTCTTTGAATTTGCTTGGAGTGTCCGCTAAAGCGAAGTACCCGCACCATCCTGTAAGATAGCGGTTTAACATTTCAATTCTTACCTCAAGTGGGATAGGTTTTGACCGAGAGGTAATTTCTCGAATCTTCGTCTTAAAGCGTTTAATGCTTTGTTTCGCTATTCGCACCTTCGGTTCTTTATTAAATGTGAAACTGAAACCAAGAAATTTCCGTTTCCACGGACGGTCGATTGCCGACTTATCCCTGTTTACCTTCAATTTTAGTTTCTGCTCAATAATCGTCGTAATGGATTCCATCACACGTTCCCCTGCTTTTAATGACTTAACATAAATGTTGCAGTCATCCGCATAACGGACAAACTTATGCCCTCTGGCTTCCAATTCTTTATCTAATTTATCAAGAATTATGTTTGAAAGTAGTGGACTGAGAGGTCCCCCTTGCGGAGTACCTTCCTCCGTTGATTGTACGACCCCATTAAGCATTACACCTGATTGAAGGTATTTCCTGATTAGTTTGAGAAGAATGCGGTCTTCAATTCTCTTAGCGAGTATTCCCATCAGTATGTCATGATTAACCTTATCAAAGAATTTCTCTAAGTCCATATCAATTACCCAGCGGTAACCTTCTTTGATATAACCCTTTGCCTTTCTTACCGCATTATGGGCGCTCCTGTTAGGTCGGAAACCATAGCTGTTTTCAGAAAATGTTGGATCAAAGATTGAGGTTAATACTTGGGCGATTGCCTGTTGGATGAAACGGTCTGTCACAGTCGGTATGCCTAAAAGCCTTATCCCTCCGCCTGGTTTCGGGATTCCGACACGGCGAACAGGAGAAGGTTGATAGTTACCTGTTCTCAAAGTTTCCCGAAGGGAATCCCAGTTTTCATAGAGATGTCGTCGTAGGAATTTTACGGACATTCCATCTATGCCGTGACTTCCTTTGTTCTGCTCTACCCTTTTTAGGGCAGTTAAGAGATTTTCCCGTGATAGAATTAGTTCCATTAACATGATGTTATCCTTTCTACGTGAATGAAGGTTCTGTTTATGCCGACTTTTGCTCCACCCTCCTAGAGTCCCCAACGGATTCACCGCTTCCTCCTTTAGGTAGGTCCTTTCGGATTGTCTGTGTTCAATGCAATCACCGAATGTGCAGACTTCATTCTTTCTTAATAGTTCAGTCCTTCCCATTCTTTCTCGAGTAAGAATGGTACTATGACTTCTGCTGACTTCTGATTGTTCAGCTATCCATTGCTAGATAGTTTACCAAGTGTACTTGGCTTATCAATCAGATCTCCCCGGGTAAGAGTACAGTCTTTCCCTCCATCTATCTGCTTCATTTACTCTGTACCACCTTCGGCAGTAAGGACTTTGTTTTGTGTTGCAAACTCATCCAATGATACCTAGCCTTATATGAAGTTCGTGTTCCTCAGACCGGAGGTTTGCCGCTCGCTTCCTTCAGATTCCGCGTCACCGCGGACACCCTTGCGTTAGGCTAACCATTACTACTGCCTTCATGGTTCGGGACTTTCACCCTAGAGACTGCACCCATGCCGGGCGCACAACAAAGAACTCGTGGCCATATGTTGGTCACGAGTTCTTTGTTATACTGAGGAGTTGATACTTGTCAATTTCTGTATTTATATATATTGAAATAAAAGAATTGGTTGTTTATGATAGATTTTATGGTTCAAATTGGGAAGAATAATAAGAAGATTTCAACAGGGGGATACATTCAAATGGAACAATCCATCAATAAGACTGAAAGGCCGCCATATGGTATTATTGCTGTATTAATGATTGGGGCCTTTATTGCATTTTTAAATAATACTTTATTAAATGTAGCGTTACCTTCCATTATGAAGGATTTAAATGTTGATACAGCTACGGTTCAGTGGCTGACGACAGGATTTATGCTGGTAAACGGGATTATGATTCCCTCTACCGCTTTTCTAATCCAAAAGTATACAGTCCGGCGATTATTCTTAGTCGCTATGGGGCTATTTACAGCAGGTACTATTATCGCAGGTATTGCTCATCACTTTCCTCTGCTTTTAACAGCTCGGTTGATACAGGCTTCTGGCTCTGCCATTATGATGCCGCTTTTAATGAACGTTATGTTAGTCAGTTTTCCGATTGAAAAAATAGGAACTGCTATGGGTGTTTTCGGACTCATTCTAATGTTTGCGCCAGCAATTGGTCCAACTTTGTCTGGCTGGATTATTGAACATTATGATTGGAGAATGTTATTCCACTTTGTTACACCAATTGCAGCGATTATTCTTTTTATAGGCTTTATGAAGCTTAAAGATAAAAAAGAGAAAGTGGATATCAAGCTTGATTTCTTTTCGTTATTGCTGTCAAGTATCGGTTTTGGTGGTTTGCTCTATGGGTTTAGTTCAGCTGGCAGTAAAGGCTGGGACAGCCCGCAGGTTTATTTGACTATCATCATTGGGGTTGTTTCATTAGTTTGGTTTATCTTACGCCAATTGAGGCAAGAGCGGCCAATGCTGAATTTCAGGGTTTTTAAATATAACATGTTTGCTCTTTCATCGGCTATTTCGATGATCCTAAATATTGCGATGTTTTCAGGTTTTCTACTTCTCCCTATTTATGTTCAAACCATTCGAGGGATCTCTCCATTGGATGCAGGATTAATGTTATTGCCGGGAGCCCTTGTTAATGCTTTCATGTCTCCCGTTACCGGAAGATTGTTTGACAAATTTGGCGGTCGTATATTAGCCATTACAGGGTTGTTCATTACAACCGTTACTACCTATTTATTCAGCATGTTATCGTTTGAAACGACCTATATGTATATGGTTTTTTTACATGCTATTCGTATGTTTGGAATGTCAATGGTGTTTATGCCTGTGTCGACCAATGGATTGAATCAATTACCGCCTCGTTTTTATCCCCATGGTACGGCGATGAACAATACCATGCAGCAGGTATCAGCTGCCATCGGTACAGGTTTATTGATTACTCTTATGTCTAATCGGTCAGCATCGTATGGAAAAGAACTTACTGAATCCGCCATGCAAAAAATGACCGAGCAGCCATCAGAAGCAGCCCTCGCGGAAATGCATCAACAAATTGCTCTGGAAGCAATGTTAGAAGGAATTAACTTTACCTTCCTTATATCAGCTATTATTATTGGCGTTGCATTGATTCTTGCGTTTTATATTAAACGAGCCAAACCTGATGAGGAGAACCTAGAAGAAAATCAACCTAAAAACAGTGATAATATGATAAAGAAATTGGCAGAAAATTAATCTTACAGTAAAGCAGTACTACCTGAAGAAAAACAACAGCCCATTTAAGTTTTTATTTAGTCATTTTCTATATGGTTATTTTCTCTTTACTAAGACTTCCTTAAAGTCAGTTATTCAAAGACTGCTGCCTATGCTGCGGAAAATATATGCCGTGTATTAAAAATAAATGATCGAAAATGCTGCCGAGTTATTTTGGCAGTTTTTTTTATGTGAAATGTTGATTTAATATAGTGAAAAAGATAAGTTTATTAAAATGATATTATTTAGGAGGAATTGACAGATGAAAAGATGCGGTTGGGTTAATCAGGATCCACTATATATTGATTATCATGATCATGAATGGGGCGTCCCTGTGTATGATGATCGATTACTATTTGAGTATTTGAACCTAGAGGGTGCTCAAGCGGGATTAAGCTGGTACACAATTTTGAAGAAGAGGGAAAATTACCGCAAAGCATTTGACCATTTTGAACCAAGTAAAATTATTAATTATGATGAAAAGAAAATCGAAGAACTTTTACAGAATGAGGGAATTGTTAGAAATAAACTAAAAATAAATGCAGTCATTACAAACGCAAAGGCATTCTTGAAGGTAAGTGAAGAGTTTGGTTCTTTCAGTAAGTATATTTGGTCTTTTGTAGATGGTAAACCGATAAAAAATCACTTTATTGATTTATCCGAAGTCCCGGCTACAACGGATATTAGTAATAAGTTAAGTAAGGATTTGAAAAAACGCGGCTTTAAATTTGTTGGGTCAACCATTTGTTATGCCTTTATGCAAGCGACGGGGATGGTAAATGATCATATAGAGTCTTGTATTTGCTACCATAAATCCCGGTGATATATATATAAATCTTTTATGTCTTTATCTTGTGAAAATCTTTTGAAAAATTTGTTGAAACCAATTATGATGAAATTCGTCTAATAAGTGTATCCAATTTAAGGAATTTGTAACAGGTGGTTAGCAGGAATTTTGTGTCTGAAAGTGGAATAGATTAAGAGAATGAGAGCGAAATCCTTTTTCTGAATATTCGAAAGTGTTTCGTTGGGGATGACGAGATTTTGGGAAAAGAGGAGAAGTTGTTTATGTCTATACGGACCTGGGTGATTTCATCCATATTAATTGGCAGTTTAATAGGATTAGCTGGCTGTGCGGAGAAAACAAATGGCAAAGAAGCCGCACTTGAGAACAAAGTAACAGAACTAGAAAAAAAGCTTGAAGAGCAAAAAGCTGCAGAAGAATCGGCAAGGAAAGCGGCGGAAGAAGCGGAAGCAAAGAGAATTGCCGAGGAAGAAGCGAAAAAGCCGAAGGTGGTAAATGTTATTGACCCAAGTACAAAAACCGTATTAAAAAGACTCATCCCAGTAGATATGGGTTTTGGAAGTGATAATGAAAAATATAAGCAGGAGCTAGAGCAATGGGCTAAGGAGTTAGCAAGGGGAACAGATACTACTCCTGGTTATGACTCAAAGATGATATTGGATAAAATTGATGTAAACGGTCAGGTTATTAAAGGGAAACCAAGAGTTGTTCTTGAAGAAGCAGAACTTGTGACGAAGGTACTCGAGGCTTCAGTCAAGGGCGGCGATGTTCTTCTGCCAATCTATGTTACTGAAAGCGGCTATAAGCCTGAAGACGCAGCCCATTTATCTGAAGTGGTGGTTGCAACTTATACAACTAAATTCAATCCTAGCATAACAGGGAGAAATAAAAACATTGAACTGTCTGCGCAGGCTATAGACAATGTCATTGTTGGAACAGGGGATATTTTCTCCTTTAATCATACAGTGGGACCGAGTGATGTGGAACATGGCTATCAGCCTGCTCAAGAAATTGTAAATAAGGAATTGGTCATGGGAATTGGCGGAGGTATTTGTCAAACATCCTCTACCCTGTTTAATGCAGTTGATCAATTAGCTATCGATTATGTAGAATGGCATCACCATTCCTTGACAGTGGGGTATGTACCTTCAGGGCGGGATGCAACAGTTTCATATGGTGGTAAAGATTTTCAATTTAAGAATACAGCGGGTGTCCCGTTCCTGATTAAGGCGATTTACAATGGAAATGGTACCCTCACAGTTGAAGTTAGAACATCTGCCGCCTATCAAAGTTTACTTCAAAAGCGATAACATGTCATAAAAAGGATTTGTGGGAGAATAAAGGCGCCGTCATTTTTTGATGGTGCCTTTTCAGTGTAGACATTTTTGTGAATGGTTCCTCGATGAAAGGGAACTATAAGGTAAAAAAGGATGGGTTGAAATATTGGAATTATTATTAAAAGGTCAAGTAGCATTTATAACAGGTGCAGGCTCTGGAATTGGCCGTTCTGCAGCATTAACATTGGCTGAAAACGGAGCAAAGGTTGCCTTAGTCGATTTACATCCTGAAAATTGTAAAGAGGTTAAACAGTTAGTTGAAGAAAAAGGGAGCGAGGCCCTAGTAATTGAAGCCAATGTTTCTTCAGTGGAAGACATGAAAAAAGGCTATAGCATGGTTATGGAGAAATGGGGCAGGCTGGATATTGTTTTTGCCAATGCTGGAATTAATGGTGTTGTTGCGCCGATTGAAGATTTGTCACCTGAAGATTGGGACCTGACCATTTCTAATAATCTTAAAAGTACTTTTTTAACTATTAAATATGCTATTCCTTACATGAAAGAAGAAGGCGGAAGTGTGATTATCACGAGCTCTATTAATGGTAATCGTGTATATAGAAACTTTGGGATGTCGGCCTATAGTACATCGAAAATAGGACAAATGGGATTTGGTAAGATGGCTGCCCTTGAGTTAGCCAAATATCGTATTCGTGTTAACATTATTTGCCCAGGTGGAATCGAAACTCATATAGGGGAAAACACTTGGAAAGAAAAAGAAGAATTAAAGGAAATTGAAATACCGATTAATTACCCAGAAGGAAGCCAACCCCTTGAGCATCATCCAGGAAAGCCCGAACAAGTTGCAGAGCTAGTTTTATTTTTAGCATCAAAGCAATCCAATCATATTACTGGAACAGAAATTTACATTGATGGTGCGGAGTCTCTATTATAAATTATTTCCAAAAACAGGCACCATCCAAATGGAGGGTGCCGTTTAAAATAATATTTTTTTATTCTAATCCTTCGATTACAATTTGTTTTGCTGGAAGGAAGTCCTCATCCGTATCCAAGTAGGTGACATTTACTTTGTCTCCTTCTTTTAAGTAAATGACCAATGGTTCTTTTTCAGAGGAAAGGATATAGCTTTTCTTGTTGTCTAAAAGGAATGAAACAACGGTGGAATCCCCTGTCTTTTCCTTATATACACGGAGTACTGTACCTGAAATCTGTTTTTCATCGGCTTTCGAGCTTCCATCAACTGAACCGCCGCCTCTTTGAAGGGCCGTTTTATACTGTTTTAAAGCTTCATTTGGAGTAACCCCGAACACCGAAATTTCTGGATTAGCTGCTGAAACGATGAAGTAATTCTGTAAAAATCCATTTGAATCAAGTACAGGTGTCAACCAGCTTGCCTCTCCATAGAAATTATAGATTACAGGCATTTCACCATGCCATTTCTTTTCAATGAATTTCTTTTCAATAATTTGTAAGGCACCTTGCGAATCCATATAAGATTCTTCAGGATTCCCTGTGTAATAGGTTGCTTCACCCGTACGCGAATTTGTCAGCGAGTAGCCGAGCATGGAATCGACGCCTTCTTTAGGGCTAGTGAAGTCAGTGAAATAATACATTACACCATTTTGGTTGAATATCGGGCTTACATTCGCCTCAGTACCTTCATCAGAAGGAAGTTTTACATCCGATTTACCAAAGAGGCTATTCCAAAACCCGTGAATATAATTTCCGAAGTAACTATTTTGCAAGCTGACTATTTCTGGTGATACAGCACCATCAATAAATTCTGGGACTTCTGATAGAGAATACGACTTTGTATCGCCATTTCTGGAATCCACTACCACAACACCTTTAACATCAAATCCATTACGAGCAGAAATAAATTCTCCGTAGGAACGGATATAATAAGGTTTTCCTTCATCATCAATTTCTAATTGAACATCACCATAGAAAATATCTTTCGGGTACTGCATACGAATATGGCGCTCAATGGACTTATTAAAATAAGAAGAAGGGGTATAGATCATTTCTGATTTTATAAATTTTGGATTAGCAGAAGAATCTGTTGCACTTAAAGTGAAATAACCAGGTGTTTCTTTCCCTTTCCACCATTTGAAAAAACCAGAGAACTCAACAGGAGCTATATAGACATAATCTCCTTTTACCTTTTGAATTTGAAGATTTCCCAGTTCATAATAGCTCGTATTTGGCACTTGACCAAAAGCTTTTTTCATTTTATTACGGGCGAATTCAGGTGGTACACTAGCAGGTGTTTCTTTCTCGTCAAAGGACTTAATTTCCACTTCCTGCTCCATTTGAGCAATCTCATATTTTTCATCCGCATTAAATAGAAAGGCAGTGAGAAAGTAAATTCCAAAGAATAGGCTGACTGCAAACAACAGTGCTTTTACTTTTCTTTCCAATCCAGTGGATAGTAAGGCACCTAACGCAGTAATGATAATCGTAAACACCCATAAAGATGAGGGATTCCTATCAAAATTTGTGAAATAATAGTAAACAAAAACAGAAGGAATCAGAACTACTATAACAGCGATAATTACTCCGGGAAAAAGCTTTCTATCACCTTTTGAACTCTTTTTATTACTTTTCCTATCGGCAGACTTATCATCCCTATAAATCGGTATAAGAACAAGAGCAGACACAATAGCGATAATCAGCACAAACAAAAACGTATTCCCCATATCCAATTCCCCTTCATAATCAATTATCTTTTTACTGATACTCTTTATATACGAGTATATAGGAAGAAAGTTTCAATTTTAAAATAGTTTGTATAAAAGTATAAAACATCATACATTTACATAATGAATATATAAATTGGAAAAGGGGATGGGTAGATGTTTCAATTTGTTTCACCAATGCATATTTATCATGGTGAAGGTTCACTTAATAAATTGGCAGATATTATTAAGGCATACGCTTGTAAAAAGGTTTTTCTCCTTACAGATCCAGTATTAAAAGATTTGGGAGTAATTGAACCTATTCTACTGCTATTAGAGCAACAAAGTATTCGGGTGCATTTATCAACCAAAGTTGTACCTGAGCCCTCTTTAGAAGTTGGAAATCAGGTCGTTGATGAGATTAGAAAAAGTAAAGCTGAGTTAGTAATTGGGATTGGCGGCGGCAGTGCGCTAGACTTAGCGAAGGCTGGAGCAGTTTTGGCGGAAAATGAGGGTTATGTGCAGGATTACTTAAATTTGAGCGGAGGTAAGAAGTTTTCTCGCAGGGGACTTCCAAAGATATTGATCCCTAGTACAGCAGGCACTGGTGCAGAGGTTACAGACATTGCCGTGTATTCGTTAGAAGAGACAAAGGATGTCATTACACATGAATTTTTACTTGCGGATTATGCCATTGTAGATCCTGTTCTGACATACACGCTTCCACCAAGAGTTACGGCTGCAAGCGGAATAGATGCCTTTACACATGCATTAGAGGCGTATACTTCCATTAACGCAACTCCGTTAACAGACACACTGGCATTAGAAGCGATGCGCAGAATCGTTGGCAGCATTAGAACTGCTGTTTGGAATGGGAAGGATAAAGCAGCTAGGGAACATATGGCCCTCGGAAGTTTATTAGCAGGTTTAAGCTTTTATAACGCCGGGGTTGCAGCTGTGCATGCCCTTGCCTATCCATTAGGCGGATTGTTTAAACTGCCGCACGGGGAATCGAATGCCGTATTGCTACCATATGTTTACGATGATATTTGGCACGCCTGTGTGGATAAAATGGTCAAAGTAGCAGAGATTTTTAAACTGCCTTCTGATGGAAAAAGTGATCGTGAATTAGCTAAAGATGTGGTCCGAAGTTTACTAGATTTAGTTCAAGATGTTGGATTGCCAACAACCCTAGAATCCTACCATATCCAAAGAGCAGACATTATGGTATTAGCAGAAAATGGAATAAAACAAAAAAGGCTATTAAATAGAAGTCCAAAACCATTTACGATTGAAACCATCGAGAAAATCTATCGAAACGCCTTCGATGGAGTATTATCGAATTGTTAGTTTGAAAGGACGAGTATACTATGTATAAAAAAATCATTGAGCCTCGTGTATCTGAAACAGATGGTGTAGGTCATATCAACAATACAACGATTCCTGTTTGGTTTGAAGCGGGGCGGAACGATATATTTAAATTGTTTACCCCAGATGCTTCATTCGTAAATTGGAAGATGATTATATTAAATATGAACGTAGATTATTTAAAGCAAATCTATTTTGGCAGAGATGTTGAGGTTTTCGTTTGGGTTAAAAGGATTGGTAATTCTAGTTTAGTATTATATGAAGAAATCCATCAGGATGGTCAGATATGCGCGAAAGATACAGTAACGTACGTAAATTTTAATCTCCAAACCCAAAAATCCGAACCTATTCCTAATGAAATAAGAAGTGCATTAGAGTTACACTTTTATCATGAAAATGAATAAAAAAGTGCAGGCACCTTCCAGAAATTGGAGGGAGCCTAGCACTTTTTTTAGGTGTATGACTTTTCTAATTCCTCTATTAATGAACCAACATATGCTACTGCTTTACAGACTGGCTCAGGTGTCGACATATCAACACCAGCGTGTTTTAGTAGCTCAAGAGGTTTCATTGTTCCACCAGCACGAAGTACTTCGAGCCAGCGGTCAACAGCAGGCTGACCTTCTTCCTGAATCAATTGTGCCACTGCAGTAGAAGCGGTCAAGCCGGCAGAATAGGTATATGGATACAAGCCCATGTAATAGTGAGGCTGACGCATCCAAGTTAGGCTTGCACCTTCATCGATTTCCACAGTGTCTCCCCAGAACTCAGAAAGTACATTCCTAGTCAATTCAGATAGAGAATTAGCAGTAAGTGCGTTTCCGCTTTCAGCTAATGCATAAACCCTGCGTTGATATTCTGCCTCTAGAAGATGGGTAACAAAATTATGATAATACGTTCCTAGCAACTGAAGAACCACCCAGCGGCGCATTTGTTTGTCTTCATTATTGGCTAAAAGGTGCTGTCCTAATAAAAGCTCATTCATGGTAGATGGAGCTTCAATGAAATACATGGATGGACGAACATTCATGATTCTTTGATTTTTGTTCGCCAAGTAGAAATGACCTGCATGCCCAAATTCATGTGCCAGGGTAAAACAGCCGCGCATATTATCCTGCCATGTAACCAAAATGTAGGGGTGCGATCCGTAGGGACTTGAGCAGAAGGCGCCAGTGGATTTCCCGATATTGTCCGCAAGATCCACCCATCTCTCTTTGAAGCCCTTTTCAATAATTTCACTATATTCTGGTCCCATCACTTTTAAAGATTCTAAAATAAGCTGACTAGCTTCTTTATAGGTTGTCTCTGGATTAAAGTCAGGATCTAAGGGTGCTTTCAAATCACAAAACTTCATAACATCAAGACCTAATGCCTTTTTCTTCAACTTTGCAAAGCGGCGCATATGAGGAGCCAGCTCATTAAAAATAATATCAATCTGGTTGTTGTACATATCAAGTGTTACCTGATGTGGTTCTAAGAGCATTTGTTCAACTGACTGATAGTTTCTAAATCGAGAAAGAGTTACTTGTTTTTTCACTTCAGCTGAATAGGCAGCTGCGATTGTGTTTTTATATTGTTTTAGTGTTGAAACGAAAGAGTCATAGGCTTTTCTGCGTGTTTCTGTATCTGAAGAAAACTCGTAGCGGTTTTCAAATAATGCAAAGGATACCGGTAATTCATTTCCCTCACTATCCGCGATAGGAGCAAAGTCCATGTCTGCTAATTTAGCCATGCTATAAATGGTATAAGGGGCACCATGTACCTCACCTAAAGCAGCTAAAACCTCTTCCGTTTCGGGTGAAAGTCGATGTTTTTTCGTTTCGAGCAGCTCGAGTAAATCTTTTCGAAAAGGTTGAAGGTCCGGATTCTCTTGAAGGTATGTTTCAATCGTTCCATCTTCTAGTGAAAGAATCTCTGAATTAATAAATGATAATGCGGCAACCATTTTTGTCCGTAATGCCGATAATTTCGCTGAATTTGACTGATTAATAGGATCTGTCCCATCCGCAGATTGTTTCAAGCTTGCATACGTTGCTGCCTTGACCATTTTCATCAATAAATTTTCCTGATCAATCAAGCACGATGATAAATCTTTTGAGCTAGTATGTAATGTCCCTTTAAATACCTCAATCTTTACAATATCTGTTTCAATCACTTCAAGTTCTTTTTCCCATGCCTGCTCTGATGCAAATAGATCATTAAGATTCCAAGTTAGTTCCTCTGGAACCATTGATCGGGTCAGCCGTTTTTCTACCGTCTTTACCATTAAGTATCCCCTCCAATTAATCCTTCGTGTATCTAAGTAATATCATATATTATTTGAAAATTATAGCAACTAAAAAAATGGAGTCACACCATATAAGGTTTGACTCCATTTTTTCACCATTCTCTAGGTTCATAATTAAGATCACTAAATAATTGATTCTTTTCTTTCTTCGTTAAATCTCTCCATTGACCAATAGGGAGGTTTCCTAAGTTAATATTCATAATCCGAATTCTCTGCAGACGAACAACAGAAAACCCTAGTGTCGAGCACATCCGTCGAATTTGACGATTTAGCCCTTGTGTTAGGATAATCTTAAAAACATACTTAGATAATTGCTCCACTTTACATGGAAGAGTTTTCGTATCAAGGATTCTAACTCCTTCAGACATCTTCTTTAAAAACTCCGAAGTAATTGGCTTATCCACCGTAACTATATATTCTTTTTCATGCTTATTCTCCGCACGCAGGATTTCATTAACAATATCTCCATCATTCGTAAGGAGGATTAATCCATCTGAATCTTTATCTAGTCTTCCAATATTAAAAATTCGTAGTGGGTGATTGACTAAATCAACAATGTTGCCTTTGATATGTTTTTCAGTAGTACTTGTAATCCCGACGGGTTTATTTAAGGCTATGTAGACATAGTTTTTGGCTACCCTAATGGTTTCACCATTTACACGAACCACATCACCAGGCTCCACTTGACTGCCAACCTTCGCCACTTTTCCGTTTATTGTGACTCTACCTTCTTCTATCCATTTATCTGCACCCCGTCTTGAAGTTTTTCCGGATTCAGATATAAATTTATTTAATCGCAGGTTCAACACATCCTTCATTTCGTTGAATATGTTCTTAGAATACTTAACTGCTAGCTTAATTTCAAGGCTAAGATAAATTGGATGTTTACCAATCCCAACTTTTTTTCATCCCTGATATATATTTCGAACAGGGGAAAAAGGTTTCTCTAGACCCACTAGATGTTTTTGTTCAATAATATATATAGGGAAAAGAAGTGGGTGAGTGAAATGATTGAAGAACAAGGATTTTTGGATTTAAAAAGAGGAGAGCGCGGAGCAATTATAAGCATTATTGCCTATATATGTTTGTCTGCATTGAAATTAGCAGTTGGTTATTTTGCAAATTCCGAGGCATTGAAAGCTGATGGATTAAACAATGTAACGGATATCATAGCATCTGTTGCTGTTCTAATTGGACTTAAATTATCACAAAGGCCAGCGGATGATGACCACCCCTATGGACATTGGAAAGCCGAAACTGTAGCTTCTATGGTTGCCTCGTTTATTATGATGGCAGTAGGTCTGAAGGTTGCATACGATGCTATTTTTAGTATTTTCTACGCACAAAAGGAATCTCCGGACGTAATTTCCGCCTGGACGGGATTATTTTGTGCTTTCGTTATGTACTTTGTTTATCGGTATAATAAAAAACTAGCAACAGAAATAAACAGCCAATCTGTCATGGCCGCAGCTAAGGATAATCTCTCTGATGCATGGGTAAGCGTCGGGACGTTCATTGGTATTATCGGGGCACAGTTTGGTCTGCCATGGCTAGATCCTCTAGCAGCAGTCATTGTGGGATTCCTCATTTGTAAAACTGCTTGGGACATTTTTAAAGAAGCCTCTCTCTATTTAACTGATGGTTTTGATGAAAAGGAAATAGAAATATATAAACAGACCATCCATCATTGTCAGGGAGTAAAGGGTGTGAAAGAAATTAAAGCTAGAAATTACGGGAATAACGTTGTTGTTGATGTTGTCATCCTTGTTAATTCCACATTAGATGTTAAAAATGCCCATGATATTGCTACAAAAGTAGAAGATGAATTAATTGCAAAACATAAGGTTTATGACGTACATGTTCATGTTGAACCAAAATAATGACCATTCATGAATCGTAATGATATGTTATAATTTTCTGAAAAGGGGGATTCAAATGGAAGAAAAGGTACATAATGCAATTCAGGATGAATACCCGGATGATTTCGCCTGGTGTTATGGATGTGGCAGATTAAATCAGGAAGGGCATCATTTCCGGACAGGCTGGCTAGGAGAAAAGACAGTAACGATTTATTCGCCAGAACCCGAGCATATAGCACTTCCGGGATTTGTTTATGGCGGCATCGTTGCCTCTCTAATTGATTGTCATGGTACAGGGTCAGCATCTTTAGTACTACATAGAAAAAATGGCTGTGAGGCAGGTGACGGAGCTGAGCCTCCTCGATTTGTAACAGCTTCATTGAAGGTCGACTTTGTAAAACCGACACCCCATGGAGTACCTTTAAAGGCCATTGGAGTCGTTCATGAGATACACCCTAAGAAATTTAGGGTAGAAACAGAAGTTTTTGCCGATCATGTACTTTGTGCCCGAGGCGAGGTTATTGCAGTAGTAATGCCGAGTACTTTTGTAAATCAAGAATAACTAAAAAAAGGAAGGGGCTTTTGTGCTCCATTCCTTTTTTGTTTCAAAATTTATTTCCTTCTTATTTTAAATTCCCACATATTATTTCCATCCCAACCCCTTGATATGATGTGATTTCCGCTTATTGTATCGAAGTGTTTAACATTGCTGGGACTTGATGTATTCGAGCTTTGTTTCTGGGGTTGCTCTTTTAATTCTTCCAGAACTTTTGAATCTTCCAGATCTTTTGAAACCTTCAGAACTTTTGGTTCCTCCAGTCCTTTTGAATCTTCACTTTCAATCTTAATTGGGATTTCATCTAAAACTTCATTTATAGATTCATTTATAAATTTCCTATGCAGTGGTCCTTGACCCCAGAATTTGAAAGAATCAAATATAGATCCTTTACTCTTTATATCTGGTGTTTGATTCTTGTCTGCTGTTAAATCTTCCATTGATGCACCCTCCTGTAGTTTTTAAAGCAGTAACTACCTGCTCCTCCTCAAAATAGTAAAACAAACCAATGTTTTTACTAATTTACGTAAAACTACCTAGAAATGCATAGGCAAACGCTCAGTCTTAAAAAAACTACTATTTATTATTCTTCTTCCTCTTGCTCTAATTGTTGAAAGAAAACGGTTATGATTTGATTAAGCTGTATCAAGTCTTTTTTCCAGATTAAAGCTGGGTTGTTTTGTAATGTTTCGATGGTGCTTTCGATTAGGAATTTTCTTGGTGCTCTGGTATGCATGATTTCTTCTTGAATGAAATCCAACAGTTCGTGATACCTTTCCTGGTCATTTTTATCAGGAAAGTGTTTTGTTATTGAATTCCTCATTGGACCCACTATTTTAAAAAATTGGTCAATTAATTCATGATTATTTTTATGTTTTCCAGGAAGCCATTTGTCTAATAGCTCTGGTTCATGGATTTGCTCTCCAGCCTCGGTCACTTCATTAACCATATTTACTAAACGGTTCACACTATATCTGACAACATCACTTATTTTCTCATTTGAATCTGTTGCCATCCGATTGTATTGGAGATTATTCTGTAAGAATCCCTGGAACATAATGGCGCAATCTAATAAGTATGGCTTATTCTTCTCACCAAAAATATCAATAAACCTTTGAACCATCCACCTAAGTGAACGAAGCCGGCTAATACGAATGTATTGTTTTAAATCAGCATCGTTTGTTGCCATGACTTCCTCATAAAGTGCAATTAATTTATTTTTCCTATTAGATATCATTTGCAATTCGATTTGTTTAATAAAAATCTCTATATCTGAAGGATTTTTCCCAATTAATAAATCATTTCTATCCTTTGCTAGCTTTTTAAAAATCGTTTTATAAATGGCGATTAATAATTCGCTCTTAGATGAGAAGTATTTGTAAAAAGTCCCTTTTGAGATACCGCTAAAATCTAAAATATCCTGAATCGATGTGGCTTGAAATCCTTTTTCAATAAATAACTGATGAGCTTTATTTATAACATGCTGCTTACGTTCGTTCACTTTATCACCTATTATCTGAATTATACTACCTGTATAAAAATATACTACATTATTAAGGTACCTATTACAAACCCATAATTTTGTAGTGTTTTTTTATTGCAAAAAATGAACAACCGGTATATTATTATAAAGCATGAAACAACGGTATAAAAAAATGTACAAAGGGTTTATAGGGGGTATATAAACATGGAACACAGTAAAAATGAAACAAAACGTCCCCCATACGGGATTATTGTAATCCTGATGATTGGGGCATTTATTGCTTTTTTAAATAACACTTTACTTAATATTGCACTTCCATCCATAATGGCTGATTTAGAAGTAGATGCTTCAACTGTGCAATGGTTAACAACTGGATTTATGTTAGTAAATGGAATATTAATACCAACTACTGCATTTTTAATTCAAAAATATTCTGTACGAAAACTTTTCTTAGTTGCCATGGGCTTATTTACAGCAGGAACCATCCTTGCTGGGATGGCACATGTATTTCCGGTTTTATTAACAGGCAGGATGACGCAGGCAGCGGGTTCAGCGATTATGATGCCACTTTTAATGAATGTCATGTTAGTAAGCTTCCCTATTGAGAAAAGGGGAGCAGCAATGGGGGTTTTTGGATTAGTTTTAATGGGGGCACCTGCAATTGGACCAACATTATCTGGTTGGTTAATCGAACACTATGACTGGAGAATGCTGTTCCACTTTGTAACACCAATTGCCGTGATTGTTCTGTTAATCGGTTTCTTCTTATTAAAGGATAAAAAAGAAAAAGTTGATATTCGCCTTGATTTCTTATCTGTTTTACTTACAAGCGTGGGATTTGGCGGCTTACTTTATGGGTTCAGTTCAGCCGGAAAGCAAGGCTGGGACAGTCCACAAGTATATTTGACGATTGCGATTGGAGCTATTTCATTACTAGTGTCTATCTTACGTCAACTAAAACAAGATCAGCCTATGCTTAATTATAGAATCTTTAGGTACCCAATGTTTGCATTATCATCGGTTATCTCAATGGTGCTTACGATGGCCATGTTTTCGGGGATGCTTTTGCTGCCGATTTATGTTCAAACAATACGCGGTATTTCTCCGTTGGATGCAGGTCTACTGATGCTTCCAGGAGCAATCATAATGGCGCTTATGTCACCAGTTACAGGGAAACTGTTCGACAAATTTGGCGGACGCATTTTAGCTATAATTGGTTTAGTCATCACGGTAGTAACCAGCTATCTTTTCAGCCAATTATCACTTGAAACAACGTATACACAATTATTGCTTTTATATTCAGTTCGAATGTTGGGGATGTCGATGGTGATGATGCCAGTTTCTACAAATGGGTTAAATCAATTGCCAGCACGTTTTTACCCACATGGTACTGCCATGAACAATACACTTCAGCAAGTATCTGGAGCAATCGGAACTGCCCTTTTGGTAACTGTCATGTCAAACCGCGCAGAGTCAAAGGCTAAAGAGTTAGGTGAAGCTGCTATGGCAAACTTGACTGAGCAGCCAACGGAGGCAGCCTTAGCTCAAATGCAGCAACAAATTATGATGAGCGCCACGTTAGACGGCATCAATTTTGCCTTTTTCGTGTCCGTCTTTATTGCTGCTGTTGCCCTTATCCTTGCTTTCTTTATGAAACGTGCGAAACAAGCAGAAGATACTATAGAGGAAAACCCAGCAGAAAAAAAAGTAGTAAATAAACTAGCTGAAAACTAGTATGATACTTCTCGTCTAAACTCCATGTGAGTTTAGACGTTTTTTATTGTTGGAAATTTGCTTTTTTATTTTACATAACTATATAGTTAAAGTGGGATTGTTTTAATAGGAGGATATTAAATGGAAAACAAATTAAATTCAAATTTTACTGATGCTTATATTGAACGATGCAGCAAGGAAACTGAAACGATGATTGCCAATGAATCGTCCAATTTTTTAAACCAGACTATTGCATACCTAAAAGAACATAAAAATGAATTTATTTATGTAGAGTCTATATTGTTTGAACAAATCGGTGTTGAGGGTGTGTCACTTGAGGCTGATGATGTTTTTGGTACATACGATGTCATGCTTGGATTAAAGCTTCAAAAAAAGTTTGAAAAGATGTTAAAGGAACAGCTGAATAACTCTTTACAGGGCGATGAAGGAAAGTTTGATCTAATGTTTAGCTATGATGATGGCTTATGGGATTTAAATTTTGCCCTGAATTATGTGGATGGGTATACAGAGAATCTGACTATTCATGAGGCCTTTCAGTTAATACATCAGTTTTTAAATACTTTAGTCAATACAATTAAACTAACAACCAGCTGAAATATGCTGGTTGTTTTGCTTGCATGGATGACAATAATCCATACGTTACTTTGTCTTAAATCTAAGTACTGTTTTTAATTTTGTTGCTTCAGTTTTTCTTGGGTCACTTATGTAGATTTCACGATGCCTTTTGTCTGTACGGGTTATATTATTGGCAGAACAAAAGTCATGCATTTTTGAAAATGTTTCAGGTTCACTGTCATAATCTCCTATGTGCATACATTGGACACATAAGCCCTCTTCAATTTCTTCAAACTTAGCAGATAATAACAAGTCCTCTGAGATTTTTTTTGCAGATAATTCTTTCGCCATTGAAAATAAATCATCTGACACAAAATCTGGCTGTCGAATCATTAGTTTATAAACCAACCTGTCTTTGTCTAGCTGTTCTAATTGTCTTCCAACTTCATCCAAGTCCCAAACACCTTCTAAAGGAAAAACAGTATATTCAAAATAACCCTCGGGGGTTGTTCCTTTTTTTGGGAGCATTCGTATTGCATAAGATAATGCATATAAAGCCTCAACACTTTCCTTAAAAGCTTCGCTGTTAGGATTTCCTTTTCCCATTAATGTAAAGTATTTCAACGGTGGTACAACAATCTTAGTTGGTTTGGCAGAAGGCAGGTATAGTTCTTTTTCTTTTTTTCGCCATTCATATTTCATGGAACATCATCCTTTGTTTATTCATGTATTGAATATGGTATATTTTACAATTATAGTTCAAATAGCAGGATAAACAAAGTGAATGTTGGGGAGGAGAAATTACCCTCTGCTAGTTTTTGGTGCTACTTTAATAATTGTTCATATACAAAACATTCGGCAAATAATTTGCGAATGTCGAGAACTTATTTGGAAAAAAAACTGTGATTGGTTGAAAATCCACTTACACATTAACTTCATTTTTCCTTTATACTCATTGAGTTTAAGTTATTTTTAAAAAAGCCAATTACCTCAAATATATTCATAATAAGTTCGATGGAATTTTACAAAATTTTTTGTTCATTTGTGATAAATTGGTAAAAGGTTAACTATGGTACAAGAATATCTTTCATTTATCTACTACAGAAATCATCGATTTTTCCCTTCAAATCATCATCAAATATTATGGATTCGCATAAATGTTATATAGAATCTAGTTCACATACTGGATAGTAGAATACAAGCACTATTTTACAGATTGTATGATGTAATGAATTTTTTGCTGCCTGTAAAATGAAAACCATATGCAGAATTTTCAGTAAATTAACTTTTGAATAAAGGAGGGTTTTTTATTGGAAAAAATACAGCGGATCTCCAATACCAATCTGGAATTAAACTTTCAGGAAGTAGAACGTCCTCTTTCACATCAAGATGCGTTGGAAGAATCTAATCGCTGCCTGTATTGCTATGATGCACCTTGTATTAAGGCCTGTCCGACAGGCATTGATATTCCCACTTTTATAAAAAAAATAACGACAGGAAATTTACTCGGTTCTGCCAAAACTATTATGACTTCCAATCCAGTTGGTGCAAGCTGCGCTAGGGTGTGTCCAACGGAGGAGCTGTGTGAAGGGGCATGTGTCTTAAACCATTCCACAAAACCAATTATGATTGGAAACCTTCAGAGATATGCTACAGATTGGGCTATTAAAAATGAACAAACTCTTTTTCAACCTGGAACAGCTAATGGTAAATCTGTTGCTGTTGTTGGCGGTGGACCAGCAGGACTTTCAGCCGCTCGGGAATTAGCCAGATTTGGATATGAAGTGACGATATTTGAAGCTGCAGAAAAAGCTGGCGGTTTAAATACTTATGGAATAGTCTCATTCAGGCTTCCACAGGCAATATCTTATTGGGAAGTAGAACAAGTTGAAAAGCTGAATGTCACAATCAAAACAAACACAAGGGTTGGAAAGGATATTTCCATAAAGGACCTACTTGGAAAATTCGATTGCATTGTGTTAGCGGTGGGGATGGCACATGTACCTGACTTAGGTATTGAAGGAGAAGACCTAGAAGGAGTCTACGATGCCATTGAGTTTGTAAAGGAAACAAAAAGTGGAAGATTATCGAATGATTTTGTCGGAAAGCAAGCCGTTGTCATCGGTGCAGGAAATACCGCAATAGATGGTGCAACCTGTTCTGTACGTTTAGGTGCGGAAAATGTAAAAATCCTATATCGTCGAACAAAGGAAGAAATGACTGCCTATGATTTTGAATATGAATTTGCCAAACAAGACGGTGTTGAATTTCGCTGGTTAACAGCACCGAAGAGAATTATAGGAGATGAAAATGGAAAGGTGACAGGGATTGAATGTTTAAAAATGAAGCTTGGTGAACCAGACCAAGACGGACGGAGAAGACCTCATCCTGTTGAAGGCTCTGAATATGTCATACCGGCAGACGCAGTCATCAAAGCAATCGGACAAACAAGGCATTTGGAACTAATTAAAGGCTTTGGACTGGAACATGATAGTGGTGTGGTATATGTAAATAAAGAAACCTATCAAACTTCTAATCCTAAAATATATGCTTGCGGTGATGTTGTTTTTGGAAAAGGCAAAGGGGACGCCATGGTTGTTACCGCAGCTCAACAAGGAAAACTAGCTGCCTTTACCATTCATAAGCAATTTACGGCAGTGGAAACAGCAAAGTAAATGACCAAATCAAAAGATATAAATATGTAAGCGCTTTCCAGCATTAAAGCATTTCTATTTTAAAGGGGTGAATTCAATATGGCTGATTTGAGTATTAATCTCGCAGGGATAAAATCCCCCAACCCATTTTGGCTAGCTTCAGCACCCCCTACCAATTCAGGGTATCAGGTTCAGAGAGCCTTTGAAGCAGGTTGGGGCGGGGCAGTTTGGAAAACATTAGGTGACCCAATTTTGAATGTTTCCTCTAGGTTTGCAGCCATAGGTTTTAACGGACAACGGGTGGCGGGGTTCAATAATATTGAATTGATAACCGACCGGCCCTTAGATGTGAATTTAAAAGAAATCTATGAAACAAAAAAAAGATTTCCTAACCATGCGATTATCGCATCCTTAATGATGGAGCCAAAGCAAGAAAAGTGGCACGAATTAGTTAAGCGTGTAGAAGATGTCGGAGTTGACGGTCTCGAATTAAACTTTGGCTGTCCTCATGGTATGGCTGAACGTGGAATGGGTTCTGCTTCTGGTCAAGTACCAGCACTTGTAGAACGTCAGACCTATTGGGTAAAAGAGGTGGCAAAAACACCTGTTATCGTAAAATTAACACCAAACATTACGGATATTACAGCTACGGCTGAAGCAGCATGTAATGGTGGTGCGGATGCCATTAGTATGATAAACACGATTAATAGTTTGATGGGGGTAGACCTTGATACATGGAATACCATCCCTCATGTTGCAGGAAAGGGGGCACATGGAGGCTATTGTGGTCCTGCAGTTAAACCGATTGCTCTTAATATGGTGGCGGAATGTGCACGTCATGCAAATATAAACGTTCCAATATCAGGAATTGGAGGGATCTCCAACTGGCAGGATGCCGTTGAGTTCATGTTAATGGGTGCTGCAGGTGTGCAAATTTGTACCGCTGCCATGCACCACGGATTCCGTATTGTCGAGGACATGATTGAGGGACTTAGTCATTACTTAGATAGTAAGGGGATAAAGTCGGTATCTGAAATCATTGGAAAAACTCTTCCAAGGTATTCGGATTGGGGAAATTTAGATCTTAACTATAATATTGTCGCAAAAATCAATACGGATGTTTGTATCAACTGTAATAAGTGCCATATTGCCTGTGAGGACACATCCCATCAATGTATCGATAGGTTAACTGACGAGAACGGTAGAAGTTATCTAAAAGTTAGAGAAGAAGATTGTGTTGGCTGTAATTTATGTTCCATTGTCTGCCCGGTAGACGGGGCAATCGATATGGTCGAAGTGGCGAATGAAATACCGCCGATGACATGGAACGAAAGACAGTCAGCCTTGAGTCTTGCACCAGAATGCAAGATTGATAGTAACAAATGAGAAGGGAGAAATCGTATGAAGAAGTTGATAAAAAATGGAACGATTGTAACAGCAGCAGATACCTTTACAGCAGAAATTTTAATAGAAGAAGGAAAAATCTCTCAAATTGGCAACAATCTTTCAGCAAATGGCGCTGAAGTTATCGACGCAAAGGGCTGTCTCATTTTTCCTGGGGGCATTGACCCGCATACCCATTTAGATATGCCTTTTGGAGGAACCGTGACAAAGGATGATTTCGAAACAGGCACCATTGCTGCAGCTTTTGGCGGGACGACAACGATAATCGATTTTTGCTTAACAAGTAAAGGTGACTCGTTAAAAAATGCAATTCAAACCTGGCATGCAAAATCTAAAGAAAAAGCTGTCATAGATTATGGTTTTCATTTAATGATATCGGAGATCAATGAGAATGTATTGAATGAACTTCCTTATGTGATTAATGGAGAAGGTATCACCTCTTTCAAGGTGTTTATGGCTTACAAAAACGTTCTCCAAGCAGATGATGAAACGCTTTTCCGAACGCTTGTCTCTGCAAAGGAACATGGAGCACTTGTCATGGTTCATGCAGAAAATGGGGATGTAATCGATTATTTAACGAAAAAGGCAGTCGCAGAAGGAAATAGAACCCCAATTTATCACGCTTTAACAAGACCACCAGAATTAGAGGGAGAAGCAACGGGAAGAGCTGCAAAACTGACTGGGCTGGCAAACTCGCAATTATATGTGGTTCACGTATCTTGTGCGGATGCGGTTGAAAAAATTGCCGAAGCACGGAGTAAGGGCTTTGATGTTTGGGGTGAAACCTGCCCACAGTATTTAGTTCTTGATCAAAGTTACCTAGAAAGACCAAATTTTGAAGGTGCCAAATATGTCTGGTCTCCTCCGTTACGAGAAAAATGGAATCAAGAAGCACTGTGGAATGCGTTAAAAAGCGGTCAACTTCAAACACTTGGATCTGATCAATGCTCGTTTGATTTTAAAGGACAAAAGGATTTAGGAAGGGATGATTTTACTAAGATTCCAAATGGCGGGCCAATTATTGAAGACCGTCTATCTATATTATTCTCTGAGGGGGTGAGAAAGGGACGTATAAGTCTTAATCAGTTTGTTGATCTTACATCCACAAAAGCCGCAAAGTTATTTGGCTTATATCCGAAAAAAGGCAGTATTGCAATTGGGTCTGATGCTGATATTGTCATTTTTGATCCACAGGCAGAGCGTGTCATTTCCGCTGAAACGCATCATATGGCAGTCGATTATAATGCCTTTGAAGGAATGAAAGTCACGGGAGAGCCCGTTTCCGTTTTATCTCGAGGTGAATTTGTCGTTCGTGATAAACAGTTTGTAGGAAAACCAGGTACCGGACAATATTTAAAGAGAGCCAAATACAATGGGTATACTCCAATAAACCAAAATGAAACCTTATCCATTTAGCAGCATTATATAGAAAATTATTTTCTCCATTCATTGTTGAACGACTCCTGCAATTGCTTGCTTATGCAGGCAATTGCACTTTAAAACCTCTGTTGGAAATTGGTATTTGAATTTAAATGGTTAAATTCTTTTATCTTAAACCGAATAAGGAGTGTTCATATGAAAAAAAGCCACCTAAAGTCTTCA
This sequence comes from Neobacillus sp. YX16, assembly GCF_030123505.1. GTDB lineage: Bacteria > Bacillota > Bacilli > Bacillales > Cytobacillaceae > Neobacillus. The sequence continues at coordinate 3,255,440 of NZ_CP126115.1, forward strand.
GACTTATTACCCATTCAACAAAAAGATAGGAAAATCACAAAGCTAGGTTACTCGTTTATGTGGGTAGGGATGGTTGTGGTACTCGCTACCTTTGCCATTGGCGGTGCAGGTGTACAAAGTTTATCATTGCCACTTGTTATTCTAGCAACGATTATTGGATCCCTTGCGATTGGATTCTTTATATCCTTAATCGCTGATATTGGTATCGAACATGGTTTGTCATTTCCTGTGTATATGAGAGCGCCATTTGGAACGATTGGTACTCATATTCCTTCGATAACTAGAGGTGTAACAGCATCTGCTTGGTTTGGGATCAATACCTATTTTGGTGCGACAGCAATGAATGGCATTTTAAATATATTATTTGGTTTTGATAATTGGTTTGTTTGCTTCATTATTTTTGCAATTGTTCAGTTGATTAATACCGCTTTAGGAATCAAATCAATTGAACGATTTGCGGATTTAGCAGCTCCAATCATTATCTTAATCTCTATTTGGATGTATTCCTCCTTATCTGACCAAGCGCAGGCTGCTGGCAGAGACGTTTGGAGCTGGGTAGAATCACCTGTTACTGGTGGCGCTGCGTTTACAGCCTTTATGGTGGTTATTTTTAGTAATATGGGCTTCTGGGCAACCTTGAGTGCCGATATTCCATCGATTTCACGCTTTATGAAGGCTCCAGTAAATGAAAAGAACTGGTTTAAGAGAAATAAAAATTCATTAATTGGTAATCTTGTTGCCATGCCATTAACACAAACCTTCATGATTATCATTGGTGCTGTATCTTACATTGCAGTATTAAATGCAGACCCAGTGGTGGCCCTGCAAGATTCAGCAAGTGGAATAATCCTTGCTGTATTACTTCTAATGATTGTCTTAGCACAGTGGTCAACAAATACTGCTGCAAATGTTGTACCGGCAGCAACTATTTTCTCCAATGTTGGGGGACCAAAGTTTCCATTTTGGGCGGGTGTTATTACAGCAGGTATTGTAGGAACAATCGTTCAACCTTGGGAGTTATTTGGTGTTATCATCCCTATTCTTCTAATCGTTGGCGGTATATTGTCTGCAATCGTTGGAATTCTCTTTGCTGATTATTATTTAATCCGCAAAAGACGAGTGAATGTTCCAGAGTTATACGAAGACCAAGGTCAATTTAGATATTGGAGCGGCATGAATCTTGCAGGGTTTATTGCTTGGATCATTGGCGGTTATATCTCCTATTTATTCCCGTCGTATGGTTTCTTGGTAGGGTTCGTACTTGGAGCGGCTATATATTATGTGCTTGCAAAGTACTGGTGGTTTAAGAAGTATCAACAGGCTGAACTGGAGGATCCGAGTGATGCAAAATATCTAGGAATCTCTGTTGGTCGTGATTGGGTCATTGAAGAAGAATATGTGACAGTTATAGAGGAAGCACCTGCCAATTTAAATTTCGAATAACGAAAATTTCTTATTTGTAGGAGGGTCCAATGTCGGATTATCAACAATATCTTAATGAAAGAGATAAGCTCGATTTTTTCATTCAGAAGGGTTTTCGAATTAATGCTGTCCATGAGCATTTAGATGGTGCTTCTATTGAGTTTTACCATCCAACAAGTAAGGAAAAAGAAACATTAATTATTGGAACCGCAAATGCAAGAAAGTATTTTTCGAGTGTACTCATTAAACAAAATTTGGGGATAAAGTGATTTATTTTGATTATCAATGGAGGAGAACAAATGAGCGTGACAAAAAAAGATACAACGGTACTACAGAATTTTATTAATGGTGCATGGGAAAATTCAAGCAGTAATCAGACCCTTAATGTGCCAAATCCAGCAACCAATGAATTACTTACAAAAGTTCCTGTTTCTACGAGAGAAGATGTGAACTCAGCAGTAGCAGCTGCAAAAGAAGCCTTTAACAAGTGGAAGAAGGTTCCTGTTCCGAAACGAGCACGGATACTCTTTAAATATCACAGTCTATTAAGTGATAACCATGAAGCGCTAGCAAAATTAATCGTCCTAGAAAATGGTAAGGCCTACAAAGAGGCTCATGGAGAAGTTCAACGTGGAATTGAGTGTGTAGAGTTTGCTTCAGGAGCACCTACTCTGATGATGGGGGAAACCTTATCAGGTATTGCAGAGGAAATTGATTCCGAAATGTTCCGTTATCCATTAGGGGTTGTCGGAGGAATCACTCCGTTTAACTTTCCAATGATGGTTCCACTTTGGATGTTTCCATTAGCTATTGCTTGCGGAAATACCTTTGTATTAAAGCCATCTGAGCGTACACCGATATTGGCAAATAGACTAGCAGAGCTGTTTTCTGAGGCTGGTGCCCCTCCTGGAGTATTGAATGTGGTCCATGGTGCTCATGATGTCGTAAATGGATTACTTGACCACGAAGACATTGCTGCGATCTCGTTTGTTGGTTCCCAGCCGGTTGCGAAGTATGTATACGAACGGGCAGCCTCTAAGGGAAAAAGGGTTCAAGCCCTTTCCGGAGCCAAAAATCATCATATTGTGATGCCTGATGCCGATATGGATAAGGCGGTCCAGCATATTATCTCTTCAACGTTTGGAAGTGCTGGGCAACGCTGTATGGCTTGCAGTGCGGTGGTGGTTGTCGGGGACAATGAACCATTCGTTAAGGCTTTAGCGAAAAAGGCAGATGAGTTGATAATCGGTAACGGAATGGATGACGAGGTGCTATTAACTCCCATTATTAGAAAGGAACATCGTGATAAGGTACTCGGATATATAGAAAAAGGTGTGCTTGAGGGTGCTGAATTAATTCGTGATGGACGCAGAGAAATGAGTGACCATACAGAAGGGAATTTCTTAGGTCCAACCATTTTCGATCATGTTACTCCAGAAATGACCATTGCCAAGGATGAAATATTTGCCCCTGTATTAAGTCTGCTGCGAGCGAGTGATTTAGACGAAGGATTGGAATATATTCGAAAATCGAGATATGGAAATGGAGCGACGATTTATACCAATAATGCAAAAGCAATCCGGCAATTCCGTGAAGAAGCCGATGCGGGTATGCTGGGTATCAACGTTGGTGTTCCAGCGACAATGGCGTTCTTTCCATTCTCAGGCTGGAAGGATTCCTTTTATGGTGATCTCCATGTGAATGGGAAAGATGGTTTAAACTTTTATACACGTAAGAAAATGATTACATCACGGTTTGAAGCATAGAAAGGAGGAGCTGAAAATGGTTCAAACAGGTCGTCCACATGAAGAATTACTTGCGCAGGATGATAAATATTTATGGCATTCTATGAAGCCTTATAATCCGAATGCTACCATTGTGGCTACAAAGGCTGAGGGGTCTTGGGTAAGTGATGCGGATGGGAAGCGATATTTAGATGCAATGGCTGGACTATGGTGCGTGAATGTAGGCTATGGAAGAAAAGAGCTTGCCGATGCAGCATTTGAACAACTTAAGGAAATGGCATATTTTCCACTTACTCAAAGCCATATCCCAGCCATAAAGCTTGCTGAAAAGTTAAATGAAATGCTAGGTGATGAATATGTCATCTTTTTCTCAAACAGCGGTTCTGAAGCCAATGAAACTGCCTTTAAAATCGTCCGTCAATATCATCAGCAAAAAGGGGAGTTTAACCGTTACAAAATACTTTCTCGCTATCGTGCCTATCACGGGAATTCGATGGGAGCTTTGGCCGCAACAGGTCAGGCGCAAAGAAAGTATAAATACGAGCCTTTAGCTCCTGGTTTTATACATGTAGCTCCGCCTGATTCCTATCGGGACGATACGAATGTTAAAGATCCTTTCGAACTTTCATCGGTAAAAGAAATCGACCGGACAATGACATGGGAACTAAGCGAAACGATTGCCGCAATGATAATGGAACCAATCATTACCGGTGGTGGAATCTTAGTTCCGCCTGATGGCTACATGAAGGCAGCCAAACAGGTTTGTGAAAAACACGGTGCTCTTTTAATTGTAGATGAAGTTATCTGTGGGTTTGGTCGTACTGGAAAGCCATTTGGTTTTATGAACTATGATGTAAAGCCTGACATTATCACAATGGCTAAAGGAATTACAAGTGCATATTTACCGCTTTCAGCTACTGCTGTTCGGAAAGAAATTTATGAGGCCTTTAAGGGTACAGAAGAATATGACTACTTCCGTCACGTTAACACCTTTGGCGGTAATCCAGCGGCTTGTGCGTTAGCATTAAAGAACCTAGAAATTATGGAAAAAGAAAACTTATTTGACCGTTCTCGTGATCTGGGGAACCAGGTAGTAAATGAGTTAACAAATCTTCTTCAAAATCATCCATTTGTCGGTGATGTCCGCGGAAAAGGATTGTTGGTCGGAATTGAATTAGTGAAGGATAAGAAGACAAAGGAACCTTTAGATGTAACACTGGTTAATCAAGTGATTGCTTTCTGTAAGCAGGAAGGGTTATTAATCGGTAAAAATGGTGCCACTGTTGCCGGGTACAATAATGTATTAACGTTATCACCGCCATTAAATATCGAGAAGGAAGATATTAATTTCATCATCAAAACGGTTAGTAATTCAATAAAAAAAATAAAATAACTGCAAAAAGTCCTAGGTGTTGGAGAACACCTAGGACTTTTTTAGTCTAGCAAGCTATTTAATTACAATTGGAATTCTTCCATTTAATAAAAATGCATCGCTCAAATGATGGCGGTATTCTATCTGACCAAAAGAGCTAGTAGGCCGGTTTGATCTTATCAGCACATCAATTCGTTGAGCTGTTGACATTTCAATCGGTTTCCCGGCAGGAACTGTATAGGGGTGATTGTAGCGTCCAAAAGGAGGAACACCCAGAGACCGTCCGTCAATTGCGATAACGACCACATCCACAGGGAAGGTTACCTTTATTTTTGTATAAGCAGCACATAATAGACGGATTAGGATGGTTTGATTTCTTCTTGCGTTTATAGAAATTTGCATTCCACCAACACCACTATTTAAGGCTGCTGGAACAGTTAAACCTGGTCGGATGGAAACGGTACTGCCAATGCGTCCTGGGAAATCAACACCCGTTACTACAAAGTAATCAGGATTGTAATCGTGGAAGGCAAAGAAATCATAGCTGCCACTTGCGTTTTCATCGAAACGGTCATCCACCCCAGGGTTATTACCATGCTTTGGAAAGGTCTGATGGGCATGTTCCGCTTGTTCACGCCAAACAGAATCGATGTCGTCAATAACCCATAGTGCCTCTATATCATAAGGAATGGTCATGGCATGTGGGTCCCCACTCTCTAAATTACCGCCTATAAAACCTGGGAAGATTGGGTAATTACTTAGATTTGCAGCGGTACGGCGCGGATACCCGCCAACATTCTTTCCATCACTCGGGTCATAGGCATCGGGTGGTTCAATAATTAAAAAACCATATAATCCATATTCAAAATGTTGGATAGTACTTCGATGACAATGGTAAAAATAACTTCCGATATGATTTGGCTGCCATTGGTAGGTATACTTTCCTAACTCCATGGAGGTGTGACCAACACCATCATTCATGGCAGTTGGCTCGATACCATGCCAATGGACAGTATGTGCTGGCTGACCATGTCCATTAACTTGACCGTGGAAAATTACCCCACGCGGAACCCGGATGGTTGGCCCAGGAAACGTCCCGTCCACTGCCTCGGGAACATCAGGATTCTGAATAAGAAAAAAACCAAGTTTCCTGCCGTCCCACATCTGTATGTCTCTGCCTTGCATTAAATGGACCCTCTGAGTAAAGGGGATTTCATTCGTTGCACCTGGAATGGTAGCAGCTACAAATGCAGGGACAGGATTGGTTGGATTCAGGAGTTCTGGAGTTGGCGGATTCTCTTGAGGCGGATCGAATGATTTAACCCATTCACCTTCATGACCAACTACGGACCTGCGTAGAATTTTATTACCAGGATTTGAAAAAGACATAGCATTACTCCTTTTTTAGTCCAAAATATTAATAGCTATCACATTGAGTTTTGTTTAATGAGCTCCTTCGTGTCCAGCTGCGGGACCAGTCGTTCCTGGTCCATGAACCGTAGGTGCCCCAGGAAAAGTAGTGACACTTCCTGGAGTATTTCGGTCACCAATGAAATCTAATCCACTCATCATCCCCAAACCATAGTTACCGCCTTGAGCTGATTGACTGGTCTCAGAGTGATCATGCATAGGGTAGCAGATAGGAGACATTTGTACCGAAATATCATAATTCCCGGCCTTTGTACCGATTTTTGGAAAGTGTGAACCTAACTCTTCCGTAGGCGGCCAGACTGGATGAGGAACCGATCCTTCGATTTCTGGATTTGCGATTGAGATTAACGGTTTATCTGCCAGCCCAATTCCGCGCTCATTTGGAACATCTGGCGGCCTTGTAAAAGGAACTACCCATTCGACTGTATCAAGCGGCTTTACGGTATGAGTGTCTAGCCAGATAGGATTCTCCTGGACAGCACCGTTAATTCCTGTTACGTATACGTGATTGGCATGTATGTGCAGGGAATGTAAAGATAAACCCGGATTTAATATCCGAATTACTGCGGGCTCACCTACTCTGTGACTAGGAGTTATATACGGGTTATGCGCAGCGAACCACCCGGACTGACCATTTACGGTAAAGTAGTTTGGTTTACGGTTCAAACCGTCAGACCTGAACCGATCCCTTTGATAGGCATTTATAAATTGTGCTGCAGGATAATCTCTTCCTGGCGGATATTTTCCGACTTCTTCAAATAAACGAGAGCTTGCTGCGTGGAGTATCCAGACATATTGTCTAAAAGCAGGTGTATGTGTGGAATCATCACCTTGTTCCCAGGCTAATCCTGGGAAGTGTGAAGTAGTTCCGAAATCATCAAAAAGCTGCTGCACGGATGGCGTAGGAGTAGTATAAGGAGTAAACTTATGCCCTGGAACAGCTTGATTTGGCATCACAATTAAGGCTCCATGCAGCCCCATTACCCGGTTCACAGGTGCGTTAAGGTTGTCGTAATATAAATAAGTCCCTGCTTTTGAAGCAACAAATTGAATCTGTTTTGTTGCTCCTGGTGCAATAGGACCACTACTCACCATGCCAGGTATGAAAAAAGCATGTGGTTCATCCAGTCCATTTGTAATCGAAACCTTAATAAGGCTTCCCTCAGTAGTAAAAATATGAGGTCCGGGAATTTCTGCTGGGAAGTTTTTCTCTTTGTACAACCAGAAGTAGCATTGTGCTTTGTTTTTGGAGTTATGTGTGATCATATCCTTTACTGCATCGGTAATCGTAAAGTTAAGTTCTTGAACTTGTTTAACTGCAAGAAGGGAATTATTAGAAACCCAAGTAGGCAAAACACTTCCTACCACCAATGCGGCAAGACCGCCTCCAGCATACTTAACAAAATCTCTTCGTTTCATTTTTACCTCCTTAAACAGTCTAGAGAAAAGGTTTTACCGAACAAATGGCCTATGTATACCCGCTGTAAATTCGAGTGTAACTCCTGGGATAACCAGTCCAAAGTCACAAACCGTTCTCGAAAAATGACTTTATTTAAACTTGTTTTTAGCATTCAACCCAGTCGTGCTGGTACTAAATAACTATTCATTTAACACATTGATAATTCCTTTCTTTCCCAACGGGTTGCGGCAATATTTTTATCGAGGATATTTTTATAAATATGACAAAATCCTTGCTTATTTGAAACATTTTATAGGTAAAAAGACTTAATAGGAAACGATATGTATTTGATACTGATTTTATTACGAACATATTTTAGAAATGAGTAAAATTAATGTCGGAATTATTTTGATAAGGAATAACGTTTTATTTTTGCATCGTATACATGCTATAGTTGATTCACCATTTAAGGTTATATTTTATAAGAAGCATTTTTATTAGAAGGATGAGAAAATGACGAAGACTGTTCTGAATATTAAAGAGTGGCAGCAGGCCTTACAAAATGAAATTATCTACTTAAAAAAGTATGGCAGTAACAAATATAGAGTTACGAGTGGCAGATTATTATCTAATGATGGTACGTTTAGTTATTATTTCGATACTGCTTTTTCATTAAAAATTCCAATAGGTGCTTCCATCACACTTGTATGGGGAGGAATAAAGCAAGGTGGACGAGTCCTATCATCCGAGGGGAAGGGACTAATTGTTCAATTAGAGCAATCGCTGGGTGATTTAATCCCGGAAGCGTATATCTATCATGATCCTTGGGAGCTGCTTGAACAGCTCATTGAACGGTTAGATGAAATAAACAAAAGCAAGCAAAAAAGAGTAAGAGTCAATCGATTAATGAACCCTTCGATGCCCGCAAAGCATCCCGAAGAAAAGATAAAAAGCAATGTTCATGAATTGGTCTTGCGTTCAAAGTACAACCCCGTTACTTTTGTATGGGGCCCCCCTGGGACTGGTAAAACGTATACATTAGCACGAGTTGCTGCTAATAAATATTTCCAAGATAAAACAGTCCTTATTCTTTCACACAGTAACCAAGCCGTTGACGTATTAATTAGAGAAATTTCAGGCTTTATAAAAAAGAAAGGCCGCTTTCGAGAAGGTGACGTGCTTCGTTACGGATATAATACGGGCGTTGCAGAGGACAGTAAAGAAGCACTTACGACTAGTCAGCTTCTTAAGAAGCAAGAACACAGTCTTGTTGAGGATAAAGATGCTTTAGTGGAAGAACGGAAAAATTTAAAACAAGATATATCACGGTCCTTTAGTAAACGAGACTCTAATCAGTTATTGGAGCTTGAGAAAAAGCTTGCAAGAGTGCTGGAAAAAATCCGCCAAAAAGAAATAGAGTTTGTTAAGGATGCATTAGTTGTGGGTTCGACGCTGGCCAAAGCTGCTAGTGATTCCGCTATTTATGGCAGGGAATTTGACGTTGTCATACTCGATGAAGCAAGTATGGCCTACGTACCACAGGCTGCTTTTGCTGCTGCACTAGGTAAAAGAGTAATCATTTGCGGTGATTTTAAACAATTACCACCCATTGCCTCCTCCAGGGACTCCCTTGTAACAAAATGGTTAAAAGAGGATGTTTTTCATCGAGCGGGTGTGGTGGAGTGGGTAGAGGCTGGAAAACTCCATCCACACTTATTTTTACTAAAAGAACAGCGGAGGATGCACCCAGATATCTCGTCTTTTACCAATCAATACATTTATCATTCCCTTGTTGGTGACCATGAAAGTGTTCATAGCAGTAGAGACCAGATAGTAGAAAAATGCCCTTTTCCAGGACGAGCATCAATCCTCTTAGATACAAGCTATATGGGTGCATTTTGTTTAACGGAAAAGAGCTCTAATTCTAGGTCAAATATCTGGCAGGCGCTGATTTCTTTTCAATTAATTCATGAGTCTTACCTAGGCGGCGCAAGGTCCATAGGATATGTAACGCCCTACAGAGCACAAGCGAATTTAATGGACCTGATACTACAGGATTTGTATCAGACAGAGGTGTTATCTGCAGATATTGTTTCTGCAACTGTTCACCGCTTTCAAGGCAGTGAGCGAGATGTTATGATTTTCGACACTGTCGATTCTAACCCACAAGAACGTGCGGGAATGCTTTTAACTGGAATAGACAGTGAACGCCTTATCAATGTAGCTATTACGAGAACAAAGGGAAAATTTATTCATGTTGGTAATATCGCATTTATCCGTAAGCATGTCTATAATAGGAAAACGATTAGACAACTTGTTGAATATCAAGAAAAACATCGACAAAGTATAAGGACAAAGGAAATTGGCACTTGGATAAAAAATCAGCTTCCTACATTACAGTGGATACATGCACTAAAACTAGAAAAGGTCCTCAAGGACATACAAAACGCCCGGACATCAATCATTATTTCCTTGCCAGTTAATATTGACTTACCTGAGGCATGGGTAAATGTTTTAGTTAAACGCCACCCGTCAGTAACGCTAACGGTTATTTCTGAAAAGTCCTGGCCAGAATTACTGCCAAATTCTTGGCAAGAGGAAGGATACACCTTCCCGTTTATCCTCATGGACCAGCATGTTCTCTGGCTTGGATTTCCATTGGGAAGGGGAAAAGGTCTACAGCCTCCCTATATCGCGGCAAGATTAAATTCAGAAAAGATATGTGATTATTTGATTGGCCAGTTAGTAACAATTGACGTATAGACTAATGTGGAATAAAACTCAAATGAAATTTAAATATTCAAAAAACACCCTTGACATTTCAGTCTTTTCTATAGATAATAAATAAAATTACAAATTGTTAATGGTATGGGAATAGTAAACTTGGAAACGTGAAAGAGAGTGAAACCCTAAGGCTGTAAGGTTTCTCACGTGAAAAAGATTGAACCTGCCCTGTTCACACCGCTTATGTAAACATAAGCCGTTTCCCTCGTTACGGAGTCAAGTGGATGCTAATAAAAGCATCAATGAAGGTGGTACCGCGGAAACGACTCTTCCGTCCTTTTTATAGGGACAGAAGAGTCGTTTTTTTTTATTTTTTAAAAGAGGGGTAAGAGTAGGATGAAGAAACAACTCGTAGTTGTAAAAATAGGAAGCAGCTCGCTAACAACAGCATCAGGTACAATATCTGAAGAAAAAATCCGTGATCACATCGAAGCACTTGCCCATTTAAAAGAACAAGGGCACGATGTCATTCTCATCTCATCCGGTGCAATCGCAGCAGGTTTTGGAGCGCTTGGGTATCCGGCTCGACCAAAAAGTGTTGCAGGAAAGCAGGCAGCTGCTGCAGTTGGACAGGGACTATTAATGCAGCATTATATTTTACAATTTAAAGAGTTTGGTATTGTACCCGCTCAAATTCTACTAACTAGAGAGGACTTTTATAGCCTGGAGCGGTTTCATAATCTATATAGCACGATATCTGAACTCCTGCAAAGGGGTGTTTTACCAATTATTAACGAAAACGACTCGGTCTCGATTGAGGAATTGACCTTTGGTGACAACGATATGCTGTCAGCGCTCGTAAGCGGGTTTTTACATGCAAATGCTCTAATCATCTTAACCGATGTAAATGGGCTATATAATGGTAATCCAAAAGTAGTAAAGGACGCCAAGAAGTATGATTTTATCCCAAGGGTTTATGAAGAACTTCTTGAAGAGGCAGGAGAAAGTGGTTCTTCGGTTGGAACAGGTGGAATGAAATCGAAGCTGTTGGCAGCGAAAAAGGCCCTTTCCTTCGGTGTCAGCGTCTTTGTCGGGAAGGGGCAGGGGAAGGAAAAACTTTCGAAGATTTTAGAGGGTAAAGGAGACGGGACCTATATTGGCGGCTCCTTCGAAACCCAAATGCAAATGAAAAAGCAATGGATTGCTTTTCATTCTCAAACCGCTGGCATTGTTGAAATTGATGAAGGGGCAGAAGCAGCCATTGTTACAAATGGAAAAAGTCTGCTGCCCGTAGGTATTACGAACGTTATTGGTGAATTTAATGCAATGGATGTTGTCGAGGTACACAATCAGAAAGGTGAATTAATAGGTAAAGGGCAAATCTATTATTCTGCAAAGAATTTACAAATGGTAAAAGGTTTGCCTGGTGATAAAACGAAAAACTTTTCAATCAATAAACGTGCAGAAGCGATTCATCGTAATAACTGGGTTAGTCTGCAAAGGAGCGAGGTATAGTATGAGTGAATTATTAGAAAAGGCTAAGAAGTTAAAATCAGCCTCTAAGGTACTTTCTATTCTTTCGACGGAAGAAAAAAATGAAGCCTTAGCGAAGATGGCAGACCGATTATTGAGTGAAAAGGAATTGATTATAACAGAAAATGCGAAGGATATTAGAGCGGGAGAGGAAAAAGGATTTACCCCTTCCTTATTAGATCGGTTATTGCTTACAGAAGAGAGAATCGAACAGATTGTTGAAGGGATTCATCAATTGATTAAACTCGAGGATCCAATCGGTGAAACCATTGAGGCTTGGGAGCGCCCAAATGGTTTACAGATTCATACTGTACGTGTTCCGCTTGGTGTCATTGGGATGGTGTATGAAGCTCGTCCGAATGTAACCGTAGATGCGGGGAGCCTTTGTTTAAAGGCAGGAAATGCTGTTCTTTTAAGGGGAAGTACATCTGCTCTTCATTCTAATAAGGCACTTGTAAAGGTTATGCGTGAAGCTCTTGCTGATAGTAAAATCCCTGCAGATGCTGTTCAGCTGCTCGAGGATACAAGCAGGGAAACGGCAGCGCAAATGTTTAAACTAAATCAATATCTTGACGTGCTAATTCCCCGTGGAGGTGCCGGTTTAATTCAATCCGTGATTGAAAATGCAACGGTCCCTGTACTTGAAACTGGTGTTGGGAATTGTCATGTATTCATTGATGAAACCGCCAAAAAACAAATGGGGATTGATATTACGTTTAATGCAAAAATGCACCGTGTATCTGTTTGTAATGCCGCTGAAACCCTGCTTATTCATGAAAGTTGGCCGTATATTTCCGAAATACTACATTCTCTTAACGAAAAGGGAGTAGAACTCCGTGGTGATGAAGAGCTGACAGCTCACTATCCATTTGTAAAAAGTGCAATGGAAGAGGATTGGAAAACTGAATTTTTAGCGCCAATTTTAGCAGTGAAATTGGTTAAAGATGTGAAGGAAGCCATACAACATATTGACGAGTATGGTACAAAGCATTCTGAAGCCATCATCAGTGAACAGGATGAAAATGTACGGTTATTCTTACAGGCAGTGGATGCGGCTGTTGTCTATCACAATGCATCTACTCGATTTACAGATGGAGAACAATTCGGTTATGGGGCGGAAATTGGAATTAGTACTCAAAAGCTGCATGCACGAGGACCAATGGGGCTGCGGGCAATTACGACATCAAAGGCAATTGTCCAAGGTACCGGACAAATTCGTTCATAACTAGCTATAGAGAACAAGTTCACTCTTGTTCTCTATTTTTTTTATGGAAGGGGCATTTTGATAATGTTGTTTGGTCATCCCGAAGGAAATATTGTTTCCATTCATAATTATCTTTTTGTCCATACGTGTTCAAATCAGGATGAATGGAAATGGAATCATAATTGGCTAGTCTGTCTCTTATCTTTGCTTTTATTTTTTCGGCATGTAAGGGGGAGGATGTGAATTTTTCTAGTACCCATCTAGGTGTTATGGCTAGCATGAAATAGGGGAAATGACGACTATACCGATTACAGTGCGAAGGGGTCGCACAGTACATAAAGAATTGTTCTCCGTGAAAGCAAAATTCCCACATTGAATGCATAGAATCAGCAGGGATATGACTTGGCCATTCCATCTCATCTATTTTACTGAGCTGATTCAGTTGTTCCCAAAACATCTGTTCATATTGTTCTACAGTGGGATTTCCGGTTCTTTCTGGAGAAGGCTCATAAAAAATGACAAGTGACGTATAAGCACCAATTGATTTGTAAACGATCGAGTATTCCTTTAGCAAGAGTGCTAATTCTTTAGTGGCTAACGGATTTTGAGGATTTGGTACAAATCCGAAGCAAAACCTATTCAACTGATATCCCATTGTTGCTGGAATACAAGGGAAGTGCTTTTCTTTGTCTATCATCCTCTCATCGAATCTATTTATCGCATCTTTTTTCCATGCTTCAAGCTCCAATTGGTGTATGTTTTCCTTTGTAACAAGATACATAATTTCTTACTCCTCTCGACATTAGATTATGTGAGAGTAGATTTTTGAGTGAATGTCCAAAAATGTTTGGGTTTCTGTTATAATCTTTATACAAACGTATATTCTTATTTGTAAAGCAGGTGATATTCTTGTCAAATACCATTCAACTAGCAGTTAGAACACTCGTGGAACATGTATATAGCAGTGGAAGCATTGATTCTAGGTTCAGGTCACAGTCCACGATGTTAGAGGGAACGAGAATTCACCAAAAAATTCAACTTACATATCAAGAATCTGATCAAAAGGAGGTCTATCTTCGAGCAGATTTTCCCGTCAAGGACCTTATTTTTTCAATTGATGGAAGATGCGATGGATTATTGTTTCGGAATGGAGAAGTAATTATCGATGAAATTAAATCCACCTCAAAGCACTTAGAACAACTCGGAGATGATGGACTTCCCGTCCACTGGGCACAAGCTAAAATGTACGCCTATATATATGCCAAAGATCATCAGTTACAGGAAATATCTGTACAGCTTACATATGTACAGGTTGAAAGTGATGAAAAAAGGCTTTTGAAAAAATGCTTTTCCATTTCTGAACTAGAGGGTTTTGTTCAGGAAGTAGTAGAGACCTATTATCCCTACGCAAAATTACTTCATGATCATCGGAAAGAGAGAACTGAAAGCAGTAAACAATTGGTTTTTCCCTTTGACACCTACCGTTCTGGACAAAGGAAATTAGCTGGAGGTGTTTACAAGACGATCTCTGAGAAAAAGAGTTTGTTTGTAAAAGCACCAACTGGGATTGGTAAGACGATATCCACCTTGTTTCCAGCCGTCAAAGCTATGGGAGAAGGAAATTTAAACCGAATATTTTATCTTACCGCTAAGACCATAACTCGGACTACTGCAGAAGAGGCAGTCGGACGAATGCAGTCCTGCGGGCTTTGTTTGAAATATGTTACGATTACAGCCAAAGACAAAGTTTGTTTTAAGGATGAAACAAAATGTCAAAAGGATTATTGTGAGTTTGCTGATGGTTATTATGATCGAATAAATGGAGCCATTTTAGATATTGCAGCCAATGAAAACTGTATGAATCGTGAGGTAATCGAAAACTATGCTCGTAAACATACAGTGTGTCCATTTGAATTCTCTATTGATCTTGCTTATACAGCTGATGCTGTCATTTGTGATTACAATTATATTTTTGACCCGCGTGTATCATTGAAGCGCCTGTTCGAAGAGCAAAAGAAGTCCACACTTTTATTAATTGATGAAGCACATAATCTAGTTGACCGTGGTAGAGAGATGTTCTCTGCGTCTCTTAACAAAGAGTTATTTCTCCAATTGAAAAAGGAGTTTAAATCCGTCAATAAAGGAATTTATGATAGTGCTTCACAAATCAATTCTTGGTTTATTTCTTTGAAAAAGAATGGCGGCGAATTGAATGAATTTACCTTAGACCAGTTAGATGAAGAATTGATACTGCTACTGAACCAGTTTAAAGAAGGGGCCGAAATCGTTTTATTAAAAGAAACCTTTCCTAACCTTTTGGAACTGTACTTCCAGGTGAATTCATTCTTGAAAATAGTTGATTTACTCGATGAACATTATGTCATCTATGGAGAAAAAATTAAAAACGATATAACACTAAAACTATTTTGTATTGATCCATCAAAATTGCTTCAGAAAATGGGAAAAGGCTATCGCTCGAAGGTGTTTTTTTCGGCGACACTTGCACCACTTTCTTATTATCAGGATATTCTTGGCGGTCAAGATGAGGATTATTTACTTTCGATTCCTTCACCATTTAAGGAGGAACAGACTGATATTTTTATCAAGCCGTTGTCGACTAGATACCGTGACCGCGAGAGAACGAAGCCAGCCATTGTAACCATGATTCATTCCTTAGTTCAAAATCGACCAGGAAATTATTTAATCTTTTTCCCCTCCTATCAATATTTGCTCGCTGTATATGATGAGTTTATTAAACAATATCCAGGAACTAATACCTTGCTTCAAGGTGCAGGAATGTCTGAGGAGGAAAGGGAAGAATTTTTGAAAAAGTTCAAGCCCAATCAACCTGAGACATTAATTGGATTCGCCGTTCTTGGCGGAGTCTTTTCAGAAGGAGTGGATCTAAAGGGTGACCGCTTAAATGGTGTGGTGGTGGTAGGTGTAGGTCTTCCGCAGCTTTGTTATGAACGGAATCTTATTAAGGATCATTTTAACAAGAAGGAAAGAAACGGTTATGACTATGCCTATGTTTTTCCTGGTATGAATAAAGTGTTACAAGCTGGCGGGAGATTAATTCGTTCAGAAGAGGACCATGGGACCATTGTTTTAGTAGATGATCGGTTTCTACAAAGACAATATCAGGACCTCCTTCCGCAAGAATGGAGAAGTTTTGTTGTCATTTAATTCTTGATGTTAGATAGGTTCATCAAACAAGGAATAAGTTTGACTATTTACTCTAATTTTTATAAAATTAGACTATATAATCTAATTTCATGTTGAAGGAGCAAAAGATGAACTATCCTATCTCAATCTTTATTCTCGATGTCAGTAACTCTTCGTCTGGTGACATGGGAGATGAATTGACTAATTACTTAGATGAGCTGGTAAACAGGGTTACGATTTGGTCTGAGAAAATCGGTCATGTTAAAGTGAAGCACAGAGCGGGCGATGAGATCATCTTTGCTGGTTATGGATATTCCACTGCCTATATTTTAGCCTTTTTTATAAGCAGGATTTGGAAATATCGTGACAATCCGCCTTATTTTGGATTGTCCTTTGGTGATAGTGACAAAGAGTTAGAGGAAGTAGATATAGAGAAGTGGATTCATCCCTTAATAAAGCAGGCAAGGTATGCGAATGATTTATTGAAGGAGGAACAAGTAAGACCTTTATTTAAGTTTGAACTTGATCAATTTTATCAAAATCAATTTTTTCAGTATAATCATTTTCGGTCAGAGTTTGAAACATTAATAAATTCATTATTAAGTGTCCAGTTAATCATGATGAAGGGTCAAACAAAGATTCAGGAGCAGGTTTGTACATTTTACTTTATTTTGGAGCAGCAAAAAGCAGTAGCAAAACTGCTCGGGAAAACTGCACCAACTATCTCTAGCCATTATAAAAAAGGTAAAAGTGAAGAAATACTATCTGTTTTTTATAAATTGATTACCACCCTTGACTCTCTACAGGAAAAATCTTATAGCGATTATCTAGATAAACCACAAGCTTTAAGTGCAGCATTAATGGAATCGATTAGAAATCATTTAAAAATAAATTTGATTAAGTAATAACCCGTTTGAGAGGAGAATCCATGTTATTTTTATGCCTTATTCTCGCCCATCTCATTGCAGATTTTTATCTGCAAACCGATGAAATGGTAAAGGATAAAATTAATAATATTAAGAAGCATATCGGACACCATTTTCTGATGAATGGACTAGTACTGATTGTTTTTTACCTTTTTAACTATAAAGAAATAGGTATTTTTAGCCATCTGATTATCCCATTACTCTTTATCGTTATTAGCCATTATTTCATTGATATACTAAAAATTAAGCTCCTTGATATCATCAAAAATAGTAACGAAGAAAACATGAAACGAGTTAGTTTCTTTATTGTTGATCAACTGCTGCATTATGTATGTATTTTGCTTGCTGGAAAGTTGTTTCTAGGTATAGATTTTGCTGCAATTTATGAATTTTTTCTGAGCGGAGAAAAATGGAGTATCATAAACTCGGTTTTATTTACCGTTATCGTGATTATTTTCGCAACGACTGTAAGTGGCCACCTGATAAGGATTCTTTTAGGCTCCTTGCCTAATCAGCTTTTAACCTTTGAAGGTAAATATACGTTTAAAAATGAACGGCAAGAAGCTAACTATACAAAGAATCATACAGGGAATAGAGCGTTGGCGGAGGAGTACAATTATACGATTTTTGGCAAGCATGATCTTTCACGCGGGAAATTAATTGGATATATTGAGAGATTATTAGTTTTAGTCTTAACCTTTTACAGTGCTTATCCAGCGATTGGATTTATTGTAGCTGCCAAGTCCATTGCGCGGTTCAAACAAATGGATGACCGGAACTGGGCAGAGTATTTTCTATTGGGTACACTAACATCGATGTTCATAGGAATTACGCTTGGAATAGTTTTAAGGGAAGTTTTGACTTGAAAAATATTATTTAAATTAGCTGCCTAATAGTAGGCAGCTAATTTTTTTTAAAAAATTTTAACACAAGACTGCTATTTTATCATATAATTAAGAAAAAGTTGCACGAAGGAAAAACTTTAACAAAGGGGAAAGATATATGAGTATACCAAAAATAATAAAACTGGTGAATGGCGAAAAGGGAAATTTAATTCGTATCACTTCTTTAAATCTTGACGGTGTGATGAGAAGAAGATTATTAGACTTAGGATTTGTGGCGGGAGCGATTGTCGAAGTGATTAGAAAAAGTCCTTTAGGAGACCCAATTGCTTTTCGAGTCAGTCAAACCACTATTGCCTTAAGAAAAGAGGAAAGTTCACAAATAGAAGGGGTGTTGATGGCAAATGGGGAATAGTTACCGAATTGCCTTGGCTGGTAACCCGAATACAGGAAAGAGCACCTTGTTTAATGCCCTGACTGGATTAAGGCAGCATACAGGAAACTGGGCAGGAAAGACGGTATCGCTTGCACAAGGGAATGTTCAGTATAAGGGTAAGACGTTTAATTTAATTGACCTCCCTGGTACCTATTCGCTTTTTTCCAATTCAAGTGATGAAGAGGTTGCAAGGAACTATATTGTTTTTGAAAAACCTGATGTTACTGTAGTTGTACTGGATGCCACATCCTTGGAGCGGAACTTTAATTTAGCCTTACAAGTTTTAGAAATGACCAAAAATGTGATCATTTGTATTAACTTAATTGATGTGGCGGAAAAACAAGGGATTAATATTAATGAACGAATTCTAACTAACCGTTTAGGTGTGCCCGTCATTAAAATATCAGCACGAAACAAAAAAGGTTTTCCAATGCTGCTTGATACGATTGAACGGATTGTGACGGGAGCAATTGAATGTCAACCTGTACAAATGACTTATCCGGATGATATTGAAGAACAAATAAAGAAAATAGAGCCAAAAGTATTTGAGCTTGTTGGAAATCAGCTGTCTGCCCGTTGGGTTTCGTTAAGATTGCTGGATGGAGATGAAAGATTATTGAATGAGATCAATCAGCGATTTGGACAGAAGGAGGTGGCAGAATGAGTATTCAACAGCTTTACATGGAGGCACAGCAGCTTTCAAGTGCTAAGCTGAGAGATGATATTGTTCAGCAGCTCTATGAAAGAAGCCATCGTCTTTGTAGTGAAGGGATTAAGTATACAAAGTCGAAAAGGGACACAAGGACAGAAAAGCTTGATGCAATTTTCACTTCACCGATTTTTGGATTTCCGATTATGCTTACGATGTTAGGTGTTTTATTTTATTTAACAATTGCGGGTGCCAATATTCCATCATCTATGCTTGCAGAGTTTTTCGGTTCAATGGAGAAATATTTAACAGCATTTTTTAATTTTCTAAATACACCAGAGTGGGTTCATGGAGTCCTCGTCCTTGGTTTATATCGGGGCACAACTTGGGTGATAAGTGTCATGCTTCCACCCATGGCAATCTTTTTTCCAACGTTTGCTCTTTTAGAAAACTATGGGTACCTGCCACGTGTTGCTTTTAATATGGATCGTTTGTTTAAAAGAGTGGGTGCACATGGAAAACAATCGTTAACGATGGCAATGGGCTTTGGCTGTAATGCAGCAGCTGTAATTTCTACAAGAATTATTGAATCGCCTCGAGAGCGAATGCTTGCGATTTTGACAAATAATTTCGTTCCATGTAATGGTCGCTGGGGAACGTTAATTGTATTAGCTTCGTTATTTATGGCTGCAAATTTTACTGGTGGACTTAAATCACTTGTTACGACTGGAGTGATCGTCGGGATTGTCATGTTTGGTATTATTGTTACATTTTTTGTCTCATGGGTGCTCTCAAAAACAGCATTAAAAGGGATACCGACCCACTACACGTTAGAACTTCCTCCATACAGGAAACCAAAGATTTTTGATACTGTGGTTCGCTC
Organism: Neobacillus sp. YX16; assembly: GCF_030123505.1. GTDB lineage: Bacteria > Bacillota > Bacilli > Bacillales > Cytobacillaceae > Neobacillus. The sequence continues at coordinate 3,275,171 of NZ_CP126115.1, forward strand.
GTCGTTAACAAAATCATGGTCTGTTTTAATGCGTGCAGTGAAAGTAGCTGCACCGGCAGCGATCCTAACATGGGTATTTGCGAACATATTTATTGGAGATACAAGTATATTGATGTACGCAGTTGAGTTTTTGGATCCATTTGGAAAGTTGCTCGGTCTTGATGGCTATATCATGATGGCATTTATTTTAGGCTTGCCAGCGAATGAAATTGTCCTTCCCATCCTGTTAATGGGGTATTTATCAACAGGTTCCTTAACAGAGGTGGATAGCTTGGTCGATTTAAAGCAAATCTTTCTAGACCACGGCTGGACTTGGCTGACAGCGCTAAACATGATGTTATTTTCTCTACTGCATTACCCATGCGGAACAACGCTTCTAAACATTTACAAAGAAACAAAGAGTAAAAAATGGACTTTCTTAGCCTTCCTAATTCCAACTGTTATTGCAATACTTGTTCCACTTAGCATAACCCAAACAGTTAGATTCTTTGGCTGGATGTAAATACTCTAGACACCACTGATTAGTAGAAAAAAGTGGTGTCTTTTTGTTAGTTTTGATTTTCTATGTCATAATAACAGGAAGGAGGAGGGAAGGATTATGCGTTTAAAAGGTAAAAAAGTAGTTAGTCTTGTCCATCATGATTTTGAAGATCTTGAGCTATGGTATCCAATACTCAGATTAAGAGAAGAGGGAGCCGTCGTTCACTTAGCAGGTGAGAAGGCCGAGGAAGAATACATAGGAAAATACGGTGTACCGGCTAAATCGGATTACTGCTATAGTGATATTAATGGGGCGGAGTACGATGCCATTTTGGTGCCAGGAGGCTGGGCGCCAGATAAGATTCGCCGCTTTCCTGAAGTCCTTGCACTGCTTCAGCATTTCGAAGAAAACAAAAAGCCAATTGGACAAATCTGTCATGCTGGCTGGGTGTTAATTTCGGCAAAAATTTTGCAGGGTAAGAAGGTAACAAGTACACCTGGAATTAAGGATGATATGGAGAATGCCGGCGCAACTTGGTATGATGAACCGGTTGTGGTCGACGGACACCTCGTTTCAAGCAGACGCCCGCCAGATCTACCGGACTATTTACGTGAGTTTATAAAGGTCATCGAGCAAAAATAAGTTATTTTTTTAGCATTATTTCCAGCTTTTTTAGAGATACTGATTGAATGAAATGCTTATTCTTAATATGAGAGGGAGGATTCAAATGGCTAATATTGAAGTAGGCGAAGTGTTTACCATTAGTGATGAAACAGATCAGGAGCAGGAAGTAGAAGTACTAGCCTCCATCAATATAGAAGGTACTAATTATGTCGCTGTAGGATTTGTAGAAGATATAAAAGAGGAAACGGAAGACGATATTGATATCTTCTTTCTAAAGGTCGACACGGATGGAGACTTAACCGCAATTGAAAGCGACGAGGAATTTGATAAAGTTTCTGCGGCTTTTGATGAGATTATGGATGAAGAATAGTTAGAAAATAATACTGGCATTTGCCAGTAATTGTCTATGTTACAACGGACAGAGAAGGATACCATCATTACAAATCTAAAAAAGAAGTCTGTAACTTAAAAAAGTACCTCTGTTGATAGAGGTGCTTTTTTGTATTACCTAGAGATTGTTAAACATGCAAATGTAACGGTAATCAAAAAACTTTGCATAACCAACCTTATTTAACATAATTGTGCAAAATATTTTGGCATAGAGCAAAAAATCTTTGCGGTATTACCTCGATAGGATAAGGTAAATGGATATTTCTAATGGGAATTTGGTTGGCACACTTATTGCATTAAAGAAGAACAAGATATAAAACTATTCTATGTTGCCAATAGTGAAAATCAATAATTAAAAAAACGATTTGATTTATTGGAAATTTTCAGGAGGGCGCAGTTTCAGATTATAAAAAAATGAGGTGAGGGATATTTAATGTGGGTCATTACGGTGTATTCAGAAAAGAATATTCAAATGTTTGAGTTTGAAAATCAAGAGGAAGCAAGAGCCACTTACATGAGTATAACAGGGTGCAAATTTCTGAGTGAAGTGATCTACTATAATGATTTTGATGTAGTGGAATAAAGTATTTGACAAAATTTTCAATTTCTTAGAAGTATTGACAGTGTTTTAGGGGAGTTCGGGTTATTTTTATATTTTTGTAATAAATTATTTTACTTTTCTTAAAATAGCAACTATTATAATATTGAAAATAGTTTCAAATTTCTAAATCGCTTAAACCGTTTAGGTACGGGGGAACCATATGGATTTTAATCAATCCAAGGGGTGAATCCTTTTTAAGGTAGGGCTACTCAGAAGGCCCGAATCCGACAGCTAACCTCGTAAGCGTTTATGAGAAGGATGGTGGAACTTGTGACACGAGATGAAAGTGTCTACAATTCTATTTCCCATGACTTGTAGACACTTTTTTGTTCCCTTAAAAGGTTCTCTAACTACCAGGGAATATTACTTTTCAAAAAGTAAAGCATTTATCTATTTGTAACCGTTTTCAAATAAAAAATGAAGGGAATGAAGTCCATGTTACAGGAACGTGAAATAGAATTATTCCAGCAATCTGTAAATCAACAACAAGAACAGACATTAAAAAGAGAGTTAAAATCCAGGCATTTAACGATGATTTCAATCGGAGGTGCAATTGGTACTGGACTGTTCCTCAGCAGCGGGGCAGCTATCAGTACAGCCGGGCCCGGGGGAGCATTGCTAGCATATGCTATAGTGGGTGCAATGGTCTTTTTTATCATGACTAGTTTAGGAGAAATGGCTGCTTTTATGCCAGTAAGCGGTTCCTTTAGCACGTATGGAACAAAATTTGTGGATCCAGCATTTGGTTTTGCGATTGGATGGACCTACTGGTTTAGCTGGGCGATGACCATTGCTGCTGAGTTAGCCGCCTCAACCATGATCATGAAATTTTGGTTTCCGGATAGTCCTTCGCTGGTATGGAGTGCATCATTTTTAGCGCTTATATTTCTTTTAAACTATTTATCTGTTAAAGGGTATGGGGAAGGGGAATATTGGTTATCCTTAATTAAAGTTTCAGCAATCATTATATTTATTATTGTTGGCTTACTGATGATTTTCGGTATTATGGGAGGAGAAGCAGTAGGGTTTAAAAACTTTACATTGGAAAAGGCTCCTTTTTCAGGTGGTATTTTAAGTGTTTTTGTTGTTTTTATTGCAGCAGGTTTTTCTTTCCAAGGTACGGAAATCGTTGGAGTTACAGCAGGGGAAAGTGAAGATCCTGCAAAAAATGTACCAAAGGCGATTAAAAATGTTTTCTGGAGAATCCTAATTTTTTATATTTTAGCGATTGCAGTGATTGGGCTTCTTATTCCTTATACCAATCCGAATTTACAAAATGATAGTGTAATGGTAAGTCCATTTACCCTCATTTTTGAAAAGGCTGGTATTGCCTTTGCAGCTTCACTTATGAATGCTGTTATTTTAACTGCGGTATTATCAGCTGGTAATTCTAGTTTGTATGCATCAACACGCATGTTGTATTCGATGGCGAAAGCTGGACAAGCACCAGGGATTTTTGGAAAACTAAACAACCGAGGTGTACCAGTTGCAGGTATGATTTTAACATGCGCTATAGGTGCCCTTGCCTTTTTAGCTTCCTTTTTTGGTGATGGTACAGTCTATATCTGGTTAATGAACGCGATCAGTATAACTGGATTTATCTTTTGGCTTGGTATTTCTATCAGTCATTATCGGTTCCGAAAAGCCCTTATCGCTCAAGGGCATTCATTAGACAAATTACCGTATAGGGCAAAATGGTTTCCGATTGGGCCTATCTTTGCTATTGCTTGTGGAATTATCGTCATAGTAGCCCAAAATTTCCAAGCCTTTCTTGCCGAACAGATAGATTGGGGCGGTGTTGTAGCAGCTTACTTGGGTATTCCGTTTTTCCTTAGTTTATATTTTGGATATAAACTGATTAAGAAAACGAAAGTGGTTAAACTTGAGGAAGTTGAGTTTGACTTTGACAAAAAATATAATTAATCATAAACGTGTCTTTGTTGAAAATCGAGAAGAATATTCAGGCTCTTAGGTATGATCCTAAGAGCCTGTTTTTTTAGGCTCTGTTATATTTTCTTGTTGATATATAACCATTAACTAACCGGTCACTAATGAATGCTATGAGTGTTAGCATAAAAAAATGACTCAAAGGAGTCGTAATTCAACGACCTTTTGAGTCACCCTCTTTTGACTGAATGATAGTTCTAATTGCCTAGAAATACAAAAGCGTAAAATTTGATATTTCCATCTTTTGTAAAAGGAATGCCCACTAACACGGGAGCACCATCAACTTTAATTACCTCGACAGTGTTTGCACCATTCCACTTAATACCTTGTGACATAAGGTCTTTACGTGCACCTTTAAATACATCAGTTTTTAATAGATCAGAAACAATTTTATTCCTCTCTGATCCAGTAAGTGGCTTCAAGTCTTCACAACCGCAACCAGGGGGGTGTTCAAAATCAGGTACTGGACCTAAAAACACAACATTTTGTGCTGCCTGTACAGGATTTCCTGGACCTACTAACATTAATAAAACAATTAAACTAGTACAAAGTAAGGTTAATATCTTCTTCATTCATTTTCCTCCTTTTTATGGTCTACTTATATATTCCTTTATAAATCGACAATTTCCTGCAAATATTTTGAATAATTTCGGACATTTTTAGCAAATCTTGTTAATCTTGCTTTATTTTTAGTTTTTTCATCCGATATTGAAGGCTTTGACGGCTTAATCCTAGTACATCTGCAGTTTTTGAAATGTTGTAATCATTATTTTTCCAGACATGTTCAATATAGGACTTTTCAAAGTATTCCATTTGATCCTTCAGTAAAGCTGTCGTATCTGTCCGTTCTTTCAAAAACACATCTACAGAAACAGAAGGAGTGTTCCTTTCTTTTACTTGCAATTTGCTACGATATTGAAAGGGGAGATGCGAGTATTCAATGATTTCTTCATCCTCCATAATAATATTCATTGCCGCTTCAATAATATGTTCAAGCTCTCGAACATTCCCGTGCCAATCATACTCCAAAAATGATTGTTTCACTTCATCTGATAAGCACTTTACATTCATTTGGAAACGCTCATTGTATTTCTTAATAAAATCTTGGACGAGGGGTGGAATATCTTCTTTACGCTCTCTTAAAGGCGGAATGAAGACAGTAACAACTCCAAGACGATAATATAAGTCTTTACGCAGATGATTATTGGTTATTGCATCAATTGGGTCCTCGTTGGTATTTGCAATCACCCGAACATCAATCGGGGTGTCCTTTGTATCCCCAACCCGGCGGATGGTTTTTTCTTGAAGTGCACGAAGCAATTTAGCCTGAAGATTTAGATTAAGTGAATTAATCTCATCAAGTAACAAGGTACCGCCATTTGCCTGTTCGAATAATCCTGGCTGGTCAATGGCCCCTGTGAATGCACCACGCTTTGTTCCGAATAGAAGACTTTCAATTAAATTATCAGGCAATGCAGCGCAGTTTTGGGAGATGAAAGGGCCCGAAAATCGGTTGCTTGCATTATGAATACTCTGGGCAAACAGCTCTTTTCCAGTTCCAGTTTCTCCCACAATTAAGACGTAAGAAGATGTCCGTGCTGCACGCTTGGCACCTTCAATGACTTCCTTAATAGCTGTACTGTTTCCAGTAATACTATCAAAAGTATATCTAGTGCTTCCTTTACGGGTGATATTCCCTTTTATTAACCGTTCAAGCTTTGTCACATCATTGGCGATTTCAACTGCACCCAGCAGCTCTTCGTTTTCATAAATAGGAATCGTATTGTTGTTGGTTGTAATTTCACGGCCTTTGTTATTAAAATAAGTTTGTTTAACATTCTTTGTCTCTTTTCTATCTTGGAGCACTTTTACAAGTGTACTAGATTGATTTTCTTTAAACATAAAGACGTCTAATAAATTCTTATTCATCACATCTAGAAGGTCCATCGATTCAATTTGGGCCATTTTATTATTATAGATAACCGTATTCCCTGAAGCATCTACTGCATGGACCCCAACATCCACTTCGTCTAAAATCCTTTTATACATTGAATTAAGATATTGCAAATATTGGATGGTCATTTTCATATTTTCCATGAGAGTATTCCCCTTATTGTTTATGTTTCTATTAAAACAGAAAATACAAAACAGTGCAAAATAATTTTGCGTTTCTAAATAAATAATAATTTTGCGCAAAAATATTTTGCGGTTACTAATATAAAAACCTTATTAATAAAGCATTTTATGTTTGGCATGATACTTGCAAATTTATATTTTGAACAAACACCAAGGGGGAAAAATGAATGAAACCGTATACGCATGAACCATTTACTAATTTTGCAGATGAAACTAATAAACAAGCATTTCAACAAGCATTTTCCTACGTTCAATCTCAGCTAGGAAAGGAATATCCAGTTGTAATTGGCGGAGAGTCTATTACAACTGATAAAAAAATTCAGTCTATTAATCCAGCAAATAAAGAAGAAGTCATCGGAAGTGTTTCTATGGCAGACCAAGAACTTGCAGAAAAGGCAATGCAAACAGCATTAACTGCATTTGAATCATGGAAAAAGTGGAAGCCTGAGCACCGTGCCAACATCCTATTCCGTGCCGCAGGTATGTTACGTCGCCGTAAACATGAATTTTCTGCTTATCTTGTAAAAGAAGCAGGAAAGCCATGGAAGGAAGCGGATGCTGATACTGCAGAAGCTATTGATTTTATCGAGTATTACGGTCGTCAAATGCTGCGTATTAAAGAAGGTTTTCCTGTTCAAAGCCGTGATGGAGAATATAATCAATACCACTATATTCCACTAGGTGTTGGAATCATTATTTCACCATTTAACTTCCCATTGGCAATTATGGCTGGAACAACTGTTGCAGCAATTGTTTCTGGAAACACGGTTCTTCTCAAGCCTGCAAACTCAACACCAATTGTAGCTGCAAAATTTGTAGAGCTTATGCATGAGGCAGGATTACCGAATGGAGTATTAAACTTTGTACCTGGCAGCGGAGCTCAAATTGGAGATTATCTTGTGGATCATCCAAAAACTCGTTTCGTATCCTTCACTGGTTCCCGTGAGGTAGGCTGCCGAATCAATGAACGAGCTGCAAAAGTTAATCCGGGGCAAATTTGGATTAAACGCGTTATTGCTGAAATGGGCGGTAAGGACACGGTTGTTGTCGATAAAGAAGCTGACTTAGAATTAGCAGCAGCAAGCATTGTTTACTCGGCTTTTGGATTTTCTGGCCAGAAATGTTCAGCAGGCTCCCGAGCGGTTGTTCATCAAGATGTTTATGATGAAGTACTTGAAAAAGCTGTTGCCTTAACAAAGACACTTACACTTGGTAACCCAGAAGATCTATCTAATTATATGGGTCCAGTGATTGATGAAAAATCATATAAGAAAATCATGAATTATATCGAAGTTGGTAAACAAGAAGGCAGATTAATGACTGGCGGAGAAGGCGATGACTCCAAGGGTTACTTTATTCAACCAACGATAGTCGCAGATTTAGATGAAAATTCTCGACTTATGCAAGAAGAGATTTTTGGACCAGTTGTTGGTTTCTCGAAAGCTCGTGATTTCGATCATATGATGAAAATTGCTAATAACACAGACTACGGTCTAACAGGTGCCTTAATTTCTAATAACCGTGAGCACATCGAACGTGCTCGTGAGGAATTCCATGTAGGAAATCTTTATTTTAACCGTACATGTACAGGTGCTATTGTAGGTTATCAGCCATTTGGCGGATTCAATATGTCAGGAACCGATTCAAAGGCTGGAGGACCTGATTATTTACTTCTTCACATGCAAGCTAAAACAACATCTGAAACGCTATAAGGAGGAAACTAAGTGAATACTACTACTTTAAATAAAACAACAGAAATTATTGAGCAAACACAAAAATTTGGTGCTAATAACTATCATCCACTTCCAATCGTAGTATCTAAGGCAGAGGGAGTATGGGTGGAAAATCCAGAAGGAAACCGCTATATGGATATGCTAAGTGCCTATTCTGCGGTAAACCAAGGACACCGTCATCCTAAAATTATTCAAGCATTAAAAGACCAAGCTGATAAAGTAACGTTAACTTCACGTGCTTTCCATAATGACCAGCTTGGTCCTTGGTATGAAAAAATTTGTAAATTAACGAACAAAGAAATGGCCCTTCCAATGAATACTGGTGCGGAAGCAGTTGAAACAGCCATTAAAGCTGCACGCCGCTGGGGCTATGATGTAAAAGGAATAGCTGAGAATCAAGCTGAAATTATTGCTTGTACAGGTAACTTCCATGGTCGGACGATGGGGGCTGTTTCATTATCTTCTGATCCTGAATATAAGCGCGGTTTTGGTCCAATGCTACCAGGAATTAAGCTAATTCCTTATGGAGATCTTGAAGCATTAAAAGCAGCCATCACACCTAATACGGCAGCATTCTTGATTGAACCGATTCAAGGAGAAGCAGGAATCATTTTACCTCCGGATGGATTCTTAAAAACAGCGTCTGACTTATGTAAAGAAAACAATGTATTATTTATTGCAGATGAAATTCAAGTTGGCCTAGCGCGTACTGGAAAAATGTTTGCCACAGAATGGGAAGAAGTTAACCCTGACATGTTAATTCTAGGAAAAGCGCTTGGTGGCGGAGTATTCCCGATTTCTTGTGTTGTTGCCAATTCCGATGTATTGGGAGTATTTAATCCAGGTTCACATGGTTCTACTTTCGGAGGAAATCCACTCGCTTGTGCCGTATCACTTGCAGCTTTAGAAGTGATTGAGGAAGAAAAACTTGCGGAACGTTCACTTGAATTAGGTACGTATTTCCTTGAACAATTAAAAACGATTAAAAATCCTAAGATTAAAGAAATTAGAGGCAGAGGTTTATTTATCGGTGTAGAACTAACAGAAGAAGCAAGACCATACTGCGAGCAACTAAAAGAAGAGGGCTTATTATGTAAAGAAACACATGATACCGTTATTCGCTTCGCGCCCCCGCTTATCATTACGAAGGAAGAAATTGATTGGGCAGTTGAGAAAATCACAAAGGTTTTAGCTTAAGAACTATATTTCCATATTACTAAACTAAGAGGTGTCAGGCATGTCTGTTAAGACTGTGATGAATGAATTGTCAAAAGAACAGCAAAAGGAAAAAGAATCTTTAAACTTATACTACTCTACCCAAACGGTCATACAAGAAGCATTAACGAAGTTAGGCTACAATAGCGAAATGTATGAATTATTAAAAGAACCGATTCGTTTATTAACCGTCAGAATTCCGGTTCGAATGGATGATGGCACGGTAAAAGTATTTACCGGATATCGTTCACAGCATAATGATGCGGTTGGACCAACTAAGGGCGGTGTTCGCTTTCATCCTGATGTGGATGAAGCGGAGGTAAAAGCCTTATCGATTTGGATGAGTTTAAAGTGTGGGATAACTAACCTTCCTTATGGTGGCGGTAAAGGCGGTATCATCTGTGACCCAAGAAAGATGTCTTTCAGAGAGCTTGAGAGATTAAGTCGAGGTTATGTTCGTGCGATTAGTCAGATTGTTGGGCCAACAAAAGATATTCCTGCACCGGATGTTTATACCAACTCACAAATAATGGCATGGATGATGGATGAATATAGTCGTATCCGTGAGTTTGACTCGCCAGGATTTATTACTGGTAAACCTCTTGTATTAGGTGGCTCTCATGGACGTGAAACCGCAACTGCCCGTGGTGTGACTATGTGTATAAACGAAGCGGTTAAGAAAAAAGGAAAAGAGTTAAAAGGATCTCGCGTGGTTATACAAGGTTTTGGAAACGCAGGCAGCTACTTAGCTAAATTTATGCATGACGCTGGAGCAAAGGTTGTCGCTGTTTCCGATGTTTACGGCGGAGTTTATGATCCAGACGGACTTGATATCAATTATTTACTTGATAGAAGAGATAGTTTCGGTACATTCTCTCAGCTATTTACAGACACAATCAGCAACAAGGAATTACTAGAATTAGAATGTGATATTCTTGTACCTGCTGCGATTTCGAACCAAATCACTGAAGAGAATGCAGCTAACATAAAAGCGGGTATTATAGTTGAAGCGGCAAATGGACCGACCACTCTTAAAGCTACTAAGCTTTTAACAGAGCGGGGAGTTCTTCTTGTTCCGGATATTCTTGCAAGTGCAGGCGGGGTTACGGTTTCTTATTTTGAATGGGTGCAAAACAATCAGGGTTACTATTGGTCTGAAGAAGAGGTCATGGAAAAGCTTGAGAAGGTAATGGTTAGTTCTTTTGACACGATTTATCAACAGTCTCAGACACATCAAGTTGATATGCGTTTAGCAGCTTATATGGTTGGAATAAAGAAAGTAGCAGAAGCATCCCAATTCAGAGGTTGGGTTTAATATAAAACTATTAAGATACTCTACAAAAGCCTTGCAGAATGTAATCTGCAAGGCTTTAATCCGCAATTATTTAATAAAGCGTTTAATTTGTTTTAGTGCATCTTTACGATTTGGATATCTAAATGGTAAATCAAAGGTAGTCGTTTGTTTTAAGATACTTTTATGGTGGGAGAAGACATCGAAGCTTCCTCTGCCATGGTAGGCGCCAATTCCACTTTCACCTACACCTCCAAATGGAAGATAGGGTGAACTAAGGTGCATAACGGTATCGTTTATACATCCTCCGCCAAACGAGATAGAGTCTAAAATGGTTCCTTGGAACTCTTTGCTTTCAGAGAAAATATAAAGAGCCAAAGGTTTAGGGTGTTCATTTATTTTATGAATCATGGTTGCTTCATTATCGTATTCAAGGACAGGGAGGACAGGGCCGAAAATTTCCTCCTGCATCACAGGGTCATCCCAAGTGACTCCGCCAAGGACTGTCGGCTCAATTGTAAGAGTATCGATAGAATAATTGCCGCCATGAAGGATTTCTCCGCTCGAGAGTAAGCCGGTCACACGATTAAAATGACGTTCAGAGACGATTCTCGTAAATTCACCATTTTTGACGATATCTTCATAAAGCTCATTAATACTTTCTTTGAAGGTTTTAATAAATTCTTCCTTAATGTCTTTGTGTACGTATAAATAATCAGGGGCTACACATGTTTGACCAGCATTGATAAACTTGCCCCAGGCTATTCGTTTTGCTGCTAATTTAAGATTCGCATCATGATGAACGATGCAAGGACTTTTTCCTCCTAGTTCAAGAGTAACAGGAGTTAAGTGTTTTGCAGCCGCTTCCATAATGACCCTACCTACAGAAACACTTCCAGTAAAGAAGATATAATCGAATTTTTCTTTTAATAAGGTCTGAGTGGTATCGGCGTCACCTTGGACAACGGATACGTATTCTTGTGGAAAGGTTTTATTGATAAGCTCTGCCATGAGCCTTGACGTTTCTGGTGTTAGTTCAGAGGGTTTTAGTACAGCACAATTTCCCGCTGAAATGGCACCAATAAGAGGAGCAATGGCTAATTGTAAAGGATAATTCCAAGGAGATATGATCAATGCCACCCCATAAGGCTCAGAATATATATATCCCTTAGATCCCATTTGGGTTAGGGCTGTTTTAACTTTTTTAGGCTGAGTCCATTCTCTAATATGTTTGAGAGTAAAGCGAATCTCCTCAAGTAAAATTCCCATTTCGCTAATATAAGAGTCAAAGTCACTCTTATTTAAATCCTTTTTAAGTGCTGCCATTATTTCCGTTTCATGCGAGCGAATCATGTTTCCTAATGAAGTTAATGCTTCTATTCGGAATGAAATATCTTTTGTTTTTCCAGATAGATAAAAATCCCGCTGTTCTTTCAATAAATGACTAAAACCTTCCATACTCACACCTCCCTCAAAGATAATGATATTCTATCACATCTTATTTTAATAACCAGATTTGAATGAGGCTAAATGGAATATTTTTGTATGAATAAAAATAATCGGAGAATACTATGACTAAATACTTGCGAAGGAGATAGCAAATGTCTATTGAAACAGGAATGAAATATCAAATATCTCAGAATATAAAAGGGAATTTTAATTCTGCAGATTCATTAACGGTTACGACAAACAATGGGATAACGATTCAATTTACACTTGATGATGGTAAAGGACATGGGTCAATGCCACTGGATCATTTAAACTATTTATTAAAGCGATCCAATCTTACCCCGATTACATCTAACAAAAGAGTACTATTAAATCCAGAGAATGAAGAAAAAATAGGTTGAGCGAGTAAACCCTCCATGTATGCCATGGAGGGTTTAGTTTGGAGTGACCAAAGAGCATGTAGAAAAAGCATTTGGGTCAATGAAGGCAGGCTGGATTAACCGAAAATCAAAATGAACACATTTTCAGTCACTCCAGCAAATTCACATCAAAAAAAAGTAGATAAATTTTACTTTTTATCTACCAGTAGCATTTTTAATAAGTATGAAGCATAGGCTTCAGAAATTTCTTCTGCACTTTGAGGACCATTTTGATCATACCATTCTTGAATCCAGTTGAGTGCTCCTAAAATAATTAGACGTACCATTCTTACATCCACATGATTAAACACTTGTTTATCAATACCCTCATGAATAATTCTATCAAAATATTGAGAGTAACTTTTTCTTAACTTGAGGACTTCCTTAAGTTGGTCATCAGAGAAATTATGATTTGGCTTTGATAGAGCCATGAACATTGATTTTTCACTAGTAGCCAGTAGAATATGTTCTTTAATTGCGCTTCTTACCTTTTCGACTGGAGTCAGATCACTATCGATAACATTCTCAATTCCATCAAGACAAATCTCCATAATCATTAAATGACATTGATACAGAAGGTCATCCTTATTTTTAAAATAATAATACATTGAACCTTTTGTCATGAGAAGTTTGGCGGCAATTTCTTCCATCGTCGTCCCTTGGTATCCTTTTTCAATAAGAACGGCCGCAGCAGAACGAAGGATTTCCTGCTTTTTTTTCGCCATTTTCTGCGCTCTAAAAGAAGACATGATTTAACCTCCTACCCTATCAAACTCGTAATCTGTATATACTTTTCAACTATTAGTTATTTTTTACCCTTTGTTTAAATATAGGTCAGCTATTATGAAAAATCAACGGAATTTAAACATAGGTTCAAAAAATAAATCCATTGTAAAATTTTAAGAAAATTGCTATTATTTAAAATAGAGATGTAAACGGTGTCATACAAGGTATTTTGTTAGTAAGGAGATGATAGTTTGTTACCTCTTGAAGGTATTCGAGTCCTTGACCTTACAAGGCTTCTTCCTGGGCCCTATTGCTCATTATTACTAGCTGATTACGGTGCAGATGTGATAAAGGTGGAAGATCCTAAAAGCGGGGATTATGCCCGCTGGTACGAGCCAAAGGTAAACGATGATCAAAGTGCTATGTTTATCTCACTAAATCGCAATAAACGCAGCATTACACTAGACCTTAAAGACGAAAAGGATAAAGATGCTTTTATTTCTTTAATTAAAACTGCGGATGTCCTGATTGAATCATTCCGTCCAGGTGTTATGGATCGGCTAGGGCTTGGGTTTGAGGAATTAAAGGTACATAATCCAAAACTGATTTATTGTGCGATAACCGGTTATGGCCAATCTGGTCCATACGCAAAAGAGGCAGGGCACGATATAAATTTCTTGAGTTACTCAGGACTTTTACATTTGCAAGGCGCTCCGAATGAAAAACCACTTATCCCATCCGTTCAAATTGGTGATATTGGAGGGGGAGCGTTGATGGCTGCTATTGGTATCCTACTTGCTATCATCGATGCAAAGAAATCTAACACCGGGCAGTTTGTAGATATCTCGATGCTTGATGGTGCACTTTCATGGATGCATACGATTCTGCCAAACTATTGGACTTCCGGTGAGAAGCCAAATCGCGGGGAACTGACCTTAAACGGCGGGAAAGCATGTTATGAGATTTATAGAACAAAAGACAATCGATACATTTCCGTTGGAGCACTTGAATATAAGTTTTGGAAGAATTTTTGTAAGGTTATCGGTATGGAAGTACTGATAGAACAACTAGATGAACCCCAAGAACAGCAGCGCTTAATGAAGCAGGAAGTTCAAGCAGCCATCCATCAAAAAACATTAGAAGAATGGCTCAAGCTTTTTGAGGGTATTGATGCCTGTGTCTCCCCAGTCTTAACTCCAGAAGAACTCGCAGATCATCCACAAATTAAACATCGTCAAATGATTGAAGATATCACACATCCAGAAGTGGGAGTAATCAAACAAATAGGAAATCCTATAAAACTATCAAATTCAACTGTTCGTACAAGACGGCATGCACCTGGACTTGGGGAACATACAAAGGAAATTTTGAAGGACCTAGGTTATTAGAATGATCATGAGAAAGGGGATAGGAATATGAGAATACAAGATTCCATTGCTTTGGTAACGGGTGGTGCTTCGGGACTTGGAGAAGCAACTGTCCGAAATATTGTGAAGAACGGCGGAAAAGCCGCTATTCTTGACCTCTCTGAAGAAAGAGGCACAAGGTTAGCAGAAGAATTAGGGGAGAATGCTGTTTTCTACAAAACAAATGTAACGAGCGAGGAAGATGTTCAAAATGCCATCAATGCTGCCATTGCTCAATTTGGCAGCATTAACACGGTGGTGAATTGTGCAGGTATTGCAGTTGCTGAAAAAACAGTAGGCAGAAATCAAGCACATAGTTTTGATAATTTTAAAAAGGTAATTGAAATTAATTTAATTGGCACGTTTAACGTCATTCGCCTTGCTGCTGCCCAAATGGTGAATAATTCGCCGAATCAAGAAGGAGAAAGAGGAGTGATCATCAATACCGCCTCTGTTGCAGCCTTTGATGGTCAAATTGGTCAGGCTGCTTACAGTGCCTCTAAGGGCGGTGTTGTAGGAATGACATTGCCAATTGCCCGCGACTTAGCGAAGTCTGGCATTAGAGTCATGACCATCGCACCGGGATTAATTGAAACACCACTTTTTGGTTCATTGTCTGAACAGGCTAAAGCCGCCTTGGAAACGCAGGTTCCATTCCCATCAAGACTTGGACGCCCATCTGAATATGCTCAATTAACTCAGTCTATCATCGAAAATGTCATGCTTAATGGCGAAACCATCCGATTAGATGGCGCCATTCGTATGGCACCAAGATAAATCAACATTTTATATAAAAAATATTAAACAAATTGGAGGAAGATAAAATGCGTGAAGTTGTGATTGTAGAAGGTGTTCGGACACCGGTTGGAAAAAGAAAAGGACTATTGAGTTCAGTTCGTCCAGATGAACTGGCAGCAAAGGTATTAAAAGAATTAGTAAATCGTGCTGGCATTTCTCCAGGAATCGTGCAGGACGTAATCTTAGGCTGTGTTTCCCAGGTGGAAGAACAAGGCCTGAATATTGCGCGTACTGCAACACTAATGGCAGACTTTCCGATCCATGTACCAGCAACTACATTAGATCGTCAGTGCGGATCTGGCCAGCAAGCGATTCACTTTGCTTCCCAAGCCATTCTCAGTGGCGATATGGATATCGTCATTGCAGGCGGAGTAGAAAGTATGACACGTGTTCCACTAGGTTCAACTCGTAAGCAATCAGGCTGGAGTGAAACTCTTACTTCAAAATATGAAATGATTCACCAAGGCTTATCTGCGGAAAGAATTGCAGATCAATGGGGATTTACCCGCACTCAGTTAGATGGATTTTCAGTTGAAAGCCATAATCGTGCTCTAATAGCACAAGAAGAAGGTAGATTTGACAGAGAGATTATGCCTTTAGAAGTGACTATAGAGGATGGTAGAACGGTGGTAGTGAAGCAGGATGAAGGACCTCGTAAGGGTTCCACTGTAGAAAAGTTGTCCACGCTTAAAACAGTCTTTAAAGAAGATGGAAAAATTCATGCAGGAAACGCCAGCCAAATGAGTGACGGTGCTGCAGCTGTTTTATTAATGTCTCGGGAAAAAGCGGAGGAATTAGGTCTTAAACCGCGATTCCGTATTGTTGCCCGTTCCGTAGTAGGATCTGATCCAACATTAATGCTGACTGGTCCAATTGAGGCGACTAGACAGGTTTTAGCCAAAGCTGGTCTAACAATTGACGATATGGACACCTACGAAGTAAACGAAGCGTTTGCTCCAGTACCAATGTGCTGGTTAGAAGAGATTAAGGCTGATCCAAAGAAATTAAATCCAAATGGAGGAGCCATTGCCCTGGGACATCCACTAGGTGCGACTGGTGCAAAATTGATGATTTCAATGATGCATGAATTAGAAAGAACAGGCGGCCGTTATGGATTACAGGCAATTTGTGAAGGCGGCGGTATGGCAAACGGAACAATTATTGAAAGAATAATTGAGTGAGAATAGGTGGGGAATAAGCAGCAAAAGAGTTTTTTTGCTGCTTATTTCTTTTTACAGATTACTAGAAAATTAGGGAGAGGAGAAGTTTTTTTGTTTAAGGATATAGGTGTAACACAAGTCACCATCCCGCTGCCGTTTCGGCTAAATCATGTAAATTGCTTTATAGCAGAAGGTGCTAGAGGATGGACCATCATTGATGCAGGATTAAATAATGAAGTATCGAGGGATATTTGGAGACCTATCATAGAAAAACATGATGTTACTGACATCATTCTAACGCATTACCATCCCGACCATTTTGGGTATGCCGGTTCCCTCCAGCAGCTTACAAATGCAGAGGTGTGGATGTCCGAAATTGACACAGAAGCTGGATTAACCTATTGGGAACCAGAATCTATAAATGTTGTAAATGTCAACTATGACAGGTGCGGCCTTCCTGAAAATTTATCTCAGGTGTTAACCACTGATGAAAAAAGCTTTAACGCGCAAGTAAAACCTTACCCAACCATTCAACACTACCTGGAGGAAGGGATGAAAATCGTATTCGGCAAATACGAATATGAAGTTATTTTTACACCGGGACATTCTGATGGGTTAATTACTTTGTTTAATAAAGAGAATAGTATCCTCTTTTCAACCGATCATATATTACCAAGAATTTCTCCAAATATTTCATACTGGTTCCGTGGTAATCGAAATCCATTACAATCCTTTATGACATCTTTGGGAAAAATTAAATCATTGGAGGTTGACTGTGTGATTCCTTCTCATGGAAAGCCATTTAGAAATGCCAATCAAAGAATTGAAGAATTATTGGAACATCATCTTGAAAGAATAGCGGAGACGTATGATGCTATTAAACAGCCAGCAACCATCTACGAGGTTAATCAACAGTTATTTCGAAACTTGAATGTTCATGAAACTCGCTTTGCTGTTGGAGAAACACTTGCTCACTTGGAGTATTTATATTTAAACAACCAATGTGAAAAATTTCTTCAGGATGGTACATGGTATTACCAGGGGTTATAATTTTATACTTTGCATTGTGGTTCAGAGGTTTTGTCAGGAGGTCAGGTATGGAAACTATTTTTACACTTCAAACACAAAAAGAAGATATAGATTCATTAGGACATGTAAATAATTGTAGATACGTTAAATTTTTGGAGGAAGCACGGGTAAATTGGTATGAAAAATGCGGTTTATCTTTAAATGACTTTCAAGAAATGAGTATTGGAACGGTTGTTTTAAAAATGGAGGTTTTGTACTTAAAGGAAGCAACATTAGGAGATACTTTAAAAGTTATTACCCGTCCAGAATATTTAGGTAATACTAGTTTTGTATTAAAACAGGATATTTATAATCAATTTGAAGAACATATTACAGATGCTAAAGTTACTATGGTAATGTTTGATACATTATTAAGAAAAAGTATTAAAGTTATCGATCAATTCGCTCAGTATTTTAAATAATTTTAAATTTATAAACAGAGCATTTTTTGAAATAAATGCTCTGTTTAACTGAAGTATTATTTATTTATTTATTTATTCCCACTGAAGAAATATCGCTCGTTAATCCCTAAACTCTGTATTAGTATAAACAGCTATTAAAACTACCGCTTTACAATCCCCGATATTTTTCACTGTATGTGGAACACTTGCATTCCAGCTGAAGGAGTCACCTTCTTCTAAGATAACAGATTCTTCCCCTTGCTCTGCTAAAACTTTCCCTTCTAGCACTAAATGACATTCTTCCCCTTCATGCGCATGGGCGTCTCCAATAGAAGCACCCGGTGGAAACTCTACACTTCTTATGCTCAAACCACCCATTGAAGAAATGGTTTCAATTTTTAGCTGATTAAACGTAGTCATAGTCCTTGCGTCTTTCCTGACCACGCGTAAATGTTGTTTTTTTTCTAATAATAAGTAAGGTAAAGGTACTTCTAAATAGCCGGCAATGGTTTGCAGCGTACTTATGGATGGGGAGGTGTTATTGTTTTCTACATTACTGATGAACCCTTTTGAAAGGCCAGTCCCTTCACACATTTGAGCAATTGTGATTTTTTTTCGATTTCTAATGGCTCGAATTTTTGCGCCGATATCCAGTTTAATCACCCTTTATAGTTTCCTAATATAGAACATATTTATATATTAGCAAAAATATCATTGACAATCCAACTAAAACGCTGTTATCCTATAAGCAACAAATATTCATGTGGAGAAACATTTAATTTTTTTGTGAATATGTTTCTTAATATGAATCTTTATTAACTATAAATATACACAGAAAGGATGATATATATGAATGCACCAATGATTTATGAGTTGCGCCGTCCAAAACACATCGACCCAGAAAAAAAATATCCTGCGTTGTTTGTTATGCATGGAATCGGCAGTAATGAGCAAAACATGCTGTCTTTGGTAAATGGGTTGGAAGAACAGTTTTACATTTTTAGTATTCGTGGTAATCTCTCGCAGCCTCCAGGTTTTGCGTACTTCACGATTCAAGGCTATGGCAAACCACACCGAGAAGTGTTTGATGAAGGTGTAAGTAAGCTGACAAGCTTTATTGACTATGCTTGCGAACAGTATCCGCTTGATACATCTCATTTATACTTGTTAGGGTTTAGCCAAGGTGCGATTTTAGCGATGACACTTGGATTGACGTTAGGAAGTAAAATAAAAGGCATTGTTGCTTTAAGTGGTTACATTCCTGCTTTCGTAAAAGAAGAATATACAATCATGCCTGTGGATGAAGTATCACTATTTATCTCACACGGGGAAATGGATCAAGTTCTTCCATACGAATGGGGAGTCGCCAATAACGAATATTTTCGCCAATTAGGTGCAAATGTTACATTTAACACCTACCCAGAAGGACATAGTGTTTCTTTGAAAAACCTTCAAGATTTTACGAACTGGTTATTACAAAATATAGAAAACTAATTTATTTAAGGAGAGGTAGAAAAATGATGAAAAAATTTGAGGCAAGTACATTAATTATACGTTTAGTATTAGGGGTTACGTTTTTTGTTCATGGGTTAGTGAAGTTCCAAGGCGGAATTGAAAATATTGTTGGCTGGTTTGATTCAATCGGCTTGCCAGGTTCCCTTGCTTATGGCGTTGCTCTGTTAGAAATGGTTGGAGGACTTGCTTTAGTGGTTGGTTTAGGCAGCAGAATAGTATCAGCATTATTTGTATTTATGTTGCTTGGAGCGACGGTCAAAGTGAAATTAGCTGGCGGCTTTTTAGGAAATGGTCAAGGTGCTGGCTGGGAATTAGATTTAGCACTACTAGTTATGGCATTATTTATTGCGATTAACGACAGTAAAATGTTTGCTTTAGATAAAGTTCTTTTCAAAGGTCAAAAAAACGAAGCAAAATCACTTTAATATAGGAGGGGTTCATATAATGATGCCATCACTCTTTATTGCTCATGGTGCACCATTGCTTGCGATTGAAAACAATGAGTATACTCAATTTTTAAATCAGCTGGGACAGTCTTTACCTCGTCCCAAGGCCATAGTTTTATTTTCAGCCCATTGGGAGTCTAGAGCACAAAAAGTAAGTGAAGTAGACCAATATGACACCATTTATGATTTCGGTGGATTCGATCCAGCGCTCTATACCATTAAATATCCAGCTAAAGGTTCACAGGTAATCTCGAATGAAATTATTGATTTGTTCAAAGAAAATGGTATCCCTTTTGACGTAGAGACAAAACGCGGCTTGGATCATGGTGCTTGGGTGGTGCTTCGCTTACTTTACCCAAATGCAGAGGTTCCTGTCATAGCGATGTCTGTTAACCCTGCTCTTACTCCGGAAGAACAATATAAAATTGGAAAATCACTGGCTGCATTACGTGCTAAGGATTTTTTAATTATTGGCAGCGGGGGAACTGTTCATAATTTGCGAGCTGTAAATTTTGCAGACAATGGGCAAATTGATCAATGGGCAATGGAGTTTGATGATTGGTTAGCCCATCATCTTCATACGTGGGACACGGATTCATTGTTTAAGTATGATTCACTTGCTCCGAATGCACAATATGCTGTACCTCCATATGGAAATGAACACTTCGTTCCAATTTTTTACGCAATGGGAGCAGCAGATGATAACAAAAAAGCGAAACTATTACACCGTAGTTTCCGATATGGGAACCTAAGTCATAGCGTATGGCAATTTAGTTGATAGCCAAAAATAACACTAACTCAGCGTTAGTGTTATTTTTTTATAAAGTTAGAATAATTCTTATCAATTGAAATATATGTAGGATTATTGATATAATAATTCGGTTATTAATATAAGTAATGTATAAAAGTTAATAAGGTGGTATATATGAATCAAGAATTTAGAGTTTTATTATATTATAAATATGTCACGATAGAAAATCCTGAAGAAGTGCAGCAAGAGCATCTTGAGTTTTGTAATGAGTTAGGTTTAAAGGGCAGGATTATTATTGCTGCAGAAGGTATTAACGGTACGGTGTCAGGTACACCTGAGCAAACGGACGCTTATATGAAATGGATGGATGAGCACCCGCTATTTGCAGGTACCATCTTTAAAATTGATGAAGCAATTGAGCATGTTTTCAAAAAAATGCGTGTTCGTCTTCGTCCTGAGCTTGTTACATTACGTCTAGAAGACGATGTTGATCCTCATGTTACAACAGGAAAGCACTTAAAACCGAAAGAGTTTTTCGAAGCTATGCAAAGAGAAGATACTGTTGTGATTGATGCTCGAAATGACTATGAATACGATTTAGGTCATTTTAGAGGCGCTGTTCGCCCGGATATTTTGAATTTCCGTGATCTTCCAGATTGGATTCGAGAAAATAAAGAAGAATTTGAAGGCAAAAAAATTCTTACCTATTGTACGGGTGGAATTCGTTGTGAAAAATTTTCAGGCTGGCTGCTAAATGAAGGCTTTGAAGATGTATCACAATTAGAAGGCGGAATTGTAACGTACGGAAAAGACCCAGAAGTTCAAGGAGAATTATGGGATGGTCAGCTCTATGTGTTTGATGAGCGTATCAGCGTCCCTGTAAATCAAAAGGAGCATGTGGTTGTCGGGAAGGATTATTTTACCGGGGAGCCTTGTGAGCGTTATGTAAACTGTGCAAATCCTGAGTGTAACAAAAAGATTCTTTGTTCTGAGGAGAATGAACACCGTCATTTACGCAGCTGTTCACATGAATGCAGAACACATCCACGAAATCGTTATGTTGCTCAGCATGGATTAACGGAAGAAGAAGTTAATGAAAGATTACTGAACCTACAAGCATAAAAGAAAGGCTGCAAACTCAAGATAAGAGTGTGCAGCCTTTTATTATTTCTTTGTGAGAACATCACTTGTTTTTGAAAGTTCATCAAATATCACTGTTGTTAAGCTGTAAGCTCCCTTGCTGTCGTGTCCAGCTTCCCACAGCATCATCCCGCCAAAGCCGTGACCAAGTGCTAAATTCGTTTTCTTTTTAATCGTTTCAACACCATTATAATGATATGTCGTTCCGTTCATACTCACTGTATCATTGGCAGCATTTGCTGGGTCTTTATTGATAATTGCAGAATATGAAACTTGTTTAATAGCAGGGTCTTCAGGCTGAGCATAAAAAGGAACTCCTAAAACAAGCTTTTCTTTCGGCAGATTGTTTTGATCAAACAAATTAGCCCAATAGTTTACGATTTTCTCTGTAAATGGATAAGGAGATAAATTGGCAGCATTATAACCGCCATCCCACTGACCGTCATAGGCCATAATATTCACATGATCAACATGCTGGAAAGTTGAAGGCTCATAAACAATAAAACCCATTTCGGTGCCTGTCACCGCATGAATTTTTGCATAAACGGCAATAGATAGCTCTTTCCCTTTTGGATGAAGCTGATCACTTAGCTCTTTAGCAAATGCTGCCAAGTTTGCGGCATCTGCTTTTGAACGAGGATGTTCGAAATCGATATCGATACCGTCAAGATGTTCACGGTCTACAATACCTGTAAGTTCGTGCACGAGCTTTGTTCTAGAATCAGGATTGCTGATGGCTGCTTTAAATGGCTCGTAGGATTCCCCTCCATTTATATGAAACCAGCCGCCTACCGCTAAGATTACTTTTGTATTGTGTTTGTTAGCTTCCTTAACCATTGCTCTTAAATTATTGATGGCTGAATCACCATTTAGTAATATCCCTCCATCAGGTGTTGGGTGAGCAAACGAGAAGATTGCATGTGTTAACTTTGAATAATCAACTACCTTCGGATCACGAAAATCCTGTACATAACCCAATAACACTTTAGATTCCTCTAAACTCTCCTCTGGAATTGCTTTTTCTTCGAGGGTTTTATTTGATTCTGGAGCTTTTTCTATTTTAAGCGGTTTCGACGCTTGTTCTGTATTATTTTTTGAATATAAGACTCCTGTGAAAATTCCCCCTGTAAAGGTAAGTAAGATTACCAGGGTTAGGAGGATTTTGCTTTTCTTCATAGATTGTATTCCTCCCTACTATTCTCTGACTTTAAAATTGTATCAAAAAATGAGAGGAAGAAGTGATGGTAATATCCGCCTTGCAAATAAATGGTAAACTGGAGACCAAATTTATTGTTAATTAAGCTCAAATATTGTCTAATGGTAGTAAGACTTCTAGTGTAAAGGAGATTCACTTCTGTGTGGGCTGTTGGAATAGGAATTATCTTACTATATAATTTATTGATTTTTTATATTGGGTACAATATTTGGGTATGGTTAAAAGACATTAGTGGAGATCGAAAGAGTATAAAAATTATTTTCTGGGTTGTACTGGTAATTTTCGCATATTCTTTTGTTTTTTCACGATGGTTAGATGAGAGTTTATTTTTGACTTGGCTTGGTGCAGCGTGGTTGTCGTTATTTTACTTTTTAATAATGCTGCTCCCCTTAGCCAATATAGCCGTATTTTTAAGAAGATTTACAAATATCCAGAAAGAAAAGTTTGTTAAAAGGACAGGATACACCGTACTTGTTGTGATTGTTTGCTCCTTCTTTTTCGGAATGTTTAATGCTTACAGTCCTAAAGCGAAAACATATCAGATTAATATACCGAAGCAGGTAGAAGGGAAACAAAGCATGAAAATTATCATGGCTTCTGATATGCATTTTGGGGATTTATCCGGAAGTGGACAGGCAAAGAAATTAGTGGAGTACATCAATAATCAACAACCAGATTTAGTCCTCTTTCCAGGGGATATTATCGATGACGATATTACACCTTTTCTTGAAGAAGGTATTCCAGATATTCTAAAACAAATCGAAGCGCCTGTGTATGCTTCCTTAGGAAATCATGATCGTGATGAGGTAGACTTAGTAAAGGTTTTTAATAACAGTGGAATGAAGGTTTTAGATGATGAGGTGCTGAACCTTCCTGAAGGGATTGTTCTTGTGGGCAGAAAAGACCGAGGATATCAGGATGTTGTTAGAGCTGAGCTTCCCGCATTAATGAAGCAGGTCGATGTTAAGAAACCCGTGTTTCTGCTAGAACACCAGCCTTATGATTTAGATATCGCTGAAAAAAATGGAGTGGACCTGATTCTCTCAGGTCACACACATCGAGGCCAGGTTGCACCAGGAAACTTGATTACCAACATGATATTTGAAAATGATTGGGGGTATCTGAAGAAAGGGGAACTGCAATCGATTGTTTCATCGGGTTATGGTGTTTGGGGACTGCCACTCCGAATTGGAACACGTTCAGAAATCGTTCAAATCGATGTAACGTTTAAACCATAATGTACAAGAAAAAATCCAGCTGAAATCAGTTGGATTTTTTCTTGTTTAATAAATTGCTAACAGATTGTCAGTGTTTTTTTATAATAACTTGAATACTATTAATTGATGACTGTATATTGGAATCTTAAATATGTAAGCGCTTTATTTATGTAAAGGAGTGAAGAAAATGGATAAATTAACCCCTGCTGAGGTTCAAGAAAAGTTATCCTCTGTTCCTGAATGGAGATTAACCGATGAAAAATGGATTGAACGAAAGTATCGTTTTCGAGACTATCTAATAGGAATTGTTTTTGTACAGCAAGTGGCTAATCTTTCTGAGCAGGTTAACCACCATCCATTTATTTCAATAGACTATAAGGTCGTTACATTAAGGATTTCCTCATGGAACGCAAGGGGTCTAACAGCTTTAGATTTTGAATTAGCTGCAAAATATGATGAATTTTTTCTACAAACGAAAAGTTAATTTTCTCTAGAGGGAGAGGTTTCTATATGGGGAAAGCAAGGAAAATACCAAGACACTTACAGAAATATGTGGTTGACCAGCAATATGAAAAATACACACCCATTGATCATGCTGTGTGGCGTTATGTGATGAGACAAAACCATAACTATTTAAAAGATACTGCACATCAAGCGTATGTTGGCGGGTTAAAGTCTTCTGGGATATCCGTTGAGAAAATTCCGAATGTTACAGACATGAACAAAGCGTTAGAGCCCTTCGGCTGGGGAGCAGCAAATATTGATGGTTTTATACCAGGCGTTATCTTTTTCGACTTTCAAGCACATGGTATCCTGCCGATTGCCTCTGACATTCGTAAACTAGAAAACATTCAATATACACCGGCACCCGATATCATCCATGAAGCGGCTGGTCATGCACCGATCCTTTGTGAAGATAAATTCTCAGAGTATGTAAAGTTATTTGGTCAAATTGGATCTAAAGCGTTGGCTACAAGTGAGGAACATGAATTATTTGAAGCTGTTCGGACCTATTCAAATTTGTTAGAAAGCGGAAAAGCAACAAAAGCAGAAATCGATGCAGCCAAAGCAAATTTTGAAAAAAAACAAGCACAGGTAACCGAATTATCAGAAGCTGAACAGATATCACGTTTATATTGGTGGACGGTTGAATACGGCCTAATTGGCAGTGTCGACCAACCTCAAATTTATGGTGCAGGATTGTTATCTTCTGTATCTGAGGGAAGAAGTAGTTTAACAGATTCCGTTCAGAAAATTCCTTTCGACCTGCAAACTGTCATTGAAACTGGCTTTGATATTACCAAACCACAGCCACAGCTTTTTGTATGTGATAACTTTGATCAATTAATACATGCTGTGAATGAATTTTCGGAAACCATGGCCTTTAAAGTTGGAGGAACTCGGGGCTTAGACAAAGCACTTCGTTCGAATCATACCGCAACGATTGAATATAGCTCGGGACTACAGCTGACGGGCACTTTACGAAATATCTTAAAGGATGAAAATGGTGAAGCGATTTACATCCAAACAGAGGGTCCCTCAGCATTGGCATTTGACAATACTGAATTAAGCGGACACGGAAAAACGACACACCAGGATGGCTTTGGTGCTCCAATTGGGCGAATCGTAAACCTGATAAAACCTCTTGAGAAGCTTACGGATGCAGAGCTTAAAGAAATTGGAATGGAGATTGGTAAAGTTTGTACCCTTGAATATGAAAGTGGAGTTAAGGTAGTGGGAACTCCAATACAATGGATTCAAAAAGAAGACAATCTCCTACTCATCTCTTTTAGAGATTGTACGGTTACATTTGCAGATCAAAATTTATTCCAACCCGAATGGGGTACGTACGATTTGGCGGTTGGAGAGAAAATCTCTTCTGTTTTTGCAGGAGCAGCGGATTCAGAGCAATTTTATGCAGATTTGGAGGAAGTAGAGACGAAACCGCTGGCTAAAAGAGAATTATCTCAGTTGGAACAATTGTATGGGAAAGTTAGAAATATCCGTGAAAATGCTGATCCTGACATTGAAGTTGTTTTAACAGAAGTGATTGAAAAATTAACAACAGATTATAAGGAAGATTGGTTATTAAGGATTGAGGTAATGGAGTTGTTGGAGAAAAATAATCTGTTCCCGGATAAGCAGTTAATGCTCAAAAAACAGCTTGAAGAGATAAAGCTCTTACACGACGAATTCCCTGTATTAATCGAAAGAGGTCTTTTGTTAGCTATGTCATGAACTAATAAAGGTTAACAACATTCCGCCCATTGAATATATTTGTTAAGAGTGAATCGATGGGCGGTAATTCTGTGGAAGATGGGGAGCTGGATTCAAGCTGTCGGATCAGTGATTTCAGCGATTGCCCAAACAAAGGAAACAATTAATGCTAGCAAAGAGGAAAAATAAAAGATTACACGTGATAAGCGGAGTGAAGGAAGGGCAAACTGTAGTAAAAAGAAGGTTAAATTTAGGTGAAATGTAATGAAATTACTATGTATAGATGGTGGTGGAATTCGAGGTATTTTTGCCATAGCCATTTTACAAGCATTGGAAGAAGAAGTGGGCCATCCTGTTGGTAAACTGTTCGATGTAGTGGCTGGTACAAGTACTGGGGCAATAATCGCCGCTTCTGTTTCGCTAAATAAAGACATGAAGGAAGTAAATGAAAGTTACAAGTACTATGGTGAAAAGATTTTTACTAGACAGGCAAAGGTTGGGCTTTTTAAAAGTGTCTATAGTGACCGATCACTCAGACACCTTTTAAAAAAAGCATTTGGTGAAGTGGAAATGAAGGATATACACAAACCGCTTCTTATTCCAGCAGTGGACATTACCCATGGGAAACCATTTATTCACCGCTCGAACTATGGTCATCCTGAAAGTGAAGATTTATCTATAAAACTTTGGGATGCTGTCCTATCATCCTGCTCAGCACCTGTTTATTTTCCTCCAAACAAAATAGGTGATCAATATTTATCCATTGATGGCGGACTTTGGGCGAATAATCCTTCGTTGGTTTGCATGACAGAGGCCATTCATTTTTTCAATAAAAGTATGGAAGAAATCAACATCCTATCAATTGGCACAGGACTGCAGAACATAGATTTTACAAACTCCAAGGAAAAGTACTGGGGAATTAATCAATGGCTTCCATTTCATTTTCCTTCCATGAAAGTAACCCCCAAACTCCTGGATTTAGCTCTTCATCTATCTTCGGAATCAGTTTCTTATCATTGTCAGCTCCTGCTTAAGGATCAATATCTGCGTATCAATGAGGAGTTAGGTGAAGAAGTGCCGTTTGACGAAGTAAAGTATATGCACGTACTAAGTGAATTAGGAAGAAGTGTTTTTCAAAAGCAGAAAGATCAAATCCTCGCATTTATTGAAAAATAACCAACAAAACTCGGTACTTTTAGAAGTACGGGTTTTTTTGTTTGGTGTTATACGATAATTTCCACCCTTTCATACCATACTATTTCATGAGGTGAAGACCATGTTTAAACTGTTGTCTCATAATGATTTAGATGGTGTTGGGTGTGGGATTTTAGCGAAACTAGCATTTGGAGAGGATATAAAGGTTCGTTACAATTCCATCTCTGGTTTAAATCGAGAGGTAGAATGGTTTTTTGAAAACGATGATAAAAATACTTTTTTGATTATTACCGATTTGTCTGTAAGTGAAAAAAATGAACAGAGGATTAATGAGTTTTATCAAGAAGGCGGGAAAGTACAACTGATTGATCATCATAAAACGGCACTCCATTACAATGACTATCCCTGGGGGCATGTGGTTGTTGAGGACGAGGAAGGCAAATTAACTTCAGCAACCTCCCTTTTGTATGACTACCTTATTTCTCATCAGCACATCGAAGCGACAGACGCTATGACGGAATTTGTCGAGTTAGTTAGACAATATGATACGTGGGAATGGGAGAAAAATGATAATCAAGATGCACAACGTCTGAATGCGTTATTTTTTCTCGTTTCCATGGACGAATTTGAAGAAAAAATGATTTCCCGTCTTCAGATAAGTGAACATTTTCAATTTGACGAGTTTGAAAAGAAAATATTAGATATGGAAGAAGATAAAATTGACCGCTATATCCGCAGGAAAAGGAGGGAGCTGGTTCAGACTGAAATAGATGGACTATTTGCAGGTGTAGTCTATGCTGAGTCCTATCACTCAGAGCTAGGGAATGAATTAGGTAAAGAATACCCTCATTTGGATTACATCGCGATATTAAATATTGGCGGAAAACGAATGGGGTTCCGAACCATACACAATCATATCGATGTTTCCGCTGTGGCAGGGCAATACGGAGGAGGCGGTCATGCAAAGGCATCGGGATGCTCATTAACTGAAGAAGCCTATAAAAACTTTGTGACTGAAACCTTTCATTTGGAATCCGTTCCCGAAGATGCAAGACGAAATCGATATAACCTAAAAGGCTCCTCTTTTGGCACTTTGTATAAAAACAGAAGGGAAGATATTTACCTCCTATATCAGGTAAATGACCAAGAGTGGGGAATTGAACGCAATCATAATAGATTAGAGCAAACCTTTGCTAATTTTGACGACGGTGAAAGTTACTTAAAAAGAAATTATGAAGTCTGGCTAGTTAAAGATGATGATTTTGTTAAGTACCTAATGAAAGAAGTAAGAGAAAATAGATAATAAAAAACCCGTTAAGGAACATTTGTTCTGTGACGGGTTTTTTTAAGTATTATTGTTTCAGTTGATTTAAATCCTCGATGCATTCTTGAACAAGTGTAACCGCCTGACTCATGGCTGCTCCGCCGCCAAATGCCGCCGTTACTCCTACAGCTTCTAGAATCTCTTGTTCAGAACATCCTTGATCAAGACATCCTTTTGTATGGTAGATGATACAATATTCATCCTGAGTATACAGGCTAATGCCTAATGCAATTAATTGTTTTTCGCGCTGTGATAAAGCACCTTCCTTAAAGCATTCTTCTGTAAAGGCATTGAAATGCTTAGCGAATTCAGGCATTTTCTGTGTAAATACTCCTAAGCCTGATTTATACTCATGAAGCGCTGCTTCAGTACTATTCCTAGCTTCAAATTCCATTCTTTCGTCAACTCCATTTCTAATTATCATCAATCCAAAATTAGTATGAGCAAACAAAGAATGGATTAACCAACATTAATAGTTGTTGTGATAGTTTTTAAAATAGGATGTTAAAGAACAAGGGGGTCTTTCCATTTCAGGCACAAAGGCACTAAGTTTCGTTAAAAAATAACAGGACTCAGGAAAATGGTGTTCTAAGAACCGAAGCGTTGTTGCATTTAAAACTTCTTTTCCTTTATATAGGGTAATGACGTTCTCCACTATTTGGTTAAATGCAAGGACAGTGCTGCTAACTTCACGTGCAAAGGCAATTTGTAAAGGAAAGTGAGGAGGCATAAACCGTAAATACCCTTTTATCGCATCATTTTTTAAAATATGTGCAGAAAAAAGTTTACTCAGAGTGTTCACTTTTTCATGAAGGATCAGCTCAATACCATCAAGAGCTCGATTTAATAATGCAGCATGGCCAATCTGATCTTCTAACCATAAGTCCAATAAATCTACTAACGGCAAGGGAGCATAATCAGTTCCATTCATATAGTACTGGAGAATCCTTAAATATTCTCCGTTTTCATTCAATGTCCCATTAAAATAGGTTGGGGTAATGTTGATGAGAATTTTATTATTTAATTGTAGGTTAAGGAGCTTTCCTTCAAACCGGTAATAATCATAGGAAACCTGAGCGGAAAACTTAGAAAATTCAACCAAATCCTGAGAATTTACATTACTAGCTTTGGGAATTTGCTCAAGTCGATTCCTTACTTCAGTGAATTTACCAATAAAAGCCACCGCTTCTCCCACAAGGTTTACCTCAACTGGCGATAAATAATCCCTAACAAAAATGGCATGATCTAAAAGTATATTTACCCAAAAATAATGCTCTTCCCAAGGAGTAAATGGATTTAAGTTTTTCACCGATAACCTCCCGTATTTAAGTTCTATATTCCTTATATAAGTTATTAGGATAATTTCTAATAAATGAATAAATTACCATTGTTAGCAAAAAATAAAAGAAAAAGATGGGGCGGATGCGAATGCGTAAAGATCGCAATCGCTTTTTGAAGGATATCAAACTACAAAAAGTAAAAAAAAATTTTGATGCGCAAATAGAACCAAATTTGGCTGGAGAATCAATTTTACAGCAATTTATAAGCGATTTTAATATTAGTTCTGATTTAAGTGTCACAGAGTTTCCACACCTAACAGTAAAAATATATTACTTTAGCTATCTAATTAATAAAGATCACTATGAACAATTTTTATCAAACATTAGAAATATCACTCCAGAAGAATTACAGTCATTTTTAAACCATTCAGAGTTTAAAGTATTGTCAAATATGGATGGTATTGAAGAAGCCATATTATCTGGCAGTGGTATTTTATTCACAGAAAAACGAGCATATGAGCTGCCTTTTAAAGAGGGTATGGGCCGTTCAATTTCTCCATCTGAAACTGAAACGGTCATACTAGGTGCGCATGATGCTTTTGTTGAATCGATTGATGTGAATTTATCACTTATTCGCAAAAGAGTGATGAGTTCACAACTTAAGGCAATCAAATTGCATGTGGGAAATAAGGCAAAAAGGACTGTTTATTTACTTTATATCGATGGTGTAGCATCCGAGAAGGATATTGAAGAAATTAAAAAACGAATTCTTTCCATAAAAAACGATGCGATTGTAGATACGAATATGCTCGTTCAATTTATTGATGAACATCCCAATTCACCCTTTCCACAATTTTATACAACAGAGAGACCAGACGTCATTGCATATAAATTGTTTGATGGAAAAGTTGTAGGGTTAATGGATAACAGTCCATTCGCATTTTGCACACCAGTCAGTTTTTTTGATTTTATGGAATCGATGGATGATTTCGGGCAAAGATGGATTGTCAGTACATTTATCAAAGTAACGCGGTATATTGCCATTTTAGTTACCTTGTTGTTTACTGCCTTATATGTAGCCGTTACAACCTATCACTACGAAATGATTCCGCAGGCATTACTGCCGACATTGCTGGAGTCACGAAGTAAAGTGCCGTTCCCACCTGTGATTGAGGCGCTTTTTTTAGAATTCTTGTTAGAGCTGTTGAGAGAAGCAGGGGCAAGGCTGCCAACAAAAGTTGGACAGACAATCGGTATTGTTGGCGGTATTGTAATTGGGCAGGCCGCTGTGCAGGCAGGGATTACCAGCAATATCCTAATTATTGTGGTAGCAGCTTCTGCCATTGCGTCATTTGTTGTACCTAGTTATTTATTAAGTGCATCGATTAGAATAGTACGTTTTGGGTTTATTATCATTTCTGGATTTTGGGGTAATCTGGGGATTATTTTTGGAATGGGAATCTTGATTATTCATTTAAGCAGCCTGACCAATTTAAATTCTCCCTATCTATTGCCAATATCGCCTATGTATCCTAAGTTCTTTAAATACTCACTAATAAGGGGTCCATTTAAGAAAAAAGCCGAAAGGGGATGATGATAATTCGAATGAAAGAAATGTTATCACCCTTTCAAGCTTCTATTTTGATCTATTTAATCCAATCTGGTGTTACTTTATTTTCTTTGCCCCGGCTTGTTGCCGAAGCTTTTGGAACAAACGGCTGGATTGGACTTATCATCATCTCTTTTATTGTAAATATTAATCTGGTTCTTATTTGGTTTGTATATAAAATAAGTAAAGGGAAGTCCATTTTTGAAATCCTTGCCATTTTTCCTAAATGGATTACACTTCCATTTTGTTTATTCATTGCCGTGGTGTGGATGCTGTTAGGAATAATGGTCATGGTTAAGTTTACAATGATCATAAAAGTATTGTTCTACCAAAACGTGTCCCTTTTTTACTTACTCACAATGTTTTATATATTAACGTATTTGTTGTTAAAAAAAGATCTTTATCAAATCGCAAAATCAACGGTTGTAATATTTTATTTTACCGTTTGGACTGTTTTTTTATTAGCTTTCCATCTTCCAGAATTTAGCTTTATCCGGCTTACTCCGTTTATTTTTAAAGGCGAAACGGATATATTGAATGGGGGGCTTTCTATTTATACAGCCCTTTTAGGTTATGAACTGTCCATTTTATTTATCCACATGATAGAGAGAAAACAATTAATATCTCTACTAGCAGGGAATTCCATTACTTCACTGATTTATTTTGGGGTGACATTTGTCAGTTTTGGATTTTTTAGTTTTGAACAGTTGCTAAAAGAAATGTACCCAGTGATAACACTTTTGGGGTTTATATCTATTCCAGTCCTTGAACGTGTAGAAAATTTTACTTTTTCTATTTTCGGATTAAAGGTGCTTGTGACGACCGTCATGTACCTATGGGGTTCTAAAGAGTTATTACAGTATCAGTTCAAAAGGATAAGACCCAATTTTCTTTTAATTGGCATACTGTTAATAAGCTTTTTCTTATCCTTTATTCCAAAGGTTATTAAAGAAGTAGAAAAATGGTTAACGTATATAACCTATGCTGCTACTGTAATTGCCTTTCTTTTACCGATATTTTTATTAGTAATCATTCTATTTACGAAAAAAATGAATAGGAAGCCAGCCAATGAATAAGTTATTTGGAATCTTAATCATATTTTTACTGACTGGTTGTGCCGAACAACGAATAATTGATGATTTAGCGATGGTGAACGCAATAGGCTATGACCTCACGGATAACGAGACTAACCCAATAAAAGTAACGGTTACCTTTCCTATCATAACAAAAGATGGAAATTACGATCGAAAAACGATCATAGTGGAAGGGAAATCAAGTAAAGCTGCTAAGGAAAAAGTACGATTAAAGACTAATTTTAAATTAGAAAGTGGACAAATGCGTGTTTCCTTATTTGGCCAGGAATTAGCCGAACAAGGAATGTTACCCTATCTACATTCTTTAGTTCGGGATGCAAGTATAGGTACAAGAGTAATGTTGGCTTTAGCTGAAGACGATGCAAGTGATATTTTACTGCTGCAAATAAAAAATGAAGGGCAAAATGCTACCTATCTAGAGCAGTTTTTAACAAAGTTGAATAGAGAAAATGTTAGAACGAATTATAATATGTATCAATTTCTTCGAGACTACTATGATGACGGAATAGATCCAATCCTGCCCGTTTTTAAAGTTGAGAAAAATAATATTGTCTATAATGGCATTGGTTTATTTCATGAAGATAAACTAGTAGAAGTCCTGAAACCTTCCGAGGCCCGTTATCTTTTCCTTTTTCGTGAAGAGATGAACAAAGGTGTTTTCATCGAACAAATGGATGTAGGGGAGAAAGAAAAAGTCTCTATCATGCTCTCCTACCAACTAAAGGATCACCAAATTAAGGTTCAATCAACAGCTAATCATCAAAAAAAAGCATCTATTCATATCGAATTAATAGGTGATGTTATTGAATATTCAGGCAAAGAGGATGTTTCAGATCCAAAAGTACAAAAAAAGATTGAAAATATCATTACGAAGAAAATTAATCAGGAAGGTAAGAATCTTATATTAAAATTGCAGAAACTCCAAGTAGACCCAATTGGTATTAATCGATATGTACGAAATTCAATGAATTACAATGAATGGAAAGCATTAAATAAGTATCAAGCCTACCAGGATTTGAACATAAATGTCGAGGCAAATGTTATCTTAAACAGTTCCGGAAAGTGGAAGTAGGGAGATAAAAAATAATCCACCAAGAGAGTGGATTATTTTTTATTTAAAGAGTTTACATATTCGTGAACCATCTCAACGGTAACATTTTTTCGAAGTGAAATGATTCGTAAATTAATTCTGTTCATTTTATTTGTTACTTCATTTATTTTATCAGTGGTAAAAGGCTTTCCTTGTTTACATAATTCAACGGCTTCTTCAATATATTGTTCACGCAGCTCATCCAAAGCTTGAAACTCTTGGTAACTTTGATTTTGGTTTTGCGCATGTTTAATTAAGTCTTTATGTACACTCATGATTTCACTCCTCGAAAGTTGACTAATTTCATCATAACATACTTCAAAAGGCAGGAGGCACTGGAATTAATCTAGATTTTTGTTTTTTTACAATTCAAATGCTACTATTTTATTATATGAAAAGGAGATGTATCTATATGGTGAATGAGATTATCTTAGATGAAACAGCCATTAAAGTTTACAAGTATGAAGAAGAGAAGGTAGGTACATTATATAAAATTACAGTCGATTTTAAAGTAACAAGTGAGGAATATCATGATATCACAACACTATTGTACAAAGGTACTTTTGATGTGAAAGTTCCTGAGAGAGATCTATCTCTAAGGGCAAGCATCTATCAGTACTCTACTTCCTTTACAAATTTATATATTAAAGGACAAGTTGGAGATTTTAAGTTAGTTTTGATTGAAGTAAAAGTATAGAGAGGAGGGATGGTATAGATATGAAGTTAAGCATTTTGGATCAAGCCCCCATTTCCTCAAATCAGTCGCCACGAGAGGCATTACAAGAATCTCTGAAGTTAGCCCAAGCCGGAGAAAACTTAGGATACACGAGGTATTGGATAGCAGAACATCATGACCTGCCAGGACTCGCTTGTTCTGCTCCTGAGGTGATGTTAGGTTATATCGGATCAAATACAAAAAAGATTCGAATAGGCTCTGGCGCAGTGTTATTACCACATTATAAACCATACAAAGTTGCAGAAGTATACAATATGCTTGCTACTCTATTTCCTAATCGAATTGATGTGGGGATTGGCCGGGCTCCTGGTGGGTCTGCAGAAGCAACAAATGCCTTATCGGATAACTTTTTACAGCAAGTGTGGAATATGCCAAACTCTGTTCAAGATTTATTATACTTTCTAGACAATGATATACCTACTGAACATCACCATGCGAGAGTGTCGGCTTCTCCAATTCCTTTAATTCCACCGATCCCATGGTTGCTTGGCACTAGTAAAAAAAGTGCAATACTTGCTGCAGAAAAAGGACTAGCATATGCGTTTGGACAGTTTATGAGTGATCAAGATGGCGGAGCTATTATCAAACAATATAAAGATCACTTTAAACCCAGGAAGCATAATGAATCACCACAAGTTATCGTGACTGTTACAGCAATTTGTGCAGAAACGTCTGAAAAGGCAGATGAAATAGCTCTAAGCTCACTAGTGTGGGGTTTACAGAGGAAAAGAGGAGAGGAAACTCATGGGGTGCCAGATATCCAGGATGCGAAGGACTATCTTCGAAATGAAAAAGATGGTCTGCTAGACGATATGAAAAAAGGTATGATTATCGGCAATCCTCAAGAGGTAAAAAAGGCTTTCCTAACACTACAAGACCAATATAATGCGGATGAAATAATGATTGTAACCATTACACACTCACCGTTAGACAAAATCCAATCCTATAGATTGATTGCAGAGGAAATATTAAAATAACATGAACCGTCAGAAGGCGTCGCAATCGAAGAAAAAGAGGATAAATTGATTTAGTAGTAGGTAGGGAAATTATAAGGGAAAAACTAGCAAGTTACACAGGGCCTGGTGGGACTCGAACCCACAAAAAACGTAACAGTTTACGAATGAAACTGCAAGTTGCTCTAACTTTGAGCTACAGGCCCTGCAGTTATTTTGGTTTTAAAACGAATTTTTATTCATTCATTCTAGCAATTTCCTCTGTCACAACAAATGCAAGATCATCATTTCCAAATAAAGATAAAACCCCAAGAAGTGTTTCGTCTCCAATTTCTCCAGCCTCATCTTTAGGTACCACTAACTCCATAGCTTCTTTTAAGGCGATATTTGAAGACTGATTAGGGTAGGCACGCAAATATAATTCCTCAGGATTTAAATCATGATTGATGCACCATTGAGCAAACACGAGGATCATCATTTTTTCCTCGCCTTGATAATTTTGAATGATTTTTTCTTCTAACTCTTTATTATTCATTAAAAAATCTCCTTTATTAACAACATAATTGTATTATATAGGAAATCTGCGTTGTACAGGAAGGATAAGTGACGTATTCTGTGCAAAAGAGAAGTTTTCAGATATGAATAACATGTGAACATCATAGGAATAGTCTTTACAAATTTACTAGGGGCTATATAATACCCAGGGGCAGCACCAATCTCCTTTAAATTAATATTTGATAAAGAGTCAGTAAAAATATTTGGTGTCATGCATTAATAAAAACACGCTTGACTTTATACCTATAGGGGTATATTATAGTACTCGTCGGCATTATTGATTCTTAAGAGAGGTCCAAATGTTCTACCTAATTATTTCAATAATAGTTATAACATTTGTTTTATATAAAAGATATTTCCCGGTTTTTGGTGTAGGTTGGATACCATTGAATGACCTAAAACTGGACAATATAAAGATTATTGACCTTAGGGACCAATTACTAAAGGAGGAATACGAATGGATTACAATGATCAAATGAAAAATAGAGTAAAACGTATTGAAGGACAATTACGAGGTATTTTGCGAATGATGGAGGAAAATAAGGATTGTAAAGAAGTGATTACTCAGTTATCTGCAGCTAGAACAGGTATTGATCGAACCATTGGAGTTATTGTGAGCTCTAATTTGGTTAAGTGTGTGCAGGAAGCAAATGAATTAGATGGTAGAAGTACGGAAGAGGTAATTCAAGACGCCGTAAACTTACTTGTAAAAAGCCGGTAAAAATAAAAGGGTTGACACCCTCTTTTATTTTCAATACTATTATACCCATAGGGGTAATGGTAATAAAAATTTTTACTTTCTAAAATACCCCATTAGGTATACAAAACATCTAGGAGGAACTAAACATGACTGAAAAGAAGAAGACTACCATTGTATTATTTAGTGGTGATTATGATAAAGCGATGGCAGCGTATATTATTGCAAATGGGGCTGCTGCCTATGATCACGAAGTAACTATTTTCCATACTTTCTGGGGTTTGAATGCCCTTCGTAAAGACGAAGATATTCAGGTGAAAAAAGGTTTTATTGAAAAAATGTTTGGGAAAATGATGCCAAGGGGCGCAGATAAGATGGGGCTATCAAAAATGAACTTTGCAGGATTCGGTCCCAAAATGATTAAAGATGTTATCAAAAAGCACAACGCAATGACTCTTCCCCAGTTAATCGAAATGGCTCAAGAACAAGATGTAAAATTAGTTGCCTGCACCATGACAATGGATTTGTTAGGTCTACAGGAAAAAGAACTATTAGAAAACATTGAATATGCAGGAGTGGCTGCCTATTTAGCAGATGCTGAAGAAGGTAATGTGAACCTATTTATATAAATTATCGCAGGAATAACCACTGCATAAATGGGAGGATTACAAATGGAATATCTTATTATCGCATTAATTCTATTCTTTCTCTTTAAAAGGAATATATCGACAAATGGCGTTAATCATATTTCCACAACACAATTAAAAGAATTATTAAATGACAAGAATAAGCAATATATCGATGTTCGTACACCTGGAGAATATAAAGGCAATCATATCAAGGGATTTAAGAACATCCCTCTAAATCAAATAACTCAAAAAGCAGAAAAGGAATTAAATAAAGACAAAGAAGTGATTGTGATTTGCCAAAGTGGAATGAGAAGCCAACATGCCAGTAAAACACTTAAGAAATTAGGTTTTACTAATGTGACAAATGTCAAAGGCGGCATGAGCGCTTGGTCTTAAATAAATTTATACACGGAGGAAGATAACATGAAACAAATGACAGCAAAAGAAGTGGAAGAATTATTAAATCAAGGCAAGAATTTAAACATCATAGATGTACGTGAAGTAAAGGAAGTTGCAGCTGGTAAGATTCCTGGTGCAGTAAATATTTCCCTGGGGCTTTTAGAATTTCGTATGCATGAATTAGATAAATCAAAAGAGTATACCTTAGTTTGTCATTCCGGTGGAAGAAGTGCTCAGGCTTCGCGCTACCTTGAAAGCTATGGATTTAATGTAATCAACATGGTTGGTGGAATGTTGGCTTGGGAAGGCAAAATGGAATAATTACTAAGAAATCATATACCCATACATGTATCAAATAGGAGGTATTTTCATGGAAAACATTACAACAAACGTTATTTTAGATGCAAAAGGATTAGCATGCCCGATGCCGATTGTAAAAACAAAAAAGGCTATGAATCAATTAGAAGCAGGACAAGTATTAGAAGTTCAAGCAACAGATAAAGGATCAAAAGCTGATTTAAAAGCTTGGTCCAAAAGTGCGGGACATTACTATTTAGGAACGATTGATGAAGGAGGAGTGCTGAAGCATTATCTTCGTAAAGCTTCTAATGACGAATTAAATGAGACAAAACACCCTTATGTCATCATAAATGATGATTTAAAGAAGAAGCTTGAATCTAATGAAGATTTTGTTTTGGTTGATGTAAGGGAATATGCAGAATATGCATTTAACCACATTCCAAATTCTATTTCCATTCCTTTAGGAGATTTAGATGCCAGAATAAACGAATTAAACAAAGAAAATGAAACTTATGTGGTGTGTCGCACAGGAAACCGCAGTGATTTTGCTGCACAAAAATTGGTTGAAAAAGGCTTTACGAATGTTATCAATGTTGTTCCAGGCATGAGTCAATGGACCGGAAAAACAATAGGTTTAGACAAAGAATAAGCAAAATTTTTTGAAGAAAATAATACCACCGGGGGTAATTATGATATGGCTATCAATAGTATGTCTACAAAGGACGTAGCGAAAAATGTTTTTAATAAAGAAGAATTATTTATACTTGATGTTCGTAATAAAAGTGATTTTCATGATTGGAAAATTGAAGGGGAAAATTTCGAGTACTTAAATATCCCATATTTTGAATTGCTTGATGGTGTAGAAGAAATAATCGGTAAGATTCCTACTGGCAAAGATGTTTTAGTAGTTTGTGCAAAGGAAGGTTCTTCAATTATGATCGCTGAAATGCTCTCTGATGCAGGATTATCTGTTTCTTACCTACAAGGTGGCATGAAAGCGTGGAGTGAACACTTAGAACCCGTTAAAATCGGAGATTTAAAAGAAGGCGGGGAAATTTATCAATTTGTACGTATTGGTAAAGGTTGTTTATCTTACATGGTTGTTTCGAACGGTGAGGCCGCTCTCATTGATGCTACACGGATGACGGATTTTTATCTTGAATTTGCTGAAAGTATCGATACAAAAATTAAACATGTGTTTGATACACATCTTCATGCCGATCATATTTCTGGTGGTCGTAAAATCGCTGAAATAACCGGCGCAACCTATTGGCTCCCACCAAAAGATGCAACTGAAGTTACGTTCGAATATCAACCATTAGAAGATGGAAGTCTTGTAAACATCGGAATAGTAAAAATCGATATCCATGCCTTATATTCACCAGGTCATACAATAGGCTCTACTTCATTTATTGTTGATGAAAAGTACTTATTATCAGGTGATATCTTGTTTATTGACTCAATTGGAAGACCAGATTTGGCTGGTTTGGCACAAGATTGGGTAGGGGACCTAAGAGAAAGTTTATATAAACGTTACAGAGAATTATCAGGGAACTTAATTGTACTTCCTGCCCATTTTATGATGATCGAAGAGTTAAATGACGACGGTAGTATTTCAGCAAAATTAGGGACTCTGTTTACTAAAAACCATGGATTGAATATTGAAGACGAAAATGAATTCAGAAAAATGGTTACTGAAAACTTACCACCACAACCTAATGCTTATCAAGAGATTCGTGAAACGAATATGGGAAAAATAAATCCAGATGAAGAAAAACAAAGGGAAATGGAAATTGGACCAAATCGTTGTGCCGTTCGTTAATAGTGAACTAATTTAATAGGGGGAAAAACAGAAATGGAATCAACAAAATTAGTAGATGCAAAAGGATTGGCATGCCCAATGCCGATTGTGAAGACAAAGAAAGCAATTGGCGAGCTAATGTCAGGCCAAATTTTAGAGGTTCATTCAACGGATAAAGGGGCTAAAAACGACCTGTCAGCCTGGACTAAATCAGGTGGACACGAGTTATTAAATCAGATTGAAGAAGATGGTGTCTTGAAATTTTGGATTAAAAAGGGATAGATAATGAAAAAGGGGAAGGTTCCCCTTTTTTAGAAGGAGGACAACATGGCTATAAGCTTTTTCATAACAATCTTCCTAATTGGACTTTTAGGCTCATTTATCTCTGGAATGCTAGGTATAGGTGGAGCGATTATCAACTTTCCCATGCTATTATTTATTCCAGCAGCACTTGGCGTAGGTCATTTTACTGCACATGAGGTTACAGGCATTACAGCCATTCAAGTGTTCTTTGCAACAATAGGCGGTGTATTAGCTTACCGTAAGGGTGGGTATTTAAATAAGACACTAATTACTTACATGGGCATAAGTATTTTGATTGGTAGTTTTATTGGTGGTTTCGGATCAACGCACATACCCGGAAGTGGCATTAACATAATATATGGTATTTTAGCGTTATTAGCCGTTATTATGATGTTCGTTCCTAAAAAAGGATTAGATGATATTCCATTACATCAAGTAAGTTTTAACAAGGGGCTAGCAGCATTATTGGCCTTTATTGTGGGCATTGCCGCTGGAATTGTAGGTGCCGGAGGAGCATTTTTATTAGTACCGATCATGCTTGTTATATTAAAAATTCCAACAAGAATGACCATCGCTTCATCCTTAGCCATTACACTCATTTCATCTATTGGAGTGGTTTCTGGCAAAATTTCAACAGGACAGGTAGAGATTTTGCCTTCAATCATTTTAGTAGTTGCCAGTTTAATTGCATCACCAATTGGAGTGATGGTGGGAAAAAAGGTGAATACAAAAGTGCTCCATACAATTATGGGATTTTTAATATTGGTTACGGCAGTGAAAACGTGGATGGCTATTTTATAAATTAAAAGAGAGATAGAAGAGTGGATATTTAGTTTCTTAAGAAAGTAGCTTTGAGTTAACTCAAGGCTATTTTTTATTAAAAAAGGGTTTTTGTCTAGACCATAGATTATTACGTAAAATATAAATTTGACGTAATAATGGTGATTTAGTAAAATATAGAAGTGAGGTGATTTTATGGTAAACCAGTCAAAACAAGAAAATTTCAAAAAGCTGCAGTCCCTCTTATCTGAATTGCCCTGGTATGTCGATGAATATATCAATCATAAATTAAGAAAGCTTTCGACGGCCTCTTTGTTTAATTACTGCCATGATTACAAAATCTTTTTTAATTGGATGATTAATGAGCAATTATTTATTGGAGCTGCAAAAGATATTCCATTAAATCGATTAGAGCAAATGACAGTTATTGAGGTTGAAAGTTTTTTGAATTTCCTGCATTACGAATTAAATAATAAAGAATTAACGATCAATCGCAAGTTATCAGCTCTGAAATCCCTGTTTAATTATCTGCAGAATATTGCTGAAACCCCCGATTTAAAGCCCTATATTAACCGTAATGTAATGGCGAAAATTGAATTTAATGAAGTAAAAGACAGCATGGAAACGAAAGCCGCTAAAATGGAAGGAAAAATTCTTCTTGGCGATGAATACGAAAGG
Source organism: Neobacillus sp. YX16 (assembly GCF_030123505.1). Lineage (GTDB taxonomy): Bacteria > Bacillota > Bacilli > Bacillales > Cytobacillaceae > Neobacillus. Next base: position 3,316,901 of record NZ_CP126115.1, read on the forward strand.
TTTCGTTTATTTGTTGCAAATGATTATGGTGAAATAAATAAACATAATAAAAAAATCTATAACTTTCATCAATTAAATAAAGAGCGTGATACGGCCATCGTATCCTTAATTTTGGGGTCTGGGCTTCGTCTTTCTGAGTTAATTGGTATTGAATTAGATGATATCGACTACAAAAAGTACTGTGTAAGAGTAATAAGAAAAGGAAATAAAGAGCAATTCGTGTTCTTTAGTCAGGTTGCGATGGCTGATCTGCAAGCATACCTATCTGTCAGAACAGCTAAGTACCAAGTTGATAAGAATAATAAGGCTTTATTTATCGCAGCATCAATGGGACCAAAAGGAAAATCGCGAAGACTTTCAGCACGGTCAGTTGAGAAATTAATAGAAAAGTATGCTACTGCATTTGGTAAACCGTCGTTATCCGTACATAAACTAAGACATTCATTTGCAACAAGATATCATGCTGAAATTAACGATGTACCAAAATTACGAAGGCAATTAGGGCATTCATCCATTCAAACCACGATGATTTATACCCATATAAAGAATGACGATTTAAAAATTGCCGTCGATAAAATGGATATGCCGAAAGAACAATCATAACTAGGTCAGCAGTATTAGCTGCTGACTTTTTCGAATTTTACTAGTTTACATAATATAATTATGGTAACAAATATCGATTATATCTCATTTCCCAAGTATACTTAAGTTAATGAGACGGAATAAAAATTTAGGTTTAGAAAAAATAATTACGAATCACCTTTGCCATTTCCTGCTCTAGTAGCCAGTTCATGAGCTTTTTTAGAAACTCTTCATGACACCCAAAAGTTACAAAAAACACAGGTTTCCCTGTGTCATTTGTGTATTTACCTGTATTTAGGATTTTTTGCCCCCCTGCCCTGCTTGCTCTTCTTCATTACTCTGTACATTCGTGGTATCGAGATTCCATTTATCATCACCATATTTCCATGTTGACTCCACAAAAGCAATGGTATCGGCATTTGCAAGCCCGGTAATTCTTTGTACTCCTTTTAATATAACCTCACCTGTTTTTAGTTTAACTGGCTTTAAAGAATGAAATGAATTTACTGTTAATTCAGTTGGTTCATTTAAACGTCCCTTATAATAAAGTCCTAGTTTTTTATAATATTTTTTTCGATCCTTTAAATCAAATTCATAGGTTTTACCTGTTTGCGCAATGGTTATTTTCGCCTTATAACCATTTTCAAAGGTACTTGCCATTTCTAATGGTTCAGGAACCTTCAATTCTTTACTGATATTATCCTTCAATGTATATAAATAATTAAGAGTTATGCCTCCGCTTCCCCCTGTTAATACATTCGAAAATAAATCCTTTACTCCATCCTGGTTAAGATCAACCAGCTTTAAAGATGCTTTCGATCCGCTTTCTAGTGGAATTTTGTACTGTTTTTCATCCACAGTAGATATATCAATATAAATCTCTTTTAAATAATCTTCTTCATCTTCATAAGGAACACCTTTTAACTGAATACTTTCATTGGTTCCATCTCCAGTGACGTCAGATTCATATTTTGAAATGGTAACTGTTTTAGCTTTTTCATCGAAGGCATGAACACCGGTTATTGCAGTAACAGACATGAGAAAAAATGCAGCAGCAACGAGTAGTAATTCTTTTTTCATTCTTTTCCCCTCCAAAATCTGATACAGGTAGTATTCCCCAGTTTTGGTAAAAACATGAAAAAGACTCCCGATAATTAGGGAGTCTTTGATAATTATTTTATTCGTTCGCCTTCGTTGGACCTTCTACCTTCCAAATGGTTGTTACCTTTCCATTGTCGTTTTCATCAAGGACGAAAGAACCGTTAGAATAACGATCATTAAAGCGAATTTCAGATGTTACGATTGTTTCCGTGTGACCTTTTTCGGTTTGTAGGAAGACAGTATCTTCGTCATTTGCAACGACAAAACCAACCACACGATGAGGATTTGCTTTTAACTCTCGTAAAATAATAACTCCACGCTTAGCTCGTGTTGCTTTTTCAAATTCCTTCAGTTTCATTCTCTTCACAGAACCACGTTGAGTGGTGATGACAATGGATTCTTTCGTGTCGGGAGAAAGTACCTTCCCACCGACAACAACATCTCCATCCTTCAAATTGATACCTTTTACACCGGCAGCACGTACGCCGACAATACTAATTTCTTCTTCATGGAACCAAAGTGCATAACCAAAATTAGATATTAAGAATAATTCTTTTGTTCCATCGGTTAGATGAACATCAATGACTTGATCATCATCCTTAAGATTAACACCCACTAATGGTTTCGAATATCGCTGTGCCTTATATTGCTTAAGCTCAGTTTTCTTGACCATTCCATTTTTGGTGACAAACACGAGATAAGCATCAATCTCAAAATCTTTCACCGTAATAGCGTGAATAATATCTTCGTTACGTTCAATAGGGATGATATTGGCAACATGCTGTCCTATGTCCTTCCAACGGATATCTGGAAGTTCATGGACAGGACAGTATAAGTAATTGCCTTTATTCGTAAACAACAGGACTACATCTTTAGTGTTCACATCTAGCTGTGCTAATAACCGGTCAGAGTCCTTCATCGCCAAGTCTTGCCCATTTGAAGCAGCGTAAGAACGCTGGCTTGTACGTTTTATATATCCCTCTTTTGTAACAGTTACGATGACATCCTCGCTTGGTACAGTAACCTCAAGGTTTATTTTCAATTCTTCTATCTCAGCTTCTATTTTAGAACGACGAGCATCAGCAAATCGCTTTTGTACGTCTTTTAATTCTTTTTTTATAACCGATATTAGTTTTTTTTCACTTAATAAAATGGCAGTCCATTCTGCTATTTTATTAGCCAACTCTTCAGCTTCATTTTGAAGGGCAGTTATATCGGTATTGGTTAAACGGTAAAGCTGTAAAGAAACGATGGCTTCCGCCTGAGCCTCAGTGAATGCGAATTTGGAAATCAAGTTATCTTTTGCATCGCGTTTATCTTTTGATGCGCGGATCGTCGCTATCACTTCGTCAAGGATGGATAAGGCCTTCATTAATCCTTCAACGATATGTTGACGTTCATTTGCTTTGTCTAGCTCATATTTTGTTCTTCTAACAACAACTTCTTTTTGGTGCTCAATATAAGCGTCCAGCATTTCACGTATTCCTAATAATTTTGGACGTTTTTTTGCAATAGCAACCATATTAAAATTATATGTGACTTGCAAATCGCTATTTTTATATAGATAGTTCAGGACACCATTTGCATCTGCATCTTTCTTTAATTCGATGACAATTCGGAGACCCGTTCTGTCTGTTTCATCACGAACCTCTGATATTCCCTCGACTTTTCGGTCGAGACGGAATTCATCGATTCTCTTAACAAGATTTGCTTTATTGACTTCAAACGGAATCTCCGTCACGACAATCTGCTGCTTGCCGCCGCGTACATCTTCAATTTCCGCTTTACTGCGAACAATGATTTTCCCTTTACCAGTTTCATAGGCCTTTTTAATACCATCAATACCTTGAATGATACCGCCAGTGGGAAAATCCGGTCCTTTAATGACAGTCATTATTTCATCGACGGTTGAATCTGGATGGTCCATTCGCATGATGACGCCGTCAATGACTTCTCTGAGATTATGTGGTGGAATATCGGTTGCGTACCCTGCCGATATCCCTGTTGAACCGTTTACCAACAAATTTGGAAACATTGCTGGTAATACGGTAGGTTCCTTTGAAGTATCATCGAAGTTAGGGATAAAATCGACTGTTTGCTTTTCAATATCACGAAGCAACTCTGCAGCAATGGCAGATAAACGAGCCTCCGTATAACGCATCGCAGCTGGAGGATCTCCGTCCATACTTCCGTTGTTTCCATGCATCTGGATTAGGACATTCCTAACCTTCCAGTCCTGGCTCATCCGCACCATTGCCTCATAAACAGATGAATCACCGTGTGGGTGATAGTTACCAATTACATTACCCACTGTTTTTGCTGATTTACGGAAGCCCTTTTCTTGTGTATTACCTTCGACATGCATCGCATACAGAATTCTTCGTTGTACGGGTTTTAAGCCATCCCTTGCATCCGGTAAGGCCCGTTCTTGAATGATGTATTTACTATATCTTCCAAAACGGTCGCCGATTACATCCTCTAGAGGTAAGTCACGGAATTTCTCATTTGTGCTCATTCTTCAGATTCCTCCTGGGCGACAGTAATATTTTCATTATCAAGAATTGTATCATCCTCTTCTAATCCAAACGCCACATTGCTTTCGATCCATTTACGGCGAGGGTCAACTTTATCACCCATTAGAGTAGTGATTCGTCGTTCTGCTCTTGCCGCATCATCTATTTTTACTCGAATCAATGTCCGAGTTTCTGGATTCATCGTTGTATCCCAAAGCTGGTCGGCATTCATCTCGCCAAGACCTTTATAGCGCTGGATCATGTACCCTCTGCCAACTTTTTTAATTGCTCCCTGAAGTTCATCCTCGTTCCAGGCATACTCGATGATTTCTTTTTTACCTGTTCCTCTACTCACTTTATACAAAGGAGGCAGTGCAATAAACACTTTACCTGCTTCAATAAGTGGTTTCATATACCGATAGAAAAAGGTTAACAGTAACACTTGAATATGCGCACCGTCAGTATCGGCATCTGTCATGATAATAACTTTATCATAATTCACATCTTCTACATTAAAATCAGAACCTACTCCAGCCCCAACCGTATGAATAATCGTATTGATTTCTTCATTTTTAAAAATATCGGCCAGCTTTGCTTTTTCAGTATTAATGACCTTACCCCGTAATGGAAGAACAGCTTGGAAACGTCGGTCACGTCCTTGTTTTGCAGAGCCGCCAGCAGAGTCACCCTCAACTAAATAGATCTCATTTCTTTGCGGATTTCTTGACTGGGCAGGTGTAAGCTTTCCTGATAATAGTGCATCCGAACGCTTCCGTTTTTTACCGCTTCTAGCATCCTCCCGTGCTTTTCTTGCTGCTTCACGGGCTTGGTAGGCTTTAATAGATTTTTTAATCAACAAAGAGCTAATGTCTGGATTTTCTTCAAGGAAATAAGTAAGGTGTTCAGAAACCACTGCGTCCACTGACGATCTAGCTTCACTCGTACCTAATTTGCCCTTTGTCTGACCCTCAAATTGTAATAATTGTTCAGGAACTCGGATAGAAATAATCGCAGATAATCCTTCACGAATATCTGCACCCTCGAGATTTTTCTCCTTTTCTTTCAAAAGAGAAACCTTACGGGCGTAATCATTGAAGATACGAGTCATCGCCGTTCGTGAACCTACTTCGTGCGTTCCTCCATCTTTCGTCCGAACATTGTTTACAAATGAAAGCATGTTCTCTGAATAGCCGTCATTAAATTGAAAAGCAAATTCAACTTCAATTCCATTATGGCTTCCTTCAAAACTAATCACCGGATGAAGTACATCTTTTTCTTCATTTAAGTAAGCGACAAAGGCCTCTATTCCATTTTCATAATGAAAAACCTCATGAAAGTCATTTCGGTCATCGATGATTTCAATCTTTAACCCTTTTAGAAGAAAAGCCGATTCTCGTAACCTCTCACATAATGTTTCAAAATTATAGGCAGTTGTTGAAAAGATGGTCGGGTCCGGTTTAAAGTGAATCGTTGTACCAGTTTGATTCGTTTTACCGATTTTCTCTAATGTTGTTGCCGGTTTACCACCATTTTCAAAGCGTTGTTCGTAAACAAAACCATCTCTTTTAATCGTTACAGTTAACCATTCAGATAATGCATTAACGACTGAGGCACCAACACCATGTAAACCACCGCTGGTTTTGTAGCCGCCTTGACCAAATTTACCCCCAGCATGGAGGATTGTTAAAATGACTTCAGGAGTGGGTTTCCCCATTTTATGCATACCCGTAGGCATTCCGCGTCCTTTGTCCATTACACTTATTGAATTATCTTTATGAATTTTTACAATGATTTGGTCCCCGAATCCTCCGAGAGCCTCATCGACAGAGTTGTCGACTATCTCATATACAAGATGGTGTAATCCGCGTGTATCAGTGCTCCCGATGTACATTCCTGGTCGCTTCCTGACGGCCTCCAGTCCCTCTAGTACCTGTATGGCATCATCATTATATTCAAAAGCTTTCTGATTACTTGCCACTTAAATACCCCTTTCATTCCCTACAAAAGAAAAAACACTTTCTACTTGCTATCTTTATGAGTAATTTTATCATTCGTGTAAAAGTTGTTTCCATAATTTAGAACGAATGTTTGCCGCTTATAATTGTACCACATGTTTACGGCGTCTATGCTTTATTTTAGCGATTTATTTCGATTTGGCAAATGTCTAATGTAAAACAACATATTTATGTAACAGTAATTTAAGTCAAGAAAAGAAAAAAACTGCTAATTTTTTAGCAGCTTTTTTCCGGCAAATGATTATTTTGTTAAAGCATGTGCCACTTTTATACAAAGATCCATAATTACTGTATATCCTTTTTCCTTCAAAAACTCATATGCTTCTTCATTTACTAAGCCTTGCTGTGCCCAAAAAACATCTGCATCAATTTCATCGAATTCTTTTGCCACATCAAACAATTGTTCTGAACGGCGGAAAACATTGACAATATCAATGTGTCCTTCAATGTCCTTTAAAGAAGCAACCGCTTTCACACCTAGTACTTCATCAACACTTGGATTCACGGGAATAATTTCATATCCTGCTTTTTGCATCACCTCTGACACCATATAAGAGGTTCTGTCTGGTTTATCACTTAAACCTACAACAGCGATACGTTTAGATTTTTTTAAAATTGCTCCTATTTCCTCTAATGATGGATTTTCGACTGCCATGAAATACACTTCCTTTATTTCCTTAATTTTACTATCCACTCTTACTATAACATAATTAGATTGTTTACAAAAAATAAAGGCTTCCGAGTGGTCGGAAGCTTTTTTATTAAAGTGATGCATTATTTTCGGAAGCGAATTTTGGAATAGAAAGACTGAATCTTGCTCCATCCTCAGTATTTTCTACCTTTACGAAACCATTCATTTTTTCAATAATCATTTTCGTTATATAAAGGCCATTACCAGTTCCATGCTCTTTTGTATTGAAATTGGGTTCGAATAACCTTGGGATATGTGCAGAATCGATATCACCTGCATTATCAGTAATCTCCACTACGATAAGATTCTCATTCGTATAAATCTGGATTTTCATTTTTCTATTTTGGATATGGTTCCTAACAAAAGATTCTCTTGCGTTCGTCAAAATATGTAAAACAATTTGACTGAATTCATTGGGAACTCCATAGGCCATTTGCAGGCCTCGGTATTCGAAATCCACATGAATATCTTGGTTCTTAAGGATGGAGAAAAAAACTGACAACGCTTCTTCAATTGAATCTGAAACAGAAAAAGGACATTTTTCTTTGTTACTCTGATTGAATTTTCGAACATCATTATTGGAACGTGACATACTTTCACCTCTTTTATTTTACTTAAATGAATATAAGAAATCCCATCAGTACCACAGTTGACTTGATCTGGGGTTAACAGTCGTTTTTATAAAAATTATAAGTAAATTATATTTCGGGATAACAACTCTTTTCAATCGGTATTGAAAGGGTTTGGAAATTCTCCATATATTTGTAATAAATTAGACTTTAATTGTACTTAACTTAGACAGAATATTATATTAAATGAAAACGAAAAAAAATAGACCAGTATGCCGGTCTATTTCTGTGTTAATGCCTTATTAGGGTCCATATTTATTGCGGTCCAAGCAGTCTGATCTCCGAAATTTCTAGACCAGGCAGCTACTCCAGCTAGTTGGTAAGTAGATGCAAGGTTTGCACGTTTAGATAATGATAATTCGTCTTCAATCCATACTTTATAGGTTGCCTTCTCCACTTCCGCATAATATTCTACATAGTTTTGACCGCTTTCTTCATCATAAACAGGCTGTAGACCTTTCACTAAAAGCCATTCTTTCACCTTCGTCATCGACAAAGCCTGAGAGCTAACCTCCGTCGTCCCGTCCTCTTTTTGTTGTTCTTTCCAAAGTCTGGTGTATAATGGCACACCTAGAATGAGCTTCTCCTTTGGAACTTCATTCAACAAGTTTTGTAGATTTTTCTCCACCCAAGGCAGACTTGAAACACTCCCGGCAACCGGGGATGAACCAGAATGCTCATCATAAGCCATAATAATAAGATAATCTACAATACCAGCGAGCTTACTTCTTTCATAGAAGGAAGACCAGTTATTATTTTCGCCGGCATAAAAGGTTATGTCCATCGAAACAACTAACCCTGCTTCGTGTAAGTAAGGTGTTGCTTCCCGCATAAATTGGGTGACAAGGTGGCCGTCCTCCTGCTTTACATTTTCTATATCAAAGTTTATTCCCTGTAATTGGTACATTTGACTAAAATGAAGCAGCTGTACAATTATCTTTTGCCGTGTTTCAAAATCCTTTAACGCCTCATGCGTGAGCACTGGGTCAAACGAATTCGAAAATAACCCCCAGACTTGATAGCCCTTTGACTGTGCCCATTTACTATAATCCAAGGATGCTAAATTACTTATGCTTCCATCGTTTCCAGTTAAGGAGAACCAAGATGGAGACACTACATTCAATCCCAACATATCAGGTATTTGCGTATGATCTGGATTTTTTGTATAAACGGCTTCCCAGGTTAATTGAATAGGCCCATTAATTTTGGGGATTTCTAATGTTTCATTTTTCTGTGAGATTGTAATAGTTACTTCTTTGTTTTTCTTAACATATTTCTTGTTGATGTACCCACTTACTCCATTTTCTTTTCTTACCAAATAATAATCCTGTTCCTCAGCCTCTATCATGACGGTTTCTTGTTTAGACATTTCCGCAGTATATGGTGACTTTAACGATTGCTCAGTTCGTAATCTCAATTTTTCAGGGTGAACTTCTTCCGCTGTTATTTCTCCTTGAATATAATGATCACCATTTTTTTGTACCCAAACAGCACCTGTATCCTCTAGAACAGTATATTGGATAGGGTAATAGGACAGCAACGGATCGATTGCCACAAATAATTGACCTTCTTTGGAAATAATCGGTGATACCTGCAAATCCACTGGTTTTTGATTAATAAAGAAAGTTAATGAATCTGTAGGCATTTGAATGACTTTATCTGTTGTCGTAATGATGATGGACTTAGATTTTTCATCAAAAATAATAGAATTATCTATGTGCTCTTGCATAAATGTAAGTGGGAGAAAGATAGAATCCCCCTCAAGTAATGCATTTCCCTTTTGAGTTCCTTCAAAAAGGATTGGATTTTTTTTGGTAAAGTAAGTTGATTTTTCCTTAGATGCAAACGGATATAATAAAAAAAGAATAGAAGATGCAATCATTAAAATTGCGATCATCAATCCTCCTAGGATCCATTTTGATGATAATGATTTCTTCTTACGGTATTCAATTTGTGCCAACGTTCTTCCCCCTCACATCTATCGTACGGTATTAAATAAAAATTGAGAAGGAATTTTTTTTACACTTTTTGAAATAGTTAAAAGCGGTGGTAGTGTTTTTTCACCATTACATGGTAAAATAACAGGACATGCATTATTTATAGAAGGAGAAATCGTTGATGGTTCAAATTATTTTAGTCTTGATACTAGCCTACCTGCTAGGATCCATTCCGTCAGGTTTAATCATTGGGAAAGTTTTTTATAAAACAGATATACGTGAACATGGAAGTGGAAATTTAGGGGGAACGAATACTTTTCGAACCTTAGGAGTTAAAGCTGGTCTAGCTGTTACTGTGGCTGATATCTTAAAAGGGACGTTAGCGGCATCCTTACCTGTATTGTTTGGACTTGATAATATCAATCCTTTACTCGCTGGTGTTTTTGCTGTTATTGGACATACCTATCCCGTCTTTGCTGGATTTAGAGGCGGCAAAGCAGTAGCTACTTCTGGAGGCGTATTATTGTTTTGTGCACCACTTATGTTTTTAACCATTTTCGTTGTCTTTTTCGCTAGTCTTTACATAACAAAATATGTATCACTATCATCCATGCTTGCTGGCATTTGTGCTGTGATTTATGCTGCAATCGATGGAGACATTCCCCTTCTAATTGCAGTGACACTGTTGGCCTCATTTGTAATTTATCGACACCGTGCTAATATTAGGCGAATCATGAATAAAACGGAACCTAAAATTAAATGGCTTTAAGGAATCTTAAATGGTTCCTTAAAGCCATTTTTCATGAAAATTTCATATTTCCTGTCATTTTCCTTCCACATTGTAAAGTAAAATTAAGGGTAAAGGAACCCATGGAGGGGATTTCATGTCTGACCTTAATCAAACCTATATATTTTCAACAGATGTTTCAACACCTGCAAATCAAGAATTTGTGGTTGAATTTTATCAGTGTTTAATGGATGATATCCCAGAAATATTTCCTTACAAGGTAACAAAGAATTTTGACGAACTAATTGATTTTTTTGAGCAAATGGATGAATAAATAACAGAAAAAACGGAGTTTCTAAAAGTAGAAACTCCGTTTTTAAATTTTTAATAATGTAAATGAATATTTACCCAGAGCATTCTCTACATAATCAAGTTTAGTATGGTCAAAATAAACATAATCCTGTTCATGTATGAGAATATTAAGCCCTTCAAATTCAAATAGTAGATCACCAGTAATTTTCCGCTCTTCCAGAGACAGATTCAATTTGGGACCTCCTCAGCCAATCCCCATACTCAACCGAACCAGTAGTTCCTCATTTGGAGATTGCTTTTCTCTCAGGATAATTCCTTCCAAAATACTGCGGGCACTCTCCGTAATCTTGAACAAACCTATCACATCCTTAAATTTTTTCACAATTTGCAGGAAAAAGTCGAAAAATAGCACATAAATATATTATAGTATTGGTAGAATGGTTGAAAATATTTTGCCTCAAAACAAACTAGTAAGGAGAACCTATGAAAAAGAAGGCCATAATTTCGTCTTTCATTATCATTTTTTTGTGTATGATCGTTGCTGGGGTGCTTCTTATTGAACAGCATAATAACCAGGCTGCTGCAGAAAAAAAACACCCTGCAAAGGAACATACTGCAAGATTGCAGACTGTTATGAGCAGGACTCTAACAGAAAAGGTAACTGTCGGTGCCATCGGCGACATTTTGATTCATGATACGGTTTATCAGGATGCGTATAATGGATCGCAATATAATTTCAACCCTATCTTCGAAAATGTTAAAAGCATGATGGAATCACCGGATGTACTAACAGCTAATCAGGAAAGCATGTTAGGTGGAGTTGACATTGGTGTATCAAGCTACCCGACGTTTAATAGTCCACACGAGGTCGCAGATGCTCTCGTCCATTCGGGGGTTGATATTGTGTCAATTGCTAACAACCATACGTTAGACAAAGGGGAAAGAGGTATTCTTTCCGCTACCGATTATTTAAATAGTATCGGACTTCCCCATGTTGGAAGCTTTCTAAATCAAGAGGATCGCAAAAAACTAAGAATCATCAATAAAAATGGCATTAAATTAGCCTTTCTATCTTATACCTATGGTACAAATGGAATACCCATTCCAGATGGAAAAGACTTCCTTGTTAATCTTATCAATCGTGATCTTATGAGTGACGAAATTCTGCGTGCTAAGAAAGAAGCAGATGTTGTGATTATGAGTATCCATTGGGGAAATGAATACCAACGAATTCCGACGAACGAGCAAAAGGATTTGGCGAATTTCCTTGCGAACCAAGGAGTTGATATCATCTTCGGGTCTCATCCCCATGTACTTCAGCCAATGGAATGGATTAATACGGAAGATGGCGGAAAGTCATTTGTTATTTATTCACTGGGTAACTTCATTTCAGGACAAGTAAGAGACTATAAAGATATTGGCGGCATGGCAACGGTTGAAATAACGAAACATATTTCTAATACTGGAAAGTCAATTGAATTATCAAATCCGGCTTTTTATCCCACCTATGTTTCTAGCCAACGAAGTAAAAATTATCAAGTCGTACCATTAGAAAATGCAGGTTCCTTCGGATTGCAAAATGCTGCTGCTAAATACCAGGAAATTAAAGACCATATGACCCAATGGCTCCGTTAATACGGGGCCATTTATCCGTTTTAATTGGAAGGAAGTTTCAAATGAAACAAATTAACTATCAAGGATATATTTTATCAATATTGTTTATCGTTTTAATTTATTTCTTCACGAGAAGTTACTATAGTCTATTTACTTGGTTCCTCCTTGGCCTCTTCCTCTTGCTCGCTTTCCTGAAGGAAGAAAATCGTTTATTTGCATGGGTGATGATTTCCTTTTTTGTTGGAAATCTAATTCTCTTTTATACCGATAAATTTATTGAAGGGTATCAGTTCATTCCAATCTATAGGGTAATCATAAATCAGGTATTGTTCCTTATCCCTATCCTATCGGTATGTTATGTGATTAAGCAGTTCAATAAAAAAATTAGCTTCTTTTTTAATAAACGAGAGCTAAATAACACCAATAAGCTTTCCTATATCATTTTGATACTTCTTGCTGTTGGTGTTACTTTATTATTAATCAATAATAGTGAATCAGATTTGAACAGGATCCTTTCTCTTATCACCTTCACTCTTATTCATGCCTCTCTGCAGGAAACGATATGGCGAGGTATTCTGTTAACACAATTAATTAAGATAACAAATGAAACATCTGCTATTTTGTTTACAAGTATTGCCTTTGCGATGAACACAACTATATTTGGATTTTCTATTTCTGTAGCTCTGGTATATCTATTTTTAGGGTTGATATTTGCCTTGTTAACCATTAAATATAAAAGCATTTTGCCATCTATTTTCGCCCATACATTGATATTAATTTTCTTTTACCTAAATGACTGGCTTCAACTTCCTTTATAAGCAACATCATCGATAATTGCCTTTGATTTATTATATAATAAGATCATAGGTATTTTGAAAGGAGAAACAGATGAAAATCCTAATCAACAGTGAAGCTGCAGCATGGTACAAACAAGAACTAAATCTTAAAACAGGTGATTTTGTCCGTTTCTATGTCCGTTATGGCGGATGCAGTACCGTACAAAGTGGGTTTTCACTTGGTATATCAAATGATGAACCCGTTGATATTGGTGCAAAGACAACCGAAGAAGGGGTAACTTTTTATATTGAAGAAAAAGACTTATGGTACTTCGATGACCATGATTTAATCATTGAGTATCATGCAAAATATGATGAGCCTGTTTTAGATTATAAAAAAGCATAATCAAAAAAAAGCACACATGAATGATGGTACTTTCATGTGTGCTTTTTCTATTACCTGTTCTCCAGTTGTTGGACTACAAGCTCGCATATTTCATGTGTCTGTAATGAATCTCTTGCAGTAACGGATGGAAAGCCGCCATTACCTACCGCACTTATAAACTCTTCAACAATCTGTTCAAATCCTCTTTTAAAAAGAGTAGAATCCCAATTGTTAAAAGAATGAGCGATTTCCTTTTGATCACGATAAATCGCTAATTTATCTAAATCATGAACAACTCTTTTCTCGTTCGTTCCCATTACTTCTAATCTCTCTTCTACTGCCCCGCTGTCTCGATTCATAATCGCGATACCTGTCATGTCCTTACAGATAAATTGAACGACTACATGATAAAGCATCCCATTATCTACTCTTCCATTAACGATTGTTTCTTGTACATCACCTTTCAACAGGTAACGCACCGTATCTAAAACGTGGATAAAATCATCATAGACAAATGAGCGAATATCGCTGGGGAGTGCGTGGCGGTTCTTTTGTAAAATAACCATATTTGGTTGTTCAATTTCTGTCATTGCCTGATAAAATGGGGCAAATCGTCTGTTAAATCCAGTCATTAAGATAAGCCCTTTTCTCTCGGCAAGTTCCACAAGTTCCTTGGTTGTCTCCAAGTGATAGGTGATAGGCTTTTCGACATAGACATGGATACCATTCTCTAAAAGCTCTCTTACAATTTCCTCATGAGATTCCGTTGACGAATGGACAAAAGCTCCTTTAATTCCGCACTCTATTAGTGTAGTAAGACTAGAATGAGTATGTGGAAAACGATATTGAGTACTAATTTCCGTTAAAACGTTAGTATTTCTTGTGAATAGATGGAATTCCACATCAGCTAGCTTACTAAAAACAGGCAAATAAGCTTTTTTCGCTATATCCCCAAGACCGATGATTCCTAACTTTAACATGGTTTCATCTCCCTGCTTTCACCAAATATGGTGATGTAATCCTTCTTTATCTAGTATTTCTTTTTGCCTTTCTCCAATTAAATCAAAATGTGAATAGCCGTCACGGCGGTGGTGAATCCATTCTTTTTGTAACCCATATTGTCTTCCCCATTCAGCAAGTTTTTCAAGGTCTAGGCAGCCTACCTTAGTAACGGTATTACAGCCTGGAAAACGATCATCCAGCCAATAGTGGGTTAAGAATGCGATTTCACCCTCATCAATTTTTTGTTTCCACTCTATTACTTCCTGTCTTTTGATTCCAAATGCCATATAGTCACCCCAAAACTCTTACGGTTACTTCTTCTTTATTTCTTCATACTTCAGGTACCATTCAGGAAACGCCTTTTTGAATGCAATCGGTCTAAAGTTGTCCTTTTTGACAACAATATGAGTCGAAGTACCTTCTGCACAAACTTCCTCGTCCCCATTTATGATGGAATACCCATAAACAGTTTTAAGCCCGTCATTTTTTTCAATCCAAGTCTTTACGAAACCTCTATCACCATAACGTAACGGTTTTTTATAGGTAGCTTGGATGTCATATACGGGTGCAAAATACCCTGCATTCTCCATATCTACATAACTATAGCCAAGGTCCTCAATTAATCCGCTTCTGCCGAGTTCAAAATACTTCAAATAGTTGGCATGATAGATGACACCCATCATGTCCGTATCTGCATATAAAAGTTGAATCTCTCTTGTAGAAATAAATAAAGTGTCCATTTCTCTATTCCCCTTCCCTAATCAAAGGAAATTTAGTAAGCGCCTTTCCCGCATCTTCACTTTCAATATGGATGGCCTTTTCTAATAATTCCTCTTCCTCTGTCACTCCTATAAGCCTCATTGCTTGTGCTTGAATCATTTCATCTGCTAAATTGGTAGCAAATCTTCCGTTCCCTTTGAATGTATGATTTTCAATACTTTGTTTTAAAAAAGCTATTGCACCTTCACTTAATTGGTATTGAAAGTTATCTACATATGTCTCGATAATCGCAATAAGCTCTTCCGCTGAATAGTCAGGAAACAGGAAGAATTTTTTAAATCTCGAGCGCAAACCAGGGTTGCTCTCTAATAGCCGGTCCATTTCATTGGGGTAACCTGCAAGGACCACAACAAGATTTTCATTGTGCTTGGTCATTTCATCAACAAGAGTGTCGACTACTTCCTTACCGAAATCACCTGCTGTTTGGCTTAAGAGCGAATAGGCCTCATCAATAAATAATACTCCGCCAAGAGCCTCGCGGATTTTTTTCTTTGTCTTTCCTGCTGTTTGACCCACATATCCTGCCACGAAATCAGCCCTGCTTGCCACAATTAAATGACCTCTTTTTAACATTCCACATTCTTTCAGGAGCTCTGCATATATTTTTGCCACTGTGGTTTTACCAGTGCCGGGATTCCCAGTGAAGACCGAATGAAGCTGAATAGGTACCGTTGGAAGCTTCTTTTCTTTTCTAAACTGCTGCATTTTAACAAAGGAAAATAGTGTTTCTAATTCACCTTTTAGTTCAGTCAAGCCAATTAACCGACCTAATTTATCAAACGGAGATTCCCGATTTTCACTCTGTTCTACTTCAAAATCCTCTTTATCTAAAAGGGTATACGTGAGAATGTTCTCATTTGATTGAGGATAATCAGACCCTTTTTTAAAAATGGCATCTAACACAATATTGCGAACGGATCGCGCATTGCCGAAAGTATCATCCACCCGTTCCTGATCAAGGCGATGATTAATTTCAATCTTCGCTTCCTCCGTAAGGATATAATCGTTTTCTGAGGCAATTTTTTCAGCAATCGATATTAATTCCTCATTGGAATAATTAGGTAAATGAATGAGGTTAGATTGAGGAAATCGGCTTCTTAGTCCAGGATTTGCATCTAAAAAAATACGCATTTCATCAGGATATCCCGCCAAAATTACGGCAAACCTCCCACCGTATTCCTTTCCCGTCATTAACGAAACAAGAGTATCAACCGCAGTTTGCCCATAATCATTTCCAGTTTGGCCCTCTCGTTTTAAACTATAGGCTTCATCAATAAACAGCACCCCGCCAATCGCTTTCTCAACTACGGAGCGTACGTTTTCCTCTGTTTGACCTACAAAGGCCCCTACGAGCTGTGATCTATCAGTTTCAATCACTTCAGGACGCGGCAGGACTTCAAGCTCATGATAGATTTTAGCTAATAAACGGGCGATGGTTGTTTTCCCTGTTCCTGGATTTCCAGTTAGAACCATATTAAGACTTAATTCATCCTTTATTTGGAAACCAAGCTCTTTCCGATCCTTTTGGTATTTTAAAAACTGGTAAAAATCATTGACTCGCTTTTTTACGATATCCATCCCAATCATTTCATTTAATTGGTCCAAGGCATTTTCTGAATCCTGTTGGACGTCTTCTGCGACAATAAAGAGATTCTGCCATTCTTTTTTTATAACTTCGAGGCTGGACAAATGTAATTTTAGGTCTTCATAATAGGTGGCCGTATGAAAAACACCCTTAATCGATTCCTCATACTCCTCAGCAGCCTTTAATAAGTTCCCGTTAACTTCAATAGCTTCAGTAAGCAAATCAACCAGTTTTTGATATTGAAGAGAAAGTGGTTCATTTCTCAATGCCTCAGCAAGATTCCTCTTCTCGGTAAGATTCTCTATATGATCATCTGCTTCTGCTAAGAAGTTTTGACAAATTTGTATGTATTGCTCAGCCACTTTCTTCTTTGCAGTTCGATTATCTGTTTCCCTTATTGCGGGAAATTCTAAGATATCTAAAATGTCTTTTTTCTTCTTCCAATCGTACTGTATGAAATAGGACTTTGCCATCTCGTTATCTGGGTGTAAATCTAATGCTTTTTGTAACCAAGCAAAAGCTAATGTATCTTGGTTCTTGCGCGTTAAACGCGAAAGTGCGGCCATTGTTAACATTTTTGATATAAGTACGGGGTTTGATTGGCCTCTAATAGCTGTTAATAGCTCATTTTCATTGGCGATAAACCCGTTTTCATTCAGCTCTTTTTCCCAATGGGTAATCTGTTCGGTTTGGTCAATTGGTGGATTTGTTTGTTGTCGTATCATAGGATCACTTCTTCTTCAAAATTTCCCTTTTATCTTACCACAACCAGACCATCTAAATGAAATTCAAAGATTTAATGTATAGGCTGTATTATATTAGTCTGTTGATTGGAGCTTCAGGCACTTCGCGGACCTTAGGGCGGTTAGAGTCTCGTGCCTTCCGCTCCAATCAACGAGTTGCAAAAATCAACAGTTAGCGTTAATACAGCTAATAAATAAAGGACCTGTAGAATTGAACAGGTCCTTCAACTATTGCTTTAGACTTCATCCTTAATTTCTGCTCGGTAGGATTCGATACTTTCACGGCGTCTTTCGTTTTTCGCGTCAATCTGCTGGAGTTGTGTTTCGCTATCAGTGAATGCCTTTGAATCTTCTGCAGCTTCAATGTTTTCTAGTGTATCATGTATCATCGCTTGAAGCTTTTCAGCATTATCACTACGGTCGTCTGGTTTCGGTTTGTTGTTATAAGTCATAGAATTTCCCTCCTAGGTGGTGTAGTGTTACAGATATAGTGTGTAACTTATTGAAAAAAATATCACAGAAAATTTCTGTTAGGATAAAATCACAAAAAAGACCCGCGGGCTTGTGCCTGACGAGTCTTAACCACTTTTTTATTCACCTTTAGTTTGGATGACTTGCGCATGCTTACCAGATGTATCTTGATGGGTTTTACCTTTGTTTCCTCCAAAGCCCCTGGATTTTGTTCCAATATGATTAGGGGCGAAGTGTTTACTATCTCTTTTCGGATTACTCATGTATATCCCTCCTCCTTAACATTTTGTCCGTTTTAAAGGAGGAACATGATTGGTAATCTATGTGAGTTTACGTTACTCTGCTTTTCCAAGTCGCTTTTCCTCTAAACGCATTTCAATTTTTTCCATCGCAGCTCTATCTTTCAAAAGTTGACTTTTATTTTCGGATACAAGTTCTGCAAAGGAACGTTTTCTAGGCTTTCTCATGTATTTCACCTTCCTTATTAACTATTCTAACAGTTATTATGCCCGGAAACGGTTTCAATTATTACAACTTTTTGAAAATTAAAAGAAAATTCTACTTTAAAGCGTTACTATGTTAGAACAAAAAAAGACATTGGATTAGTTTATCCAATGTCTATTTCAGATCTTTGGTATATTGTTTCATAGCATCGAGATTCATGGCCCCGATAAATTTGTTTCCAATATTGCCATTCGTATCGATAAAATACGTGGTTGGGATGGAAAGGACTTGATAGGTTTCGTTTACTTTATCTTCAGCATCTAAAGGAATCGGAAAGGTAATACCATTTTCATCTACAAAAGCTTTTACATCTAAGTGTGGGTCAATGTTTACGGCTAAAATAACAACCTCATCCCCAGCTTCTTTATGAAATTCCTCCATGGCTGGCATTTCTGCTTTACATGGCGGACACCAAGTGGCCCAGAAATTGAGCATAACTTTTTTTCCTTTTAAATCGGATAGTTTAACAGTATCTCCCGATAATGTTTTAAGTTCAAAATCAGGTGCCTTTGCCCCGACTTTTAAACCACCCATATTCGCAGCTTCCTGGCTCACATTTTCGGGTTCAGCCTTTTTATCCATAGCCTGCACAATCGCAACTCCAAGTAAGGCTATTAACACAACAACAGCGATGACTTTTTTCACCATAGCCGAAAACACCCCTTGATTCAATAATATGCTACATCGATTTTACACTATAAAGTCAGTTGAAATACAGGTTGTATATGCCAAATATGTGACAATTTAAAAACAGTTTAGTAGAAGTATTCTAGAAAAGCAAATCAAATTACTTATTTAAGGCGTTAAGAACACTGGTTGTTACCCGGTCTACAATCAGGTCAATATCTCTTTTTGATAATGTCTGTTCATTCACGGAAGTCACTTTCTTTGCATGAGTGCCTTCAGGGACATCAACGCCCTTCGGGGAAACCCCTTCTAATCCCATCATCGTTTTAAGATCAATAAGCTTAGCAACATTTTCTTTGGAAAGTTCGCGATCCCCTTTTAATAGTCTGGAGATCCAATTAATTTTTGCCGTGAACTCTAAAGATTCCATTAAATAATAAGCGTTTTCTAAATTCTTCCCCCATGTCAAGGCACCGTGGTTTTCCAATAATACCCCTTGATGATTGTGGACATGTGTTTTGACGGCCTTTGGTACTTCATCTGTAGAAGGTGTCCCATATTGGGCTAAGGGAATCGTCCCCAAGGATACAACAGATTCTGGCATAATTGCCTGATCTAAAGGAATTCCTTCGGTAGCAAAAGCAGTTGCATACGGGGGATGAACATGTAGGACTGCATGTTCATCTGAACGCTCACGATATACCAGCAGGTGCATTTTCATTTCCGAAGTAGGAGTATAATCACCTTCGATGACATTTCCTTCGCTATCTACTTTTATAATCATATCTGGGGTTAAGAATCCTTTACTAACATTAGTTGGAGTGATTAAAAACTCATCTTCACCAATACGGACAGAAATATTCCCATCATTAGCTGCAACGAATCCTTTTTCATATACACGTTTTCCGATATCGCATATTAGTTTTTTATATTTTATTTCAATAATCATCTAAACCCTGCTTTCTTTTATGAAAACAATTGTTTACTCATAGTATACCCTTCTCGTAAATGATATTAGAGTTTTATGCCTAGATTAAATTACCACAATTTTACGGAAATTTGTTACTATGAAATCACGGAGAGGAGTTGGATTATGAAGATACTTGTTTTAGGGGGAAGTCGCTTTTTAGGTAGAACATTTGTAGAGGCTGCTCAATGGCAAAACCATGAATTGACTATATTTAATCGCGGGAATCAAAATGATGGGTTTAAGGATGTTGAAATTATTACGGGTGATCGTTTTGGTGACTTAAACGAACTTAAAAACCGTTATTGGGATGCTGTGTTGGACACAAGTGGATTTATTCCTTCCTCGGTATTAAAGTCCACCGAACTACTAAGAGACCGAGTAAAGCATTACACCTTTATTTCAAGCATTTCTGTTTACAAAGATTGGATTCAGGAAAATCTCGATGAAACTTATCCTGTTTATGAAATGTCATTAAAGGAAGCAAATGAACTTTCTAAAATGGCGTAAATTATGAGTATTACGGGCAATTTAAGGCTTTATGTGAAGTGGTTGCCGAGAATAATATACCTGGGCGTGTTGCAAATATTCGTGCTGGGCAATTGGTCGGGCCTAATGATTATACAGACCGCATTCCATATTGGATAAATAGAATTGCAGCAGGCGGTAAAGTCCTAGCACCAGGGAATCCAAATAGACCTGTACAAATGATTGATAATAAAGACTTATCAAATTGGATATTAAAGTTAATGACGAATGAGACAACAGGAACATTTAATGCAACCGGACCTGATTATACCCTTACCATGAAAGATTTTCTCGATATATGCATAAAGGTAACAGGCTCTAATGCAGAAGTCGTTTGGGCTTCTGAAAAATTCCTTCTTGATAATAGGGTGGCTCCATGGACGGAAATGCCGCTTTGGGTGCCGGAAGAGTTCCCTCTAGAACCAGAGCTTAAAGAACCTTGGAAAGGCGCCTTTACTGTTAATATTTTAAAAGCCATTGAAAGCGGGCTCACTTTCCGTCCTATTGAGGAAAGTTTAGTTGAAATATATGACTGGGAAAGGAAACGTAGTCTCGCTGAGAGCGAATGGAAATCTGGAATGCGGTCAGATAGGGAGAAAGAATTGCTTGAATTGTGGTCTAGAAAATAAGAAAAATTGTTTATCGCTGATATAATCGAATTAACTCTGATAATTAGAAATGGTCCCTGCTAGAGGGACCATTTTGAGGGCAGTTTACGCTGCTCTTTTTCCTTTTTACATTAATTTTCTTTTTTGCTTCAATAGTTCGTTGAATTCACAATCTAATTCCAGGTATTTAGGATTTTTTTGGTCAATTAGTGATAATTCACCCAAGATTGTAGCGATTCGATTTTCAATGATCATCAATGTTTCTTTTTTATCAATAGGTTCAGTACCTTTGGTTTTATTAAAATACTCATCTGGCTTCATTTCCACACGTTGAATTCTTTGGTTCTCGAATACAAGGAGTTTATCACACAGCTTATTTAAAAAATAGTAATCATGAGAAACAGTAATGATTGTACCTGCGAATTCATTTAGTGTTTTTTCAAGTTGTTCCCTGCTTGGTAAGTCTAGGTGATTGGTTGGTTCATCTAAGATTAGAACATCATAGTCCTTCATAAGCATGTCAACTAACTTCACCCTTGTTCTCTCTCCGAGACTCAAAGTTCCAATGGGCTTCGTAATAAACTGTTCCTTTAATCCCAGATTGGCAAATAATGTCCTCGCCTTGAGAATGTTTTCTCGGTCAGTAAACCCTAATGCCTCTAATGCAGTTTTATTAACTGGTAAGTCATCAACATCCTGACTTAGGTAAGCAGCCTTTAAAGATTCACTTTTCCAAAGCTCACCGCTAGAAACGGGTGTTTCACCAAGGATCATTTTAATTAAAGTCGTTTTACCGCAGCCGTTTTCTCCTAATAAACCAATGCGCTCTCCGTGATTAATATAAAAATGAGAATCGTGGAATAAGAATCTTGCATCAAACGTTTTTGTTACACCCTTTGCCTCAATTATCCTTTTACCTCTACTTCCTTTCGTATCAAACTCAAATCTGACCTTTGTCTCCTCAAGAGGTTTGTCGACCTTGTTTTTTTCAAGCTCGCTCTGGAGCCTTTTCATTTTGGACTTCACTTGAGCATCACGTTTTTTCGCCTTTACCCGGTGATATTCTTTATTACCAAAATCTCTTCCTTGTTTAGTTGATGTCCTGTGAGCTTTCTCGGACCAGGACGATAATTGCTCCATTTGCATTTCTATTTCCTCTTTTTTACGTTGTTGTACCTCATAATGGTGCATTTGTGTTTCCAGCCTGTGCTGTTTTTCCTTTTGATAATCACTGTAGTTACCATTGTAAAAGTTAATCTTTTTATTCTCTATCTCAAAAATACGTGTCACCGTTTTATCCAAAAAATGACGATCGTGAGAAATAATCAGCACGGGTCCTTTAAATCTCTGCAACTCTTCAATCAACCACTCTATCCCTTTAAAATCAAGGTGGTTGGTCGGCTCATCGAGAATTAAGAATCCTGGCTTGGATGCCCACACGTTGGATAATGCGAGTTTCAACTTCTCGCCACCGCTTAAATGGTTTAAACGCTTCTCTTCCCATTCATAAACCTTTTTAAGACCTAATTCACTTGAGTGCTGCAAGATTTCTCCCTCAGCTGCTAGAGAATTTTGAAATTCACTGCCTTCATAATCAATGGACTGTGTCAGGTAACCAATACTTAATTCCGGCGACTTCTCAACGAAACCCTTATCAGGTGCAAGTTTACCTGTTAGGATATTAGCCAATGTCGTTTTGCCGGTGCCATTATAACCGACGAGACCAATTCTTTCGCCGTTTTTTATTTCAAAAGAAATATTGTCTAGGATTTTCCTTAGATTAAAGTTCATTTCTATTCCAGTTACTTTTATAATTGATAAATTATTTTTGTTCATAAAAAAACTCCCTTCGATTGAACCTGAAGAGAGAGTTTTAAGTCAGACGTTTACGCATTCATAAAAAGCATACGTTAATAAACCTAAAAAGGCTTAATAACGATGTTTTGATTGAAATATAAACGTTCAGGACTAAAAAAGGATAGACTAATCCTATTCTTCAGGTTCACCATTTTTCGCTATTCGAATAAATGTGCTGAAAAAATAGATTATAACTTCATTCCTCTTTACCATTCCTTTACGTTTGTTATATTTATTGTATTTTACCTAAACCGAAATTGTCAATCATTTCCCTAAAATTAACATCTGAATACGGCTTTCCACTCTCAATATTATTTTTTAAATCGGAAAGAGTATAGTTCTGCCAATCCTGTAAATTTTCCATATCCCACTTTTCCAAAAATAAAATATACAAAAAAATCTCTCTAATTTTTAAAAAGATTGGAATTTGCTGAATGAGTTCTTTGCTGATTGTGTGTTCCTGCTGATAACCTCTTAAGAAATGCTCCCAGAACTCCCTGCTGAATTGTTTATTTTCGGGTGTAAAAGATGATGCTTGCCAATAAGCATGATAAAAGGAAGCAGCTAAATCATATGCAAACCAATGATAAGCGGAATCATCGAAATCAAATACAGTAATTCCTCCCTTGTTCACAAAGAAATTCCCCTGGTGAAAATCATTATGTATGAGTCCAAAGAGATCAGTATTCATTTCAAAATCTCCAAGTTGCTTTAAAAGTTGATCATATCTGTTTGCTATTATTTTTGATTTGATTTTGGGTGAAAGATTTAATAGGTCAGGATAATCTGGGCTCCATGTTAGTCGGTCTAACCTAATATCTTTTGATACCTGGTGCATCTTTCCGCTAACTCTTCCCCATTTAAAAAATAAATTCTTGTTCCATACCTCAGGATCATTTACATCGACAGGATTTCCCTTTGCTTTTTCGAAACAAACAATATAATGTTGATCAGTGCTTTCGATCATCTTTCCATTAGGTGATTTTATAGGCAAGGACACTGGTACCCCTTTTTCTCCAAGTGCTTGTAGATAGTAAATTTCACTTTCAATTTCAGCAAGACTTCGTCTGTTGCGTGAAGAGAGTCTAAAGATTAGGTTTTGATACCGGAATACTGTGTTGTTAAAGCCTACACTAATTGGAATAAGGTCCTTCGTATCTATTCCATATATTTGATCTAACGACATAATTAGTCCTTTCTAAAAAACCACCATGCAAAGCTGCATGGTGGTTTGAATATTATGCTTCTTGTAATTTTTCGCGAAGTACCATTGGAAGGATACCACCATGACGGTAGTAATCAATTTCAACTTCAGAATCGAAGCGAACAAGTACTTCAAATTCTTTCTTGTTGCCTGCTTCATCAGTAGCAGTAACTTTTAGTAAATCACGTGGTCTTACATTTTCACCGACTTGGACGTCGATTGTTTCTTTACCAGTTAAACCAAGTGTTTCAGCGCTTTCGCCGTCTTTGAACTGAAGTGGAAGAACACCCATTAACACAAGATTTGAACGGTGAATACGCTCGAAGCTTTCAGCAAGAACTGTTTTAATGCCTAGAAGGTTTGTACCTTTCGCAGCCCAGTCACGTGAAGAGCCCATACCGTAATCTTTACCAGCAAGAACAATAAGTCCAGTGCCGTTTTCTTTGTATTTCATGCAAGCATCATAGATCGGTGTCACTTCGCCTGTTGGCCAGTAAGTGGTTACTCCACCTTCTGTACCTGGTGCGATTTGGTTACGAATACGAATGTTTGCAAATGTTCCACGCATCATTACTTCGTGGTTACCACGACGAGAACCGTAAGAGTTAAAGTCACGTGGCTGAACGCCTTTTTCCAATAAATATTTACCAGCTGGAGTGTTCTTACCAATTGCTCCTGCAGGTGAAATATGGTCAGTTGTAACAGAATCCCCAAATTTTGCTACTACACGTAGGTCAGTTAATGGTTCAACTGTACCTGGTTCAGGTGATAAGCCTTCAAAGAATGGTGGGTTTGCAATGTAAGTGGAATCTTCATCCCAAGTATATAATGGCTCATTGCTTGTTTTAATTTCGTTCCAACGCTCGTTATCTCCGAATACATTTGCATATTCACTGCGGAATAGTTCAGGAGTAACTGTGCGTTTCACAACTTCATTTACTTCAGCAGTTGATGGCCAAATATCTTTGAAGAATACATCGTTACCATCTTTGTCTTTACCAATAGATTCAGAAGCAAAGTCAATGTTCACTGTACCAGCTAATGCATAAGCAACAACTAGTGGTGGTGAAGCTAGATAGTTACCTTTTACAAGCGGGTGAATACGTCCTTCAAAGTTACGGTTACCTGAAAGTACAGATGTAACTAATAGATCGTTTTCAGCGATTGTTTTTTCAATTTCTTCTTTTAGTGGACCGGAGTTACCGATACATGTTGTACAGCCGTAACCTACAAGGTTGAAGCCGATTTGCTCTAAATATGGAAGTAATCCAGAATCACGAAGGTATCCAGTTACAACTTTAGAACCTGGTGCTAATGAAGTTTTAACAAACTTAGGAACTTCCATTCCAAGTTCAACTGCTTTTTTCGCAACAAGACCTGCACCCACTAAAACATATGGGTTAGATGTATTTGTACAGCTAGTGATAGAAGCAATCGCAACTGCACCAGTTTTAATCGTTGTTTCGTCACCGTTTTGGAAATTAACTGTAGCCGACTTTTCAAGCTCATCTGCTTGTAAGCCGAATCCCTGGTTTCCTTGTGGAGCAGAAACAGCCTTTACGAACTCTTCTTTCATTTTTGAAAGTGGGATCAAATCTTGTGGACGCTTAGGACCTGAAAGATTTGGTTCAATAATAGAAAGATCAATTTCAACTACATTTGTATAAACTGGCTCAAGGGTAGGATCAAAGAATAATCCATTTTCTTTGCAATATTGTTCTACTACATTGATATCCTCTTCTTCACGGCCAGTTAAACGCATATAGGCAAGAGATTCATCATCAATTGGGAAGAATCCACAAGTTGCACCATATTCAGGAGCCATGTTCGCGATTGTTGCACGGTCTGCTAATGGAAGTACAGATACTCCAGGACCGAAGAATTCAACAAATTTACCAACTACGCCTTGACTGCGAAGTACTTGAGTTACTTTTAGAGCAAGGTCAGTAGCAGTTGCGCCATTTGGAAGCTCACCTGTTAACTTAACCCCAACTACTTCAGGTACTGGGAAGTATGAAGGCTGTCCAAGCATTCCTGCTTCTGCTTCAATACCGCCAACGCCCCATCCAAGAACGCCTAGACCATTAATCATAGTAGTATGTGAGTCAGTACCAACTAATGTATCTGGATATGCTTCTAATTCACCGTCAGCATTTTCTGCAACATGAACAACATCTGCTAAGTACTCAAGGTTAACTTGGTGTACGATACCCGTTGCAGGCGGAACTGCGCGATAGTTATTGAATGATTTTTGAGCCCAGCTTAGGAACTGGTAACGCTCTGCATTACGTTCGAATTCTAAATCCATGTTGACACGTAAAGAGTCAGCAGAACCGTATGCATCAACCTGAACGGAGTGGTCAATAACAAGGTCAACTGTTTTCTCTGGGTTAATTTTATCTGGATCGCCGCCAAGGTCAGCCATTGCTTTTCTTAATGAAGCCAGGTCAACGACTGCTGGAACACCAGTGAAATCTTGTAGGATAACACGTGACGGTTTGAATGGAACATCTACTTCTTTAAGTTCATCTGTTCCCCATTTTGCTAAGTTTTCAACGTGCTCCTTTGCGATGACACGGCCATCATATTGACGAAGCACAGATTCAAGTAATACTTTTACGGAATATGGCAATTTAGAAACCTTGCCAATACCAGCCTCTTCAAGTGCACTTAAGCGGTAGTAGTGATAACGTTTACCGTTTACTTCGAAGGAAGTACGTGCGTTAAATACATCATTTTTCACCATAGTGAAACCCCCTCATTCGTCATCATTAACTAAAAAATTAACGAAAAGTCGAAAAGTTTGAATATTCCCATCCATCCCTACTTTTCTCACAATTCTAATCTTAATACAACCTTTTACATATGTAAATAACAAGAAAGTTATTGTGCATGATAAGTTTTCCTTATGTTTTTTATGTAAAGTGTTCAAAATATTTAGAAAAATCTTATAAGACCGTATAACTGGAAAATGATAAAGATTAGAATTGTGAACGCTTTTATTATCTCAAAAAACTTTTTTGTTGTCATTTATTTTCCCTTAAAAGGAAATATTATCACTACCAGAGAGAATTCTACAGAACTCTCGGGTAGGAGGTGAATGGGATGCAAAGGAGAAAGTCAAATCATGTAATTCCTGGTGCGAATGCTGCTAAGGGTCAGGGGCAAGGAGCAGGTTTTAACGAGGAAATGGCAAACGAACCTTTAACAATTAAGGAAAAAATGAACAATAAAAAACGGAAGAAAAATCAATAATGGTAAAAAAGCAGGAGTTGCCCCCTGCTTTTTAGCCTGATTCTTATTCTGGCAGATTTACTTCTGCTACGATATTTTGCAAATCCTGTTGAAAACGCTCAAGCTGTGCTCTTTGGTGTTCGGAGGCTACTTCCAGTGCATTTTCAATTTGTTGATAGGCTTCATTAACTTCTTCTTTTAAATGCTTCAATTGATGGCCGTAACTTGCACTATCACTTATAATGGATGCTGCAAGTCCTTGTGCCTCTTCATATCCTTGCTGAGCAGCTTGAAAAGCCTGTTGTTTATCCTTATTGTATGGATATTGCTGCATAGACAGTTTCACTCCCCTCCATCTTTTATAACGTTAAATTGCACAGCGGAATAACAAATTATTCAGCATAAAAACTCTTCAGCATTACATCCTAACATTATAGGAGGGATGAAAATGGTGAACAAAAACGACGGCAAGGATATGAGAAGAAATCAACCAAAGATATCTGGCCAGCCTGAGCCAATGAGTGGATCAAAAAAAGTAAAGAATCGCAACCATACACGCCAAAAACACAATTCACATCATGATATGTAGAAAAGCGGAAGGCGCCTGTTTATCGGCAACAGGCATAAGACGAGCCGGCTGGAAGGTTGTCCTTTAACCTTCTAGACGGATTGGCTTATGACCCCGAGCCGATGGCGCCTGCAGCTAGACAAATGAAAAGCGGATGTGACCGGAAGGTAGATTGGACCAAAAGAATAGTTCTAACCCCCTCTAGACCGTAGAGGGGGTTAGATTTATAATTGTATTAATGATTGAACCAAAAGCTTTTCTTCTTCCTTTGTTACGGTTCTTAGGTCGATGATAAACTCATCCTTTTGAATTCGTCCGATAATGGCTGGTTTGAATTCTGTTCTCAATTTTCTTCCTACTTGTTCTGCAGTAAGGGCATGGTGTTTTAAAGAAATAACCATGGTTGGAAGTTGAACGTCCGGCATCGTTCCCCCGCCAACTTGACTTGTACCAGGGAAAATTTTGGCCTGAAAATACTCAGTACCTTGTAACAAGTTTGTAACAAACCTCTTCGATCTTTCGTCTAATTCTTCAATAGAAACTAATAAATCACGGATGGTGGGAATGTTTTGGACTCCCTTTTCCCCACGTGCGTAATCAATTAAGGTCCCTTCGAGTGCTGCTAAAGTCATTTTATCGACCCGAACTACTCGGGCTAATTGGTGTTTTTTTAAACGATCAATAATTTTCTTTTTCCCAGCAATAATTCCAGCTTGAGGTCCACCCAGCAGCTTATCTCCACTAAACGTTACAAGATCTGCTCCCATTTCAATGACTTCCTTCACAACAGGTTCTTCTCCGATTCCATGTTTTCTAAAGTCAAATAGTGCACCGCTGCCAAGGTCTTCATAAAAAATAACTTCTTCATCACGATTTGTAAGCTGTATGAGATCTTCGGTTTCCACTGATTTGGTAAAACCAATTACTTTAAAATTACTTGTATGTACTTTCATGACAATCGCCGTTTCAGGATTAAGCGCTTTTTCATAATCATATAAATGAGTTTTATTTGTTGTTCCGACTTCGATTAATTTCGCTCCGCTTTCTTCCATAATAGAGGAAATACGGAATGAACCGCCAATTTCTACTAACTGACCTCTTGATACAATTACTTCTTTATTTTCTGCAAGCGCTCTTAATACAAGATAAACGGCAGCAGCATTATTGTTGACGACCATTACTGCTTCTGCACCGGTAATTTCTTTAAGCAGAGCTTCTACATGGCTATGTCTGGAACCGCGCTCCCCTTCATTTAGCTTATATTCGAGGTTGGAGTAATTTTGCGCTGTTTCCACTACATGACTGATAGCATTATCGCTTAACCTTGCTCTCCCAAGGTTTGTATGAAGGATCGTTCCAGTACCATTGATTACTTTTTCAATTGTATAAGAAAATTGTTTTTTTATATTTACCGCTAATCGTTGAAAAACTTCATCTATAAATTGATTGGTGCCTGGAGTTGCACCATTCCAGTCTCCATTTAATAGTAACAGCCTAATTTGATCGACAGCTTCTTTTAACTGTTTTGTCAGCTGAGTAACATCTAGATGATTCTCCCTAAGGAGAGCTTCGAACTGTTCATGATTTTGCAATTCATGGACAGCTGGAATTGAACGTAACCATTCCTTCACTACAAAAACTCCTTTACTATTCCTACTTTATTCCTATTATACCATTTCACATTTTCATTCGGAATGAATAAAATAAACCGAGCAAGGGGGATCGTTATGAAATCGAAAAAAAATATACAGCCAATTGATTTTGACCTTGTGGAAAAGTGGTTGGAAAACTACTGCCTTGATCCTCTAACTACCCAGGATGATTTGACTCAATTTCGAATCGATTTATACGAAACAGATCAAGAATGGATTGTTGAGGCATTGCTTAACGAGTATAACAGCTCTGAAATTAAAGTTTTTATAGAAGATAAGAAACTGATTATTACTGCTGATAAATCTTCCACGCCCTCTAATCAACAAAAAAGAGTTCGGACTATTCAATTCCCCTTTCAGGTTATTAATCAAAAAGTAACAGCAAATTATATTAATGGAATATTAGAGGTTCTTATATCAAAATCTGAAAAAGGTTTAGGGAAAAATTGCTTTATCACACTGCCCTAAGGTTTATCTTAAGGCATGATTTTTTATCAGTCAGTTAACATGATATCTTTATAAAAAACAATAAGCCCTCATATCTTATTTTGATATGAGGGCTATGTTTATTTTTCTGAAATTTTATTAATGATATCCTCGGTGTCAGGAAATACACCCGTATCGAGTTTGGAATAAATCTTTTCTCCATTGACAGTTACTTCAAATGCTCCGCCGGATACAGGGATTAGTTCCATTTTTCCAATCTTTCGGTTAAAGTGCGTAAAAAGTTCTTCCGCGAAACTCGCGGCTTTTGGTGCGTAGTTTCATTGCATGCAAAATTCTACAATTACATGATAGTTGTTCATTTTAACTCCTCCGTGAATATAAATATATTTCCTACATTGACACAGTAAAAACATTTTATCGTAAGGATTTTTTCCTAGCAAATTTTTTGCTTATATCTAGTATGTGCGATTTTTAATGGAAAGAGTTATACTAATAAATGGAGGTGGATTTATGAGTGAGCAAGAGAAAATACGCCTAACCTCTTTATCAACTAAAGCAGGCTGAGGATGTAAAATTGGTCCTGAGGACCTAGCGCAAGTTTTGCGCCTATTACCAAAACAAGACTCTGTTCCAGAGTTGCTAGTGGGGCATGAAACTTCAGATGATGCAGGTGTTTATCAACTAACGGATTCGATTGCCTTAATTCAAACGGTCGATTTCTTTACTCCAATTGTGGACGACCCATATATGTTTGGACAGATTACTGCGGCTAACGCATTAAGTGACGTTTATGCAATGGGTGGAGAACCAAAAACGGTCTTAAATATTGTAGCATATCCAATAAAGAAGCTTGGTGCAGAGATGCTTTCAGATATTCTCCGCGGAGCAGCAGATAAAGTAAAGGAAGCTGGAGCACTTACCGTTGGAGGTCATTCCATTGATGATCAAGAGCCTAAATTTGGTCTTTCTGTTACGGGAATTGTTCATCCAGATAAGGTTTGGAAGAATGTTGGAGCGAAGCCCGGAGATGTATTGGTTATAACAAAGCCGATTGGTGTTGGTATTATCACTACCGGGATTAAGCGGAGTGTGGTAACACCTCAACAAGAACAAATTGTCACAGAAACAATGGCTGAGTTAAATAAGACGGCTGCAAAAATTTTAATGAACTATCATCCTCATGCTGTAACGGATGTAACAGGCTTTGGCTTGTTAGGACATAGCAGTGAAATGGCACGCGGAAGTAATGTGAGCTTTGAGATTTCCTACTCTAAGGTTCCAATTCTTGAAGGTGCATTAGAGTTAGCGAGAGATGGAGTGGTCCCAGGTGGATCAAAGTCAAATCACAAATGGATACTCGAAGATGTTGAATATGAAGACTTGCTTTCTGAGGAACAATTAGTTCTATGTGATGCTATCACTTCTGGGGGGCTGCTCGTTTCCATGAGTGAAGAAGAAGCTGTCCAATATGTGGACAATCTTCATTTAGCAGGAAAACAGCATGCTGCTATTGTTGGCAGGGTTACCGAAAAGAAAGAGAAATTAATTTATGCGAAAAGATAACAGCGTGGCGCGCATGCCACGTTGTTTTTTTATAAAAACCGTACAGCTTTTACAATTAGCTATATAAAAACCTAAAATATGCACAAAATGACTATTTTGAAACATAAAAAAAATAGATGCCCGATTAAATCAGGTCATCTATTTCTATCAGAACACTTACAAAATTAGGCTCGAGTTTTGTTCATTGTTAGTTTATTTGTAAGTTTACTAATCATATCTTCTGTCATTTTCGCTAAATCATATTCGAATTTAAAGCCCCACTCTTCTTCTGCGGCAATGGCATCGATTGAATTTGGCCAGCTGTCAGCAATTGTTTGACGAACAGGATCAACATTATACATCAGCTCAAAATTAGGAATATGTTTCTTAATTTCATTGGCAATTCCTTCAGGATCAAAGCTCATCGCCGTTACATTAAACGAATTACGGTGTTTAAGCTTGCATGGGTCTGCCTCCATCAAGTCGATAATCGCATTCAATGCATCGGGCATATACATCATATCCATGTAAGTCCCTTTGTCGATGTAGGATGTATATCTGCCATTTTTAATGGCTTCATAGTAAATTTCAACCGCGTAGTCCGTAGTTCCCCCACCAGGCAGTGCAACGTACGAAATCAAGCCTGGGAAACGTAATCCCCTCGTGTCGACTCCGAACTTTTGATAATAATAATCTCCTAAAAGCTCACCAGCTACTTTGTTCACTCCATACATCGTGGTCGGACGCATAATCGTGTCCTGTGGTGTGCTGTCTTTGGGTGTTGAAGGACCAAAAGCACCAATTGAGCTCGGTGTGAAAAACTGTGCATTATGCTCTCTGGCAGTTTCTAACGCATTCATCAAACCACCCATATTTAAGTTCCAAGCTAAAACGGGCTTTGCCTCTGCTGTAGCAGAAAGTAATGCGGCTAAGTGCATAACCGTATCCACCTTATATTTCTTCGCTACTTCACCCATTCTATTTAAATCTGTTACATCAACAGTTTCGAAGGGGCCGCTCTCTGCTGCCTCACTGTCATTCTTTTTAATATCAGTAGCAATAACATTATCATGACCATACGTTTCCCGTAATTTCATCGTAAGCTCAGAACCAATCTGTCCTAATGCACCTGTAATTAAAATTCGTTTCATTCTTCTCCGTCCTCTTCACATATGTCATAATATCTCGCCCATTGAAGGGTTTCTATGATTAAATAATGCCCATATCCTTGCCGACTTTCTCATATATAGCAATGGCTTCATCAAGCATTTCTTTCGTATGTGCAGCTGTTGGCATATTACGAACACGTCCTGTTCCTTTTGGCACCGTAGGGAATACAATCGCCTTAGCATAAACTCCCTCTTCATTTAAACGTTTGCTGAATTGCTGCGTTAACGCTTCGTCACCAATAATACATGGCGTAATCGGTGTCTCACTGTTTCCAATATTAAAGCCTAATTCCTTTAAGCCTTTTTTGAGATAATCTCCATTTTCCCAAAGCTTTTTGTTAAGCTCGGTGCTTTCCATTAAGATTTCAATTGATGTCTTGCTTGCTGCTACATCTGCGGGTGTTAAAGATGTAGAGAATAGGAATGGACGACTGCGAACCTTTAACCAGTCAATTAAATTCTTCTTCCCTGCAACATAGCCACCTACTACACCAATAGCCTTTGAGAGGGTTCCGATTTGGAAATCAATTTTATCAGACAAGCCGAAATGCTTAACAGTCCCCGCTCCATCACCAAGGACACCCGATCCATGTGCATCATCTACATATGTAATCAGGTCGAATTCTTCAGCAATTTTAACGATTTCTGGTAATAATGCAATGTCCCCATCCATTGAGAAAACGCCATCGGTAATTACCATGATTTTATTGTATTGCCCAGATTCCTTCGCTTCCTTCGCCTTTCTACGTAAATCTTCCATATCCGAGTGGTTTACACGTATAATTTTCGCTCTTGATAGACGACAGCCGTCAATAATGGAAGCATGGTTTAATTCATCGGATAAAATCGCATCATTTTTATCCATAACAGCCGAAATAGCAGCCATGTTACAATTGAAACCAGATTGATAGGCGATCGCTGCTTCTGTATGTTTAAATTCTGCTAGCTTCTCTTCCAGCTCAACATGAAGCTTTAAAGTTCCATTAATCGTACGAACAGCTCCGGCTCCTACACCATATGTTTCAACTGCCTCCGCTGCTGCTTCTTTTAATCGTTCATCTGTTGCTAATCCTAGGTAGTTATTGGAAGAAAGATTGACTAACTGTTTACCATTTATTGTAATCATTGGACCATTAGGACTTTCTAATGGATCGATGACATTGTATAGACCCTTCCCTTTTAAATCTTCAAGGTTTTCGTTTAAAAATTGCTCCAAAATCGTACTGGACACAAAAATTCCCCCTTATTGTCGTTAATAGAAAAACATTTGTCCGTCTCAGGCGGACAGTTAGGTGTTCGATAAATACCAGTATAAAAGGATTTCTGTAATATACTTTACCACGATTTTAATGAAATGTGCATACCTAGAGGACATTCCGTGTAAAAAATTTTCATTATTAGGTTATCCAATTAGAAATCAGGTTATTTTTCAAATGGAGGAAAAAATGTATAATGGAAGGCATACTCTTGTTTAACCATAGAAAGGATGTACCACGTGGAGTTATTGTCATCACTTTTTTACACAATTATCGTTGGCGGTATATTTGTCTTCATTTTTATTTACCTTTATGATTTGTTATTTGGAGAGAAACAACAAAAACAAATTCGTAAAATCCAAAAATACTACCGTCAAGAAAACATCAAAAAAATAGAACTGCTCGAGCATCAACCGAAAAAATACACCTTATATCAGGTGAAAACAGATAAAGAAACAAAACGAGTGAAAATAAAGCCAGGCTATAAAGTGGTCAAAATGGTAAAGAAAAAAGAACCTTCCCAGTAGTATTGGGATAGGTTCTTTTCGTTATTTTAAAGTTAATCTGCTTAATTTCGCAGAAGTTTGATTAACTTTTTCCAGGGCTTCTTGGTATTCCATTTCTAAGCGATTGATAATATCTGATGCAGATTCAATTTTATCAATTGCTCCTACACCGTGTCCTGCCGACCAGATATCACGCCACGCTTTGGCATCTGACTTACCTTGTAAACCATCAAAGTCCACTTTTTCCTTTTTAATCAATTGTTCAGGATCCATACCTTCCTTAACGATACTTGGAATGAGCATATTTGCCTTAACTCCAGAAAAAGCATCGGTTAAAATGATATCCTCCTGTGTCGATTTGACAAGCATTTCTCGGTATTCATCATTTGCCATACTTTCAGTTGCTACAATAAATCGTGTTCCCATATAAGCTAAGTCAGCCCCAGCTGCCTGTGCAGCTAATATCCCCTTACCCGTTGAGATAGCTCCCGCAAGAACAATGATTCCATCCCAGAAGGTGCGGACCATATCAACAAAAGCGAAGCTGTTAATTTGTCCGCTGTGTCCACCCGCACCGCTTGCAACTAAAATTAAACCGTCAACACCTGTTTCTGCAGCTTTTCGGGCAAACTTGAGATCGCTGACATCGGAAAAAACCAGCCCTCCATATTCATGTACAATTTCAACAACATGTTTTGGACTACCTAAAGAAGTGATAACTAATTGAGGTTTGTGTTTTTTTATTAAAGCCAATTCATCCTGAAGACGACTATAGGTGCTATGTACAACCATATTCATAGCCCATGGTGCAATTTTACGCTCCGGATTTGCCGCCCTAGCATCTGCTAATTCATCATTTAACTGCCCCATCCATTGATCAAGTAGCTCGATGGGCCTTGCATTTGGTGCCGGAAATGAACCGATGACACCATTTAAGCAGCAATTCTTTACTAGTTCCGGACCTGAAACCAAAAACATCGGTGCCGAAATGACAGGCAGCCGAAGCTGATTCCACCAATTTTCAGGGATTGATTTTTGCATTTAAGACTCTCCTTCATTTTGGAATTTTCTGAATAGACTTCCTACTTAAATAGTACCTGAAAATGAATGGTTATTCAATCATAGAGTGAAGCCTTTTATTATAATGAATAAAGCGTTTTCCTGACACGAACAATGGGGTTTTAAAAATCACGATCGTTCGTCTTTTGCCAAAAAACAATTGATTTCCTTTTTCACCATGTTATAATGTGTGTATAAATTCATAGGTTTCACTCATATAATCGCAGGGATATGGCCTGCAAGTTTCTACCGGATTGCCGTTAACAATCTGACTATGAGTGGGTAATGAAGTAACGCTATTTTTTTGGCGTTCCATTATTGGTCTATTAAGCCCAAATGTCATTGCCTCACTCAGATTTGAAGTGAGCAATGGTGTTTGGGCTTTTTTTATTTTTTCATAGGGGGATAAACATGAGATTACTAGAAGAAAAGATTAAAAAGGACGGCAGAGTCCTAAATGAAAATGTGTTAAAGGTTGATTCATTCTTAAACCACCAAATAGATCCTAGTTTAATGAATGAAATTGGCAAAGAGTTTACCAAGCGATTTGCAGGTGAAGGAATTACAAAAATCGTAACAATCGAGTCATCAGGTATTGCCCCTGCTGTTATGGCAGGATTATATATGAATGTTCCAGTAATTTTTGCGCGAAAAAGAAAATCAGTCACTTTAACCAATGACCTTCTGACAGCAAGTGTTCATTCATTTACAAAAAACGAAACGAATGAACTAGCGATTGCAAGTAAGTATTTAAATGATAACGATAAAGTTCTAATAATCGATGACTTTCTTGCTAACGGTCAGGCAGCTCTTGCCCTAGTAGAAATGGTCAATCAAGCAAACGCTGAGGTTGCTGGCATCGGTATTGTCATTGAAAAATCCTTTCAGCCGGGTGCTCAGAAATTGAAAGAGCAAGGATTAAGAGTTGAATCATTAGCAAGGATTGCCTCTCTAGCAAATGGAGAAGTTACATTTATTACTGAGAAAACGGAGGAATTGGTCTAATGAAACAACATCCATTTAAAATCGCATCTTTAGGAATTCAACATGTGCTAGCAATGTATGCAGGAGCCGTGATCGTTCCTCTTATCGTCGGAGGAGCTTTAAACCTTACTGGAGAACAATTAACCTATTTAGTGTCGATTGATATCTTGATGTGCGGGATTGCGACTATTTTACAAGTTTGGCAGAATCGCTTTTTCGGAATTGGCTTGCCGATCGTTTTGGGCTGTACGTTTACTGCAGTAGGACCAATGATTGCAATTGGCGGAGAATACGGTGTTTCATCCATTTACGGCTCGATCCTAGTCTCTGGATTAATTGTTGTCTTGATAGCCAGTTTCTTTAGTAAGTTAATTAAATTCTTCCCGCCTGTTGTGACGGGATCGGTTGTTACGATCATTGGCATTACCCTTATTCCAGTTGCGATGAATAATATCGCTGGCGGACAAGGAAGTCCTGATTTTGGCAGTCTTTCAAATATCAGTTTAGCTTTTGGAACTTTATTATTCATCATTTTGCTTTATCGTTTTACAAAAGGATTTATTCGTTCTGTTGCAATTCTTCTTGGTTTAGCAGGTGGAACAATTGCGGCTGCATTAATGGGTAAGGTGAATTTTGCGGCAGTTGGTGATGCGTCATGGTTCCATATGGTAAAGCCTTTTTATTTCGGTACTCCTACCTTTGAATGGACACCGATTATCACAATGACCCTTGTTGCAATTGTAAGTTTAGTAGAATCTACAGGTGTCTACTTCGCTCTAAGTGATATCACCGGAAGAAAGCTTAAGGAGACTGATTTAGCTAAAGGTTATCGTGCAGAAGGTCTTGCGATCATGCTTGGAGCTTTATTTAATGCATTCCCATATACAACCTACTCACAAAACGTAGGACTTGTACAACTTTCAGGTGTCAAAACTAAAAATGTTATCTATACAATGGGAACAATGTTAATTATCTTAGGATTCGTTCCTAAAATTGGTGCTTTAACAACAGTTATACCTACCCCTGTTTTAGGCGGAGCAATGGTGGCTATGTTCGGAATGGTTATTGCTTATGGAATTAAAATGTTAAGTAAAGTAGAATTTTCTTCACAGGAAAATCTGTTAATTATTGCTTGTTCTGTAGGAATGGGTCTTGGTGTTAC
Source organism: Neobacillus sp. YX16 (assembly GCF_030123505.1). Lineage (GTDB taxonomy): Bacteria > Bacillota > Bacilli > Bacillales > Cytobacillaceae > Neobacillus. The sequence goes on from NZ_CP126115.1 coordinate 3,354,638, forward strand.
CGCTGTTCCTGATTTATTTGTACAGCTTCCAGAAAGTGTGAAAATCCTAACCAATAATGGGATTGTTGCTGGAAGCTTGACTGCCATTTTCTTGAATATTGTGTTTAATGTCGCTAGACCAAGAAAGCAAAGTCAATCTTCAGAAGTTAGCGGCCAAAGTGTTGCTTTATAGGAATGAAAAAAGCTGCCTAGGTTCAGATTGAACCTGGCAGCTTTTTCATTTTCATTCATTGAGTCCAGTTCTTATGACACTAAAATCCACCTTTATATTGACTTTAGCATTCTTATACATTATGTACCATTTTTCATCCGTAAGGTTTGAGTGACGAACAGTGCTTCGATATTTATCCCCAAGGCCAAACACATCTGAATTTTTAGATTGACAATAGGCAATGAGTTTTTCAATGTCCTTTTTCATGCTCTTCCCTATTTCGGTTTCTATCAACTTCATATTTTGGGGATTACCAATATCAATCGAACTAGTTATTTCAAGTAATCTAGCGCTAAGTTTTATATCAATATCAAATTCGGGTTTATCTTTGTTTATCAGCTTGATGTTACTATTGCTTTCAATTGAATCTAAAGCTGCGACCGTTTTGTGACTCCTTTCATTCCCTCCCTTAAATTTTGGGGAATCACTTTCAATCAAAACATCCTTACTCCCAGACTTATATTTATCATTTATTAAGGCTAAAAAAAGCTTTGTTCCGTATTAATTTTGCCAACTAATTTAGCGCCTTTAAAGATGGCAACCCCTGAAAATAGAATTCCCTCTTTTTCATTTATATTTATTATAGGCATGACTGGTTCTTTTCCTACTGTGAAATGGTTATGTAAAACCTCCTGCATGGTTGAAGAAGGCATCATTTTAGCCTGGGTGTTTTGTTCCATGAACCTGAAAATATGTATCCCAATATCAGGAATATGCTCAAGTTTTAAATGTAACAAATCCCTTGCCTTTCCGTCAGTCATGGCTAAGAATGTCATATCACTAATAATAGGATCACTCGTTAACGTTTGTGCTATCTTGGTTTTACCTTGTTTTAGCATGTCTTCTCCGTATATGATAACTCGAAGCTGCCCCGAGGTTAATCTCCTAGAGGTTTTTTTATTTGCATTTGTAAGAATTCCCCTAATCGTTAGTGACTGTGATTCCACAATAACAACATCTTTAGGTGCGTTAGGATCAATCTTTAACTCAACCAACGTTCCTAAAACGGTTCCATTTTTTCCTAAGTCATATCCAACCGTTGTAATCATACCTAATCTGTCAAGTACTTTAGGTTCCGCACAGCCACAAAGAAGTAAAATGGATAAGGAAATACAAAACCATCCTTTTATTTTCATTTCATTTTCTCCTTATGGGCATTTATCTTCTTCTTTAGTCTAGCGAAAGCATATAGAACAAACGGATAACAAAACGTAATATAAAAAGCTACGCTAGCAAAGAAATCGTTAAAACGATTGATTTTTACCCGTGTATTAATAAACAGACTACTTACAAATATAATGGTTGTAAAAACCAACAAAACTCTTCTCGTTTTTATTCCAAAAATGCGTTTAGCACCACGTATAGCTGCCCACAAATAAAGCATTAGATTGGGGAGAATGATAAGAAGCCAAAAAGTTACAGCAACATACTCTGTTCTTTCGATAAAAGGGAGCTTAACAATTTTGAATAGGGAAAGAGTTGGCCAAATGGTACTTGCCAATTGCCCAGGACTAAAATAGCTAATGGCTAGAAGCATAAGGATTAAATATAAGAAAGTGGTTGCTGCGATTCCCATATGAGCATATTTTTGAACTTTATCCTTATTTTCCATATAAGGATATATTACATAAAGGATTTCGAAGCCTATTATGGTTAGAGTCATTTTATGAGTTCCCTTTAAAATGGAAACCAAATTGGATTCCATCACGGGGAGAAGGTGATCAAAGTCTGCAAAACGTAAAGGATAGCCAATGAATCCAAACATCCAAATGGAAAGCGTTATGCTAAAAAAACAAACTCCCACAATCATTCGAATCCCGCCTGTCACCCCATAAATGACTAAAAGCAGAATGGAAAATGAAAACAGCCAGACAGGTACTGTTGGGAAAACCCAAGTTTGCATGACCTCAATATAGTTTTTAAGAATAATCAAAAATACCCATAAGCAATATAGGATATATACACTGTTAAATGCCTTTCCAAGCCATTTTCCATAAACATCATGGTGTATACCATAAATATCAGTAGAACCATATATCTGTATAGTTTTAATTATAACAAAAACCACAATATGAGTAGCAAAACCTGCAATCAAAACCGAAATCCACGCGTCCTGCTTCGCTTCCATAAAGATAACACGTTGAAAACCGTGTACCCCAATCCCCACTTGTATTGCATGAATAATAAAAATTACCAAAAAGGTACTTAACAAAAATGGCGGTTTTGGTTGATATTGAACCTTCATACGTTCACCTGCTACTTAAGGTCAATTTTTTTCTTTAGCCTTTTCAGGGTCATATTTGTTTTCGTTTCCAGGTCTCGTTAGGTCTGGTCTTTTATAAGTGAATGATAATGGCAGCCGAATAATACTGTCCTTCCAATCGGCGAAACGCGGAGGATAAAAAGGTGATAAATAAGGGCTCCCAAGGCTCGATTGCCGTAACAGGTGCAGTAGTAAAAAGCAAAAGCCGTACATAATTCCGTAAAGCCCCCAAAATCCAGCCAATATAATGAGAGGAAATCGCAATAGCCTAATGACGTTGCCCATTGAATAACTCGGTGTAACAAATGATCCAAGAGCGGCTAAGGCTATGATGATAATGAGAATGTTGCTCGTAAACCCTGCGTCTACTGCTGCTGTTCCAATCACGATACCTCCGACAATACCCATTGTTTGACCCACTTTGGTCGGCAATCTTGCGCCCGCTTCTCGTAATAATTCAAGGAAAAATTCTAATAATAAAGCTTCAATAATAGGTGGAAACGGAACCCTTGCCCTCGACTCGCTAAGGGTTATCAACAAAGTTTGAGGAATGACTTCATAATGAAAGGTGATACAAGCAACATAAGTTGCGGTAAGGAATACGGAAAAAAATAAAGCGATTAATCTTAATAATCGGTAGAATGTTCCAATTTGCCAATTCACATTACTATCTTCTATAGCATAAAAAAATTCCATGAAAGTGTGAGGGCAAATGATAGCCAATGAGCTGCCATCAACCAATACCGCCAGTTTCCCTTTTAACAGCAAATCACAAACTCGATCCGGGCGCTCTGTTAACGACATTAAAGGGAAAATGGATAAAGATTTATCTTCTATAAGCTGTAAAAGTACGGAACTATCTAAAATTCCATCTATTTTTATCCCATCGATTCTTTGTCTTAACGTGTTGACCATTTGCTCAGAGGCAATCCCACTCATATACAGAATGGCACCAGATTTATTTGTGCGGCTCCCTACCACAAAATTTTCTACACATAAATCCGGATCTTTTATGTAATTTCGGATAAGGGAGATATTTGTCATAAGGCTTTCAGTAAAGGCTATTTGAGGACCAATAACGTGAGTCTCATTCTCCGCTGTTGATAATGAACGTCCCTCTCTGGAAGGGATTTTTGCTAAAAGAACGGATGTTTCTCCTTCTAAAAAAATGATTACATTTCCGTCTAAAGCAGCTTTGATCACCTTTTCCATCTGATTTGACTTATCAATCTCACCAACTGATAAATGCTCAACTACTTTTTGGATTGAATCGAAGGAAAGGTCTTTTATTGGATGAATAATATCCTGATGAAACATGGTTTTATCGATTAATGTACCAATGGAGAAAAGGGTAATCCCTGAACTTCCAACCTCATTCTCTAAAATGTCAGCACTATGCTGTAATCTTTTTCTAAACTCAAACGACATTTTTTCTTTTGTTTCTGGAATAGGATCCTGGTTCTTAGTTGATAAATCACCTTTAGGTGAAAAAAACTTCTTTTTAAAGAACAATTTCAGCACACTCTCTATCCTTTAAGACATTTTCTTAATGTATTATTTACCATTAAAACCTCTTTATACCACTGCATTTTTTTACAAAAAAATAAAGCAATGCTTATATTAGCATCGCTTTGGGAATTTCAAGATTGGCTCATTTTCGGTATCCATTTCTGAACACATTTCAGAATCGGGGCTTGTGTTGTTTTCGCCAGAGCCACCGATGGTTTTGGTAATGGAGATGGGTGAAATGTAAATAGCACCGCCAAAATTAACAATGCCGCCTGAAATCGTTCCAATTGAAACATTATTATGGTTTGTGACCAAAGTAACCCCCTCCTTGGTGTTATATTATGATATGTCTGGGTCTTGTTAGCGTTCATCATAAACAAAATAAAAGAGCCCACTTAAATAAGGCTCTTTTGGCTGGTTCCTATTGTTTTCTCTTTCTAAAAAAAGGATTTAAACATTTCTTGGTGATCGTTGCATTCTTTGCAAATGTACTCAATTTCTAACGGATCTTCTCTTACCATATGTACGGTTTCTCTGCTGCAATTTTCACAAAATCTGACTTCCTGGATTTGTTCCATGAAATAAGCACCTCTTTTTCTTCGTTCATAAAAATAGTATGTCCAAGAATATCATGTCTTTTGCATCCATATCTATGCCATTTTTCATGGTTAAATCCTTGTTGACTTATTTTGCATTTTCTTTTTCAATTTTTAAAAGCTGCTCCTTCATTTCCAATCCACCTCGAAACCCGGTCAGTTTACCGTTCTTCCCAATAACTCGATGACACGGTACCGTTAAGAGGACTGGATTTGCTCCAATTGCTGTGCCAACAGCACGGACTGCAGTAGGCCTCTGAATTGCATTTGCAATATCGGAATATGTCCACGTTTCTCCATAAGGAATTTGACAAAGTGCATTCCACACCTCTGTTTGAAAATCTGTTCCCTTTAATTCTTGGGAAATGGTAAATGAAGTACGTTCCCCTAGGAGGAATTCTTTAAACTCAGCAACATATGGCTGCATGACGACATCATCCTGAACCAATGAACTTCCTGGATAATGTTTGTTGACCCAAAGCTCCAATTCCTCAAAAGGTTTATTCTGCGAACCCACGTAACAAAGTCCCTTAGAAGTTGCTGCCATATATAGTTTCCAATTTTCATAAACCAACTGTGTCCAATATAGTGTAGGTTTCATCTTAAACCCCTCCATCGTCTTTCTATGTTATAACTTAATTATATCATTGAAAAGAGGCGGATGATGAGTGATTCAGACATGGGTAATTAACGACGATGAATTAAAATTGTCTTTACCAGAAGAATTCAACTTTAAAGAAAATATAAATTATCTAGCGAGAAATAGTAACGAGTGTCTTTTTCATATCAAAAATAACCGTGTTTACAAGGCAATTCCAATTGGAGCAGAAACACTAATTATTGAAGTTAGTTCTGAAGATGGTGACCATTTAATCATTCGATTCTTGGGTGAGAGTATGCAGACTACCACAGTAATTCATGCAGAAGTCGTCCGTTATGTTAGAGAGTGGTTTGATTTAGACCGAGATATAAGTCCTTTTTATTCCATGGCTAAGGAGGACCCCCTACTTGGTCCAGCTGTTGATTCCTTTTATGGCCTGCGGATTATTGGAATTCCTGATTTATTTGAGGCCCTTTGCTGGGGCATCCTGGGGCAGCAAATTAATTTATCTTTTGCCTACACATTAAAAAGACGTTTAGTCGAAAAATTTGGTAGAAGTGTTGTGCATGACGGTATCACCTATTGGGTGTTCCCCTCACCGGAGGATATTACTGGATTACAAGTTGAGGAATTAGAAAGTTTGCGCATGACAAAAAAGAAATCCGAATATCTCATTGGGGTTGCTCAACTTATGGTTGAAGAAAAATTAACAAAAGAAAAGTTATTAAATTTAAGTAATCATAAGGATGCCGAGAAAATGTTAGTCAAAATCCGAGGTATTGGTCCGTGGACGGCTAATTATGTTTTAATGCGTTGTCTAAGATACCCCTCTGCCTTTCCTATTGATGATGTAGGTCTGCACAATGCGATTAAACATCGACTAGGAAAAGAACTAAAACCCACCAAAGAAGAAATCATAAAACTAGCAGTAAATTGGACGAATTGGGAGTCTTACGCAACATTCTATTTGTGGAGGTACCTTTACTAAAGACGTATAGATTTAAAATGGATGAAAAAACTAGGAGAAACGATTTAACTAAGGAGCATATATTTAATGAAGTCCATTAAGCCAATTAAGATTACCTCTAAACATACGGATCATCCATATGAAAAATTAACCTCAGCAGAATTGGGTAAACTTTGGGCTGTCTATAGGGAAATACCATGTCCAAATGTGTAATTAGTTATTATCTCCAGCATGTGAATGACAAGTACATAAAAGAAATCCTGAAAAATGCTCTAACCATCGGTAACGAATTTCTTAAAGACATTAAAACTATATTTGAAAAAGAGCATTTCCCCATTCCTATTGGCTTTACGGAGGATGATGTTAATTTAGGTGCTCCTAGATTATTTGCTGATGAATTTTATCTTCATTATTTAAAATACGTAGCTAAAGCAGGGCTGAGTCTCTACTCCACTGCGATTCCATTAATGCTTAGAAAAGATGTAAGGGATTTTATCTTAAAGTGTAATCAATTAACCACTGATTTGTTAGTAACCCTTAATGATACATTAAAAGAAAAGGGGTATTTAACGAGGCCGCCGGTAATCCTGATTCCAGAAAAGGTTGAATTTGTACAAAAGGAAAGTTATTTTAATGGTTTCTTAGGTCATGTCCGCCCTTTACACGGTCTGGAGATTGCTCATTTATACGATAATATGGAAAATAATTCAACAAGCAAAGTACTATTAATTGGCTTTGGACAGGTAGCGCAAACAGAAAAAGTAAGAGAATTTATGCATCGCGGAAAAGAAATCACCATGAAGCATATTGAATCTTGTAGACAACAGTTACATAAAGAGGATTTGCCTGCACATCCACTTTTGGATGACTTGGTAGAAAACTCAACATTTGCCCCATTCTCAGATAAACTTATGATGTTTCATAAAATTGATATGTTCAGCATGAAAATCAGATCCTATGCGAATGCTTCATCCCTTAACGAGCGGCATGATATTGGAGCTATGTACAGCAAATTTTTATTGGATATAGGGCTTTATGTACAAGATGGTGCCAAGATATTTATTGATGAAGGATGGATGGAACAACCGCCTCAAGCAGTTGACCGAGATTCCATGTCTTCGAATAAATAACATAAAAAAAGAATGAGCTACCTGCCCATTCTTTTTTATGTTATTTTTCCCAAAGTTCAATTCGTCTTCCCTCTGGATCTGCAATCCAAGTAAAGGTACCGAACTCACTCTTTTCAGGTTCCTTAAGTAAAGGAATCCCTTGTTTTTGTAGGTGTTTTAAACATTCATTCATATCTTCAACCTGAAAATTCAACATCACCTGCTGCTCCGTTGGAAAATAATCACTATCCTCTTTAAAAAGTGAAAAGATGGTATCATTTCCTTCTTTAGAAGGAAAGATCGTTCCATTCCATTCGTTATCCAAAGGTATTCCTAATACCTCTTTATACCATTTTTTTAGTTCAATGATATTACTAGACCTCCAAAAGACTCCACCAAAACCTATTACATTCATACACTCACCTCAAATTTCGTCTTACGTATTATTTCTATTTTCAACCCCTTTAATCCTTTATATATTTTTAAAAGCCTTTTTTTCTCAACAGCTATTGCCTAAAATGTGGAATGTCGAAGAATGGTCACAAACGATAACCGCTTAAAAAATTAACCTCCCGCATTTTGTGCGGGGGATTTCTATATTATCAAGTGTTTTACCCTAATATCCTATTATTTTCCTATAGAAAATCTAGATTAAATTCTATTTGTATAATAGATAAAATGAATTTAATAGAATGAAACTATTCATTATAATCAATTGAGCAAGACATAACTAGTGTGCTAAACTACAAATTTAATGAGGTGAAATGTTTTATGAAAAAATGGTTAACGAGTATCATTTTATTTATGCTTGTTTTTTCATTGGCTGCTTGTGGGCAAACTGAAGATAAAGCAAAAGAAGGTAATGAAGGAAAAGAAGATAAAAAAACTGAGGAAGTATTTAAAATTGGTGCGATTCCCGATCAAAATGCAGCTTTCCTTCAGACAGGAATGGAAGCTGTTGCAAAGCAGTTAAGCGAAGAGACTGGTATGAAAGTCGAATATGTACCTTCTGTAGACTATGCAGCACTCGTTACAGGATTCCAACGCGGTGAAATACATTTAGCATGGTTTGGCGGTTTAACAAGTGTGCAGGCAAGAAATCTTGTGCCAGATGCAGAATCAATTGTTCAACGACCACGTGACGCTGAGTTCAAATCTGTATTCATTACCCAAGAAGGCTCAGGTATTAATACATTGGCTGATTTAAAAGGAAAATCCTTCACATTTGGCAGTGAAAGCTCTACCTCAGGACATTTAATGCCGCGTTTTTTCTTAGCTGAAGAAGGTATTGATGCTAACACTGACTTTAATGGAAAGCCTAACTTCTCAGGCTCTCATGATACAACGTACAAGTTAATCGAATCAGGTTCCTTCCAAGCTGGTGCGTTAAACATTTCTGTTTGGGAAGCAGCTGTAAAAGAAGGAAAAGTAGATACAAGCAAAGTGAAAGTATTCTATACTACACCAGATTATTATGATTATAACTGGACAATTAATAGCAATGTTGCAGATGTATTTGGAAGTGATGCTAAGCAAAAGGTAAAAGAATCACTCCTTTCTATGCCAGGCGACACTAAAGAGATTTCTGATTTGTTCCAAACAGACAAATTTATTGAAACAAAAAATGAGAACTATGAAAAGATTGAAAAGGTTGCCAAAGATTTAGAGATTATAAAGTAGTAGGTGTTGTTACATGTCATCCAAAACGATGATTGAAGCAAAAAAAATATCAAAACATTTTGAGCGGAAGATAGCCCTATCTTCCCTTTCTTTTTCTATCAAGCAAGGTGAATTGGTTGCATTAATTGGACCAAGCGGTGCTGGAAAAACAACTTTGTTGAATTCTATTGCTGGAATTTTATCACTTGAGGACGGAGAACTCCTCATTGACAGTAAACCGCTCAAAGATTATAAACGAGGAAAAAGGTTTGCGAAGAAAATTGGTGTGATTCGTCAGCAGTTCGATTTAATTGGTCCTCTTGCTGTTATTCATAATGTCCTCGCAGGTAAATTATCAGAGTGGAGTCTTTTTAAATCGTTATTTTCCCTGCTAGTCCCCCAAGATAAAGAATCGGCATTAACAGCACTTGAAAGAGTCGGTTTAAAGAACAAACTTTACGAAATTACTGCTACACTTTCAGGTGGTGAACAACAGCGTGTGGCAATGGCAAGATTAATGGTACAAAACCCAGAAATCATTCTTGCAGATGAACCAGTAGCCTCACTCGACCCTGCAAGAGCAGATGATGTGCTCAGCATGCTGACAAAAATCGTTACTGAGAAAAATCAAACATTACTTGCCAGTCTGCATTCAGTAGAATACGCCAAGAAATACTTTACGAGAATCATTGCTCTCAAAAATGGTGAAATATATTTTGATTTGCCAACAGAAGAAGTAACATATGAAAAATTAAATGAATTATACCAACTAAAGGAGCAGGGTTCAGATGATTAAGCTAATCCCCTCCCTTAGATTGCATAAAAGATTCATTCTTACTTTACTGTTGATCATGGTTTTCGTTTGGAGCCTTTCCTCTATACAGTGGAACTCAGAACTTTACCATGCTGGCGGGATTCCTACCATGCTGCAAATATTTGAAGGGTTAATTCAGCCAAATTTGGACCCTGTACTTTTATTAGTGGGATTAGAATCGGCTTGGATTACCCTTGCGTATGCGGTTGCTGGAATGTCGCTAGCGATAGTTTATGCTTTTATTGTTGGTGTATTAGCCTCAGGAACATTAACTTCCAGCAAATTATCGCGTATTATATCTAAAGTGTTTTTTCGAGGGATTTTAGGTTTTACTCGTTCGATTCATGAATTAATCTGGGCCTGGCTTTTTGTGGCAGCAGTTGGACTATCCCCCTATGCCGCAATCCTGGCACTAGCGATTCCATATGGTGGAATTTTAGGACGAATTTTTGCAGATATGTTAAATGATGTTCCAGAGCAGCCTATTCTCGCTTTGAAATCAGCAGGCTCCACCCGCCTGCAAACACTTATTTATGGCTATCTCCCATTGATTTGGTCAGATTTTATTAGTTATACCATGTACCGCTTTGAGTGCGCCATTCGTTCCTCAGCGATAATGAGCTTTGTTGGCCTTGGCGGTCTGGGTTTTCAAATCCAAATAGCACTTGCAGATTTGAAGTATGATTCCGTGTGGACATTTGTCTTTTTCCTTATCGCTCTCGTGATTTTTGTGGATGGTTGGAGTAATTTCGTCCGTAAAGGATTAACAGAGCATAAACGAAGGAAAGGACTAAATTCAGGGTGGCTCTCCGTCCTATTTGCACTTCTCTTAATTGTCGCTTCCTGGTTTTATATCACAATTGGTGAAAAAGCTAATTTAGGAGAATTATTATCAGAGAATAACCTGGAATATGCTAGTAAGTTTTTCGGTGGACTCCTTGGAATCAATCAAGAAAACCCAGCATTCCTTAATGGAGAAAGCTGGTCATTAGCGTTGGAACTGACAATGGAGACTCTTGAAATGAGTATCATGGCAATAGGCTTTGCAACGATTGTCGCTTTCATAACCGTTATTCCAGCCGCTAGAAACATAGCGAATGGAAGTCTTACCTTACAAAAAAATTGGTATAACAGAATACTTTACGGTGTAATCCGCCTTTTTTATATCTTTTCAAGATCGGTTCCAGAATTAGTTTGGGCAATGATGATTATTTTCATATTTAAACCTGGTATCTTACCCGGAGCATTAGCCCTTGCCCTTCACAACTTTGGTATTCTCGGTAAACTCTGGGCAGAGGTTGTCGAAGATATGGATCCAAGACCTATCCGCAACCTGGCAACTGCTGGAGCTTCAAAAATAGAAATCCTATTTTATGGAATTCTTCCGATAGTTCTCCCTAGATTTCTCACGTATATTCTCTATAGATGGGAAGTAATTATGAGAACGACCATTGTTGTTGGTTTTGTAGGTGCTGGTGGTCTGGGGATGGAGTTTAAACTAGCAATGAGTTATTTTGATTACACACAAATTACCTTATTGTTACTTTGTTATATGATTCTCGTCATCATTGCAGATTTTGCGTCTGAAACAACTCGAAAAGCAGTTAAATAAGAGCACATGTCATCCTGACTTGTGCTTATTTTTTGCGTTTTTTTCTGCTATTCATTTGCTAGTAATTGCTAGTTAATTGCTATCTAAATGATAGCATGTTTAATTGATTCCTTTTGGCTGTTTTGCAAAATTAAATCAAATAAAAAATTGAAATACTTGTATTGGATTCATGTTTTCTATTATCCTAAGCATAGCACCCAAAATTTAATCAATAGTATACATATGGATTTGAAGTGTTCAGATCATATAGGAGTTGGAGTATTTGGAAACAAAAAGAGCTTTACCTATTTTATTTTTAGTCATGTTTTTAGTGATGATTGGTTTTGGAATCATCATCCCTGTTCTGCCTTTTTATGCTGAAGAGATGGGGGCGTCCCCTACACAACTCGGATTATTGATGGCAGTTTATTCATTAATGCAGCTCATTTTTGCGCCATTTTGGGGTAAATTATCCGACCGAATCGGTCGTAAGCCGATCATGATGATGGGCATTGCAGGATTATCGTTATCCTTCTTTATGCAGGCGATGGCTACGGAGCTTTGGATGTTATTTGCAGCACGTATCATTGGCGGAATGCTATCTTCTGCAAATATGCCAACTGCAATGGCCTATGTTGCTGATATAACAACCCCAGAAAATCGTGGGAAAGGAATGGGCATTATAGGGGCAGCCGTTGGACTTGGTTTTGTATTTGGTCCTGCCATTGGTGGGATTTTTTCAAAATCAAGCATGAGTATGCCTTTTTATTTAGCTGGTGCATCTTCGTTAATAACCTTAGTCATTATTTTCTTTTTCTTGAAAGAATCCTTACAAAAAGATAATGCAGAAGTGAACCAAGGGAAAACAAAATCACGATGGAAAGCATTTTCTGGTCCTGCAGCGGTATTGTTTTTATTACAGCTGTTAATCTCTCTTTCATTATCTGGCTTAGAAGCGACCTTTGCCTATTTTGCTGCAAAAAAAGCAGGATTAGGAGCCATACAGCTAGGATATATTTTCATGATTATGGGATTTGCTGGTGCGATGGTACAAGGCGGTATGGTTGGCAGATTAACAAAGAAATACGGAGAAGGTAAAGTTATTCAAGGTGGAATTATTGTCTCGGCGGTAGGTTTTGCTTTAATCCTTCTAGTAGACAGTTTTACAACTGCAGCAATATTTTTATCCATCTTTGGGATTGGAAACGGCGTAATTCGCCCGAGTGTCTCTTCCCTGCTGACGAAAACTACAGATTCTGGTCATGGAAGTGCAACTGGACTGCTTTCCTCTTTTGATTCATTAGGCAGAATAGTTGGACCTCCCCTTGGCGGTTGGTTATTCTCGCTTTCAATCGGCTTACCTTATATATCTGGTGCAATCATTTCAGTTATAGCCTTAGTAGTTTATCAATTTTATCGTTCAAAAGCTTTAGTCTTAAAAACAAACTAGCATATGTCATTAGGACATGCATAAGATAGGTTACGAGGATGTACTTGTTAAAAGGAGTTGAGATGAATGAAGATACTCTCTCATTTCACGACGTTTTTCTTCCTATGTATCATAGTTGCTCTTGTAGCCTATCTTGATTCTCCGTACTCATTTATCCATAGTGGCTATTCCTATTCCACCAGTGAACCAGCTGTGGCACAGCCTGTCGACGTAGAACCGCCAACTGATGTGCCGGTTTTGGAGAATAGGCTTGATAGTGTTAAACAAATGGACGGTTATTACGTGGAAATCTATCAGGAATACGAAGTATATTACGATGAAGAAGGAAACGTAGTCAAAAGAGATCCTACATCAAAAACAGAAAGTGTCCGCTATTGGGATGAACCTTAAAAGCTGTCGAGTACTCATCGACAGCTTTTCTTTTTTTGTTAATTCAAAGACTGAAATATAATTATTACTTGATAATCGAACTAATGTTCGTTTATAATCATTGTATAACCTTGTTTAAATTCCAATATTAATGAGCAATAATAATTGGAGCAAAAGGTGAAAATTATTGTATTTATTAAAGGAGACTAAAAAATGATTAAACCCTATTTAATGTTTAACCGAGAATGTGATGAGGCTTTTAAATGGTATCAAAAAGCTTTTGATGGAGAAATCATTGCTATTCAAAAATATGGGGATATGCCTCCAAGTCCTGATTTTCCTATTGCTGAAAGCGATAAAGATCTTGTTTTACATATAGAAATGAAAATTACCGAAACGGGCTATATTCTGGGTTCAGATTATAGACAAGATTTACAGGATGCTGGAAAAGTGTGTATTAGTGTAGAGCTTAATTCTGAGGAAAGCGCCATTAGAGCTTGGAGCATACTAAGTGAAGACGGAAACATTCATATGGACCTTCAACCAACATTCTTCGCTAAGCTTCATGGATCGGTGAAGGACAAATTTGGAGTAACCTGGATGTTTACTGTTAGTTAGAAAAAAGCAAGAGGCTTCCCAATCACTTGGGAAGCCCTTAATTATTTGTCATGATATTAAGAAGTCTTAAACCATTTAATTTGAAGGTTGTAAAAAATCGAAGCACTTCATTGAGACTTTGTAGAATATTCATAGTCAATTTTAGAAAACCTATAAGTATATGGAGGTGAATAAGATGAAAAAATGGCTCTATAGTTTAATTTGTGTTGCTTTTATAGGCTTTCTTACAGCTTGTGGAGGCGGTGATGATGAGACAGAACAAGATACCACAACTACTGAGGAACAAGCAGGCGATGAACAGGAAACAGCTGATGCAGGGAATGGAGAGGCTCTATTTCAGCAAAGCTGTTCTTCTTGTCATGGTGGAGATTTAAAAAGTGGAGGAGCTCCAGATTTAGATAAAATCGGGTCACAATACTCCAAAGATGAAATATTAAATATTATTGAAAATGGTAAAGGCGGTATGCCTGCAGGACTTCTTAAAGGCGATGACGCAGCTGCTGTTGCTTCATGGCTTGCAGAGAAAAAATAAAAGTAGGTAAAAACCAGAATGGACATTCCAATCTGGTTTTTTTTGAGCGAATAACGATAAGAGCAATTATTTGATTGATAAAATAGTTTACACTACAATTAAGTAGTTAATGAACATTAAAAATGGTAAGGAGAAAAATATGAAGTTTAAATTAATAGTCTTGGTCCTCATTTCTATTCTACTTATTACAGCATGTGGACAAAAGACACTTAGCGAGCCAATTACATTACATAACCAGGATCAGAAGGAAGTAACGTTTCCTTTGGAAAAACCAACTGTATTCTTTTTTATCACTTCCTACACCTGAGGACTCTGTCACCAGCAACTAGTTCAGTTGCATGAAAATATCGGCAAATTAGAAGGCATGGATGTAGAAATGTATGTAATTAGCAAAGATCTACCCGAGGAACAACTACAATTATACAAAGAATTAGAAAGTATTTATGGTAAGAGCCTCCCCTTTGTTTCTGATCCAGATTTGGAATTAATCGATTTCATGGGTATGAAAAATGGTGATGTTGCATATAGAGGCTATGGGATGCTTGACCAAGATGGAAAAGTCGTTTTTAAAAGTGTGAATGATCACTGGGGAGAGCAAATTGATAAAACAGTTGAAGAAATTAAAAATGAATACAATAAACTAAAATAAACAACAGCTGGCCACAATCAACTCGATTGTGGCGCCTGTTGTTTATAAAGAATTACACCCCTGATAGTATTTTTATAAATTTCGATACCACTGTGCCGCAGCCTCTACTTCTTCTCTTGTCAATTGATGTCCTCGAGGCTCCCAGTGAAGGACAACATTTGCATTCGCTTTTACTAATAAGGATTGTAATTCTTCTGATTCCACTGGTGGACAAATGGGGTCATTGGTTCCAGCTGCGATAAATACGTGCTTACCCTCTAAATTAGGAAGATCTATTCCCCTTCTAGGTACCATAGGATGATGTAGAATCGCACCCTTTAGAGCATTTTCGTAGTGAAATAGTAAACTTGCTGCAATGTTAGCTCCATTTGAGTACCCGATTGCGATAATATTATCACGGTCAAAATCATATTTCACCGCTGCTTCATCAAGAAATTCATTTAATTCCTTTGTTCGAAAAATCAGGTCTTCTTCATCAAACACCCCTTCCGCTAATCTACGAAAGAATCGCGGCATACCATTTTCTAGTACATTTCCACGAACACTTAAAACCGATGCCTCGTCATCAATCATTCCTGCTAGGGGCAGTAAGTCTAATTCATTTCCACCTGTACCATGCAGCATTAAAAAAGTTGGCTTTGTTAAGTCTTTTCCCTTATTAAATATGTGTTTCATTTCTATCTACCTCCAGAACCTCATTTTAAGGTAAGAATCTCTAATACGAGATACTTATTAATAATTATTTAAGCTTCTACTTTACTCTTTACTTTTTTTAGAAGTGTTTTGATTGTTTCTACTTCATCTCCACTTAAAGAACTAAAAATATCATCAACTAATTCCTGATGCTTGGGCATGATTTCGTTCATTAATTGAATTCCCTCATGTGTTAAGGTTACATGAATAATTCGGCGATCCTCTGGACAATCATTTCTACATAACAAGCCTCTTTTTTCTAATTTATCGATTACATAGGTCATAGAACCGCTAGATATTAAGATTCTGCTGCCTATCTGCTGAATGTTTTGTTTTCCATGTTGGAAAAGTACCTCTAATACGGCAAATTCCGTAACACTCAATTTGTTTTTCGTCATTTCATCTCTTATTACTTCTTGGATAGATTTAGATGTTTGCATTAATAACAAAAATGGCTGGTTGGTACATTTGTTATCCATATAATCACCTCCTAAACTATTTTGATTTCGAATATCTTGAATATGAGATAATAATAGAACAAATTTCTATTCTAGTCAAATCCCTTTTATTGAAATTTGTAGATATCCCGCAATATTCTCTTTATAACAATAAAAAATGCGAAACCTGGTAGATTCCGCATTAACATTATTTATAAACGAGTGGTTTAATCGTTTGGTTATCTCCTATTAAAGTGATTTCACTAAATGGTATTGGTATTCCTACTTTTGCATTTGCCGAAATTAAGCTCCCGCTTCCAACGACGGAGCGAAAAATTTCAGCATTTTCACCAATGATCGTACTCGGTAAAATAACGGAATCCTTAATGAATGCTCCATGGCCTACTGTCACACCGTAAAACAGCACAGAATTTTCAACCTTTCCATAAACCTTGCAGCCTTCACTAATAATGGATTGGTGTAAGGAAGCATTTCCATCTAAATACATTGGTGGATGGCTCATCCCATTCGTATAAATAATCCATTCCTCATTCTTAAGTATCGGGCTAGTGTTTACCGATAGAAGATCCATATGAGCTTCCCAAAAGCTTTGGACAGTTCCAACATCCTTCCAATAACCATTAAATCGATAGGCATGTAAGTGGCAGTTATCCTGAATCATAGAAGGAATAACATCCTTACCGAAATCTTTCGTAGAAAATGGATTGTTTTCTTCTTTTTCTAGAAATTCCTTTAAAATTGACCAATTAAACAAATAAATCCCCATTGAAGCTAAATTAGACTTGGGATAAACAGGCTTTTCCTCAAACTCAATAATCCGATTTGAATCAGGATCAATATTCATGATTCCGAATCTGCTGGCTTCACTCCAAGGGACTTTAATGACTGAAATGGTAGCATCAGCTCCAGAGCGCTTATGATCTTCTACCATATGACTGTAATCCATTTTATAAATGTGATCACCTGAAAGGATAAGTACATATTCTGGGTTTTGATTTTCAATATAGCGGAAATTTTCGAAAACGGCATGTGCGGTACCTTCATAGCTGCTATCTTTTTTATCATTTTGTTTTGGATGCAGTATAGCCACTCCGCCAATTTTTGGGTTAAGCCCCCATTTTTCACCGTCCGCAATATAATTCTGCAGGCTTTCTTGTTTGTATTGTGTAAGGATTCCAACTGTATCAATCTTAGAGTTTTTACAATTACTTAGTGCAAAATCTATAATTCGGTATTTACCTCCAAAGGGGACAGCTGGCTTCGCTAAATTCTGAGTTAATTCCTTTAGCCGGGTTCCCTTCCCTCCTGCTAACAACATAGCAACACATTGTTTTTTTGTCATGAGAATACCTCCTTTTTCAAAAACAATTTCGATTATGTAATACTTATTCGCCCTCATTGTAGCACCTGTGATTAGTGGAAAATATCTATAAATTGCGACGGGTTAATCATAAATTCGACGGTATTCCTTTTGACCATCAAAAATAAACAAGAAATAATAATAGACCACGACCAAATAGAAACTGTTTATGTCGAATATGAACGATGTAATAATTGAAAAATATGAAAATTATGTGAATGATTTTTCTCACAAAAAAACACGCTGTTTTTTTTCAAACAGCGTGTTTCTATCTATTAATGTCCGACTGCCTTTTCAAGATTACCTGGTTTATTATGAACTGCTAACTTTTCTATCAATTTAGTACTCTCTTTATTTAGACCTATTAACTGAACTTTTATGCCATTCTGATGGTATTTTATGATTACTTTATCAATGGCTCCTACAGCCGAATCATCCCATAAATGTGCCTGTGTTAAATCAATCGTTACGTCTTTTACATCCTCATTGTAATGAAAGCTTTCTACAAATTCTGTTACAGATGCAAAGAATAATTGACCTGAGACAGTGTAGACTTTTTTATGTGAACCTTTTGAAGGTAATGTGGTTACTTTTACTTTTGAAATCTTTGAAGCGAAGAAAATGGCACTTAATAAAATTCCTACCAGAACACCTTTTGATAAATCATGTGTCACAAGAACCGTCCCCACGGTCGCAATCATTACAATCGTATCAGAAATTGGAGTCTTATGAATGTTTTTTAAAGCTGACCAATCAAATGTGCCGATGGAAACCATGAACATGACACCAACTAATGCTGCCATTGGAATTTGTACCAAAAGATCATTTAAAAGGATGATTAAGACCATTAGAAAGACACCTGCTACTAACGCTGATAACCTGCCTCTACCCCCGGATTTCACGTTAATAACTGATTGGCCAATCATAGCACATCCAGCCATACCGCCGAAAAACCCTGATACAATATTTGCGATTCCTTGTCCTCTTGCTTCCTTATTCTTGTCACTAGTGGTATCCGTCATATCGTCCACAATGCTAGCTGTTAATAAAGATTCCACCAACCCAACAATCGCAATAGATAGTGAATAGGGGAAAATGATTTGTAATGTTTCAAAGGTTAACGGAATATCAGGTATTAAGAAAAATGGAAGAGTCTGAGTCAATTCGCCCATATCACCTATCGTACGTACTCCACTTCCAGTCATTACTGCAATTACGGTAATGGTGATAATCGCTACTAATGGAGATGGAACAACCTTGGTAAAACGTGGGAAGATATAAATGATGGCTAAGGCTCCGGCTACCATCGCATACATTGCCCAAGATTCTCCAACAAAGTGGGTTAATTGTGCAGAAAAAATTAAGATTGCGAGTGCATTAACGAATCCAATCATGACGGAACGCGGTACAAATTTCATTAACCGGCCTAATTTGAGAACGCCCATTACGATTTGAATTACACCCGTTAGGATGGTTGCAGCAAGTAGGTATTGCAGCCCGTAATCTGCCACTAACGTTACCATGACCAATGCAGTCGCACCCGTTGCGGCGGAAATCATTCCCGGTCTTCCCCCTACAAATGCGATGACAACAGCAATACAAAAAGATGCATACAAACCGATCATCGGGTCCACTCCAGCAATAAGTGAAAAGGCTATTGCTTCTGGAATTAATGCCATAGCGACCACGATTCCGGATAGTACATCCCCCTTGATGTTACCGAACCATTGATCTTTAAGTGTGTTACTTTTCATGAAGCACCTCTTTTCAATTCTATATTTTTGTTTGACTTTCAACTCTCATGAAAGCCAGGGCCGTTGTGAACAAATCACAGTATAAATGATTGTGACAAATTTGTGAAATAGAATGTAAACGCGCACATTAATCCTTTCTGCTGTTTTACTCCCCCTTTCTCTAGTTTTCTATCTGATTCTGTGAAAAACTAAAAAACAGAAGGGCTATGCCCTTCTGTTTTCTCTATTCAAGCTCATTTTTTAATACTTCATTTAAGTCGGTCCAATCTAATATTCGGGGATAGTGTAAATGCCGATTATATGACTGGTCCCTAACAAACACTTTTAAGGAATCATGTGAAAGTGTATCTAAGACCTCAGCTTTATCATCAAAGTAATAATCTAGCTTTAATTCTTTGATTATTTCAACCTTCTCATGATCTTGCATTCCATAGTAAAAACGGTCATCGCGAACAGGGAAACCTTGTTCTTTCATCCATTTTTTCGTCCGTTCTCCATGTTCTTTTGGTCTTGCGGTTATGTAATAAATTTCATGTCCTTTTTCAATAAGTGCCTGTAAGGTTTCAACCGCATTTGGAAACGGAGGGCAGTCCGTATAATAAATCTCCTCTAATGAAGTTTTCCACATTTCACTTCCCTCTTCATCAGTTAATCCAAAGGGCTCGTGGATTTCAACCCTTTTTAACTCGTGGAATACTTCGGATGGTACGTTTTTGTTTAACCTTTTATTGTAAATCGTAAATGCATGTTCTCTCAGGTTGATTAAAGTATCATCAATATCAAAACCAAATTTCATATCAAAGCCCCTCGTGAGAGTATATCGGATATCCAGTAAATTTATAATCGCTGCCGATTTGCTGTAAAGATAGATTAGATAAATTCACTGCGTCTCTCATTTTATCAAACCCAGCCCCAGCTAAAAAGGATGGAGCATTGTGACCGCCAATTATTTTTGGAGCCATATACAAGACTACTTTATCAATTAATTTTTTTTCTAAGAACGACCAGTTGACCGTTCCTCCTCCTTCAATTAAAACAGAAGAGACTAATTTTTCACCTAATAGTTGAAGGACTTCCTCGGGATTAACATTTTTTGATCCTGTCGTTTGAAATACCATTACTCCAGAGTCCTCGAGGATTTTTCGCTTTTCTTTGTCAAAATTCTCGCTTGTAAATATCCATGTTTCAGCCAGGTTATCCGTAATCACCTTCGATTCTAAAGGGATTCTTAAAGTAGAATCTAAAACGATTCGAATCGGATTACGGCCATTTGGTATTCGTGTAGTAAGCTCAGGATCATCCTTAATTACCGTGTTTACCCCAACTAGGATGCCCATATTTTCATTTCTAAGATGATGAACATCTCTTCGTGCTTCCTCAGAAGTAATCCATTTACTATCAAAGGAATGTGTAGCAATTTTCCCATCTAGGGTGATTCCTGCTTTCAATGTAACAAACGGTTTTTTCTCAACAATAAATTTATTAAAAACTTCGTTCATATTTTGTGATTCTTCTTGGCGTACTCCAACAATAACTTCGATTCCGGCATCCTCTAGAATTTTCACACCATTCCCTGATACAACCGGATTAGGATCAAGGGTTGCAATCACAACCTTTTTAATTCCTGCTTCTACAATAGCTACGGCACAAGGTCCTGTCCTTCCGTGGTGGGAACACGGTTCAAGGGTCACATAAATGGTACCGTCTTTTGCTTTATCACCAGCCATCCGAAGCGCGTGAATCTCTGCATGCGGCTCTCCTGCCTTCAAGTGAGTACCTATTCCTACTACACGGTTATCATTGACAATAACTGAACCGACCAATGGATTGGGGTCCGTTTGGCCTTTCATCGCCTGTGCATTTTTTAATGCCAAATCCATATAAAATTCATGATTAGTCATTTGGATAAGTCCTTTCATCTTCTTCTAGATGACCTGACTTTTTAATTTTTGTCTGTAAATATTTCTCATTGTATTCAGAAATATCTCCCCATAAAGGCTGACGTCCTGACACCTCTAAACCAGCTTCTTTTAACGCATTCAATTTTTTTGGATTGTTTGTCATTAAGGTTACTGGTTTTTGACGAATGGCTTTTAGAACTTGAATGGCATCACCATAGTTCCTTGAATCATCAACAAACCCTAAACCTTCATTCGCTTCTACTGTGTCATATCCGTTTTCTTGTAGTACATAGGCCATTGCTTTACTAAATAAGCCGATTCCTCTGCCCTCATGGTTAGCTAAATAGAACAATGCACCTGTTCCATGCTCCTGAATCATTTTCATTGATTGTTTAAGCTGGTAGCCGCAATCACAGCGCTTACTGCCAAAAATATCACCTGTATGACAAATGGAATGCATGCGAATAATCGCATCCGCTCCATACTCAAAGTCCCCATAAACTAAGACACTTGACTGCTGAAATTCAGCTAAGTTGGAAGATGATAATTTATCGATAATCCTTTCGAAGTCCTCTGTAACCTCATCACAATTTAACCAGCAGTACCATTTGAACTCCACAGTTTCTCCGTATAAATTAACGGGGAGCTTTATAGGTCCGACTAAATAAATGGCCCCTTTTTCCGTTTTTATTAATTGGATTTTATCTTCTAATACCGAAAGTACCTTAGAATCCAGACTTTGTTTCATTTATATATCCCCTTTTTTATTAGTTTGTCATATTCATTTTTATTTCATGCTTATCCTTTGAGCGGGATGTGATTAATTTCTTCATAACCCCTAAGAGGGAGCAATCTAATGAGAGCTCCCTAATAACTCCTATTTTATTATCAATCCTAATAATCGTGCAAATCCTAAGGCTTGATCTTCTGTAACTTCACAGCCAGCTATATCTTTTATAGAAACATTTATTCGATCAAAGGTACAGGTACTTAAATCAATCCCCTTTAAAGGGGTTTGTTCAAAATTGGCTTCATTTAAATCACATTCTTTAAATGCTACCTTAGTAAAATTGGATTCATAATAGTCAGCATTGCGAAGTAAACATGAATCAAAACGTACC
Source organism: Neobacillus sp. YX16 (assembly GCF_030123505.1). GTDB lineage: Bacteria > Bacillota > Bacilli > Bacillales > Cytobacillaceae > Neobacillus. The sequence continues at coordinate 3,376,863 of NZ_CP126115.1, forward strand.
TGCTTTAGTTTGGAATATCCAAACGAAATCAAATTTGCATTGCAATTTTGAAACAAAACATTTCCGAGTGAGGCGTCGGAAAGATTTAGGCCAAGGATTTTAGAGTCTTTAAATTCAACTCGATGAATGCTTCCATCTCTAAAATCTGTATTGGATAAATCACAGTGATCAAAAATAACGTCAGTTAATTCGATGCTTTTAAAAGAAACATCAGTAAAAGTGACATTTTTAAAAATGACTTGTTCGAACCGTATTCTATGTATTTCTTCACTCATAATGGAACAATCACTTATGATACTCATTTCATAATAAGGCTCATCCATTGATTGAAAACTTGTAGATGTTAAATCATCAGGTATTTTGGGTTGTTGAATTTTAAAAGTATTTGCCATTTTAAATCCATCCTTACGAATAATCTAATAGAAAAGACCTTTGTTAAACAAAGGTCTGCATAAAGTACTATTCACCTAAATCGACATTGTGATAAATTCGTTGAACATCTTCAAGATCTTCCAATACATCAATCATTTTTTCGAATTTTGCTTGTGCATCCTCAGGAAGAGTCAATTCGTTTTGTGCCAGCATCGTTAGTTCTGCGACAGTGAATTCAGTGATTCCCACATTTTTAAATGCTTCTTGCACGGCATGGAACTGTTCGGGTTCAGCATAAACGATAACAGATTCATCTTCTTCTAAGATGTCACGTACGTCAACATCAGCTTCCATTAAGATTTCAAGAACTTCATCGGCTGTTTTTCCTTCAAGACCAATAACCGCTGTGGCATCAAACATATAAGCAACAGATCCGCTGACTCCCATGTTTCCGCCATTCTTACCAAATGCAGCACGAACATCAGATGCTGTACGGTTCACGTTATTGGTTAAAGCGTCAACGATAACCATTGAACCATTAGGACCGAAACCTTCGTAACGAAGCTCAGAGTAGCTTTCTTCTGAACCGCCTTTAGCTTTGTCTATCGCACGGTCAATAATGTGTCTTGGTACATTGTACGTTTTAGCACGTTCTAATACAAATTTTAAAGCTTGATTAGATTCAGGGTTCGGTTCACCACTTCTCGCTGCTACATAAATTTCAACTCCAAATTTTGCATAAATACGGCTTGTATTTGCATCCTTTGAGGCTTTCTTTTCTTTAATATTGTTCCATTTACGGCCCATACTGTCCACTCACTTTCAATATTGACTCTACATAAGAATAGTAATAGAAATAGATTGCATCTTCAACCAATTTCTGAAAATCATACGTTAATGCAAATAATATTATACCGTATTTGGGCAATTTGTTAAGTAGTAAAAAGCATACTTTATAGCTGTAATGAAAAAAAGTCAGGAAAATTAGTTCCTGACTTTTTTAGGATAATTTTAGTTTTGCGATAAATTTGATTTCATTTTGAAACTTTTCTAGTATTTCTTCAAAAGATGAATTGATTAATAACGGGAATAGATTTTCGAGTGCTTCCTGATAATTTTGCCCTAATGCTTCCCTCAAAAGAACATATTCGTGAAAAAGTAATGCTTTTTCAAAATCAATTCCAAGCTCATATAAGCCACGAAACAAAGTCTCTTTTGGAATTTGTTTAATCTTTTTATAGATTTTTTCATTTTTTTCAATGAATTTTTCTTCTAAATAACTCGTTACATAATCCCTGTATACCATTTGCCCAATATCATTTGTTTCTTTTTTCGTGTAATTAAAGCCAATGACACGGCCTTCCTTATTTTCACGTATAATAAAGGTTTTATTGCCTTTTAAATGTTGAATGAAATTCTTTACACTTTTATCAAAAATTTTGTTAAATTGGATGATTTGATGGAGTTTGACAGCAAAATCTGTATTTTCTTCACCGATCACAAATAATCTGTCCACAATAGGCAATAGTTTTAATACTCCTTCAGAAAGCTGACTCGAGGCATCATAGATAATAATGTCGAACTCTTTCTTCATTTTTTTTACAATCCGTTTTTGTTCTGTTAGTGTCAATTTAGAAAAATCATGGATTACCTCTTCAGAAAGACCTTCTTTTTCTAATGTGCCATATGAAATAAATGCAGCCGATAAATCAGTATTCATTTTTAGCCAATGATAAATAGATAATGATAATTCCGTTACACCTGATTTTGCCTTTGGCGAATAAAAACCGACCAAGTACATATTACTCACCTGCCTTTTATTACTATAGTATTTAAATAAGGATATAAAGGTTAAAGACAAACTCTTGCTTCTTCATTTTTTTTTAAAAAAGGCTCTAATTGAATGTTTATAGAAAAAAAAGAATGACATCTCAATGATGTCATCCTTGGTGCTTCTTATCTAATCATTATCCTGAAGCTCTTGGGCTGCTTTCAAATCCGCCTCTTTTATGTGACCCATCACAAAATGGTTTCTTGTTGGACAGTCCGCACCTGCAAAGATAAACTTTTGCTTTTTTCGTATATTCATTACCCTCTGAATCAACTAATTGAAACTCACCGGTTACTTCCAATGGACCATTATCAGATATTTTTATTCTATTTTCCATATATCCTACTCCCTTGCGTTTTTTATAAGTGAATAAAATTCAGCTCGAAGATCTGGTCGATTTTCATAGATGCCAAGAAGGCTCGATGTTGTGGTCACGGCATTCGCCTTCTTTATTCCTCTGCTGCACATACACATATGCTTCGCTTCAACGACAACAATTGTTCCTTCTGGCTCTAAGACTTCTTCAATGGCTTCCGCTATCTGTGTCGTAAGTCGCTCCTGGACCTGGAATCTTTTAGCATAGCCTTCCACCAAACGCGCCATTTTGGAAAGGCCGGTTATTTTCTCCTTTGGGATATAGCCAATATGTGCAACTCCAAAGAATGGAGAAAAATGATGTTCGCATAAAGAATAAAACTCGATATCTTTTATTAAAATAAGCCCCTTATGGTGGATATCAAAGGTTTTTTCTAAGTGAAGTTTAGGGTCTTCATGATAGCCTTCCGTGTACTCAAGGAAGGCTTTAAGCACTCTATATGGTGTTTCCTGTAATCCATCACGCTCTGGGTCATCACCGCAAAGTTTAATTAATTGTTTTATTGCTTCAGTAAAAGTCGTAACATTGATTAAGTTACCATTTTCCTCAATGGTTTGCTTGTTAAATAAATGTGGAAATTTTTCACATAAAATAAGCAGCTGCTCACTCTTCAAAACCACATCATCCCTTTTTGATTTATAGGATTACTCATCCTCAATGATGATACGTGATGTGTTTTCAGTTATAGGTTCATTCAATAAAACCTGAAATGCACAACATCCATCACCATTCTGAAGTCGTTTCTCTCTCTTTACAGAACACCCTAATAAATGAGTTAATACAGAAACGCTTACACTACAAAGTATTGGCCGCTTTATAGCAACATTATGGAATGGACAGTTACGCTCTATAAGGGAATATGAATTATCTTTGTTTTCTAGTTCCATAAATGAGTCATCTTTCTTATAAAAGTCCTTTAATATGTCTAAGCGTTCGATTGTACTTAATCCAGCTAACTTTGGTTCCCACTGGCGAATTCTTTCCTCAATCATCGCAGATAGAAGGTTTTTAAGTACATCCTCCCCTAAAAGTGTTAACGTATCGAAAACCTCAATCGTTAATTGATCATAATTTTTATTGAATAGATGTTCCCCTGCTGTGGTTAATCGGTACTGCCATAAAGGACGGCCAACACCGTTATTCTCTGAAAAGCGAGTAACCCACCCTTCTTTTTCTAGTTGTACGAGATGTTGACGTACGGCTTCGCCACTCATATCCATGCTTCCAGCCAGCTCGCTAATCGTCGATGATCCTTTATTTTTTATTATGCCAATGATTCTGCGGCGCGGTTCTGACAAATGATTAACGAGGATACTCATCAACAACCCACCTTTTTTCACCTTTGATTAAATATATTCAGGGAAAAGTATAATAGTTCAAGTTTTTTATTGGAAAATTTGATTTATTGAAAAAACAAAAAAGCCCTTTCGGCTGAAAGGACTGATTGACATTGTTATTAATATGTTGGGTAGCCATATGGATAGTAACCTGTTGGATACGGTGCTGGGTACGGATATGGATATCCACCATAGCCCCTTTTACTGTATGGAGGATAGATGTCCAAGGAATGGGCGCCCGCAGCAGCCTTCCTTAAATAATAGAATGGGTGATATAATGAAAGAAATCGTTAAAGAGGTCGGTTCTATGAAAAAATCATTTCTAGTATCCTTGATTATATCTATCGCTCTATTTCTAATATTGTCTCCTGTCCTATTTCAATTACTGGCCTATCTTCACCCGGTCGTTTTAGGTGTTATTTTATTCTGTTTGGTTTTGGCAGTCTTCTTCCTAGTCTTATTAATTCGCAAACAAACCTTACATTTTCCCTATTCAAAATTACGTATTCTATTAATACTTTACTCTATTGCTTTATTCATTTTGCTATTCTTCCGACCTAGTGACCAAATCTATCAGTCCATTAACCTGGTGCCTTTTTCCACCATTACCTTTTATTTATCCGGAAAAGTGAACGGGTTAGTTTCCTTTTATAATTTGGCAGCAAATATAGCCTTGTTCATTCCATTTGGAATTTTTCTGAAAATGAAAGAACGCAGTATTTTTCAATTAGTTTATATCCCTATTCTTTTCATTTCCTTGATAGAGTTGCTTCAATATTTTACTGTAAGAGGCAGCCTGGATATTGATGATCTCATCTTAAATGTACTAGGATTTTTTATTGGTTATCTTGTATATCCACTTTTCACAAAGATTTTTAAAGTCTCTCTACAAAAATAAGAGCCAACGGGACCATATACAAAGTCCTGCTGGCTCTTTTTGGTATGCTTATTTTTTGAACATGGCACTCAATTGAGACCATTTGAATTTTTCTCCGTATACCATTACACCTTTAACATATATTCGGGAAGCAGCGTAAGAAATCAAGCCAATTGAAATAACTAAAACGGTGCCGCTAATTAATAATTCAAGGGTGCTTATTTCCCCCATAACAAATTTAGAATAGGCCACAATGGGTGAAAAGAACGGAAAGTGGTAACGAGTCCTCCCGTTGGATCCATCATGGTTTTGATTCCAACCATTAATGCCCCAACCACAAGAACCATAACAGGTCCCATAACGCTTCCTAAATCCTCTGTTCTGGATATGATATGTAATAATGTCGCAACCAACTGAACTTTTTGTTGGTTTCCCTTCGAGAGATCGCCTGCCATCTTGTCTATACATAGCAATATCAAAGCGATCTAACCAATAATCGACACTTTTTTTAATACTCTGCTTGTTCATTCCTTCTAATCTAGCAAAATACGAAAGTTGGTCAACCACCTTCGCTTTCGGATATAGGCCCCTCTCTTCTGGTAAATAACCAAATGAAGCCCCCTTCAGCCCTTTTTGATGTTTCCACATGACGCTGCCTTCATCTGGAGTAACCAGACCAAGCATCATCTTTATTGTGGTTGTCTTTCCTGCGCCATTTCTTCCTAGAAGTCCAAATACTTCTCCTGTAGAAACGGAAAATGAAAGATGTTCAACTGCATTTTTTTTCTCCATATTGAAATTTTCCATATCCTTACAAGAAAAATAAGGACCCCCCTGTAGGTGAATCCTTTACACTAGTTTTATACAAAGACGAGCAGTAACCATAGGTATAAACTTAGGAGGGTGAAGACTAATGTTGGCGGAATGACAATAATGGTAACTTTTATATAATCCAACCAGGATATTTTTATATTATTCTTCTTGAGGATATCCAGCCATAATAATGTTGCCAGGGTCCCTATAGGCAGGATTAAGGAACCGATATCACTCCCAATAATATTAGCCAAGTAGACGGTCTGGGTTAATAATGGTTTTAATCCCATTTCAGTTAATGCCAGTGTCGAAACCATTAAGGCAGGATGGTTGTTAAAAATATTGGATAAGAAGGCTGTTATGATTCCCATGGTTACGCTGGCGTGAAGTAAACTGCCATTTACAATGGAACTTAGTTGGTCCACCATTAGGGTCGTTAATCCAATATTGTGTAATCCATATATTAGAATATACATGCTAAAAGCGAAAATTAAGACATGCCATGGAATTTTGGTTAATACGTCTTTTGGATTTTTCTTTAAATGAATCCATCTCCAAATTAATAAAATGATTGAACCAAGAACAGCTACCAATGAAACAGAAATGTTCAAAAATGAGGCTACAAAAAGGCTGATTCTAACAATAAATACAAAGATGAGCATTTGGATCATTAGTTTCTTTTGTTTTTCAAACATATCCTCGTTTTTTCTTTGTAGTGGATGAAAGCGGTTGTTATTTAACAATGGCAAGGTGTAGGAATGAAGCCGGATTTCTTTAGGGATGTCCTTCTTGAAAACGAGGAGGAGCAGAAAAGCCAAAAATAGTAGTCCAATGGTAGCGGGAACAAACATCATCGCTGTTTGCAGATAGAGATCCATTCCGATAATTTTTAGAGCAATTAAATTTACAATATTACTTACCCCTATTGGTGCGCTCGAAGCAGTTGCAATTAATGCACCGCTTAATAAATAGGGAATCTTTTGTCGGTTCTTTAAACCGATATTTTTAAAAATCAGGATGAGTATTGGTGTGGTAATGAGAATACTACCATCATTGTTAAAAAACATTGTCATTAAAAAACATAGTAATAATGTATACCAGAACAAACGAATTCCGGACCCTTTTGATACTTTTAACATTAGTGCTGCCGTCCATCTAAAGAAGCCGAAACTTTCAAGAACGATTGCCATAACGATGGTTGCGATAATCGTTACCGCTGCTCCCGTTACTTTCGAGCTTATATCTAATAAGTCAGTTAGCGAAACGCTTCCGCTTAGCATGACAATGATTGCCCCAATCGTTGCAGGGATAGCTTCATTCATATTTTTCGGACGGATAAATATCATCACCATAGTTATAAAAAAAGCAAATATGGTTATGATCACCGTCGTTGGATGATACATATAATTTATTTCACTCCTTTCAACTGTCTAAAATTTCATTCTAAGATTTCTCCTTTTTCTGCCTTCTCTTGTCCTTTGCTTTATCATACGTAGCTCCTTAGGGGCTTGAACTAAACGAATATCTTGAATTTATGTAAATCAGCAGGTATCTAGAAATTTTATTAAAATAAAGGTTGGATTAACGTCTAACTTTTAGTAGCTAAACCAATGCCTAGAGGGTGCCTTTATAGGCAACTATCTTACGGATTTTGTGGCAACCACAAAAAACCGGTACTCCGATAGTACCGGTTTGAGATTTATTATTTTTTTCCTTTTGAGCCCTTGCTGCGGTGTGAGCCTTTACTGCCTTTAGATCCTTTGCTTCCGCCAGAACCCTTATTTCCCTTTGCCCCTTTTCCGCCTTTTCCGCCTTTGGATCCTTTGCTGCCGTGTGAGCCTTTACTGCCTTTAGATCCTTTGCTGCCACCAGAACCCCTACTGCCCTTGGAACCTTTGGAGCCGTGTGATCCTTTCCCGCCTTTGGGTCCTTTGCTACCCTGCGATCCTTTACTGCCTTTGGAACCTTTGGAGCCATGTGAGCCTTTACTGCCTTTGGAACCTTTGCTTCCGCTAGAACCCTTACTGCCCTTGGAACCTTTGGAACCGTGCGATCCTTTCCCGCCTTTGGGTCCTTTGCTACCGTGCGATCCTTTACTGCCTTTGGATCCTTTGGAGCCATGTGAGCCCTTACTGCCTTTGGAACCATTGGAGTCGTGTGAGCCTTTACTGCCTTTGGATCCTTTTTTACCACCATATCCATAACCGCCATAAGAACCTTTACTTCCGCCAGAACCATGTGAGCCCTTGGACCCTTTACTACCGCCAGAGCCACGTGAGCCCTTGGACCCTTTACTTCCTGCAGAGCCACGTGAGCCCTTGGACCCTTTACTACCGCCAGAGCCACGTGAGCCCTTGGACCCTTTACTACCGCCAGAGCCACGTGAGCCCTTGGACCCTTTACTACCGCCAGAGCCACGTGAGCCTTTGGACCCTTTACTACCGCCAGAGCCACGTGAGCCCTTGGACCCTTTGCTTCCGCCAGAGCCATGTGAGCCCTTAGATCCTCTGCTTCCACCTGAACCATGTCCGCCTTTTCTACCCTTTGGACCTTTTCTACCCTTTGGACCTTTTCGTCCCTTTGGGCCTTTAGGACCCTTACTGCCACGAGAGCCACCGGAACCCCTTGATCCTTTGCTGCCCTTACTTCCACCCGAACCGCGCGAGCCTTTTGAACCCTTACTTCCACTAGAACCGCGCGAGCCTTTTGAACCCTTACTTCCACTAGAACCGCGCGAGCCTTTTGAACCCTTACTTCCACTAGAACCGCGCGAGCCTTTAGATCCTTTACTTCCGCCCGAACCACGGGAGCCTTTAGATCCTTTACTTCCGCCCGAACCGCGGGAGCCTTTAGATCCTCTGCTTCCACCCGAACTGTGTTTGCCTTTTCTTCCTTTAGGACCCTTAGGACCTTTTCGACCTTTCGGGCCTTTAGGACCTTTCTTTCGTCGAGACCCACCAGAACCGCGCGAGCCTTTTGATCCTTTACTACCACCCGAACCGTGTGAACCCTTGGACCCCCTACTTCCACCAGATTCCTTGCTGCCTCTACTGCCGCAAGTCCCATGACTGCCCCTTGAGCCAATACTTCCTTTAGACCCCCGACTCCCATCTGACCCTTTGCTGCCACTTGAATCTGAATCCTCACAGAAACATTTTTTGTCTTGCTTCTCATCTGGATTGTTATTTAGAAATAAAACGACGCCATTATCCTTCGCTTTTGACAGCATCTGATTCATGTCCTTCTTCATCTGGGTTTTCCACCACTTTCCATAAAAATATATTTTCACTCTAATTTATGGTAATAAAGCGGTACTTGATATAGACAAACATATATTTTTAAAATTCATTTCACAAATATTTAAATGTCCACCTTTGTCCTATATCAAAATAGTGGATGTTTGTACTGCACATTCAACTGGGAAGCTGCATACTATCTAGAAAAAAATGAATGTATAGGAGTATTAACTTGTTAAAATACGAAATCTTCATTAATCCAAAATGGCTTAAGAAAATGGAAGATGATATTTGGGAGAATGAGCATTTCCCTGCAGTCTTAAAAATTGACGATAATCGATACAAGATCGGAATCACCTATCGGGGAAATGTGATTAGAAAGAAGAAGAAAAAGTCCTATAATATTATTTTTCAAAACCCATATCTTGTCGAAGCTGCTCACGAAATTCATCTAAATGCAGAATACGATGACATTTCACTAAGCCGCAATAAGCTCTCTCTTGATTTTTTCGATCGTATTGGTGTAATTTCTCCACACTCTAAGCACGTACTTCTTTATATAAATGGTTTTTGTAAAGGAATTTATTTAGAGCTGGAATCGTTTGATCAACATCTTTTAAAAAAAAGAAATCTTCCAGTTGGACCCATCATATATGCCACCAATTATTTTGCAAACTTTTCCTTACTCTCGCCTGAGAACGAACTAAAAACCAGTTTAGATGAGGGATACACGATAAAATATGGAGAACCAAATGATCTGTCTTTGTTAGAGGACTTCATTGAAATGATCAACACCTTTCCTAATGAGGAGTTTGAAAAGGAAGTTGGTAAAATCCTAGATATTGAGAAATACCTAAGATGGCTTGCCGGGGTTGTATGTACTCAGAACTTTGACGGCTTTATCCATAACTATGCTCTTTATCTAAATACCAAAAACAACCTGTTTGAAATAACCCCTTGGGACTATGATGGGACCTGGGGAAGAGACCTTCATGGAAGAACGCTAGAACACGATTTTGTTCCCCTTAGTGGCTATAATACCTTGACGGGCAGGATTCTCCATATTTACCCATATCGATCTAAATACAAGGAAATCATGTCTTCGATTTTAGAAAATCACTTTAATGTGGAAACATTGGAACCGATAATTAAAGGGCAATTTCAAACATTAAAGCCGTTTATTAGGACAGATCCCTATATAAATATGGATGAGGAATATTTTGATAAAGAAATAGATGTCATTGTGAAGTTTATTATAAATAGAAATGGTTATTTAAAAAAAGAACTGGCATTTTTATGACCCTTTTAACACGGTATATGAACTCCATATACCTTTTTTTTGCCTATTTTTTCAAAAAGATAAGAAAAAAGGCTCGTCGTTTAGTACAACATCACACCGTGACACATATAAATGCAGTGTAAAAGTTTATTTATTTAAAGGAGGATAAATATTGTGAATAACGACATGTGGAAGTCTTTAGTGGGGAAGACGATCAAGGTTGACAGAGGTGGCCCAGAATCAAGAATTGGGAAATTAATGGCGGTTCTTGACGATCACCTGGTAGTGTTAACAAAGGATGACGGGGTGATTTATTACAATACTCACCATGTCAAAAGTGTAACTGAAAATTCAAAGGACACGATGGATATCGGGATTGAGGTTCCTGAAAACTTTGAATTTAAAAGCGCAGCTAACTTCCAAGGTCTTTTAGAAAGCTTAAAATTCCAATGGGTAAGAATTAACCGTGGAGGTCCAGAAAAATTAGAAGGTGTAATTAGTGAAATCAACAAGGACTTCTTATCGTTAATTAGTAAAGAAGAAGTTGTTCGTGTATCTATGTGGCATATCCGAAATATTAGCTATGGTTTGAAAATCGAAAGTGAAAACAAAGAAGAAAGTAAAGATCAAGGTTCTGAGCAAAACACTATGTCTCAAACAGAAAAGCAAGTAGTGAGACAAAGAGTTGTCCGTGCAGAAAATTCTCAAGTAAGACAATGACAAATAGAACTCTTGTCGCTTCTCTAAAGAGAAGCGACAAATTTACCCTAAGGAGGAAGTTTGAATGGGATCAGATAATTTTTCATCAACTGTAGATTTACTAAAAGGCTTTTATGTGAATCTATACGTTGGTGAAGAAATTATAAAAGGAAAATTAATGGGCGTAGAAACCGATCATATTATCCTTGAAGATGATAATCAATACGTCTATTACTATAGCATTGACAAAATTCAGGCGATAACAAAAAATACGAAACAGTATAAAGGTGAAGACATCACCACTGAATTTATGCAAACTCAAAGTTTAGCGGACTTATTAAGCTCATTAAAGAATTCATGGGTATCTATACTGTGCTTAAATAAGCAATCATTTACCGGCGTTTTAAGTATCGTCGATGCTGACTTCGTTACCCTGATTAATGGCGAAGACCGCATTTTAATCAAAATCTCGCACATTTCAAATATATTAAAAGGCTATCGGAAAGAAGAAAAACAAGAAGAAAACAAAAATGAAACGGAATCAGCTGTTTCCGAAAGTAACACAGAAGATACAAATGACAATTATGTAGAAACTCAAGTTTTCGTGAAACAGGAGTCAAATCTTCAGCAGCCCGTAGTAGCGGATATAATAGAAAATGATGCAGTTGTCTCTCCAAAAGTAAGTGTGAATCAACCGGAAACGGAAAAAAGGGTTTGGACTGAACCTGTTAAAAACTCAGTACCAGTCGCAAAAATTAGCAATGACATAAAAATAGTTAAGGAAGAAAAAAAGCAAAATGCACACAATGAGAGCATTCCTCAAAATGTAAGGCAAAACAGCCATATCGAAAGTAAATGGTCAAAAACTGAATTACCTCAAAAGCATCAAGAGGAAGTTAAAAAACAAAAATCAGAAGTGGTCATTCAAAACATCGTTAAGAACGAGAAAGAAAGTATCCAAAAACCAACTAGTTCCAAGGTTGATAAAAGAGTCCAAGTAAAACAGCCTGTACGCGAGCAAAAGAAATCTGAACCTGAAACGAAAAATGAAGGAACGGCGAAATCTCCACAGGAGTTAATTAATAAAGTGAAACAAGTAAAAGAAACGATTGATACGAATCCTCTAATGAAAATAGAAAAGACAAAAAGAAACCAAGTAGAAAGTAAAAAAGAGGATAAAAAACCGAAGGCACAAGAAGTTGGGGCATCCCGTTTTGCTGGTGAACCAGCAACGCGTGATTTTGACCGCAGGTCCATCTTCTCTGGTTGGCCAAATCGGAATCAATCACAAAAACGTATTTAATCACTCCCCTAACTTATGGCAGTAAATGATTATCCGTAAACCAAAATTCCTTATTCCTGTGCCGAATAGTACCCATCATAAATTTTACAATAAAGAGCAGGGCATCTATCCTAGTAGATTCCAATTATGCGGCCCTCTCTTATTGTAGAATCGTTTTACTAGAAAGGATGTGATAAAATGAAAATAAAAGACCATATTGGTACCTATATTAAACTAGAAATCTCCGGAAATAAGCCTATAAGCGGAATCTTAATCGACATCGGCAGTGACTTGTGGGTTATTTACAATGGTTATGATTATTTATACATCCCTACCGTTCATATTCAAAATTGGAAGTTTCCGAAAGAAGAAGAAATGGATGAAATCATTACTCTATCAGATGACCAATCTCCTATATTTAACCCTAACGAGGAAATTTCATTGCGAAAAACCCTTACGGCAGCAAAGGGCATCTTCACAGAAATATATGTTACGAGTAAACAAGCCATTCACGGTTATATTATCAGCATCATGAACAATTATTTTGTTTTTTACTCTCCTATTTATAAAACGATGTTTATCTCCCTCAACCATTTAAAATGGTTAATTCCGTATACAAATAACCAGCGTCCCTATGGTTTAAGCAACGCGAATTTGCCAGTTAATCCATCTAACATAACATTCGCACGTTCATTTGAAGTCCAGATTGAAAAATTAGTTGGAACATTAATTGTATTTAATATTGGAGAAAATGAGAATGTTATGGGGAAAATCATGGGAATAAAAAATAATTTCATTGAATTGATCACGGCTAAAGGAAACCCGGTCTTTTTAAATCTTCAACATATCAAAACCGTCCATATGACGTAAATAATCAGATCAGTGCTCCACATAACTACCTACAGAGTGTCTACGACACTCTTTATTTGTTCGTAGTAATACACTAGAAATGCATGATAACTTACATAAAGGCTCACCATCGATGCATACATTTTTAATAATACCATTATGACCATCAGGAGGATTACATGGATATCTATGTGAGGCAAGGCGATTCTTTATGGTATTTCAGCCAACTGTATGGAATAAATCTTCAGCTGATAGTCGATTCTAATCGTGATATTCAACCAAACCAGCTTGCAGCAGGACAGCGGATTCGTATTCCCGGTTTTGTTGCCCAGAGTTATCAGATTAGACGTGGTGATTCTTTTTGGGGGATTGCCCAAAGGAGTAATCTTTCACTTGATGCATTGCTGCTTGCTAACCCTAATGTAAATCCGAATCGATTGTCTATAGGGCAAACCATCAGGGTTCCACTTAGGATAACCTGGAGGCTGGTACAAGGTAAGCAGCATTATGATTTTAGCAGAATGATGAATGATATCGCTCGTTTGCAAAATGTTTACCCATTTCTGCGTGTAACAAACGCTGGAAATTCAGTTCTTGGCAATCGGATTCCTGAAGTTCTTATTGGCAATGGCGGAAAAAGAGTTCATTATAATGCTGCTTTTCATGCAAATGAATGGATAACGACTCCTGTCTTAATGACGTTTTTAAATGATTATTGTTTATCGCTTACGAATGGAAATTCCATCCGTGGTCTATCTACTTCACCTTTATACCAACAAACGCTGCTCTCTCTTGTGCCAATGGTTAATCCTGATGGTGTTAGTCTAGTCATGAATGGTCCTCCTGAAAATGAAACATGGAGAAATAGAGTGATAGAACTTAATCGGGGCAGTACTGATTTTTCAGGCTGGAAAGCCAATATTAGAGGGGTAGATCTAAATGACCAGTTCCCTGCCCGTTGGGAATTAGAGAAAGCAAGGAACCCTAGTCAGCCTGGGCCGCGTGATTATGTAGGTGAGCATCCTTTATCCGAGCCCGAAGCTGTAGCAATGGCCGATTTAACGAGAAAACGTGATTTTGCTCGAGTGCTTGCCTTCCATACCCAAGGTGAAGTTATCTACTGGGGATTCGAAAACCTGGAACCGCCAGAATCAGAAATTCTAGTTAATGAGTTTGCCAGAGTCAGTGGGTACCAGCCTGTTAAAACCATTGAGAGCTATGCTGGGTATAAGGATTGGTTCATACAAGATTGGCGTCGGCCTGGATTTACCGTCGAGCTCGGCAGCGGAACCAACCCCCTCCCTATCTCCCAATTTGACGAAATTTATGAGAAGACACTTGGAATCTTTTTGGCGGCGTTGTATATGTAGTGAAGGTTGACCTATTTTTTAATTGAAATGGGTCTTTTTTTTTTGAAAATGTTTTAGGAAATTGTGGGTGGAATTTTATTATCCGAGAGTGTTTTTCGTTATCCGAGAGTGTTTTTCGTTATCCGAGAGTAATTCTGGTTATCCGAGAGTAATTCTGGTTATCCGAGAGTAATTCTGGTTATCCGAGAGTAATTCTGGTTATCCGAGAGTAATTCTGGTTATCCGAGAGTAATTCTGGTTATCCGAGAGTAATTCTGGTTATCCGAGAGTAATTCTGGTTATCCGAGAGTAATTCTGGCTATCCGAGAGTAATTCTGGCTATCCGAGAGTAATTCTGGTTATCCGAAAGTAATTCTGGTTATCCGAGAGTAATTCTGGTTATCCGAGAGTAATTCTGGCTATCCGAGAGTAATTCTGGCTATCCGAGAGTAATTCTGGCTATCCGAGAGTAATTCTGGCTATCCGCCAGTGTTTCCGGCTATCCGCCCGTATTTCTGGCCATCCGCCAGTAATTCCGGCCATCCGCCAGTGTTTCCGGCTATCCGCCAGTAATTCCGGCTATCCGCCAGTAATTCCGGCCATCCGCCAGTGTTTCCGGCTATCCGCCAGTAATTCCGGCTATCCGCCAGTAATTCCGGCCATCCGCCAGTGTTTCCGGCTATCCGCCCGTATTTCTGGCCATCCGCCAGTGTTTCCGGCTATCCGCCAGTAATTCCGTCTATCCGCCAGTGTTTCCGGCTATCCGCCAGTATTTCTGGCCATCCGCCAGTAATTCCGTCTATCCGCCAGTAATTCCGGCCATCCGCCAGTATTTCTGGCTATCCGCCAGTAATTCCGGCCATCCGCCAGTGTTTCCGGCCATCCGCCAGTATTTCTGGCTATCCGCCAGTATTACTGCCCATCCGCCAGTAATAATGATAACAATACAGAGTCTTAAGAAAATTTTGTTTTTTATTAAGCGATATTTTGAGATTTTTAATATAATATAATATAAAGAATGTGTAAAAAGGAAAAGGTGAAGTATGGAAAGTATCATATTATTTGACGGGGTATGTAACCTTTGTAATAGCGGAGTACAATTCATTATCAAAAGAGATTTGAAGTGTCATTTTAAGTTCGCTTCTCTCCAAAGTGAAACGGGACAGATGCTTTTAAACAAATACAGGGTTAATAATAAGATAGACAGTATTATCGTCATTGAAAATGAAGAAGTTTATATAAAATCTAGTGCAGCACTACATATTGCTCGGTACCTTGATGGTTACTGGAGATACTTAACAATCTTGAAGGTCCTCCCTCCTTTTGTTAGAGATTTCCTATATGACATTTTGGCAAAAAATCGTTACAAATGGTTTGGAAAAAAGGATTCTTGTATGCTGCCTACCTTGGAAATGAAAAAGAGATTTTTAGAGTAAAAAAAATTTGCAAGTATGGACGTGTTCACTACATGCCTGTACAAAGATGTACATATATTATAGTAACCCATGATACAATACCTCCTTTAGAAAGTGGCCCCACCACTTTCTTTTTTTTTTTGCATTCAAAAAAGCACTCAAAAAAGTGCTTTTTTGAATGTTATGATTTTTGATAATTCAATTCCCAAATAATCCCGAAGGAATCCTGGACCCTTCCATATTTCGCACCCCAAAAAGTGTCCTCTAGCTCCATAAGCTGCTTGCCGCCTTTAGAAAGAGCATCGTATAGATTTTGAATTTCTTCATCACTCTCCGGCTCAAGTGTGAGCGAAATGTTAGACCCCACTACGACCGATTGACCTGGGAAGGTGTCCGAAAACATAATCGAAATGCCACCTTTTTTTAGCTGCGCATGCATGATTCGATCATCTGCTTCAGGTGGAGTTGGGTAATCTGCTTCACCAAATGTTTGAACTCCTGTAACTTCCGCACCTAATGCTTCCTTATAGAACTCCAATGCTTGTTTCGCATTCCCATTAAAAGATAAATATGGCGTAATTTGACCCTTCATAATAAACACTCTCCTAAAATTTTAAATAAGCAACAATATATTAGTTTTTCACAAAATAGATTTTTTAATCAAAATACAAAAAAATACCTTTGAACAGTTGTCAAAGGCAAAAGATGAGCTTAGTGGTCAAGGCTAAGCCCCAGTTTTAGGAGGTCTAAACTCAGAAGAATTTAAACAAGTAAAGCATAGCATTTTTTGAAAATTCTTTCAATAGTTTAAAGCGTTAAAGCTAAAAAGTTATGAACTTGTAATAATAGCTCCTATAAAAAGTAAATCATTACTTACTCTTTTATTTTGGCTCTGTTACACTTGGCTGTTGATTTGTGCTCCACAAAGGAATGCTTCTTCGAATAATCACCGCATGGACAGGCGGTCTCTGCCTGTTCCGAGGCGTTTCGCTTTCCGCAGGCGTTTCGGGAAGCCTGTCTAGCGGAAGCGCCTAGCCACTCGAGTCGCTTCGGTGCCAACGATGAAGTCAAAGAACGACTTCATCGTCAGGCCTTCCAGCGCTTGTCGGGGCTGTACAAGGTGCTTCCGCTTTTCCTGCTCCTCGGCGCTAAGAGATGAGCGGGTCTCCCCTGTCCCGTCCTCCTGCAGGACATTGATTTCATCCTCGATTCTGCCCACGCACGAAGAAAATGCGATAGCATTTTCAAGGAGTCTCGAGCCTTCCGCACAAATCAACAGAGTGCCAAAATCAATATTAAGCTTTAACATAGCAAATGGTTTTTAAAAATAATTAGTTGACAGTCTTGTATATACAAGTTAATATGTAAACGTAATCAAAAAACTTGTATATACATGCTTAGGGTTAAGGTGAAAACGTACACATGAACCTGTAGATACAAGGTAAAAATTAAATATATATAGAATTGGAGACTTCCAATTCCTACAGGGGGAAGAAATTATGACGAAGTTCAATGAGTCAGCGAAGGAACTGCTCGAACACGTTGGAGGTAAGGAAAACATTGCGGCCGTTACCCATTGTGTAACGAGAATGCGCTTTGTTTTAAATGATCCAAGCAAAGCAGATGTAACAAAAATTGAGGCTATTAAACCTGTAAAAGGAACTTTTACCCAAGCAGGACAATTCCAGGTAATCATTGGAAATGATGTTTCTACCTTCTACAATGATTTTGTTAAAGTAGCCGGAGTAAGTGAAACAACAAAAGATGAAGCAAAAGTTGCGGCAAAGCAAAATATGAACTGGCAGCAGCGAATGATTGCCCATCTAGCAGACATTTTCACACCATTAATTCCTGCCCTTGTTGTGGGTGGTTTAATACTAGGATTTAGAAATGTTATTGGTGATATTAAATTGCTTGAAGATGGGACGAAGACCATTGTTGAAGTTTCACAATTCTGGGCTGGTGTCCATGCATTTTTATGGCTGATTGGCGAAGCGGTATTCCACTTCCTTCCAGTTGGGATTACTTGGTCCATTGCTAGAAAGATGGGTGCTACACCTATCCTTGGTATCGTTCTTGGTATTACCTTGGTTTCTCCACAATTGCTTAATGCCTATGGCGTTGCTGGTGCAGAAGAAATTCCAACTTGGGATTTTGGTTTTGCTCAAATTGAAATGATTGGTTACCAAGCTCAAGTTATCCCTGCTATTTTAGCCGGATTTGTACTCTCTTTCTTAGAATTAAGACTTAGAAAAATTGTTCCAAATTCAATCTCGATGATTGTTGTTCCATTCTTAGCATTAATTCCAACTGTATTGATTGCACATATCGTTTTAGGTCCTATCGGTTGGACAATCGGTTCTTGGATTTCTGATGTTGTGTATTCAAGCTTAACTTCTGCATTTGGCTGGTTATTTGCTGCTATTTTCGGCTTTGCTTATGCACCGCTTGTTATCACTGGCTTACACCATATGACAAATGCGATTGACCTTCAATTAATGTCAGAGCTTGGCGGAACAAACCTATGGCCAATGATTGCATTATCAAATATTGCTCAAGGTTCAGCTGTACTAGCAATGATCTATATCAATCGTAGAAATGAAGAAGAAAAGCAAGTCTCCATTCCTGCAGCAATTTCTTGTTACCTAGGTGTTACAGAGCCTGCTATGTTCGGTATAAACTTAAAATACGGCTTCCCTTTCCTTGCAGCTATGATCGGTTCTCTCGTAGCAGCAGTTATTTCTGTAGGTAGTGACGTAATGGCTAACTCAATCGGTGTTGGCGGTCTTCCAGGATTCCTATCTATCCAGCCACAGCACATGATGATGTTTGCAATTGCTATGTTAGTTGCAATTGTAGTGCCATTTATTTTAACAATCATCTTTGCAAAAACAGGTATGAACAAATTTTCTTTTAAAAAGTAATACTCCAATTTAGGAGGGAGACCATCTCCCTCCTTTTCCATATTAGCGTCTCAAAAAATATAGGCAGGTGTGTATCATGTCAACATCATGGTGGAAAAAAGCAGTAGTATATCAAATATATCCGAAAAGCTTTAATGATACTTCCGGTAATGGTACCGGCGATATCCAAGGAATCATCGAAAAACTCGACTATTTAAAGGAGTTAGGTGTAGATGTTCTTTGGCTTACTCCGATTTATAAATCCCCGCAGCGTGATAATGGTTATGATATAAGCGACTATTACAACATTCAAGAAGAATATGGCACGATGGCTGACTTTGACAAGCTTCTTGCAGAAGCACATAAGCGCGGAATCAAAATCATTATGGATATTGTCATCAATCATACATCCACTGAACATGAGTGGTTCAAGCAAGCAAAATCCTCAAAAGACAATCCATACCGCGATTTTTATATTTGGAAGGATGGTAAAGACAGCCTCCCTCCTACCAACTGGGAATCAAAATTTGGCGGCTCAGCCTGGCAATGGGATGAAACTACTGGCCAGTACTACCTCCATTTATTCGATGTTACCCAGGCTGATTTAAACTGGGAAAACCCAAAGGTTCGTGAAGCATTATATGAAATGATGCATTTTTGGCTTAAAAAAGGTGTTGATGGCTTCAGGTTGGATGTTATCAATTTAATCTCTAAGGACCAACAGTTCTCTCAGGATGATAGTGATGGACGAAAATTTTATACCGACGGACCAAGAATTCATGAGTTCCTCCATGAGATGAATGAAAATGTATTTTCAAAATATGACATTATGACAGTTGGCGAAATGTCATCTACATCCATCGATAATTGCATTCGGTACACAAAACCAAGTGAAGAAGAGCTTAATATGACGTTCAGCTTTCATCATTTAAAAGTGGATTATCCTAATGGGGACAAATGGACAAAAGCGGAATTTGACTTTCAAGCTTTGAAAAATATTCTGTCAGAATGGCAGGTTGAAATGAATGAAGGCGGCGGCTGGAATGCCCTCTTCTGGTGCAACCATGATCAGCCACGTGCGGTCTCAAGGTTTGGGGATGATCAACAGTACCACAAAGAATCAGCAAAAATGCTTGCGACGACTCTCCATATGATGCAAGGAACTCCTTATATCTACCAAGGGGAAGAATTCGGGATGACGAATCCGAAGTTCGACCAGATTGAAAAATACCGAGATGTGGAGTCACGTAATATCTTTGAAATTAAGAAAAATGAGGGGATGTCGGAAAACGAAATTATCGAGATTTTAAAGCAAAAATCACGGGATAATTCTCGTACTCCAGTCCAATGGAATAAGAGTGAACATGCTGGTTTTACTACCGGCACTCCGTGGATTCATACTGCGGCAAATTATAAGGAAATTAATGCTGAAACCGCAATTAAGGATTCAAATTCTATTTTTTATCACTATCAAGAACTCATTCGCTTACGAAAAGAGTATGATGTCATCACGGACGGTGATTATGAATTGATTTCTGAAGACGATAAATCTATTTTTGCTTTTGTTCGAAAAACGGAAAAAGAGATGCTCTTAGTTATAAATAATTTTTATGGAAAAGAAACAGCTTATGCGCTCCCAGTGAAGTTAGACATTGATGCTTTGTCAAAAACTGTGTTACTCTCAAATTATGAGGACTCTGCTCCACTAGAAAAAGATATACAATTACGACCATATGAGTCCATTGTTTATCACTTGAAAAAATAATGGGAGATTCTTATGACAAATAAGTACCAAATCATCTTTAATACGATAGTGGATCAAATTAAAGGCGGGGAAATCCCGCCGAACTCCCTTCTCCCCTCTGAAAATGAACTGAAGGAACAGTACGATACATCTAGAGAAACGATTAGGAAAGCGTTAAATCTCCTTGCTCAAAATGGTTATATCCAAAAAGTCAGGGGAAAAGGTTCGATTGTCATTGATATTAATAAGTTTGATTTTCCGGTTTCAGGCCTGGTGAGCTTTAAGGAACTCGCAGACAAAATGGAAAAAAAGCCACGAACGATTGTCAATGAATTATCATTAATTATCAAGCCTGACGCCTATCTGAAGCAGCAGCTTCAGCTTTCCGGTAAAGATCAAGTATGGAAGGTTGTTCGTACGCGGGAAATTGGCGGCAAGAAAATCATTCTTGATAAAGATTATCTAGCGGCTAAATTTGTTCCATCTATTACAGAGGAAATTTGTGCGGATTCTATTTATGCCTACTTGGAGAATGAACTAAATTTGAAAATTAGTTTTGCAAAAAAGGAAATTGTCGTAGAAGAACCAACTGCGGAAGATCGTACGTTTTTAGACCTCGATGGTTTTCATAATATTGTCGTCATCAAAAACTATGTTTACTTAGAGGATGCCAGCCTTTTTCAATATACGGAATCCCGGCATCGCCCAGATAAATTCAGATTTGTTGACTTTGCCCGCAGAACAAACTAAAAAACCTCAAAGCGATTTGAGGTTTTTCCTTATTGATTATTTCTTAACACTGCCACAGCAAAGAGATCTTTATAAAAATGTTCTACTCTCTCTATCTTCAAACCCTGATTTGTAAATTCCCCTAATGTCTCTCTATCCAAGCAACAGCCATCACAAACTTTTTTCCAAAAAGGCGTTAAACTTTCCTGCATTTTACTTAGCGCGGCATTTTCCATTTTTACGTGTTCAAACAGAAGGACTTTCCCATCTGGTTTACAAACTCTTTTTAACTCATTAATAGCCTTTTCAACATTTGGGATTGTACAAAATACCAATGTTGCCACTACAGTATCAAATGTACGATCCTCAAAGGGCAGGCTCTCTGCGCTTGCTTTAACGATTTCTATCGGAACTACAGCTGCTTTCTGTTTTGTTAAGGATCGGTCAATCATAGGCTGACTTGGTTCGATGGCGATAACTTTATCAACATTGTGATACAGTGGAAAATTAATTCCAGTCCCTGAACCAAGTTCAAGCACCTTCCCACTCGCACCTTTTAGCAACTCATTCCGAATCCTCTTAAACTTTCTTTGTTCCAAGGGTCTCATAAAAAAATCATACCATTTTGCAAATTTACTACTCAAAATTTTCAACTCCAAATATATAATCCTATTTGCCTAAATCTAGTATTAATCATGATAAAAATCCTATGATATGTGAGAAGTTTCACTGTTTAATTAGTACTTTTTTCTTATACTATTGATATATTGTATATATTTAACATCATTACAATTATATGTGTAATTATATTAAAACTGGAAGTGATAGTATGACACCCATACAACTATGCCCATTACAATTAAAAAATCAAATTGAGATACTTAGAGAAGAAATGGTCATGATTGGTTTAAATGAAGGATTATGCAGTGAAAAAACGATTAAGGTCAGTCAAAAGCTTGATCATTTTATAGCTATTTACATCTCAATTGATCATCATTTAAATGATATAAACGGCATTTAAGGTAAAGTACCCTGTATTCCACCTTAATTATTGTTGTTTTAAGATAATAATCCAATCCATTTCCATCCTTTTAACATATTTTAATAAAAAATATGGACGAGGTGTTGAAATGAAAGATCTCCAAACCGTTATATCCATCTTCGGAAGTGCTGGAGGGGTTGCAAAATCTGTTCTTTCCATTTTAAATCAATCTGTACGGAATGATAAAGATCCGATTCATCAAATCATTATTAATAGTACCATTCACTTAATAGATTATAAACAAAAGGAAGCTCTGTACTATCAAAATTTATTTCCGAATTTAACACAAAAGGTGGTCTACCACCAATTTGACCTAAAGGATAAGGAACAGTTGATGAACCATTTAACAAAAACTAATACAAGTATTGTTATTGATGTTTCATGGGCTGATACTGTTGATATGCTTCAATGCTGTGATGCGCTTGGTATCAAATATGTTAATTCTGCTCTGGAAAATACGTTTATCGATGATAATGAAGTACAGTTTAAAGGTTTTCCATTGATTGAAAGAATTCGCTACTTCGAAAAACACAAGGATTCCTTTAAAAATACAAATGCGATTGTATGCTCGGGAATGAATCCGGGCGTGGTGCAATGGATGGCGTTTGAACTTATGAATCAAAATTCGAACGAAAAACCACTTGGCTGCTACATCGTCGAACATGATACCTCTTTTTTCAAGGATAAGTCACAGGCCAAAAAAGACGTAATTTATACTACTTGGTCTCCGGAATGCTTCCTAGATGAAGCCATTTTATGTTACCCCATGTTCATGAAGAATCGTACTCCGCTTTTTCTATATGATGATGTCTACAATATCGAATTCCAAGTAACTTTAGGGAAAAAGCAATTTTTCGGTTGTTTAATGCCGCATGAAGAAGTCTACACGCTTGGTAAATTATATGATATGGAAAGCGCTTTTTTGTACAAGGTGAATGACCATACCACAAAAATTATACGCAGCCATTTGGATGACACAGATGTTTTGTGGGACTTTGAAATGAAAGTTCTTGACCCCTTTGAGGCTCCGCTTGCTGGTAAGGACCTCGTTGGTTTATTGATGGTTTATCAGGACAAAGAGCGTTATATTTATAATGTTTTGGAAAATGAAAGAATCTTTGCTCAATATAAAACAAACGCCACCTACTTCCAGGTTGCTTGCGGTATTTATGCTGCCCTATCCGTCCTTCTGCTCGATCAAATTCCTAAAGGCGTTTACTACGTGGACGAGCTATTACTAAAAACAAACAATCATTATGGGCAATACTTGACCTGCTATATGAAGGATTTTGTAGTTGGTGAAAATAATAAAACCGATGGACTACTCTTAAACCGAATGAGAGAATTTAGTGATTAATAAAGCTTGGAGAAAATTCTCCAAGCTTTTCCTTAGTTAACCAATTATAATTAATACAGGAAGAATATCTATGAGAGGAGAATGATTTTGGAAAATATTATTAAGGAGTTTCTTTGTGTTCCAACCACTTGTATATCAGATGCCATGGATGGGTTGAATAATTTTCATCCGGCTATTAAACCACTTAAGGAAGAGTACAAAGTTGCCGGTAGAGCTTTCACCGTAAAGATTCCTGTTGGTGAAAATCTCTCGGTCCTAGAAGCTATTTCTAAGTCAAAACCTGGTGATATTTTAGTTGTGGATGTAAAGGGTGACCAATATAGAGCGATTGCTGGAGATTTTGTTGTGGGTATGGCACAAACATTGGGTATTGGCGGTTTAGTAGTGGATGGTGTAATACGTGATATCGTAGGAGTTAAAGCGCTTAATTTCCCTGTATTCTCAAGGGGAACGACAGTTGCTGCAAGTAGTAAAGCTGGCGTTGGTGAAGTGAATGTACCGATTTCATGTGGTGGTGTTCCAGTAAATCCTGGGGACATCATTATAGGAGATGCAGATGGAGTGGTTGTGATTCCTCAAGCAAGGGAACAAGAGATTTTGGCTAATTCCATAGAGAAAATGAAAAAAGATGAAATCAGAGAAGAAAGTATTTCCGGAAATCCTGAAGCTATACGGAAACATCTAGATCAATTACTCTCAAAATAAGAATTACTTTTTAAATACCCTAAATAGCTTACCAATCCAGTGGATAAATTTCCCCACCCATCGAATAACACCGTGAAAGAGTACTTCTACAATGAAACTAATAATTATATCAAATAAAATGTGCATCCAGGAATCCATCCTATAAAGTTTCTTACAGACTATTCTGCACATTTTTCCTTTCTTTATGTTAAAAAGGTATTGGTTCTGTTACAAACCAATACCTTTACTTGTAATCTATTTTATTTTTGATCCCATAAATAGTCTACTACTGCTTGATATTCATCTTGTGATAAAGAACCAGGAGCACTTTTCGGCATATTCTTTCCGACAAATGCTAGGAGATCTTCTTTTGTTTTAAAGTCAGTACGAATTTTTGCTCCATCAATCTTTGCTTGCCCTCCAGTGATATCACCAGAACTGTGACACGTGATGCAGCTCTTTTGAAATACCTCATTCCCTGCTAGAGATGTTGATGCTGGGTCCTCTGCAGTATCAGAGCCCTCGTTTCCGCTTGAATCTTCACTGCCAGCTGTTTCTTCCGTTGCTGGTTCCTCATTTGTTGTCTTGTCATCATTACCACAAGCGGCCAATAGCGCTAGTAGAAACATAAAAAATACAATACCCAAAAACTTCTTCAAGCTAACACCTCTATTCATTTTTTATAGCATTACCCATAATATTGGAGTCAAAAAGCCTATGTAGTGCAATATTCATATAATGGGCAAAACCTACCTTCATCTTATTTTCAGAAATCCCCGTTTATACCTATGAAACGGGAATATTGGAATAAAAATAAGCTTGATTTCTCAAGCCCCTCCTCCTATATTTTGGAACGTCATAAATAGTACTTAACTAAAAATATTGTAGATGGTTTATCGTAATAATTCCTTATCAAAGCTAATACATTAGAATATACGTTCGATGAGGAGGAGAGGCTCTTGGGTAAACAGAATGATTCCTTCATAACAGATGAAATGTTGGTTAAATATTATGAGCTTAGTAAAAAGAAAAAGGAAATCGAGTTGGAAATGAATGAATTAAAAGACACTTTTCATGATTACTTTAATAAACTAGTCGGTCCTAATAATAAAGCCGAAGTTACGATAAATGGCTATAAGCTGCAGCGGCAAATGAGGAAAATTGAAAAATATAATGAAGAAGTAACGGTAAAAAGGTTAGAGGAATTACAGATGACCGACCTCGTTCAAGTGGTAAAGAAACCGGATGATGCCAAAATTAAATCTGCACTTCAACTAGGGTTGTTAGATGAAAAGAATCTAGAGGGCTGTATTGTCACCTCCTATTCCCCTGCCATTTCAGTCAAAACATTAACTCCGAGATAATAAGAAAGGCCATTAGCCATTTACTATGGTTAATGGCCTTTCTTATTGGAAAAGTTGTTAAATATTGGAGGGATTTTTTGAATGATAGCGAACTAATAATATGTAAAAATAATATTTTAATAGGAGGAAAAAGAAATGCCAAGTCTAGAAAGTATTGCGGTAAGACAATATTTAAAGGCTTATGCTGCATCTCAACCTGCAGGCTTTAATCTTGAAGCATCAAGAAAAGGATTGGAAATGTTAGCAAGCTTAACCCCTATTGCACTGGATGTAAAAGCAGAGAAAACCACAGTTGAAGGGATTCCAGCAGAATGGGTGTCAGCTCCAAACGCTGTAGAAGATCGAGTTTTCCTTTATTTACACGGTGGTGCCTATATTCTTGGCAATTGTAACACTCATAGAGGCATTGCAGCTAAGCTTTCCCGCTCAACGTCTTCGAGGGTATTATTGCCTGAATACAGGCTTGCTCCAGAAAATCCATTTCCAGCTGCCATTGAAGATGCAGTTCAAGCCTATCGCTGGTTAGTTTCCTCTGGGTATAAACCGGAACAAATCATTATTGGCGGTGACTCTGCTGGAGGCGGCCTTACTTTATCAACATTACTATCATTAAAAGAAGCTGGGGATGAACTTCCTGCTTTGACCGTGCTTATTTCTCCTTGGACGGATTTGGGAGGTACAGGAGAATCTATGGAAACACGTGCTGATGCGGATCCATGGTTAAAACCAGAAGCTTCACGTGCAACTCCAGTCTTATATATTGGTGACTTAGATCGACGTACTCCCCTCGTTTCACCAATTTACGCTAACTTAGAAGGCCTTCCTCCGATGTTGGTACACGTTGGAAATGATGAGATACTTTTAAGTGACTCTGTCCGCCTTGTTGATCGTGCTCGTGCGGCAGGTGTGGAAGTAAGCTTTAAAGTTTGGGAGGATTTGTGGCATGTATTTCACACATTTGAAATACCAGAAGCAAATCAGGCTATTGATGAAATTGGTGAATTTGTAAACCAAAAATTTAAGGTTAATGTATAAAAAGGATTTTCCCAATAAATTTATATAAAAGAAGAAAAAGCCATCTATATTTTTAGATGGCTTCCTCCCTAGTATTATCTTACTCTTGCAAAACCAAATCCTGAAGCGTAGTCATCTCCTGTTGCAGCTCCGAATCCCCCCTTAATATCGTATAATTTAGCTCTTCTTTGTAACTCAGAACGAAGCTGTGTATTTGACCATGATAAATTAGATGACCAAATTTTTGCTGCTAGCCCTGATACATGAGGAGTAGCCATTGAGGTCCCACTAATCGTATTGTAGTTTCCGTCGTACCAAGTAGATTGAATGTCTTTACCAGGGGCTGAGATTTCTACATCTCTTTCGTGGATGACAAAATCACCATCAGTTGATGGGTTTCCACGAGATGAGAAATCGGCTACACGATAAGTTCCATTTTGTTGAACATTTTCTAAAGCTGCTACAGCTACTGCATTCTTTAATGCTCCTGGATATCCAATGGTATTAGCAGCATATCCATCGTTACCAGCAGCGGCAACCACAAGCGTTCCCTTGCTATATGCATAATCTACTGCACTAGCAATCATCGTATCCTTACCTGCAGAACCTAATGACATAGATATAATAACCTTTGAGCCAGTTCTAACAGCTTCATCGGCAGCATGACGAATCGCTCCAGCAATATCATCTGAGTATCCAGATCCACTGTCACTTAATACCTTATATGCCCAAAGCTTTGCTTGTGGTGCAACCCCGTAAATCCCTAAACCATCAGATGCTCCGTGTGCAAGTGCAGATCCTGCCACATGTGTACCGTGTCCGTTTCGATCCGTACAAGTTCCATTTACAAGCGCTGACGAGGATTGGGTAAAGTCTTTACATTGTTCACCGCTTCCTACTAAATCATAATGATTAATATAAACGCCAGTATCTAAAACGGCAATTTTAATTCCCGCTCCACCTGATGTACTTGTAATATTTGGATCATTGTAAATAGCTTGCATACCCCACGGTGTCCGGTCACTTGGCAGGGATGTAATTGCGGTTGTACCGATTGTATTTTTTAAAGCGCTTTCAATTCGATCTAATTGAACTTCTAGTACTTTTTCAATTGTTAGGTTCTTATTTTTTAATAGTGCTTGATATTGCTTCGCATTCACGGTAGTAGAATACCCATCAGATCCAAAATCCCATCGAACACCAGTACTTCCTTTTGCTTTTACTTTATCAGAATTTGGTCCGTTAATAATGACCCGGTAAGTTTCTTTTGAGTCTGTGACCTCACCATAAGCTGCTGAGGCAAATAGAGAAACTCCCATTGTTATTGCTAGTAATGCGGAGGCAATCCTTTTTTTCTTTTTCATCTTATTTCCCCTCTCGATTTTTTTTATGTACAGCTTTTTTTGCGGCTGTAATATTGAGTTTATTTAGAAATTTCTAAATAATCAATACTCCACTCGCTATAGAGAGTTGGGAAATAAATTGGGGTAATTGCTCATACTTTAGTCCCTCTTGATACAAAAAAAACCTCCAATATATTGAAGGTCTCTTCATCGTTTTAAGATGTGTAAGATTGAACTAAAATGGCTAAAACAAATACAGATAGAAAAATGCTAATATATCCACGGCGTTTTTGTCCGTTTTTAAGCTCGTCTATCCCGCCGACCAAAATAAAGGCACTCAATCCAAGCATCATGAAAGGCTGTGCCACGAAGTTTTTTGTCAGTAATCCAAATCCAGCTAATAATAAAACAACAATTCCTAATGCAATTCTTATCTTTTTTAACAAGGTATATCCCTCCTATTCCTATTGTACAATACTGTACAAGAAGCACAATTAGAAAAAGCTGCCATGTGACAGCTTTCTCAAAGTAAGTTATTCTTCTAACTTGCGATATTGGCCTCCGAAATATAATAACGGATCCCCTTCGTTCACCTTTAGATCAGTAACCTCACCGATAAATAAAATGTGGTCCCCTGCCTCAACTTCGTTGTAAAGGTTGCAAGTCAGGTTCGCAAGTGCGCCCTGGATAACAGGTAATTCGCCAAATTGTTCAAAGTTATAAGGAGTTTCCTCTTTGATTTGCCCGGCAAAACGCATGGATTCTGTTTGTTGTTGAGCGGATAAGAAGCTTACCGCAAACTTTTTAGATTTTTGGATAAGAGGTAACATTCTTGCTCTTTTATCAATTGATACAAGGATTAGTTTAGGACTTAACGAGACAGATACGAAAGCATTCGCTGTCATTCCATGTGCTTCACCATCAATTTCAGTTGAAACCACGGTTATCCCCGTCGCAAATTTCCCCATTGCATTTCGAAAAAAACGATCATCCATTTCTCAACACCCCTATTCTTTCTTACGAACCTCTGATTGCGCATCTAATAAGCTAGTAACTTATAAACGAACATTCTTTCTTAATCTTATTATCTTTGATATCTGGTGTCTAATATTATGATTTCATTTCTGTTTTCTATTTCCATATCTTCGCATGTAATTCTATATCCTCAAGGTTAATTAACATCTTTTGCATACTTGTAGGACATTCCATATTATACTTTTTTATCTTTACATTCATTTCATTAATTAAGCTATTTATCTCCTCCTCTTTCGATTCCGATTCTATCATTTTAAGGAGCTTACCCATCTCCTGTCTAATTTCCTTTTGCAGTGCAACAAATGGTGGTAAATAACCTGCTTCTTTGGCTGTTTTAAGGAAATTATTATAAATGTCACCAGAAAACAAATTTTTTGGCAGTGGCTTACCAAAACCAGGCAGCTTTTTCGCTTCTTCTAAATCTTCGTTACTTCCGTACGGGTCATATTTCCCTTTATTATTCTTCATGTCTGTTATGGCCTCCCAACTGTAAGTCGTTACACCTTTTTATTCTATTTTAATCCTTCATTTTCCTGTTACAAATACTCAATTTGACTTTTTTGAAAATTTAAAATACTATCGGAGTATAAGACTATCTGGGGGTAAATTATGAAGTTTGATGTCATTGTAGTTGGTGCGGGGCTGGCTGGTTTAGTCGCAACAGCTGAGCTTGCAGAGGCTGGTAAGAAAGTGCTGCTTTTAGATCAAGAACCGGAGGCTTCCATTGGCGGCCAAGCCTGGTGGTCCTTTGGCGGATTGTTTCTTGTCGATTCACCTGAACAACGTAGAATGGGAATTAAAGATTCACGTGAACTTGCTTGGCAGGACTGGTTGGGTGCGGCAGGCTTTGATAGAGAGAAAGATGAAGATTTCTGGGGCAAAAAATGGGCTGAGGCTTATGTGGATTTTGCATCAGGTGAAAAACGTGAATGGTTGTATAAGATGGGTGTTCGCTTCTTTCCAGTTGTAGGCTGGGCTGAGCGTGGAGGATATTTAGCTGAAGGGCATGGGAATTCAGTTCCTCGGTTTCATATTGTCTGGGGGACTGGGCCAGGAATTGTGGAACCGTTTGATAAAAGAGTCCGCGAAGCCATGACTATAGGACTAGTGGATTATCGCCCACGTCATCGGGTTAAGTCATTACTCACCGAAAATGGTGCTGTCGTTGGTGTCAATGGATCTATTCTCGTCCCTAGCTCTGCTGCCCGCGGCGAGAAAAGTTCCCGTGAAATAATCGGAGATTTTGAGTTTAATGCTCAGGCTGTCATCGTAACAAGTGGCGGTATCGGTGGTAATCACGAATTAATTCGAAAAAATTGGCCAGAACGACTTGGCAAAGCACCGAAAAGAATGATTTCTGGTGTTCCCGATCATGTTGATGGAAGCATGCTAGAAATTGCTGAAAATGCTGGCGGTAGAATGGTGAACCGCGATAGAATGTGGCACTATACCGAAGGCATAAAAAATTGGAACCCGGTTTGGAGTAATCATGGAATCCGTATTTTACCTGGACCTTCGTCTATTTGGCTCGACGCAACAGGAAAGCGATTTCAGGCACCCAATTTCCCTGGCTTTGATACATTAGGTACGCTCGAGGCTATTCAAAAGACAGGCTATGATTATTCATGGTTTATATTAACACAGAAAATAATAGAAAAAGAGTTTGCTCTATCTGGCTCTGAGCAAAATCCTGATCTAACTGGAAAAAGTATAAAAAAAGTCCTGTCTCGCATTTTTCCTGGTCCGACCACTCCGGTAAAGGCATTTATGGACAAAGGTGAGGATTTTGTAATTGCTGATAATCTGGCAAGGCTTGTGGAAGGAATGAATAGACTTACAGATGATAATCTTCTTAACCTTGCGGAAATAGAACGTCAAATCGCTGCCAGAGATCGTGAGATGGACAATAAATTTACAAAGGACCTTCAGATAACGGCTATACGCGGGGCACGTAACTATCTTGGTGACAAGCTGATACGAGTTGCCTCCCCACACAAAATTCTTGATTCCAAGAATGGACCATTGATTGCTGTTCGGTTAAATATCGTCAGTCGCAAAACACTAGGTGGACTGCAAACAGATTTATCTGGCAAAGTGCTCAATCATGCCGGTAATCCTGTTCCTGGCTTATATGCGGCGGGAGAAGTTTGTGGCTTTGGAGGCGGCGGTGTACATGGCTATCGCGCACTTGAAGGAACGTTTCTTGGAGGATGCCTTTTTACCGGTAGACAGGCAGGGCGTGCTATTGTAAAAGAATTATAGAATTAGTGTATTGAGTACTTTCCTTGGTAATAATAGTAGGATTCCCATGGATCCTCGCTATGTGACCGTTCCCTTGATTCAGAAGCTTATTAGGTCATATAGAGAACCTATCTATGTGACCATTTCGTTGATTCGGAAGCCTATTAGGTCATATAGAACTTATCTATGTGACCGTTTCATTGATTCGAAAGCTTATTTGGTCACATAACGATTCAATTAAACTTATCAATTTGTTTTTATACCATAGTTTTTTTATATATAGAAGGAAAATTAAGTAGAAATGCAGAATTTGAAGATATAAACGATGTAGAGGTGTTCAATTTATGGGGAGCAGCATTATTAGTAACAGTTTACGTTCTAAACACAATCTAGTTATTCCGTATAATCATAGATTAGCACCTCTTTTCATCCGGCAAGCCCTGTATGCCCTTATTCCAGAGGGAACACAGCATATTTATGTGATTGGGATTGGCTCTAGTCGTATTAGTGGTGACAGTCTGGGCCCATTTGTTGGAACTCTGCTAAAAAACAGTTATCCTAATCACTTAACTGTCTTAGGAAACCTGCAGGATCCATTAGATGCGACAACACTGGTTTCTGAGGTAACCACCTATCCATTTCGAAAAAATAGTTATGTTCTTGCAGTGGATAGTGTTTTTGGCATTGAAGAAATGGTGAATTCAATTGTGGTCAATGAAGGACCCATCATTCCTGGTATTGGATTAGGAAATATACTCCCTCCCATCGGAGATTCTAGTTTAACAGGCATTGTTCTCGAGAATGATCCTGCCTTAAAAAATTCGCTCCTTTGTACAGACCTGAATCTTATCTATACAATGGCTACTTCAATAGCAAAAGGAATCTCACTTACGATTAGGCAATATTTCAAATATCCTGCTGACCAACCAATTCTTACTTTAAGGTGACAATAAGGAAGAGAGCATCTTAATCGATGCTCTTTCCTTTATATTATTGAATTTCCCCATCGATAATGGTCATTTCAATATTTGTATCTAATAGTTCGTCAGGTTTTTCCAATGTGAAGAGATTCTTAGAAAACACCGTCATATCCGCTAACTTTCCTCTTGAAATGGTACCTTTTATTGCTTCTTCGTTTGTAGCAAAGGCTCCACCTATTGTGAATAACTTTACGGCGTCAAGCATCGAAATTTTCTGATCCCCATTCCATATTTCAGGCTTACCAGGTGTTTTCCGAGTAACGGCAGCATGAATACCAAGCAATGGATCAATAGGTTCAACGGGTGCATCAGAGCCACCCGCACAGATAACACCTTTTGATAGTAAGGATTTCCATGCATATAAATAAGCTTCCCGCTCCTTACCTATCCGTTCAACTACCCATGGATAATCCCCCACAACAAACCTGGGCTGAATATCTGCAATGATACTTGGATCCGCTAATCGAGCAATTAAATCTTCTCTGACTAACGAAGTATGGATAATCCGATCTCGGTAGTTCACCTTTGGAAATTGATCCAGGATATCGAGAACATCTTCCAATGCCTTATCCCCAATCGTATGAACAGCAATTGGCATGGATTGCTCCCGTGCATCCTTTACTATGTTATAAAGAACTTCTTGCGTTTGCATGGCTTCTCCAAATTGACTTGGATCGTCGTTATAAGGCTTTGAAAGCAACGCAGTTCTACGTCCAAATGCTCCATCTGCAAATATTTTAATAGCGCCAATTTGCAATTTCTCATTCCCAAATCCTACAGCCATTCCCATTTCCTTTAGTGCTGGCAGGTATGGATAATCAATCAGAAGATTACAGCGCAGCCCTTTTTGTTCATGATTGATTAATTCATCATACATGCGATAAGTTTGCTCAAGGCCGCCTAAGTAGGCCGGATCATTGGTATGTACGCTGGTTAAGCCATTTTTGATAGCAAATTTCATCGCATGAGCTAAACCATTTTTTAACTCATCGTATGTTTTGTCTGGAATATGTTTGGTTACTATCTGTGAAGCAGATTCCAACAGCATTCCTGTAGGCTTTTTTGTATGTGGATCCAATACCACACTTCCACCCTTCGGTACTTCAGTCGAAGGATGATACTGACTCATTTCAAGTGCTTTACTATTTACTAAAAATGCATGATAGCATATTCTTTTTAAGTAAATTGGACAATGTGGTGCAACATAATCTAGTTCCTCCATAGTAGGAATAGATCCTTCTGTAAAGAGATTTTCATCCCAGCCCATCCCGATTAACCATTTCCCAGGACCAACACTATCTGCTTTTTGCTTTATTTTATCGAGCATTTCTGATTTTGATGTAACCCCAGTTAAATCTAAGTCTAAAAAATTAAATGCCACACCTGACATGTGTAAATGGCTGTCTATCAGACCTGGGGTAACCATTTTCCCCTGCAGGTCGATTACTCTTACTCCTGCTCTTCCCCATTGTAAACTCATTTCATGATGTGCACCTAAATCTATAATCCTGCCATTCTCTACCACAACTGATTCAACCACAGGTTGATTGGTGTCAAGCGTATAAATTAACCCATTTGTGTATATTGACTTCGACACATAGCCCCCACCTTGTAATTTATTACTATCTGAAATAATTATAAATGAAAATTCATTTAAAGTGCTAGGAAATAGCTAGAATTAGAGAACAGGCTAGAAAAGCAGTAAAATAGTACTAGTAGGACTATTCTTACAACTGCTAAGCCTTAAGTCTGACAAAAGATTCCATCTAGAGCCGTTTTATCATCATGGTTGGTTTTCGTACAATGATGGTAGTTAATGAAACGGGGAGGAATAAATATGAAAAAAGTATTTTATGCCGGTGCGTTGGGATTAGCTTTAACTGTAACTGTATCAGGCTGTGGATTATTTGCAAATGGAAGCGTAGAAAATGGAAATGTCACCATTGAAAAGGATAAGGCTAAAGAATTACAGCTTGAACTAAACCTTGGAGCTGGAGAGCTCAATGTTGAAAAAGGTGCAGATGAATGGGTTGAGGGGTCAATTGAATACAATGAAGACAAACTAAAACCCGAAGTCTCCTATAAACGTAAAGGTGATAAAGGAATTGGAGTTATCGAACAAGAGAATACAGGAATCCTCGATAAGATTAAGATTGATGACTTGAAAAACGAATGGAATCTAACTCTAACAGATGAAATTCCATTAAATTTAGTGGTGAATTCAGGAGCATCAGATACCAATTTAGATTTAAAGGGTCTGAACCTTAAAGATTTAGATGTAAACGCTGGTGTTGGCGATATCACCATTGACCTAAGCGGCAAATGGGAAAAGAGTTTTGATGCCGCCTTAGCATTAGGTGTTGGTCAATCTACGATTATTCTACCAAAAGATGTCGGTGTGAAAATTGAATCTTCAAAAGGAATTGGAACAGCCGATTTTGTTGGTTTCATCTCCAAAGGGAAAGGCATTTACGTCAACGAAGCTTTCGAAGATGCAGATGTGATCATTAACCTTAAAACAGATTTAGGTGTGGGAGAAGTTGTTTTTAAATTAGAATAGAAAAAGAGCCCTTTAGTGGGCTCTTTGTTATTATTATATTGTGAGTAATACCCCTGACTGCAGGCATGGGGGTAAAAGCATATCACTTGACCTTCTAACCAATTTGAAATACATTTCAAGTAAGAACGTTTGTTCTTTGATAACTGAACATAGAAGGTTGTGGCATGTATAAGAGCTTTGCCACGTAAAATGTTCAAGCCAATAAAAAGCCATAAACGTTTTCTAACGTGAATCAAATAGGCTTTGATTTAAGTAAAGCTGAAGGTTTTTAAAGACCTGATGTATTAGCGGGTTTTGTGGTCACCCACATAAAGACAATGCTACTTAAACGGTATTCTTTCTTTATGAAACCCCTCGACTCATACAAGCATTTGATACAAGGTACTATCATTATTAACTTCGCGGAAGACAAATCCTTTTGCTTTAATCCGTTCCATTAATGGATAATAATCCGCTTTAGTTTTTAGCTCAATCCCGACTAATGCTGGTCCAGTTTCACGATTGTTCTTTTTCGTGTATTCGAAATGGCTTATATCATCATTGGGTCCCAAGACATCATCTAGAAACTCTCGTAAAGCACCTGGGCGCTGTGGAAATTGGACGATAAAATAATGTCGCAGGCCTTCATAGAGCTTCGAGCGTTCTTTAATTTCCTGCATACGACCGATATCATTGTTTCCTCCACTGACGATGCAGACAACTGTTTTCCCTTTAATTTCTTCCGCATATTCATCTAACGCTGCAATTGAAAGCGCACCTGTAGGCTCAACGACAATCGCATTTTCATTATAAAGAGATAATAATGTGGTACAAACCTTTCCTTCGGGTACGACGACAATATCCTTCACGAACTCTTTACAAATGTTATAGGTCATGGAACCGACAGTCTTCACGGCTGCACCATCAACAAATGGGTCAATTTCTTTTAATGAAGTTACTTCACCTTTTGAAATCGACTCCTTCATTCCTGCAGCACCCTGCGGCTCGACACCAATTAATGTTGTCTCTGGAGAGAAATGCTGCATATACGTACCAACACCCGAGATAAGGCCTCCACCACCAATTGCCGCAAATAGGTAATCGATTTTTTCTGGGCATTCATTTAACAGTTCTACCGCAACTGTCCCTTGACCGGCAATAACATCTGGATCATCGAATGGGTGGATAAACGTTCTATTTTCTACCTGACTGCATTCCATCGCTTTTTCATAAGCGTCATCAAAGGTATCCCCTACCAAAACAATTTCTACATGCTCCTTACCCCAAAATTTCACTTGATTGACCTTTTGTTTAGGAGTGGTACTTGGCATAAAGACTTTTCCGTTAATTTTTAAATGATTGCAAGAATAGGCGACACCTTGTGCGTGGTTTCCAGCACTGGCACAAATAATCCCATTTTCTAATTCTTCCTCAGTTAGCTTTTTGATGCGATTATAAGCACCGCGGATTTTAAAGGAGCGAACACTTTGCAGGTCTTCTCTCTTCAAATAAATATGACAGCCATATCGCTCTGATAATAAGTGATTATACTGCAAGGGAGTTGGTGAAATCACATCCTTAATGGTGTGGCTTGCAATAATGATATCCTCTACTTGAAAGGCTTTTTCTTTTTGGTCGACTTGTTGATTCATTTCACTTTCCTCCTCTTTCATTTTAAAATTCGCCGTTTTCTAAGGCTCTTATAGGTTTTTGTAAACAACAAAAAACCCGCCCCTTGTATAGGGACGAGTTTAACTCGCGATACCACCCTACTTCCGCAGCATAAATCACCAGGCTGTGGCTCTCGATCAACGTAAAATAATACGTGTTCCATGTAACGGCGGCTTATTCCGGTATAGCTTACTTTCAAATTTTCAGCTACACATCTCGGAGATGATTTTCAGATAAGCCCTGCCATCGACTCCCAGCAAATGTCGACTCTCTTAGGGACAAACAGCAAATCCTACTCTTCTCGTCATTGATACATTTTAAATTATTAATAAGATTATCACGGTAAATAGGCTTCGTCAATATTATTTGACTATTTTAATTATTTTGTTAATTATAAAGCGCTTTCATTCGTTAAAGTGGAAAAAAGGAGCAATCTCCAAACGAATTGATAGATTACTCCTTTCTCTTGACTATTACTTACCTTTATTCTTTACATTAATAAACAATTTACCTGCTGCTAATTCTCTAGTCGCATTACCAAATGTATCTACTGCTTTGACTTCAATCATAGCACCATCGGCTACCATGTCTTTTGTAGCTGTGTAGTAGCCTACATAAAATCCTGGTGAAACCTCCATCATTGGCAGTTCTGTTGCATTTTGTACAGAGATAAGATTGGTTAAAGGCATATGAATCACAAAAGAAGACTTTAAACCAGGCTCACTTGTGAATTCAATTTTTACACTTTCACCTTTTTTCAACGTCTTATCCACAGCAGGTTTTACATCTGAAATCACTGGTGCTGTAAAATCCACATTCACTTGAAGTGTTTGTTCGGTTCTATTACCTGCTTGGTCCTCTGCCGTAACTGCAATCGTATTTGTTCCTTCATCTAGTAGTATTCTAGCTGAATAGGTGCCATTTTCCACCTTGGCTTTCGTACCATTAACCGTAACAGACTTCAAATAATCATCTACAACTGTACCCGTAACGGTGACAGTTTCCTTATTAATTTTCCCACCATCTGTTGGGCTTGTAATGGCTAACTCTGGCGCATGCTGGTCATATACTACCCCTACAGGTGCTGACGCATCTGTTATACCTTGTACAGTTGAAGCTTTTGCTGTTAGACTGTTTTCTCCATCTTGAAGTGATACCGCTATTGAATACGTACCAGCATCTGTGGCTTCACCGGTTGCAATTTCTTCTCCATGATTGTAAATATGAACGGTTGTGGTTGGTGCAGCTTTCCCTTCGACCGTTACAGTGCCAACGTTGGTAAAGGAACCATCTACTGGCGATGTGATTGTCGGAGCACTTACTTCATAGTCTACTACTGCACGAATCATGTAGTTTCCTTCTTCTTCAGGTGATGGTGACCAAGCGCCGCCCACTAGTTGCCAGCTTCTTAATGCATTTTCACCATCTTCATCTGTTCCAAGTCCTGGTGAAGCCGTGTTGATTCCAGCTTGGATATAAACAAGGTAGAAATCTCCTTCAACGACAATACCGTGACTGCTTAAATCTACATGTGTCCACTGACCATTTCTTAATGCTGTTGCATCTATTGGACCAGCAAGTTTTTTACCTGGTGATCCATCTGGACCACTGGCGTCATAAACTGCCACTTTGAAATTGGTACCGCCCGGAACTGGCCATTCTGTATCCCAGAATCGGAATAATCCTCCGGAAACAAGTGCCTTTTCATTACCAGGTGCTAATGACATTTTCACAGCCCAGCCATTACCTGCGTCGAAAAATGCTCTGGCATTTTCAGCTGTTCCGTCATCATAGCCAATTTCACTTGGATAACCAATGAATGGCTTCAATTCAAAGTTTTGTGAAATATTTCCTTGTAGAGAAACAGACACTTCTTGACTATAAAAATGAGGTGCAATGATTTTTAACGTATAGTCGCCTTCATAGCCTGTTAATGAATATTGTCCGTTTTCATCTGTTGCGACAGGTGCAATATTAGCATCTTCAATTAAGTAGACTGTTGCTCCTGCTACAGGCTCACCTGTTGCTTGATTAAGAACAG
The DNA here is from genome assembly GCF_030123505.1 of Neobacillus sp. YX16. Classification (GTDB taxonomy): domain Bacteria; phylum Bacillota; class Bacilli; order Bacillales; family Cytobacillaceae; genus Neobacillus. Next base: position 3,415,265 of record NZ_CP126115.1, read on the forward strand.
TTCCTGCTACTGTACCTTTAGGAAGTTCTTCTAAAGTAAAGTTAGCTGTCACTTCATCATCCTGCTCAATGTTCACGGTTTGTGTTTCTGATTGGTAACCATAGCTTTCAGCAACAACCGTAAACTCACCTGCAGCATGTGTCATTTCAAAGCTTCCGTTCGCAGGATTTGTTTTAACAGATCGGCCTGATTCTAAGACCGTTACCTGAGCCTGCATCGGCAAGACAAACAGACCTGCCTTTTCACTGCTAACTTCTTTAGCAGATTCAGGCATTTGGATGGTGATTTTATTAGGATCCACTTTTTCTTTCAATCCTACATTTGCGGAAGAATCTTCTTTATCTGCTGCCACTCCCAGTTGTTGTGGTGTAGTGAGGGCAGTATCAGTTAGACGAACATCATCTAAATACCAGCCATCTCGTACCACACTGCCATCAGTCGTTACATTAAAGGCAATATAGATTCGTTGACCGGCATATTCACTTAGATCAACTTCACCATCAACCCATCCATTGGATAGATTATTTACCCGCAGCTTTTGAACCCAGTTTACATTATCGGTTGATACATATACGTGACCATAATCATAGTTTCTTTCGAGATTGTACCATTGTTTAAATTGTAAGTAACTGCTGCCTTCTGGTAAATCGATTGGCGGCATTTGCAGGGACATGTTGGCTCTGCTATCATACGTACCGTCTAAGTTGGTTCCATAAACTTTTTCACCTGAGAATGCGGCACCAGGTCCGGTTGTTGGCGTGCCCCATTCCCACGTATTAGCGGCACCATAAGAAGTCCAGCCATCTGGATTACTTTCAAAATCCTGTGAATATCCAACTGTTATTCCTGGGAGGACGGCTACAGAATATTCATTGACTGTTTCATTCCCACCGAAATCAAGTACTTTAATAGTATAGGAGAATGATTCTCCAGCAATATCCTCTCCAGGGATAGCAGCTTGATAGATTCCATTTTTATAATCTCCGCTGATTCGATCTGCAGCAATTGTATTCGAGCTGCCATCTTCTAATTGATATTCAACTTCCACATTTGTTACACTGATATTGTCGGCAGCTGAAGCTTGTAACGTTAGCGGCATTCCTGCAAAAACCGTGGCAGGTTGGGAATGTTCTAACACAGGAGCTTCACTGTCGTTTCCTTCTTTTGTTACCTGTCCTTTCAGCTTTCCTAAGCCAGAAATGACAGAGGATACTGCGTCATATACATTTAATAGACCCGATCCATAACCGTTGTTTGGAGACTCTGGATACGTATTGTCGGTTAAAGGGATAGCAGTTGTTACTAATATTTCTTCTAAATCGTCAACACTTAAACTTGAATTCGCTTGTAGTAATAAGGCTATCGCTGCTGCTACGTGCGGGCCAGCCATCGATGTACCATTCCATCCACCTTCATAGCTGCTGCCAGGTACAGAAGAGCGAATATTAACACCTGGTGCTGAAAGCTCTGGCTTAATCTCTTCATATGGAGATGGTCCTAATAATGAAAAACTTCCTAGTAAGTTATTAATATCTGTTGCACCTGTAGCGACTGATTCAGGGTAGTTAGCAGGGTTTGCAACGGAACCAGGTCCTCCAGGATTCGTTAATGTTGTGTTACCAGCTGAGAATTCTGGGAAGATTTCTGCTGCTCTCCATGCTTGAACCATAGGGCGATACCACTCATCTAAACCAGCTCCGCCACCCCATGAGTTATTTACTACATCTGGCGCCAAATCAGGATTTCCATTAGGTGCTAAAATCCATTCACCTGCTTCTAATAAATCTGCATCTGTTCCACCTGCCGCTGAAAATGCTTTAACAGCAATCCACTTTGCACCAGGTGCAACACCAATGGCATTAGAACCGTCTGGCTCAGACCCTACCATCGTCCCGGTAACATGAGTACCATGTCCTAGGTCATCATATGGTGTTGATTGACCGCCAACTGCGTCAAACCAGTTGTTTGCATGTGATGCTTGCCCTGTTGCTGCATCAAATCCACGATATTTTGACTGTAAGGCAGGGTGATTCCACTGAACCCCTGTATCAATGGATGCAACCGTAATTCCACTTCCATCAATCCCCATCTCCCAAACGGCTGGAGCACCTACGCGATCAATATTCCATTCAATCGCATTCGTTTCCGCTGTTGGTTCAAGTACCGCTCCAGCAGATTTTTCAGGAACAAACAATTGTCTTGTTTCATTTGGAAGGATTTTTTCTACTTCTTGGAAGGAAGCAACCTTTTCCATGACCTCTTTTGTAGCTGTTACCGCAATCCCGTTGACCACATAATAGGAATGAACGTCTTTTGCTGCTCCCGCTTCTACTTGCTTTTGCAGGTATTCTAATAGTTCAAACTGTGTTTCCTGTGCTGTTGCTTTTAACTCAGAAACAATAGAAGAACGTTTCAATGATTTGCTTTTAGCAGGTGTTGCTTTATTGAGGCTCGCTTTTTTCTCAGCCTCTTTTGCTACGCTAGCTGTATCCACCTGTTCCTTCATTTTGATTAAAAAGGTCACCTTTTCTTTCTCATCAAATTGTTTATCTAGTCTGTTTGAAATCTTTTGCGCTGGAGATGTTAAACTGTCTTTCGCTGAAACACTGACTTCTTTTGTAGCAGCTGAACTCACTTGAGGCTGTATGAGCAAAGGTAAAACTAACATGGCGGTGCACATCACCGATAGTAAACGACGATTCTTTTTTCTCATCCCATTACCCCCTAAGTATTTTCGGTTGACCTGTCATCTACCCTCCTTCCTATCGCACACTTTATGTTAAAAACATTGGTGCTATTTTAAAAATACCTTTTAGTAGTATGGTTTTGTGTCGAATCCCGTCTATAAAATAGAATTTGGAAAAAATTGAGAATTTAGTATTCATTGGGAAATATGGAAAATTAGTCCAAATTAAGGTCGACATCCCTTAGGTTCCTGTGGGAAGGAATCTTTATATACTACTTTGTCCGTCTTTTTATTGGGGTAATTTTCTCTATTTATATAAAATGATTATTTTTTCCTAGTAGAATCGATACTTGATGTCGGTAATAAGTTCACAGGAGCAGTGGGAAAGTAATGTTATTCAATAGAAAGAATTCTTATTTCACAGTTTAAGATGGTATAATCTAGCTAAACTGTAAAATAATTCTGAATATAAAGGAGAGAGTTAGTCATGCGTATTCCCTATAATGGTATAGCACCTACTATTCATGAAAGTGTATTTGTAGCCCCAGGTGCCTATTTAATTGGCGATGTTACGATTGGTGAAGAATCAACAGTCTGGTTTAATGCTGTATTGCGAGGAGATGATGGACCGATTACTGTTGGGAAAAGATGCAGTATCCAAGATAATTCCACCATTCATCTATATGAAGGTTCTCCGGTTGTCATTGGAGATGATGTTACCATTGGTCATAATGTTATTCTACACGGCTGCAAGATTGGCAGTTGTTCTATAATCGGAATGGGTTCGACTTTATTAGACAATGTCGAAGTGGGTGAAGAATGTATCATTGGGGCAAATACGCTGCTAGCCGGCGGTATCAAAATTCCGCCACGATCACTCGTTCTCGGCTCTCCAGGTAAAGTTGTACGTGAATTAACGGAAAAAGATTTGCAAATGCTCCAATATTCCAGTGAAAACTATGTACAAAAAGGAAAAGAATACAAAGAAATACTAAAATGAAGAAACAAAAAAAGGCAAGCATAGTGCTATGCTCACCTTTCATTACTACAATGCGAACCAGACAATACTTTATGAATACACTGGGCTCAGCTTGACTGGCTTCCTTAACATATAGTTTAACTTAGATTGAACATAATTAAGCAAATAGGTTAATCTAATACCGATAAGCATTAAAGTTCTAAGTATGCTAAAGAGTATATTCAAAGTATATCCCTCCACATTGAAGATTAGTGTTATTGGTTAACACTAAGACTATTATTTATCTGTGCGGGTATTTTATTCGAGCTTATATTCAAAATAGCAATCAGCACCAAATTGTTTATGCTCTTGCAAACGAAATTGTAAATCGATTGGTTGGTAATGCTAACACACTATTATCCGTTCATTCTGGTGAAAATTCCTATAATGCCGAATATAAACTGTTAAAGAGTTCATCCATAATAGTGGATGAACTCTTTCTTATTAATTAACTCCCGGGAACCAACCTGGTGTATGAATGATTGCTTGCCACAGTGGATCTGGAATCACTAACTGGTGTTGGTTTTCCTTGTTAATCTCTGTATTAATCTGGGTCTCTTTTCCCTCTGCAATCTTTTGGACCCAATCAGGATCGATAATAAGCTCCCGGCCTAAAGCAATAAGTGGAAGCCCAATTTGGATAGCTTTCAGGGCTTCATCCGGAGTATAAATAGACCCAACCCCAATCACAGGCACTTTGTCACCAACTCGTTCTTGAATGATTTCAATTCGTGAACGGGTATCATCCACACCTCTCCTTGGAGATGACCAAAAATCTTGTAATGAAACATGAAGATAATCTAGGTTCTTTTTTACTAGTTCATCAAGTAAATAAAGTGTATCAGCCATGGTAATCCCAGGAGTTTCGGGCTCTTCCGGTGAGAAGCGGTAACCAACAATAAATGAGCCAGTTGCATGCTCTGCTGCTACTCTCTTTACTTCATCGACAACTGCTAACGGGAAGGTTAAGCGCTTCCCGAGACTTCCTCCCCACCGGTCTTCTCGACGATTAGAATGCGGTGAGAAAAATTGTTGAATCAAGTAACCGTTCGCACCGTGGATTTCCACACCATCGTAACCTGCTTCTATCGCTCTTCGAGTTGCCTCACCAAAGTCATGTATAATCGATTCTATTTCTTGATTAGACAATTCTCTAGGTACAGGCTTTCCCATTCCTTCTGCAGGGACGCTGCTGGCACTAACTACGTCACCATTTGGGATTAATTCAGGAGGTACCTGTCTGCCGCCGTGAAAAATTTGTAAAATGGCTTTTGCTCCCTGATTTTTAATCCCAGTCGCTAGCTTTTGTAAGCTAGGAATTAATTCATCTTTGTCTCCGCCAAATTCACCATGAAATCCTTTTCCATTCGCTGTAACATATGTACATGCGGTAATGACCATTCCTACTCCACCGGATCGCCTGGCATAATAGTTGACTTCAGCTTCTGTCACAGTTCCATCAGGATTCGATGACCAATTCGTCATTGGTGCCATCACGATTCGATTTTTTATTTGAACTCCATTTTTAAATGTAAATGACTCAAGTAATGGTGCATATTTAGAATTCAACTGTTTTGTACCCCCAATTCGATTTCCATTTTCCCCTTCCTTATTTTCAGTTACTTTATAGAAAATAACCTTGCAAATAAAAAAAAAACCTTGCACTAAGTAAGGTGGGATAATTGGTTTAAAGGAACTTGGTTCATTCTACTTTCCTTTGCTTGAAATTTAACATATTTATAAGCCTTAATTAGATTGCATTTATGATCTTATTTTTTTTGCTATTCAAGCATTTGTTCCCTTTTCTAGGATATAACACTTTCCATCCTCAGCAAATAATAAGTACTTTCCGTTTTTTATATTGAAATTTACATTTTTCTTATCATAAATAAGTTTTTCTACTCTTATAAAATTCTCAATATAGTCTCGAGGTGGATTAAAGATGATTTCATGACTTCTCTTTGTAGTAACAAATCCCTTTGGGTCACATCTCCTTTCAGGTTTTAATTCTGTATACCATTCTCCAGTCAAAAGAATAGAAGTAGCCGTAATCTTTGTTTTTCGATTTTGAATGGACCATACTTTCCTGCAATTACACCGGTGTATTTTACTTTTCATCTATTAATACCTACTTTCAATATAAAAATAAGTATGTCGATGAATTATATTCGTTCCGGAAAGGAAATATTTATGCTTTACAATGTTCTATAATCATAGCGTGGAACGTCATATATGTGGTTTGTTTGATTGGGGGCTAGTTTCAATTACGAAATAATTTCAACCGTTTATCGTTACATTTATCATTGGTTTTTTCATTTCCGGTCTATTCGTTACCGTTCCCAAAAAAAAATTTACTAAACGGGCATGAATGGCTACTATTCGCTACGTTTTCTCTAAAAGTGATGCCACACGGGCAAGAATAACTCATATTCGTTACCGTTTTTCTTAGAAGTACAGCAGTGAGGGCACGAATCTCGATCCATCATTTTTTTTACAACCTTTTTTCCTATCGTAAAATACAAAAAAGCACAACCCTAATCAGGTTGTGTTTCATTTTGCCTGGCAACGTCCTACTCTCACAGGGACAAAGTCCCAACTACCATCGGCGCTGAGAAGCTTAACTTCCGTGTTCGGTATGGGAACGGGTGTGACCTTCTCGCCATTGCTGCCAGACTATAATGTTTGAGGTTTCATTCCCTCAAAACTAGATAATTTCAGAAGAAGTTTGTAAAACAGAGTTCGCTTTTAAAAATTGGTTAAGTCCTCGAACGATTAGTATCAGTCAGCTCCACATGTTACCACGCTTCCACCTCTGACCTATCAACCTGATCATCTTTCAGGGTTCTTACTAGCTTGACGCTATGGGAAATCTCATCTTGAGGGGGGCTTCATGCTTAGATGCTTTCAGCACTTATCCCGTCCGCACATAGCTACCCAGCGATGCCTTTGGCAAGACAACTGGTACACCAGCGGTGCGTCCATCCCGGTCCTCTCGTACTAAGGACAGCTCCTCTCAAATTTCCTGCGCCCACGACGGATAGGGACCGAACTGTCTCACGACGTTCTGAACCCAGCTCGCGTACCGCTTTAATGGGCGAACAGCCCAACCCTTGGGACCGACTACAGCCCCAGGATGCGATGAGCCGACATCGAGGTGCCAAACCTCCCCGTCGATGTGGACTCTTGGGGGAGATAAGCCTGTTATCCCCGGGGTAGCTTTTATCCGTTGAGCGATGGCCCTTCCATGCGGAACCACCGGATCACTAAGCCCGACTTTCGTCCCTGCTCGACTTGTAGGTCTCGCAGTCAAGCTCCCTTGTGCCTTTACACTCTGCGAATGATTTCCAACCATTCTGAGGGAACCTTTGGGCGCCTCCGTTACTCTTTAGGAGGCGACCGCCCCAGTCAAACTGCCCACCTGACACTGTCTCCCACCCCGATAAGGGGTGCGGGTTAGAATTTCAATACAGCCAGGGTAGTATCCCACCGACGCCTCCACCGAAGCTAGCGCTCCGGTTTCTCAGGCTCCTACCTATCCTGTACAAGCTGTACCAAAATTCAATATCAGGCTACAGTAAAGCTCCACGGGGTCTTTCCGTCCTGTCGCGGGTAACCTGCATCTTCACAGGTACTATAATTTCACCGAGTCTCTCGTTGAGACAGTGCCCAGATCGTTACGCCTTTCGTGCGGGTCGGAACTTACCCGACAAGGAATTTCGCTACCTTAGGACCGTTATAGTTACGGCCGCCGTTTACTGGGGCTTCGATTCAGAGCTTCGCTTGCGCTAACCCCTCCTCTTAACCTTCCAGCACCGGGCAGGCGTCAGCCCCTATACTTCGCCTTGCGGCTTCGCAGAGACCTGTGTTTTTGCTAAACAGTCGCCTGGGCCTATTCACTGCGGCTCTTCGAGGCTATTCACCTCAAAAAGCACCCCTTCTCCCGAAGTTACGGGGTCATTTTGCCGAGTTCCTTAACGAGAGTTCTCTCGCACACCTTAGGATTCTCTCCTCGCCTACCTGTGTCGGTTTGCGGTACGGGCACCTTTTATCTCGCTAGAGGCTTTTCTTGGCAGTGTGGAATCAGGAACTTCGGTACTATATTTCCCTCGCCATCACAGCTCAGCCTTTACGGTAAGCGGATTTTCCTGCTTACCAGCCTAACTGCTTGGACGCGCATATCCAACAGCGCGCTTACCCTATCCTCCTGCGTCCCCCCATCACTCAAACGATAAAGAGGTGGTACAGGAATATCAACCTGTTGTCCATCGCCTACGCCTTTCGGCCTCGGCTTAGGTCCCGACTAACCCTGAGAGGACGAGCCTTCCTCAGGAAACCTTAGGCATACGGTGGACGGGATTCTCACCCGTCTTTCGCTACTCATACCGGCATTCTCACTTCTAAGCGCTCCACCAGTCCTTACGGTCTAGCTTCAACGCCCTTAGAACGCTCTCCTACCACTGACATCGTAGATGTCAATCCACAGCTTCGGTGTTACGTTTAGCCCCGGTACATTTTCGGCGCAGAGTCACTCGACCAGTGAGCTATTACGCACTCTTTAAATGGTGGCTGCTTCTAAGCCAACATCCTGGTTGTCTAAGCAACTCCACATCCTTTTCCACTTAACGTAAACTTTGGGACCTTAGCTGGTGGTCTGGGCTGTTTCCCTTTTGACTACGGATCTTATCACTCGCAGTCTGACTCCCACGGATAAGTCTTTGGCATTCGGAGTTTGTCTGAATTCGGTAACCCGATGAGGGCCCCTAGTCCAAACAGTGCTCTACCTCCAAGACTCTTACAACGTGAGGCTAGCCCTAAAGCTATTTCGGAGAGAACCAGCTATCTCCAAGTTCGATTGGAATTTCTCCGCTACCCACACCTCATCCCCGCACTTTTCAACGTGCGTGGGTTCGGGCCTCCATCCAGTGTTACCTGGACTTCACCCTGGACATGGGTAGATCACCTGGTTTCGGGTCTACGACCACATACTAAAATCGCCCTATTCAGACTCGCTTTCGCTGCGGCTCCGTCTCTTCAACTTAACCTTGCATGTAATCGTAACTCGCCGGTTCATTCTACAAAAGGCACGCTATCACCCATTAACGGGCTCTAACTACTTGTAGGCACACGGTTTCAGGATCTATTTCACTCCCCTTCCGGGGTGCTTTTCACCTTTCCCTCACGGTACTGGTTCACTATCGGTCACTAGGGAGTATTTAGCCTTGGGAGATGGTCCTCCCAGCTTCCGACCGGATTTCTCGTGTCCGGCCGTACTCAGGATCCACTCAGGAGGGAACGAAGTTTCAACTACAGGGTTTTTACCTTCTATGACGGGCCTTTCCAGACCGCTTCATCTACCCCGTTCCTTTGTAACTCCATGTTGAGTGTCCTACAACCCCAAGAGGCAAGCCTCTTGGTTTGGGCTATGTCCCGTTTCGCTCGCCGCTACTCAGGGAATCGCGTTTGCTTTCTCTTCCTCCGGGTACTTAGATGTTTCAGTTCCCCGGGTCTGCCTTCAATACCCTATGTATTCAGGTAAAGATACTACTCCATTACGAGCAGTGGGTTCCCCCATTCGGAAATCTCCGGATCAAAGCTTACTTACAGCTCCCCGAAGCATATCGGTGTTAGTCCCGTCCTTCATCGGCTCCTAGTGCCAAGGCATCCACCGTGCGCCCTTTCTAACTTAACCTAAAAGGTTATTTTCTTCTTAATTACTTAAGAGAGAAAAACTAATGTGGCGATTCTCGGTTTTACTTTGACTTCTTCTTACGATTATCTAGTTTTCAAGGAACAAAGTTTTGAGAGAAATTGTTTCGAATCATCACCTTACGGTCATGATCCTCACAGAAAAGATTGCTCCCTCAAAACTAAACAAACAAGTAACAGTCAACTTTTTATCAGTCCACAAGGACTGCATGTCTAGCTTCGGCTCCTAACTTCTCGGCCGTTTCGATCCGACTCTACAAATCCAAAGTGCAGGATTTGCAGTGCCGGCTCTCCAACGTCTGTCAAAGTTGAACAGTCGCCTCCGCTTTTCGTATTATCCTTAGAAAGGAGGTGATCCAGCCGCACCTTCCGATACGGCTACCTTGTTACGACTTCACCCCAATCATCTGTCCCACCTTAGGCGGCTGGCTCCTTGCGGTTACCCCACCGACTTCGGGTGTTACAAACTCTCGTGGTGTGACGGGCGGTGTGTACAAGGCCCGGGAACGTATTCACCGCGGCATGCTGATCCGCGATTACTAGCGATTCCGGCTTCATGTAGGCGAGTTGCAGCCTACAATCCGAACTGAGAATGGTTTTATGGGATTGGCTAAACCTCGCGGTCTTGCAGCCCTTTGTACCATCCATTGTAGCACGTGTGTAGCCCAGGTCATAAGGGGCATGATGATTTGACGTCATCCCCACCTTCCTCCGGTTTGTCACCGGCAGTCTCCTTAGAGTGCCCAACTAAATGCTGGCAACTAAGAACAAGGGTTGCGCTCGTTGCGGGACTTAACCCAACATCTCACGACACGAGCTGACGACAACCATGCACCACCTGTCACTCTGTTCCCCGAAGGGAAACGTCCTATCTCTAGGAGTGTCAGAGGATGTCAAGACCTGGTAAGGTTCTTCGCGTTGCTTCGAATTAAACCACATGCTCCACCGCTTGTGCGGGCCCCCGTCAATTCCTTTGAGTTTCAGCCTTGCGGCCGTACTCCCCAGGCGGAGTGCTTAATGCGTTAGCTGCAGCACTAAAGGGCGGAAACCCTCTAACACTTAGCACTCATCGTTTACGGCGTGGACTACCAGGGTATCTAATCCTGTTTGCTCCCCACGCTTTCGCGCCTCAGCGTCAGTTACAGACCAGAAAGCCGCCTTCGCCACTGGTGTTCCTCCACATCTCTACGCATTTCACCGCTACACGTGGAATTCCGCTTTCCTCTTCTGTACTCAAGTCCCCCAGTTTCCAATGACCCTCCACGGTTGAGCCGTGGGCTTTCACATCAGACTTAAAGGACCGCCTGCGCGCGCTTTACGCCCAATAATTCCGGACAACGCTTGCCACCTACGTATTACCGCGGCTGCTGGCACGTAGTTAGCCGTGGCTTTCTGGTTAGGTACCGTCAAGGTACCGGCAGTTACTCCGATACTTGTTCTTCCCTAACAACAGAGCTTTACGACCCGAAGGCCTTCATCGCTCACGCGGCGTTGCTCCGTCAGACTTTCGTCCATTGCGGAAGATTCCCTACTGCTGCCTCCCGTAGGAGTCTGGGCCGTGTCTCAGTCCCAGTGTGGCCGATCACCCTCTCAGGTCGGCTACGCATCGTCGCCTTGGTGAGCCGTTACCTCACCAACTAGCTAATGCGCCGCGGGCCCATCTGTAAGTGTCAGCGTAAACCGACTTTCAGCTTTTCCTCATGAAAGGAAAAGGATTATCCGGTATTAGCTCCGGTTTCCCGAAGTTATCCCAGTCTTACAGGCAGGTTGCCCACGTGTTACTCACCCGTCCGCCGCTAACCAAGAGGTGCAAGCACCTCAAGATTCGCTCGACTTGCATGTATTAGGCACGCCGCCAGCGTTCGTCCTGAGCCAGGATCAAACTCTCCAAGAAAGTTGATATAGCTCAAAAATGTTACGTTGGCTTAGCTTTTCTAAAAAGCTAAAAAATTGTTTGTTGACGTTCTTGTTTGTTTAGTTTTCAAAGAACAATTTTTGCTGGTTTCAAAAAGTGACAAAATCTATAATAACATATTAACTTGATTATTGTCAATGTTTTTTCGTTTGTTATGCCGTCCCTCTGAAGGGAACTTTTATATAATAACACCCTCACGCTATTTAGTTCAATAGAAATATTATCCATTGAATAATAAAAAAGGAGTTGTTGCTTTAGCAACAACCCCTACTTGAAAACTATTCACCTTGAGCACCGTTAGGTGTCCCTCTGCGTACATGATCATCTTCAAAGTTGTTTTTACGAGCTTTCTCTACTTTATCGTTTAGTAATTGCTTTTGGTCAACATCAGACGAAGGGGTAAACTTTTTCTTGGTCATCATAATCCTCCTTATAAGATCAGTTCTTACCCCTATTATTTTGTATTCTTCTTAGCAAATTAATCATTCAAGCTAAATGATAAAACCAATAGCTGCTGTTGTAATACTTAATATTACTGATGTAATAACATATATACCTGCAAGAAACTTTTTATTTGATTGTAATAAAGTAATCGTTTCATATCCGAACGTTGAAAAAGTGGTGTAAGCTCCACAAAAACCTATCCCAACAAAAAACCATACCCAATCACTGATATCATTCGACAGATGAAGATTGGCCAGTAGCCCTAAAAGAAAGGAACCCGTAATATTGATTACCCAAGTCCCTAGTGGGAATGGACTGATTTTCTTTTTTTTATTCATGAAATTACCCAATAAATATCTAGCTGCTGCACCAAAAGAACCGCCTATACCGATTAACCAAATCAATGTGTTACCCCTTTTTCTCCATTAATATATGCCAATTTTAAGCCTAGGTAAGCAAGTAGTATTCCGAAAATAAGGCTTACTAAAATATATATGACCCCATAAACAGCAAGCCCATTTTGAAATAACAGAATGGTCTCAACTGAAAAAGTAGAAAAAGTAGTGAATGAGCCAATAAACCCCGTTCCTATAAATAAAGTAAATTCTGCCCTAATTGGTTTCTTTAAAGTAAAGATAGTCAGGAACCAACTAAGTAAAAAACAACCTAAGAGATTTATTAAAAGGGTTCCCAGAGGAAATCCATTAGCGGTTTGTATCCATTCCCCGATACTATATCTAGTTATTGCTCCAAAGAACCCGCCAAGCATAACGGATAATAGTTTCAATTGTTATCGCCTTCTTTCAATGGAAGACAATGCTTTAAGCCCTCTTTAACACCCCAGACTTGATGTTGGTGGTAAAGCAGTTCCTTCACGCTACTAACTGGTATCCATGTAAGAGAATGATCATCCTCAATCGGATCAGAAACTTTTGATAACAAACGAGCTAAATAAAAGATTCCTTCGTTGGCTATATACTCATTACTTGAAGTAATAAAAAATTGTTTCGCTGTACCTATATAATCAGCTATTTTTACATCATAACCTGTTTCTTCTAATAATTCTCTTCTAAGACAAGTAAGGTGACTTTCATCCCCTTCAATACCACCACCAGGCAGCCAGTGACAGCCATCAGGAGTTTTTACCGTAACAACCTCTTCTCTTGTATCGTTAAAAATAATTGCGTATACCGCTTGCCGCGGTCGATATTCATAACCCTCTAGTTTATTTCCAAAAATTTTATCCATATTTATCCCCTGCCGAATTTCAGTCTATACAAAATATAGGATATCAAAAGTGTAATAATTGAAAAAAAGATCGCAATACTAGAAAAAGCTAATACATATGCATTGTATTTGGTTAATTTAGCGATAAATTTAAAAGTATCTATACCAAAGAAACCAGAAACAAGGTTAAATACAAACAGGACGAAAAATATCATGAATAGTCCTTTGGTTGACCCTTTAATGTCCGCCTTACTCAATGCAATATGTGAGGATATACAGATAGCAAGTATTAGGAAAATCCAAAAAAGCGGATTGAACAAATTATTTAATGTAAAGAAACTTTTGGTGATTACTAGGACCGCATTTCCGAGCACCATTAAATAATTTCTATTTTGAACGGAAGAAGTAACATGAAGATCAATATATTCTCTAAAAGTCTGATAGGATTCAGGTGCTAATAGGTACATGCCAAAAATTAATGAGCCTATCCCGCTAAAAATGGGACCCATTCCAATAAAAAAATTACCGATCTGTTGATACATGCTGCCCGGATTATATTGGTGTTCCACATATCCAAGAACACCATTTGGATTATTTACTTGCAAGAATTTAACCCTTGTTACTCTATGACCCCAAATGAAGCACTGGAGCAGGTGTCCGAGTTCATGGATTGGTGTGCCAATCCATGCGGTAGCCAATACTCCTCTTTTACCAAATGCTTTAAATAGAAACGTATTTGAGTATTTTTCCATCACGCCTAATAGGAAACCAACACCAATTAAAAATCCTACAAGGTAAAATAATTCTACTACACTTAACATTAGAGTATTTAGAAGCGACTCTAGAAACTTCACCTATCCACATTTCCCTTCAAAGATCTTAGCATTTCTCCAAACGGCAGCGTACTTCTTCTTGTATTTAACATCATATGCCCAACCCACTTTTTCCTGAGTAGCAGCCATAATTTGATTAAAACCTTCATATTGTAAGTCCTTATCTTCGGCTTGCAAATCTTCAAAATAAGATTGAGTCGTCCTTTCCATTTATATCCCTCTCAAACTTTACTTATAATGTAATACCGAATTATACCATATATTTCATTTTTAGCCTTTTTCTCGGTTGCTTTAGGACGAATAGTGGAGGAATTTTAGTATCCATATGCATATGCTGATAATGGAAATTTCAATGTTAAGGTGCGAATTGTGAAAACGATTCAAATCTTTTTCCATTATTAATACCATTAATATGGTTAAAACAAAAATAAATAAGGAGTGTAGAAGAATGTCACCTAAAGGAAATCATAAAAAGAAGCACCGTAAGGATGAAACTTCAGACATCCATGTTGAGGACAAGCAGTTCGAAAAAAAGAAGCAAAAAAAGGATGAAACCTCAGACACCCGTTATAAGGACAAGTCATCTAAAAAAAAGAAGGACCGGAAAGATGAAACTTCAGACACCCGTTATAAGGACAAGTCGACTAAAAAAAAGAAGGACCGGAAAGATGAATCTTCAGACATCCATGTTGAAGACACTAAGTTTAAAAAACAGAAAATCGACTATAACCAGAAAGCTGAATTTGTGTATTATAATCCATCTATTATTCAAGAGGTAGACTTATTTCATCTGGCAGAACAATCTGCCGTTTCACTTGAAAATGATGATGGCGTTGCAGTAGACCATGTTGTCGAAGCTATAGGTCAGGATGTACAAGTAGTATCAGAACAAGAAGCCGAATCTATAGATCAGGATGTACAAGTAGCAGAAGAAGAAGTCGAAGCTATAGATCGAGATGGAATGAACGAGTAATAGTAAGTAAATTAGACATTGAACTTAAAAAATCCACCAATATGGTGGATTTTTTTTATAGATTAATCAAAATCGATTTTATTTAAAAAATTTCCTACAACTCGTAAAAACTCATCTTTTTCTTCATAATAAGGCAAATGAGCACTGTTCTCGAAAACATGAAATTGACCATTAGGCACTAGGCTGCTAAAGTACTCCGTCGATTCAGGAGTAGCTTCATCATATCGTCCACATGTAAAGAGTGTCGGACAACTAATTTCATGTAATCGGGACGTACAATCAAAAGACTTTAAATTACCTTTTACGCTGAATTCAGATGGACCCCACATGATATTATATATTTCAGGATTGCGATATCCTGATCCCTTTTTAATCCATTCAGGGTCTGGTTCTTCCTGTACTCGACAAACAAATACTTTGTTAAACTCCTGAATGGCTGCTTTGAATTCCTCTGAATCGGTGGTTCCATTTTCCTCACAATGTTTAATTGTTTCTTGGATTTCAAAAGGAAGCTTTTTAAGATTTTCAATCTGGTCCTGCTCCCAACGTGGTGCACTTAGACATGGACTTGAAAAAATAACACTTTTCACCCTACTTGGTTTTGTTAAACAATAAGCAGCTGCCAAGGTTGTACCCCATGAATGACCTAAAATATGTACTTCATCTAAATTTAATGCTTCTCTTACTTGCGCTAATTCTTCTACAAAGCGGTCAAGCTGCCAAAGAGACGTGTCAGTTGGACGATCTGACCTTCCACATCCTAACTGATCGTATAAAATAACAGGTCTATCTTCTTGGAGTGCTTGTAAACCTTCTAATGAATAACTTGAAGACCCTGGACCTCCATGCAATATGATGACAGGAGTCCCTCCTGAGTTTTCATTAAACTTTTGATACCAAACTCTTCCGCCAGTTACCTCTACGTATCCCTCTTCTTGCATAAATCCTTCCCCCTAGTACAACAAAAATAGATTGTCACCATTTAATTTTAGCTTATTTTAAAATAATTGAAAAATTTAATTCAATTCAAAAAGAGACCATAAGCGGGTCTCTAGAATTTCTACTTTGTTGTCGGATTTCCTTTTAAAAAATGGACAAGGAATGTCCCTAAAAAGATTCCGATTAATATACTAAAGAAAATAACTTCGTGCATTTGGAAGCCAAAGGCTGCTACAATCATTCTCAATCCAATAATTCCGATTAAGATAAATGCGGTGGTTTCAAATTCAGGTATTCTTTCAATCAGCGCTAAAAATAATTGTGCTACACCACGCATCATTAATATTCCTAGAATTCCGCCTAAAAACAGGACCCAAACTTGATTCGATACACCAAACGCAGCTATAACACTATCGATACTAAATGCGATATCCATAAGCTCTACGGTTAAGACGGTGCTCCAAAAACCCACTTGTTTGGTTTGAATCTCTTCCTCTCCATCTCTTTTGTTCATAAAGAATTGGAGGACCAGCCAAAGGAGATAGTGACCGCCCACGATTTTAATCCACCCAATATTAATTAACGTAACACCTATTCCAATCGCAAAAACCCGAAATAGATAAGCACCAATAATTCCATAGAAAAGGGCCTTCTTCCGTTGTTTTTCGGGCAAATGCTTAACCAAAACAGCAAGTACTAACGCATTATCAGCCGATAATAACCCTTCTAGAATGACCAAGGTACCAATGATTCCCCAACTAGCAGGATCTGTTAATACATCTCCCAAGGCGTCTAATGATAAAAATGAGCCATAATTCGCTATGATTTCTTGTATGAACTCCATTCCCTTGTTCCTATCCCCTTTTCATTGTTTTAACAATATATACAACTGCTTGTCTTCTTACTGTATATGTATGTTAGTCAATTGATTATATGAACACTACATGATTTAATCATGAAATGAGACTTTTATTAATGAAAGGTTTAAGATGGGATTATGATGATTTAAGGAGGAATATAAATGCGTAAAGTAGTGATTTACACCCAAGAAAGCTGCAGTCCTTGTACTGCTGAGAAATTATGGTTAAAGGATAATGGGATTGAATTTGAGGAAAGAAATATCAGAGAAAATCCTAAGTACCTTGATGAAATTGTTGAATTAGGTGCATCTGCGACACCTGCTACTGTTGTTGAGGATGAAAATGGTTCACAGGTTGTTTTGGGTTTTGACCAAGAGAAATTAAGTGAAATTCTAGGGATATAGCTGTACAACACCAAGGGGACGGTTCTCCTGGCCGAAAAAGGCCAGGAGAACCGTCCCCTTGGTCCGCCGTTGTCATATTTAGAGTGTATCTCTCATACATAAAAGAGTGTGCATTAACTAGAATACTAAGGAGGGTTTCCTCAATGGTCTTAAAAACAATACAACTAAATAGAAAATCCGGTTTAGACAGTCGAGCAATAAACCAATTGGTACAGGTAACGTCTCAATTCGAGTCGGATATTTACCTAACCTACAATGGCCATAAAGTTAATTGTAAATCGATAATGGGCGTTTTATCTTTAGCCATCCCCAACAATGCTGAGATTAGTTTAGAAGCTTCTGGCTCCGATGATCGAGAAGCATTGAAACAATTAATCGAGACATTTGAAACATTAAATTAATGTATCACCAAGGGGACGGTTCTCCTGGCCTTTTCCGGCCAAGAGAACCGTCCCCTTGGTCCCTCTCTAATCTCGACATTTGCAAATGCACATTTTACAACATTTTCAGTAATTTGATATTCAACTTCTTACTCTTGCCTAATAGATATCATTTTCTACATCCCCAACCCTATGTTTATATAAATCAATTTTATCAAAAGCTTTATATTTTCTTCATTATTCCAATGGTTAAATAAGAAATTTATATGTTACAATAATATGTAACATACATAAATATCTAGGGGGTTACTATGTTTTTATCCTGTCCTATTTTGGCTGCATTTTTAGGGATGTTCATTGCCCAATTCGTAAAAATTCCGATACACTATATAGCCTCAAAGGAATTAAGATGGAATTTAATGTTTAGTACTGGTGGAATGCCAAGTTCTCATACTGCCATGATTATTTCCTTAACGACTGTGATTGGACTGATGACAGGATTTAAATCAACTGAATTTGCTATTTGCGTAGTGGTTTCCGCGATCGTTATGCACGATGCAATGGGTGTTAGAAGGCATGCAGGATATCATGCAGAAATACTAAACACCCTCTTATCTGATTTTAACAGTCTGATTGAAACGCTAAAAGACCCCAATTTAAAGAAACCAGAGTCTAGAGAAAAACTAAAAGAATTATTAGGTCATCAACCCACAGAGGTCTTTTTTGGAGCTATAACAGGAATCATTGTAGGCGTAACTACATACTATTTATATCCTTTTTAAGGTTTAAGGTAATTGCTCTGGAACGACTTTTGTCTTAATACCGCGATTTAAGTCATTTGCATGCCAATAAGCCATACCTGTTGCGGCGAGAAGTAAGATACCTGTGACTAAAAATACCGTTTGAACAGGAAAAAACCCACCAAGGATTCCTCCGATTATCGGGCCAATCATACCGCCTATCTGATTAGAGGTTTGGTGTAAACCAAATGCTCGTCCACGGAAATCTTTTGGTGTTGACCTTACCACCAGACCGTTTAGTGCTGGGAATACGGCACAGAAAAAGATACCAAAAATAAATCGGGTAATGGAAAATCCCCAAATATTGCTGAAGATAATTTGGGCAATGGTTCCGATTCCTCCACCAATTAATCCAATAAATAAAACTTTTTGGAAACCAACTTTGTCAGCCCATCTTCCCCACATCGGAGCAAAAATGACACTAGCGATACCAGGTAGAGAGAACACAATTCCAGCAAGTAACGATGCATGCTCAGAAGAGCTGCCAAGGTCTACGATATATAATGGTAGAACCGGTTCAATCGTCATGATCGAACCAGATGTAATCGCAGTTAAAGCGAGTACCAGCATCAATGAACGATTTGCGGCAGCCACTTTAAAATCATTCAAGATCGAGCCTTTTTCTTTACTAGGAGTAAAGTTTTCTTCCGTCACCCAAAAGATTACAAGCAGCGTGGAAATGAGCGCAAACATTCCTGCACTGCCAAACGCCACTCGGTTACCGACTAATGAAGCAATTCCCCCTCCTAATAAAGGTCCAACAATTCCACCAGACGCTGAAGCTGAGGATATCATAGATAGTGCATATCCGACTTTGTTGCTTGGAGTATTGGTTCCTATTAAAGCAATAGCCCCTGGAATGAAGCCGCTTAGCAATCCCTGCATAATTCGTAACCCTAACAGCTGATATGGATTTGTAACAAAAGCAGTTAACGTATAGACAACAAATAGAGCTAACCCCGCTCGTATTAACAACGGCTTTCTTCCATACTTATCGGCCACTCTCCCCCAGAACGGGGAAGCAATCGCTCCGGCGAAAAAAGCAGCACTAAATAACAGACCGGACCAAACTTCTGTGTGTTCATGAACACCAATTTGAAGCAGGAAAATAGGTAAAAACGGGATAACCATGGAAAAACTTGCAGAAGTGAAAAATACTCCAATCCATAGCACCCATAAATTACGCTTCCAAATTAGCATACAAATTCATCCCCAATATATTGATTAATTTAATATGGTATATCGTATCATAACCCTTATTTATTTTCATTTCCGAAATATTAGATTATAGAAATATTTTTCAAGACACCAAGGGGACAGTTCTCTTGGCCCCAAAAGGCCAGGAGAACCGTCCCCTTGGTTTTTCTTGGTTATTCTTAGACAAAATCTTCCTCTATACCGTAAAATTGGGTCGAATATGACAGGATTATAGGCATAATGTCATATTGTCACCTCTACTGTAATTTTGTTCATCAAACTATAAAGAAATGTAACCTTATCGTTCTGTATAACGCGTGCCTGCCCATGTTAGTGTTATATCATACAAAACAACAGGAGGTAGCACACATGAAAAAAACTTATTTTAAAAAAGTTGCAGTAGCTTGTGTAGCTACATTTGCATTTATTGGAATTCACAATCCTACAGTTGAAGCAATTACGGAATATCAAGTTGTAAATGTAGACAGCCTGGCTGAAATTGGACAAGCATATGCATATGGACCAATCATGTATGAAATGAAACAAGAAATTAATGAATTCGATGACGAAAAAGAATTCATTCCATATAAACCAGAACTTCTTGAAAAACAATCTCAAGAAACAAAGGTGGATGAAACAGCTATTACAGAACCACAAACCTCAGAACCTGAAGTGGTAGCTCCACCAGAACCAGCGACAGCAGCGGTTTCTATTTCAAATGAAGAGAAAGATCTATTTGCAAGACTAGTAGAGGCCGAAGCAAAAGGTGAATCGTATGAAGGAAAAGTAGCCGTTGCAACAGTTGTATTAAACCGAGTGGATTCACCTGAATTTCCAAATACAATATCAGGAGTCATTAATGAAGTAGTCGGTGACGCTTATGCTTTTTCACCCGTTCAAAATGGAAAAATTAATGAACCAGCATCAGATGAATCGATCCGGGCGGTTGAAGAAGCATTAACTCGACAAGATCGATTAAACGATTGTATTTATTTTTATAATCCAGAAATCGCAACTGATACTTGGATCACTACCCGTGAAGTAGTAAAGACAGTTGGAAACCATGTATTTGCAAAATAGATAAAAGAGCCGTCAACGGCTCTTTTTTTTGCCTTTTAATTGTCTTTTTCGTATGCGATAACCACTACTTCTTTATTGGCTTGTTCGCTTAGCTTTTCTTCAAGTGATTTGATTTCACTTACTAAATTTGATGACAAGTCTGCTGCGACATAATCCTTTAATTCATCCATAATCATCTCTCCTTTATTTTTTATTATTTGACTTTAAGGAGAAAGTATTACAATGGTTTCAAAAATCATCCTATATTTTAAATTGAAATAGCAGGCATAGTTTCTCCGGTTTCTAGAAGGCTTTTCAAATTACTTAAAATCGCAGGCCAGCCATTGTTTAAACCCTCAAAAGTATCTTCTTTATCCACTAAATCACCAGGCTGAAGATTTTCATGTCTTAGCACCAATTTTACGGTTTCATTCAAAGAGATTAATTTAAAGGTAACCCTTGACGGCTCCTTCCCCTCGACACCATCCCCCACATAGGTCCAGGTATAGGAGAGCTCTTGGTACGGCTCGCATTTTACGATTTGTCCATAATCCGTAACTTTCCCGTTCCGAGAATAGGTAACTTCTGCTCCCTCTTGCCAATCTGAATTAATGCTGCTTCCAAAAAAGTATTTTTCTGTGTATTCGCTGCTTGTTAAAGCCTGCCAAAGTTTTTTCGGTGTAGTGGCTATGTAAGTTACATAAACAAATTCGGTATGATTCATAAACAATTCTCCTTAAATTTATTCTATTCTTATGCACCTTTTATTTTATTCGATATTGTTTTCACTAATCCTTCATTAATTTAACACTATGGTTCATATACTAAATAAAAAGAAAAGAGTGGTGAATATGAGAGATTTAACCTTTAAAGCCTTTGCGATTACAAATGAAATAGATTTAAACAAAATCGCTGTTCATTGTGGGATACCAAAGAAATTCACCTGGGAGGAGCCATTAATACTAAGAGGTGAAATTTTAAAATCAATCCTCTTCAAAAATGTAGACGAATCTCAAATGGTACTTGTTTTTTCCTTTGGCAGCATTGTATTCATAAATCATTCTACACCAAATGAGATAACTGCTTTTTTGAACTATCTCTACTCCTTCGAGCCGGACATTGATGTCAAAAGTGCAGATAGATATAGCGATGATTACAGCTTGCACATTAAGGAAACGGAAAGCATTGAGTTAACAGACGAGTACGTGGTCGTTCCTGAATATGAAAGTTACTATCCTGAATTAATTTCTACTGTACTGGCAAAATCGGTAGCATTGGAAAAGACCGAGGAACAGCTGGGACAAATTAATGATAAACTCGAAACGATGATTGACCGTTTAGAAAAAGGCAAGCTGAGAATCGGAAATAAGGAACTAGCGAGGACGACAGCTAAAATAATCCGTCACGAGTATAATACCCTTGCTTACATCATGATTCTTGATAAGCCTGATATCACCTGGACAAGCAGTACAGCGGGTGAATTTTATGACAGAATGCTCGAGTTTTTTGAATTAAATGATCGTTATAAAATTTTGAAAAGTAAAACAGAAATACTTTATAACATTATGGATGGATTTTCGACCATCAGTCACTCGATTCGCGGACTATTCGTCGAATGGATTATTGTCATTCTTATCCTATTTGAAATTGTTCTTTCGCTACTAGGCATAGCCGGCTTACTTCCTTGACCAGATTTAAATATATTATATCTCTTCCCGGAAATGAATTAGAGTCCCTTATTCAGCAATCAGTAGATTGGAAATAAAGGACTCATTCGTGTTATATTTCTGGATACATTTTTTGAATAAAGGATACGGATTCATTAATTAATGCTTTTAAAACATCTACATCAATATCTGCAAGTTTATTAACATACACACACGCTTTCCCTGTAGTGTGTTTTCCAAACTGTTTTAATAATTCTTCCCTCTTCGGTTCACCTGGTGCAAAATATAAACTGATTTTGGCTTTCCTAGGAGAAAAGCCAGCTAGAGGTGCATCACCTTCATGACCAGATTCATATTTGTAATGGTAGGAACCAAAACCAATAATACTTGGCCCCCACATTTTCGCTTCAAAACCGGTGGTCTCTGTGAAAATATCCAATAATCTGTACGCGTCCTCGCGCTTTTTAGGGTTATCCACTTCTTCGATAAACTCAATAACACTATTGTCCGTTTCTTTTGTTTTTAATTCGTACATACGTTTCACTCCTTTACTAAAAAATATTCCAATTACTACTTTGGTTTTCAGATAATCTTTATATGTAATTTGTTCTTAATAAATATAGCCTTATTGCAATTTTTTAATCATGTTGTACCAAGTTACCCCGCCGTGCTCGGATTTTGAAACACCTCTATTTTTATATCCTAAATTTTCATAGAATCGGATTAAATCTTCTTTACATGTAAGTGTTATACTCACACGATTTTTTGATATTGCTTCTTTTTCAAGATGCACTAGTAACGCTGTTGCTACTCCTCGAGTTTGGAAATGGGGTGTCACCGCTACTCCTAAAACGGTTTGATGACCGCCGGATGGTGGATTTAGCTTAATCTCATCGAATAAATCATCTGTAATATATTCCGTTTCAATCACTGGGCCATTAACTAACCCTATGATCACACCACATTCTTCCGCCACAAAAAAACTATCTGGAATTAATTGAATACGCTTTTTAAAAGCTTCTTCCGTAGCTGCTTCTTCTATCGGAAAGCAAATTTGTTCAATGATTACAAGTTCAGGTAAATCTTTCATCGTTACATTTCGAATATTTAACATTTCCAGCGCTCCATATGATCATAGTATTTTCTTGATATCAATTAATTATTAATATATAAAATTATACAAAACAATTTAGTATTATAGGAAGAAAAAACGTAATCCTAAAACAAAAAGAAAAAAAGTTAGGTTTATCCTAACTTTGAAAATAGTAAAAGTAGTCAAAAAATTTAGTAGGTACCTTTTCTTTTAAAAGAAGTGAAGAGCAAGAAGCCATTCGCTGTTCTTATGACAAAATCACCTATTAATGCTATTAATGATTGGATAGAGGATTAAAATTTTTGAGTATAAAGCTATGGTTATACCATTCTTTCTACCTTATCTAATTGTATTCCTCTACGACTTATTTCTTCTTCTAATAAAATAATAAAATCTTCATCTAGCTTTAGCTTTACTGCATTAAAATATGTGTCTATTAAAACATTGTTGTTCATGCTTGAAAACATATCCTACTCCTCATAGCGAATGGCATTCTGTCCCTTCACCTACTAACATTATATTTTTATTCGAAGGTACAAACCATGCTAATTATTTCCAATAAAAAGGGCATCATAGGGTTTAGACCTAGTTTTGAAAGGAGAAACGACAATGGAAACAGATACAAATAAACAAACAACGCAGTTAGGCAGCTATATTAGTAAAATCCTCCGTGATAATTTTGGTAAAGGTCCAGAATCGGTGCATGTTTCACTAGGTAAAACCTTTATTATTTTCTATATTCGTAATTTCTTGTCTCCTACAGAAAAAGTACTTATGAATCAAAAACAGGAAGAAAGTGTTCAGCAGACAAGGGATTTAGTCATGCAGACATTGATCCCTGAAATTAAAGCCTATATAAAAATCGTTACCGGTATGGAAATCCGGGAATTCTACTATGACTGGGGGCTGCATAATAAATCAGCTATGTTCACTGGGATATGTAGTGATTTAACCAGTGTTGATGCACCTATTAAAGAAGAATTTACAGGTAAACCTGAACTGATTACAGAGATTATTAATTTAAGCTCCGAATCAGAAAAGAAGCCTGAAGAAATTTTTGCATGCCAATTGAATCACCGGTCGATTCTTGTTATTCGTAATGGAATATTGGTAAGAATTGAGAAGCAGTTAATCAGACAAGGAATGCGAGAACCGCTTAAGTTTGCCAAACGAACTCTCGAAAAAGGATTGCTTCATAACAATAACCATTTTGAGGGGATCTTGAATACCAAAGTCATCGATATTTTTGTCGATTGGGACTTTGATTTAGATAAAAGTGTGATTGTCTTCATTACTAACCCTACAAAATAATTAATAATGGATGAAAAAAAATCAGAGGCAAGGTGCACTCTGATTCATAGCAATACAATTTTATCTATTCATCAATATTTCCATGATTCTATTTTTATAAGAATCCATCTCAAACGGTGAATTATCAATTTTAAATTTTTTAATGGCTAATGCATTAAAAATCGAGGCCTCTAATTGTTTCCTTGCTTCTAGAACAGCAATGGTTCCTTCAATTCCTTGAGCACCATGGATTTTCCCGTAACCTTGGTTATTATAGTAATCCATAAATCCAGTAGACCACTCTTTTGTTCGATCTTGAACTGCCTTTTTAAAGGAATGGGACAAATCTTGCTGGTCTACATAGATTAGAACGGGGTTTAACGGCTCAATGATTTCAGCTAATTGCTTTACATAATTCATGACATCTTCCTTAGAGGCACCATATTTGATCATTCCGATGGTTACAGGATTTTGTATAAAGCAGCATTCAAATATATACGTTTGATTTCCTGTCGTCGCTTGTTCCACAAACCTTTTCCATTTATCCGTTATTAATTCAATGTTTTTTTCTAACGGCAGCTCATAGATATCATGACTCCAAATTTTATCCCAAAAGGAATTAGGAACCATTCTCTCAGCAAGGTCCTGTTTCAGCTTATATTGAGGCAATACAAATCCATCACAGCGTTCAATGGCATGTTTTACGAAAATAGTCTGCACTTCATTATACTGTTTCAAAAGTTGGGCAAATTCAGTTTTTGAGAAGTAACATCCTCCTTCATAATCCGCTGGGTGTTCAGCATTTCCCTCCAAAAACAAATTTGTATCAACATTCCATTCTTTTAATATATCGTTCGTGATGGTTGCCGTCGTAGTTTTCCCCGAACCAGGCAATCCCTCTACTAAAATTAATTTAGTGTTTATCATGTAAAATCTCCTCTGTTTTTTTACCCCGTCCCTACTGAAATCGCCAATATCCATTTAACATTTCAATAAAGATGTTTTGATTGGTTTCTGCTAAGTTTACTAGAAAAGGTGTTTCCCCTCTTTCATGTAAGACCTTTCCTGCTGGCCCATTACCAAGCGGTGTGCAGAATAATAGATTTGTGCCAGGCAATTCTAATTTTTGGCACCGTGCCTGTAAGATTTCATCCCTGAACTCTTCACTCGGGGATAGGTTAAATAACTTTCCCCATGTACTTATCGTTTCTTCTAAATTCCTTACGACAAACCCGACACTTTCAAATTTGGAATTTTCGCTAGCATGCCTTCCTAAGATTCCTTGTTCCTTAAACACGGCCATCCTTTCTTCATCACTTTTTTCCCATTGGATGAAAAAAGGAAGTGATAGCTCATTAGGTTGATCCTCGATGAAAAGAAGAGTCCACTTGATTACTTCCCCGCTTGCAGTAACACGTTGTCCTGGAATGGGACCATGTACGGTAAAACTCTCTTCTCTTAGCTTTATGGCTAATTCGTTTATCTGATCCGTTCGAATCGCTATTTTAGCAGGACCTTCTCGATTCTCTTTAAACAGCTGCTTAACAATTTGGGTAATTAATCGATTCTCTTCATGCTGTTCAGCAATCGATACCTGTTCAATCCCCAAAAATTCTATATAGCTGAAATCAAAATAACTGAGAGTATTGTAGGTTCCCCATGATTCATGACGGCCGCCTTGAATAACTTGGATTCCATTTTCTGAAAGAGGTTGTATTGCATTTTCAGGTTTATGTTTAAACCAAACTAAATGATCAAATGATAATTTCATATTGCTCCCCTTTCCAAATAAATGAAAAAATGGCTTGATATGGTTCCAAGCCATTTTTCTATGATGTTGTTCCTTACGTAGATTGTTCTGTTTTCTTACCAGATAAAAACCAGCCGCCTAATGCTATAAGAAGCATAACAGACCAAAAGATGGTATTCCAAATCGGTCCTTCTACAAAATCATGAGGAATAATGTGTAATGCCGGATGCGCAAGAGTGTGCATCAATAGCTTAACCCCGACCCAGCCAACAAGTAACATCGCTGCTGTTTCAAGGGTAGGGCGTTGTGTTAGGACTTTAACAAAGAATCCTGCAGCAAATCGAATTACGATTAATCCAGCGATTGCGCCGATTAATATAACAATAAATTGCGCGCCATCCATTCCACCGATTTGGCGCATTGGCGTACCTGGTAATGCGATAACAAGAGCGACTGCAGCTAAAATTGAATCTACAGCAAAGGCTATATCGGCTAATGCAATTTGAGCTACAGTAGCTCGGTAGCTTTTCCCTGCTTTCTCTTTACCGCCATGATCCTTTTTAAGCAAATGCTTTAATGCGATGAAAATCAAATACGCAGCACCAACCGCTTGAATCCACCAAACATGAAACAAAAACGAAATAATAAAGATGGCACCAATCCTAAAGACAAAGGCTAATAATAACCCAATATTAATCGCTTTTTTTTGCTGTTCCTCTGGCAAATGCTTCGCCATAATAGCTAATACCAAAGCATTATCTGCAGATAATAAGCCTTCTAACAAAATCAAAATAAGTAAAACCCATCCATACTCTAATAACAAAGAAAACTCCATTATATCCCCCTAAATAAGATTGCAACGTAATAATAGTATAAATTATGTTTACCCTGTATTAATACTATTTTGCACAATTTCATTGATAAAAATTTCCATTACAAAAAAAAAATTATATCGCACGTAAAATGGTAATTCTATTGGATAAGCGGGGGGGTTCTCTCGGATAAAGGAAATTACTCTCGGATAAGCAGGATTTACTCTCACATAAGGGAAAATACTCTCGAATAAGCGGATTTACTCTCACATAACCAAAATTACTCTCGGATAAGTGGATTTACTCTCACATAACGAAATTTACTCTCGGATAAGCGAAGTTACTCTCACATAACGAAAATAACTATCGGATATGCAGACTTTGCTCTCACCTTATATTTATGATGTTCATTCAGTTACAATAACTCCATCAATATTATTTCCTGAGATCTCATATTTGCTATTCTCTGGCACTTTTATTGACCTACTTGTTTCAATGGGATAATAAGTAACGGTATATTCTTCACCATTAACGATAGCCGTAATGTGCTTTTCTTCTTTTAGATATTCCATATATTCTTCCAAAGCGAAATTCTTTTCTTGGATGATCGCACTGTGTGGCAGTCCCACATAGCGGATATGCCATGGTTCATATTGAATTCCAGTAACCTGCGTTTTATCCTTTGGATAGCGTAAGATGAAACCATATTTCCATGCGTTTTGTTCAATCCACCTACCTTCAGGTGCCTCACTCATTTTCATTTTTGTCGAACCTACATCCAATGATAACCCTAAATTATGTTCACTATGTCCCGCAGGCAAAGCTAAGCTAGACCCCATTTGTTGATATAGTACATTCTGCTCATCAAAGTCCCTGAAACCACTATTAATAGAAAAATTATGAACCCCTTCTTCTCCCGCTGCCTTTATCATCTCTGAAAACTCATATGCAACTTCTTCTGATAAATAAATTTCACTTTCTAATAGCCCATATCCCTCTGTCAATTCCCTGCGTTCAATTAAATTTACGACATCTGATTTAATACTCTCTTCGTGAACAGGGTACTCATTGTTGACCAATAGTAAATTTCCTTGATAAACGAGTACCTCTCTTATCTCTACCAATTGAGTACTTTCATCTAATTTATGATCTGGCACAAAATGTTTAATCTCTACTTTATTATCTTCAAAAGCCTCTAATCTATTTACTACTGTAATTCCCATGCTGAATACAATTAACAATAAAAATCCCCACTTTTTCATTTTAAATATCCTCCTATTTCTATCTTGGTAATAGAATAGGAAAAACTATTTAAATAAAAAGTGGGGTAAAGTTTAAATTTTTCTTAAGTTTTTTCCTTTGATTGATCCATTGCGATGCTCACTTGTGGTAAACGAACTTCAAATACCGTACGAATTAAACTGCTTTCTACTGAAATGGTCCCATTATGCTGCTCGACAATATTCTTCACTATGAATAAGCCGAGACCTGTACTATCCTCTCGATGTGCCCGTGCTTTGTCACCGGTATAAAACATGTCAAAGATATGTGGAAGTTCACTTGGAGGAATGCTGTCTCCAAAATTTACAATCTGGACAACGACTTCCCCATCCTCGATAAAACCGTTAATATCGACATACTGACCATCAACTCCATACCGGTTTGCGTTAGTTAACAGGTTTTCAAACACACGTGCTAACAGTTCTCCATCACCTAAAATAGATAAAGCGGTAAGAATATTGATACGAGCAATCAAGTCATTTTTTTCAAAGACTGGAAACATTTCTTCCTTTAATTGATAAAGCAGGTCACTTAAATTAAGTTGCTGTTTTTGAATCTGTAGCATTCCGTAATTCATTCTAGTAATTTCAAATAGTTCATCAATCAATCGTTCTAATCGCTGAGATTTTGTAAAAGCAATGGATAAATAATGTTTAGCCTGATCCTTCGTCAAATTTTCATCTTTAAGAATTAAATCCAAATATCCAATAACTGAGGTAAGTGGTGTCCGTAAATCATGTGCCAAATTTACAACTAGCTGATCCTTACTGCTTTCCGAAAAATCTCCTCTTAGAACAGCTTCTTCTAATTTTTCACTTGCGAGGTTAATGTCATGGGCAATAGTGCTAAATTCATCATTTGATCTGATATGAACCCGCTGTCTAAAGTCTCCACGTGCGAGATTGTGAATTCCATTTGAAATCTCATTAAAATAGGTGGTATAGGACTTTGTGAGTAAATAGAAAAATAAGATAGAAAGCGGAATAAATAACAGTAAAAAGAAGTTTAAGTCACCAATAGTGCTCATAAATAACCGGAGCTTTGCCAGTGGATCGCCCCATTGAACCCAAGTGTGATAGAACCATTGAAGTCCTTTAAAGATGATATAGGTTATGGTGCCTGACAAAAACATGCTTAATCCAAATAAGAGTATCATTCTTGAACGGAAACTGCGTACGATTTTACCCATTGAATGTATAACCGACTCCCCACACGGTTTTGATTAATTTATTTTTTCGTTTATCGTCCTCAAGCTTTTTCCGTAATGTACGAATATGTACCATTACAGTATTAGCACCTTCAAAGTAGGCTTCGCCCCACACATTTTGAAAAATATTTTCCACACTAAATACCTTCTTTGGATGACTAGCTAGTAAATTTAAAATATCAAATTCTTTTGGCGTTAGGTCGATGTGTTCACCATATAAGAAAACTGTCCGTTGTTCCGGAGAAATAACCAATCCACCAAATTCCAAGCCAGAAAGGTGACTAATTTTAGGTTGATTTAACTTCATATACCGGCGCAGCTGTGCATTTACGCGAGCAACCAATTCAATGGGAGTGTAGGGTTTCGTCATATAATCATCTGCTCCGATTACCAAACCGTGGACTTTGTCAAAGTCAGATGTTTTGGCACTCAAAAAAATGATCGGCATGTTGTGTTGTTCACGAATTTGACGGGTAACTTCATAACCATCCATTTTCGGCATCATGATATCTAAAATGGCTAAATCAATCGATTGAGTCTGGATTACTTGAAGGGCTTCCTCCCCATCAGACACTTTTATAACTTTATAACCTTCCTTTTCTAAATGGATGGCAATTAAATTGGCAATTTCTTCTTCATCATCTGCAACTAAAATCGATATACTTTTCATCTATACACTCCTATTACATTCCATTCTTAAGAAATTATAATCGATTGTTTATAGGTAAGGAAGTTTTAACCTAATTACTTCTAATACACTTCGCCAATGTAAAAGAAAAAACACCCTTTTTAGGTGTTTTAGTATAAGGATATATATCTAGCTCATTACATCTTGTTTCATTAATTTCTTTTGCTGCCGATAACCTAAAAATTTTATTCCCATATAAAACAAAGTGATTAAGGCAAACAAAATAAATAGTAATAGTTGATAATCAGTGACTGTATTCATAACGTTCCTGAAATCACCTGGATAAAAATGACCAATACTTAAAAATAAAAAGGTAGAAGGAGCAATTCCAATCATCGTAAGTAGTGTATAGGTTCGAAGTTTCATATGAGACATTCCCGCTAAAAAAGGAACAAAATTCCCTAAATGAAGCGGGCTCGAAATGGCAACACTCCATACACCATTCTTACTAAAAGCCTTCTTTGCCTTTGTTAATTTTGCTCTTTTTGCATCACTCAACCGGTTTTCCACAGATTTACCAAATTTATATCCAATAAAATAGGGAATCCAACTCCCTATCGCGTATAGAAAGCTGCCTGCTATTGAAATCCAGATCATCTCGAACCAGGTCAAATCTAAAATAAATCCCACTGTAACCATGATAAACGAGCCGATAAAGGGAAGAGCACTTCCTTCAATAAATAAGGAAATGAACACTCCCGATATCCCCCATTCTTTAATAAGGGACAATATTGATTCAGTCATCATTCTCACTCCATTATATAATGTAATCATAGTATAGTAGAGTTTTTAATTTACCAGAAGATACTCAAGTAGTAAGTTCTTCTAAGTCTTGAGGAGTAGATGACTTGGAGGACCCAAAGTGAGTTATGGATCCATGGTCCCAACTATTTCCGTAAAACAGTAATAAAACCATCTAAAATTTTATGACTTACCAAAAACCCTTTATGCTTATAGAATTCTAATGCGTTATCATTGCCATTTGAAACAAAGATAAAATAATCCTCAACATCCTCAAATTGCTTCAGCCAGTCCATTGACATATTAAAGAGCTTGGAACCAATCCGATACTGTCTATATTCTTCTTTTATAAAAAATTGAGAAAGACAACCCACATTCTTTTTACGAACAGATGATAGATCAAAAAAAGTAGCGAAATTATTCGAATAGGCTTCCTTTGGAGAAATATTGGAATAGACGTAGGCTACAATTTTCTCACCATCTTTTACCACAACGATGTAATTGTGTATGGCTTTTTCTACGGAAGGAACCATCCGAGTATCAAAATTCATATGGTCAAACATTTCAGGATTAATATAGGCTTTTGACTTTTGGAAAGCCATCAGTTCATTGCATAAGTCTCTACAGCATTCAATTTCGTCATCGTTTATGATTTCATATGTCAATTCCATGCGCTCCACTCCCCTTTTAATAGCTTCCCGTTTTAACACGTACTATTTGTATTATTTCCTCAAGGTTGTGAATTTGATAGGATGGGTTAATATTAGTATGATTTTGTTTCATATTAGGATTAAACCAGCATGTATCCAATCCAGCCAGCTCCCCGCCCTTAATGTCAGCACTTAATGAATCGCCGATAATTAGTGCCTCATCAACTCTGAAATTAGGAATTCTAGAAAAAACATAATCAAAAAATTCCTTCATAGGCTTTTGATAACCTGTGTCTTCCGATACAAATATGTCCTTAAACAGTGGAAATAATCCTGAATCACGTAAACGTTTATCCTGAGTCTTGGACACACCGTTGGTTACAACGTACAAGTCATAATCGTTGTGAAGTTCAGAGATTAGCTCAAAAGCTCCATTCATCAGTTGATGACCTTTTTCAAGGTGAAGGCGATAGTTTTTTTCGAGTATGGTCCCATCCACTACTTTGTCATATTGATTAAATAAGACAGAAAAGCGTGTGTTGACAACCTCATCCCTGTCCAATTCTCCTTCTTCAAACCTCTTCCAAAGACCTTGGTTAATTTTTTTATATTGATCTTCTACTTCAGAGGTCAGAGGAATGTTCTGTTCCTCGAAAAGGAGCTGTAATGCTAATTTTTCTGCAGCACCAAAATCCAATAAGGTATCATCTACATCAAAAAATAGGGTCTTATATTTTTTCAAAGTTATCTCTCCATCTTCTGTTTGCTCTGTTCTAGGGCTGATTTGATATGTTAGACATTGATATGTCTAGCAATATAATATTTTAATAGTATAACATGTTTCACTGCAAGAGGCGTTTCCATAGACCGAGAATGCATGAATAGTAAACTAGAGCAGGAAATTGATTCCCTGCTCTAGTAGGTCATATGGGAGATACAGGTATTAAAATTAATATTGATACTTCCTTCTTGTCGCTAATAAAATCAATATCGCAGGAAACGTACAGATAATCATTGACAAAAATGAAAGATTTGGAGAGATTTCATATAGAAAGCCTCCGATTAGTGTTAAAACAGCTGTGCTAAAACTCAAAGCGAGTGCTGAATAAATTCCTTGTGCATTTGGAATTTGCTGTTTTGGCAAATTTTTCGTGATATACAGCATAAATGCATAATGAGCTACGCCAAACGAAAGTGCATGCAAGCTTTGTGAAATCATAAAAATCCACACATTAGGAAACAAAAATACGAGTACCCAGCGTAAAGTGGATCCTGTAGCAGCTAAAATTAATAACGATGAAGGCTTCCATTTTTTAAACATGTGGTCAGCCTTCAAAAAGTAAATAATTTCGAAAATCACAGCAATATTAATGATCATTCCGATATAAAATTTATTCACACCTAGATCCTGCAAGTAAATATAACCATAATTATAGTAGGAAGCATGGGCTCCTTGCAGTAATATGACAATAAGTAATACAATCGGGAAACTTTTTATCTGCCATAAACTTTTGAATGTAAGGGAATCCTTACGATCCTTTACAGTTGGCTTTTCCGCTAATACTGCCGGTGTCGGCAACAAGTGCATGAATAGCATAAAACAAAGCCCTATTACCATACTGCCTAGAATGGCTTGTTCCCCAAAATACCCTGTTATCAAACTAATGATGAGCACCGAAAGGATAAACCCAATAGAACCATAGGATCGACTTTTTCCATAATTAACGTCCCCATGTTGGACCAAGTTCCCTGCTGCTGTTTCAAGAGCAGGAAGTAGCGGTGGAAATACGGCATTAAAAAACATTGTTACAACAAAAAGTGTGACAAAGGACGATGATGGTATATAAAGGATCGCAGCCACAAGTGAGCTAGCTGTCAAAACAAAAATAACGGTTTGACTGCTCATAAACTTAAATGCCAGTGGAAAAGCAAAAAGCGATGATGCCCCTCGTGCTAATAATCCAAGCCCCATGATGATACTCGCTTCAGTTACACTAAGTCCTTTTGCTTGTACGAGCCAGCCAGTCCAATAAGGTAAAAATATTCCCCAAGTTATGAAAAATACAAAGAAATTCAGTGACATCCACCGTTGATTACTCAATACTAACTTTTTTGGATTCGTTAAATGTTTAAGTGTTTGTTGATTATTCAAGATCGATCCCTCCGTATCCATTGCATCATAGCACGTAAACAAATACAATTATATGAGATATCTCATATTTTTTGACGGAGGTAGAAATGCAGTTTTTAATCGAACCAATGCGAAGTTCCTATATTGAAAAATATCCTATTCAATCAATTTTTTCCTTTCCTATAACCCCTTATATCCAGGTGTGTCAGTTTGAACGAGGTGAATTTATCTTTAAGGAAGGCTCCTATCCTGACTATATGTTCTACCTCATTGAGGGTAAGGCAAAATTATATGTTACTCAAAAAAATGGTAAAGTGTCACTCCTCAATTTTTTACACGCTCCAACATTCATGGGCGAAATTGAATTATTAAATGAGGAACGCTATTCCAGAGGTATCCAAACGGCCACACAGGTAATTTGTCTCGCCATTCCCATACATACCTGTAAAGATAAACTGTTAAAGGACGCCACTTTTTTAAAATACTTATGCATCTTTTTAAGCAAAAAGCAGACGATGTTTACATCTAGATATGCAGAGAATCAAGCATTCCCGCTGATTAATCGGCTTGCTGCCTTTATCCTTTTGTCAGCAGACCATGATTTATATAAGGAAAAACACACGGAAGTATGTGAATATCTTGGTGTCTCCTACCGCCATCTTCTTCATGTATTAGCTCAATTGTGCGATGCAAATATCATTGAAAAACAATCACGATGCTACAAGATTCGGGACAAAGCGAGGCTGGCAGAATTAGCAAAGGAGGTCTAATCTCCTCAATCGTATCAGTAAGTAAAAAAGCCGATTTCTATTTATATAAAGAGTTCCGTATTGGGGTGTTTTTTATGGCTAAATTTAGTGCGGAGGATAAATTAGCGGCTGTTTTAGCGTTACTTACAGGGCAATGAAAGTTATGGTACGATAGGGGCTTCCATTAGAGCACACTCTTCTTTAGTAAAAACGTGGATGATTCAATACGAGAAAAACGGTGTAGAAGCGTTTCGAAAATCCTATACAAGTGGTACGTATGATGAAGTTTAAATCCTATAAAGGGAACGAAGGCAAAGTCGCTCCGAACGTCTTAAATCGAAATTTTACTTCTGAGAATATGAATGAAAAATGGGTAACAGACGTTACAGAATTCCACCTATTTGGTGAGAAGTGCTACCTCTCTCCTGTCCTAGATTTGTGTAATGGTGAAATCATTGCCTATAGCGTCATGAATCGTCCTGTATATAAATTGGTAGGAGACATGTTAGATCAAGCGATTGAACGTCTCCAGCCAGGAGACCAAGTTATTCTTCATTCCGATCAGGGTTGGCATTATCAAATGAGAAAATATCAAATAAAACTGGAACAACACGGTATTACACAGAGTATGTCCCGAAAAGGAAATTGTTTGGATAATGCAGTCATAGAAAATTTCTTTGGCTTATTAAAGTGCGAACTCCTTTATCTACAGAAATTTGACAGTATAGAGCATTTTGAACGGGAATTAGCTGATTATATACACTATTACAATCACAAACGAATGAAAGCAAAATTAAAAGACCTGAGTCCGGTTGAATTCCGAACTCAAGTCTTAGAAGTTGCATAAAAGTTTTTGTCTAACTTTATTGGGTCAGATCATTAATTGGCGAGTTTCATTATTAGGAATATCTACACCTTATTTAACGAAATCAATTCATGTACTTATGGAATAAGGATCTTTTCCATAATCATTACATCAACAAAGCGTCCATCTAATTTACCTTGGTTTTTAAATACTCCGACCTCTCTATAACTATATTTTTTGTAAAGCCCCTGCCCCAAGTTATTGAAAGGAAAAGTAAATAGAACAATTTTATTAAAGTCATTCTTAATCGCAGTACATTCAATTTCTTTTAATAATAATGAACCGACACCCTTTCCTCGGTAATCCCTCCTTATGTAAATTGATAAATCAGCTACACCCGAATACGCACACCTATTCGAATATACATTTAAAGAAGCCCAACCAACAATTTCATCATTATCTTCGATTACTATAATAGCAAAACGTTCATTATGGGTGTTAAACCATTCTGTCATGTAATTTATATCTTTCTGGTCTTCCTCCAACGTTGCAATCTTGTCTTCAATTCCTTGGTTATAAATGAATAATATCGCTTCTAGATCATAAATTGAAGCCAACCTAGTATTAAACCCCTTTTTCATATTAATCCCCCTGTACTTCTTTTGTTTAAATTAATTATATAAAAGAATTTTCCGTTTTTAAAGTAAATAAGTTGCAATTTGCAAATATTTTGTATATAAATAACTCAGAGGTGAAAATAATGGAAAACCTTAGAGAATTATTTCAAGTTATGACAAGACGTTTTGGTTTTTTGAATAAAAACTGTTGCCAGGTTGGTAGTGAAGAAATATCTCTTGTTCAGAGCCATATCCTATACGAAATTCTACGAAAAGACAGACCTTCTATGCAACAAATTGCGGATACTATAGGGATGGATATTACCACTTTTAGTCGGCAAATACAAACATTAGTAAAGTTAGAACTGGTAAAAAAAACACCACTTCCGGAAGATAAACGTGTTTCACAACTAACCCTGACTACTCAAGGGAAGTATGTTGCAGCAAAAATAGATGCAGAAATGAACCAATATCTTAACGAAGTTTTTTCAAATATGAGTGAGTTTGAACGAGAGATGGTAATCAAATCAATTAAACTTCTAAACGAAGCAATGTCGAATTCTACCGTTTGTTGCAAACCTTTAATTTGAGCAAGAATCCCTTGCTCATTTCATGAAAATAATACTTGTAAATTGCAAGTAATATATGATGGTTATATGTTTCCAACGAACCCTCAATGATAGTAAATAAATCAAATTAAAATGATATTAGGAGGAAACCATTATGAAATACGTACATGTTGGTCTTAATGTTACAAATCTTGAAAAATCTATAGAGTTTTACAGCAAACTATTCGGGGCTGAACCAGTTAAAGTAAAGTCTGAATACGCAAAGTTCCTACTTGATACACCAGGATTAAATTTTACTCTGAATTTTCGAGATGAAGTAAGAGGTAATCAAGTCGGGCACTTTGGAATTCAAGTTGAAAGTACTGAGGAAGTGCTAGTCCATAAGAATAAGCTTGTTGAAAAAGGTATTCAGCCACATTTTGAAGAAATTGACACAACCTGTTGCTATGCCCTCCAAGACAAGTTTTGGGTTCATGATCCTGACGGAAACGAATGGGAGTTTTTCTACACAAAAGCTGATGTGGATGTTGAAAGTGAAAATGCTTTTACATGCTGCACTTTCGAACCAAAGGTTGAAAGTGAAAATGCAACTAACTGCTAATCTTAGATTATTATTGATTCACGAAGGGTCTCTTTTTTGGTAATAGTAGAAGCCTATCACGAACTTAAAGAAAAAATAAACAAAGACCAATAAGGTCTTTATTTAACAGCATCTACCTGTAGTACCTATCATCGAAATGCCTTGACCACTCACTACGAGTGGCAATGACGTTGTATCTGCAATAAAACCACTGGAAATGACAGGCATTCTTTATGTATTGCCTCGTAACAAAAATATTTATGTATCATAGCAAACATTTTGCAAGAAAAATAGGGTTTTCATTATTTCAATTTACTACTGACTAAATTCTCCCAGTCTTCTAATGACAGCTTTTCGGCAAAATGTTTTAATTCACTAGGAACTTCAACATGACACATTAATTCTAAACTATTTCCATCTGGATCATTAAAGTATACAGAAGCATTTCCTTGATTGGGTCTTATAAAAGGTTCAATCGATGTTCTTCTTCCAAAGGGAACAGCTTCAACTTTGATTGATTCAAGCCATTTTAAGGATTCTGTTAAATCCTGATATGTAACTCGAAAAGCAATATGCCGTAAAGAAGGGTGATATGGTGTTTGGTACTCCTTCCCTTCCCACAAACCTAACCAACTTTTACCTTTCTCTAGCCAAAAAAACGCGGTGTCTTCATCACGCCAAGCAAACTCCAAACCTAATTTTCGGTAAAATTTAATTGACACTTCTAAATTTTTTACGGGTAAATGTGCTTCATATAATCCCATTATCATTTCTCCCACGCCTTTGTTGTAGAATATATTACCAATCTAATATTACTTAATAAAAATTTCATTCTCAACTATCCTGGGTTGAAGAAGGACTTCTAATACTGGTACTCAAAACGGCACTGAATTGACAGTAGTTTTGGCATCCTATAATAATTGCACAATACTTATTGTCCTGCATAAAAATGATGTTAATCGTTATGTTAAGTTAAAGAAATTCCGAACAAACCTTGATAAATAAAAAGACGTATGCCAATTCATACGGCATTTCTTGTGTCATTTATTAGGAAAGCACCCGAAAAATAACACTTTACTATTTATAGAATCCATTTTTTATTAAGGCATATTTACCTGAGTAAAAGAAGCAAATTAACTAATAAAATTGGATAATTGTGGTAATATTTATATTCATTTAATTTGTAAATCAAGGTGATTAAATGAAAAAATCCACTAAGAAAATCGTTGTTTTTTTTCTTGTTTTTGTATTTCTTTCTAAGTGAGAATTAACAAAAGGGTTTGGTGGTATCCAAACCCTTTCCATTTTTCTAATGGTCTCTCAGAATATCATCTACCGTCATTTTCATTGAATAGATGACTGTTTTTTTATAGTGAGCAGCTAAAAGAAGGACTCTAATTTGTTGGGATCGAGACAATTGTTTAAAACGAGGTTCTTGCTTTAAAAAGGTCCGTACGATGGACCAGCTTGAGGGCATTAACGGAAAATCATCCAGCGGTTGTTTCCTTCGTAAACGCTGAAACCAGGTTAAAGTTCCAGAAGGAGTACTTTTATCGACAATACATGGAGCATAAATACTTTTTGTATGTTTTCGAAGCGATTCATAGCGCTCTTGCCCACTTATGATTGTATAGTTGTTATCTTTCCGATTTTTTCTGACGACCAAAACAAACATACAGTCCCACATCAACCTTTGAAGTTTCTTTACGTGCTCAGTAACTTTTAGTGATACATCAGGTTTGATCTTATTCAGGGGTATATATTGAATGGTAAATTTCACAACATCCCCTCCTGTTCGTATTATGTTCTTACCAAATACAGTGATATCACAACAGGTTTGGAGAAATAATGATTCCTTCTTAATACCCAATTGCCATTTACAGTATATGTGTGAACTGGGCTCAAGTGACCTAGAAACAACTCCCCTATTTTTCTCAACTTTAAAATTTCTCTCACTAATCTATTTGTTATATAACAAATATCTTTCTGTACTACATCACACGATCACCTTAAGTTTTTTATTCAAACAGCAACTTCAACATCAATAGAGGTAATACCCTTCATTTCAAAAATCTGTTGTATTTGTTTTCGTGTCCTGTTACAATTAAAATAATTTAATTTATAGAATATTTATAATATTCTATATTAAACTCCGTTTTATAGATAGGGGGAATACCTTTGACAAAATTGCCCAAAACAAATGAATTAGGTTTTTTTGAAATCCGTCTTGAGTCCATTGGCGGTTTAGGAGCAAATCTGGCTGGAAAAATGCTTTCCGAGGATGGAGTTGTTGGAAACGGACTGAATGGAGTTGGTTTTTCATCATACGGTTCAGAGAAAAAAGGCTCTCCAGTAAAAGCACATATACGTTTCTGTGCACCGGAAACAAACATTCGAGACACCACACCAATAGAACGCCCCCATGTTGTCGGCATTTTCCATGATGCCCTGTTTAAAACCATCGATTGTACAAGTGGAATCTATCCAGACAGTACAATCCTAGTAAACTCACAAAAATCTCCTGACGAACTAAAAAAACTCATGAAAATTACAGGCGGAACCATTGCCATTATTGATGCAACTGGAATCGCTTTAGATGAACAAACAAAAGCCAACACGGCTATGCTGGGTGCACTTTATCGGATTTTGGACTTTCTTGACCCTGAATCGATGAAACAAACGATTAGGCGCACGTTTGAAAAAAAATACCCACACCTGGTTGAGCCAAATATTCGGACCTTTGACCGTGGATTTAATGAAGTAGAATTTAAAACCTACCTTCCGGATAATGGACTGGATCCTATACCTTTTTCAAGACCAGTACCTGTTCTTGGTTATGAAAATCAGGCCATTGGCGGTATGATTCTAAATCCGGGTAACAGCATGTTAAAGGATTTAAGTATTTCACGTGCCGGAATGCTCCCTCATTTTCATGAGGAAAAATGTATCAATTGCGCTGCATGTGATACAGCCTGCCCTGACTTTTGCTTTGTTTGGGAGGAAAAACCAGACAAAAAAGGTCGTCCACAAATGTTTCTCAGTGGTATTGACTATCAATACTGCAAAGGCTGCTTGAAGTGTGTAACCGCCTGTCCTGTGGAAGCGCTATCAGGAGAAAGAGAATATAATGACGGCTATGCGGACAAAAACCGTGTGCCCCACTTATTTGATTTAGTCACTCAAAACTAAGGAAAGGACGGGATCATGATGTCCATTGAAATAAACCAAGAAAAACTTAGTACTGATAAAGAAACAGTAGAACAAAGTTTTGTATTTGAATCTGGCAATGAAATGGCTGCCTACGCAGCACATCAGATCAATTATCATGTAATGGGCTACTTCCCTATTTCTCCTTCGACAGAAGTTGCTCAGTTCCTCGATGGGATGAAATCTAGAGGAGAACATGATATCGTTTTGATTCCTGCAGATGGAGAACATGGTTCGGCGGGAATATGTTACGGGGCTTCTACTGGAGGCGGACGAGTTTTTAACGCAACAAGCGCGAATGGATTTCTCTACATGTTAGAGCAGCTTCCTGTTCAATCTGGTACACGATTTCCAATGGTATTGAATTTGGTTAACCGCTCTGTTTCCGGTCCGTTAAATATCCATGGAGATCATTCTGATTTATACTTCGGTTTGAATACCGGTTGGCCAATCTTGATGGCCCGGGATCCTCAAATTGTTTATGATATGAACATTATTGCGATAAAACTAGCAGAAGATCCTGCCGTTAGACTGCCTGTTATCGTTTCATTTGATGGATATTTCACCTCCCACCAAAAACGGCGAGTACAGGTAATCAAAAATAGAAGTGATGTTCAAAAATTTATCGGGGAAACGCCTACGAACTTCCCTCATGCCTTAGATCGTGAGAATCCCGTAACCATCGGTCCATATATGAATGAACCGGACTATATTAATAACTGCTATCAACAATCTGAAGCAATGTACAATGCTGAGGCTGTATTTGAAAGAATTTCAAAAGAATATGCAGAATTAACAGGTAGGGAATATCCAATCCTTGATTTATATCGCATGGAGGATGCCGAAGTCGCAGTATTTATGCTGAATTCTGCCGCTGAGGTTTGTAAAGACGTGGTCGACAGACTTCGCTTAAAGGGAATAAAAGCTGGGGTGATTTCCCCAAATATGATTCGTCCCTTCCCTCAAAAACAATTAGCAGAAGCCTTAAAAAATATTAAGGCCGTTACGGTTGGTGACCGTGCAGACTCATACGGAGCACACGGCGGCAACATGGCACTCGAATTAAGAGCAGCCCTGCAAACCGTTGGTAATGCTCATACAAAAGTAATCAACCGCATCTATGGATTAGGCGGAAAAGATTTTTATGCTGACGATGCTGAACACTTTTTCCAGTTAGCACTCGAAGCTGCTGAAAAAGGCTTTGCAGAAAAGCCTTTTGACTACTTCGGGCATAATCCAGGGGATCCAGAATTTGCTCCGAAACGTGTTTTAAATCCTATGAAAAAAGAAGACTTGAACACTGGATTAATCACGGTAACTCCTGATGAAAAAACCGGAGAACTGAAAGTGAAAATTCCGCCAATGCGGAGTCTAACGAAGAAACCAAAACGTCTTGCCTCTGGCCACGGCGCCTGTCCAGGCTGTGGAATCTTTTCTGGATTGGAATTGTTCTTTAAAGGAATTGAAGGAGATATCGTAGCATTATTCCATACAGGTTGTGCAATGGTAGTAACAACAGGCTTCCCTTATAGCTCTCATAAAGCCACCTACATCCATAACCTTTTCCAGAATGGCTCTGCTACCCTTTCCGGCCTTGTGGAAATGTTCCATGAAAGAAAGAGACGCGGTGAATTGGCGGAGCTGGGACTAAGTGATGAATTTACTTTCGTCATGGTGACGGGCGACGGTGGAATGGACATCGGCATGGGACCTGCGATTGGAACGGCTTTACGTAACCATAAAATGATTATCCTGGAGTATGATAACGAAGGGTACATGAATACAGGCAGTCAGCTCTCCTACTCTACACCGATGGGACATATGACGAGTACATCCAATATTGGCGGTTTCCAAAATGGAAAGCCCTTCCATCACAAGGACACTGCTCAAATTATGGCTGCTACCCACATCCCATACGTATTTACGGGTACAGAAGCCTTTGACCGTGACCTTTTAAAGAAAGCCGCGAAAGCACAGTGGTATGCAAATAACGAAGGCTTGGTATATGGAAAAATCTTAATCACCTGCCCTTTGAACTGGAAATCAAAGGATGAATTAGGTCAAACGATTGTTGAAGCTGCCGTCAACTCCTGCTTCTTCCCTCTTTATGAAGTGGATCATGGCATTACAACAGTTACCTATAACCCTGAGGAAAAAAATAAACGATTAGCCGTATCTGAATGGCTGAAGCTTATGGGTAAAACGAAACACTTACTCAATGAAAATAGCAAAGACATGCTGGAGATGTTTGATAAGGAAGTAGATCGTCGTTGGAATATGCTTAAGGCAAAGCATGAAAGTCCATATCTATAAAAGAAAGAAGTCCCGAGTGTTGGTTAGCACTTGGGACTGTTATTTTAGTAAAAGATTTTCTTTACTATCATTTGACTCTTGGCAACCCAATGGTACATCGTTTACATGACTTCATTTCGCTTCTTCAAATAGCGATACAAAATAATACTAAAGACAGAACATAATAACCCACAGACTCCAATGAATAGAAACCCTGCCTGAAATCCTCGCATCAGACCCATTTCAGCTCCAAGAAGACTTGTAAACCATCTTTTAAAAAATTCAATCATCGCTCCCAAGAATAAATTACTGATAACGACCACAATGCCCATAATCGTTACAGTAACGGTAATGGCAGCATCAATACCATTAGGATATCTTTTAGCGAGCAATGCCATTACGGTCGGATAAACGGGAGCAATTCCAAATCCAGCTGCTGCATATAACCATACACCTGATGATCCAAATAATGTAGCTATAATGGTCGTAATTCCAGCAAGACCAGAAAATATAATGATAGAAATCATAAATCCTATTTTATCGGTTATAAATCCTAGAAGTAATCTTCCTATCATAAAACAGAGGAAAAAAATAGATAACATCCCAGAAGCTGCTGTTGAACTCCATTGAAAGGATCTTTCAAGAAAGTTAACAAGCCAGCCAGCAATCGACAGTTCCACAATAACCCCAAACGATAGAATGATAATAATGAACCAAGCTACTCGGTCCTTTAAAAACATCTTTATAGGCATGCGGTCGTAAGTAGTAGTTTGATT
Organism: Neobacillus sp. YX16; assembly: GCF_030123505.1. Taxonomy (GTDB): domain Bacteria; phylum Bacillota; class Bacilli; order Bacillales; family Cytobacillaceae; genus Neobacillus. The sequence continues at coordinate 3,458,611 of NZ_CP126115.1, forward strand.
CACTGGAAGTGTACTAAATAATGCAGGAATCATAGGGATGATACATAAGGAAAGCATGACAAAATACATTCCCTGCCAGCCTAGCTCACGCCCACCCAAAAACGTCATACCCATTAAACCCGCTGCCATCAAAGGGGCAGCCGTCGAACTAAGTCCATAAAAGAAATGAGATAAGTTCATCATAAAACCGGTATTTTTTGTAAAAATTCTCGCAGCCAATATGGCTAACGCAATTTCTAACATTCCGTTTCCTAAATACATAATGAAATAAGAAACGGAAAAAAAGGCAAAATTACTAGAAAAATAAATGAAAACACCTGAAATCGCCATAGTTCCAAAGGCTATCAGACTCGTGATCTTAATCCCGACTTTAGATGAAAAAGCACCAGTAAAACTGCAAGCTATTAAAAAACCAATTGAATTAATGGCTAATAGAAAACCAACCTGCAGTTCATCGATTCCATAATCGACTTGCATTTGAGGAATCGCTGGTCCCTTGATATTTTCAGATAACCCAAAAACTAGATATCCTAGAAAAATAACAAAAAAAGAAAGTGGTATGTATTTCTTTACCGGTTGTGTTTGTGGCAATGTTTGCATAGTTTATATCCCTTCACTTGATTCTTAATACCACTTACCTTCTGAAACTACAATTACTTGCCCGCCGACTTGGATGAGAAAATGATTATCTGTCTTTTTGGCATTTATTTTTAGTAGTGATGATCTACCAATAAAAGCACCTTGTTCAACACGATAGTTTATTTCATTGGAGTTAAAAAAGTTATGTTCCAATAAATATCCTGCTAAATTCCCATTAGCGCTTCCTGTTGCTGGGTCTTCTAAATATCCCGGTATTGGCATAAATAATCTTACATTTAAATCGTTTTCTGGGCTTGCAGTTTCAGTTGTAAAAACCAGTAAATTTACATCTCCCATATCCTTCAAAAGTTCTGCATAAGCTCGATGATTAATATTACAACGACTTATAGCATCTAATGAATTCAAATGGACAATAACGCTTGGTAATCCTGTTGATACCACTTGTATCGGAAAATCAGTATTGATATCTTCTCGATTAATTTGTAGTACAGCTGCAATTCTATCAATCTCCACATTAGCACCAAATTCAGGTTGGTTTTGGGTCATCCAGGCGTATTGATTTTCAAAAAAAACTGGTAATTGCCCAACAGGTAAATTAAGTTTAATTTCACTACTTTCTGAACGGTCTAATAAGTTCTTGATAACATAGGCTGTTCCTATGGTTGGATGTCCTGCAAAAGGTAATTCAGAATCAGGAGAGAAAATCTTAACATCATATCCTCCATTATCCTGTAATCCAGACATAATAAAGGTTGTTTCTGAAAAGTTCATTTCTCTAGCAATTTTTTGCATTTCGGTTGGTTCCATTTTACTCTCTGGAATAAAAACAGCCAATTGATTTCCCTCATATTTGTTTTCGGCAAACACATCAACAATATAAAATTTCATTATCATGACCCCTTTCTGAGTCCTTCAATTATGGTGAAAAACAAAGATCAACAGCAATAATCATAAGGATGCAGCGGTGGATTTGCAGGAAGCAGCCATTTCGGTTTGAATAATGGGTCCCGCCAATGCCAAGCACTTAAAGCAGCTGCACAAGCATCGATGATATGACTTTCTTCCACAATAGATTTAGGAAGCTGGGTTAATTGCTGCTCACCCAACCAGTTTCTAATAAAACATCTCGATGACAAGTCTTGTTTATATTTCAAAACATATTGGAAATCCTCTTGAAGAAGTCTCGATCCAATGGCGGCACCTGGGTGAACTTCGACAATGGAGATTGGATTGAAAGTCTTCATATTTTCAATTTCTCTTGTAAGTTTTATCCCTCTCAATGTAAGATAGACCATTCGATTGAGAGTGGGAGGCATGATGGAACCAGATTTCATTCCCAGCGAAATAATAAACTGTCTCAGCAGCTTATCCCCTTGTCTGTCTCCGCCTCCATCCTCATAGGATAATGGGGCATCCATTCCGATGACAACTTCATCTTTCTTACTTTGAGTCTGGATTTCTTCTAATATTTCAAAATCACTTACATCACTCATTAGTTTGAGAAATTTTAATTCTCTATCCTGTTTTTCAAATAACGATAAAACCGTATCTTTATGATTACTTGGCCCTGACAAATCAATACCTATACTCTCATAATCAATCTCGCTTTCAGTCAATCTTGAAATATCTATGGAAAAATGTTTATGTCAGCTACTTTTTTATAATCTTACCAACATTACCTACAAACGTCACGATTAATCTCTTCTCTATATCTCAAAAGGTTTATTCATCAAGCCCTCTTATTACGGTATTTACTTCATGGAACTATTTATCTTAACCACAAAAAATAATCCCTGGATATGAATGTATCCAAGGATTATTTATATTATGCCTACAAGTTAACTACGATATCGCGGTTCACTTTATCAAGGATATTTATAAATATAATGATGGAACAAAGAATCGTAATCAAGTTAATAGTTGGGATAATGAATATTACTGGAACCACATTAACACCCGCCAGCGCCATTCCGATGATTTTACCTGAAAGAGCGGTCATTAAAAGCGATAAAAAAACAAAATAAATCGAACCTAAAAAATAACCAATCGGAACTCTTTTAATCAAAAAGACCCCTGATATAAACGAGATTGGTAAAAACAGTGCTAAATCAAAGCCTTGAACAATTAGGGTTGTATAATGATCTAAATCGATTGGAATCACTTCTTTAAAAAGGGGAGGAATGACAACCTGTAGCCACAAACTACCGATAACTACGGCATTAAAGATTAAAAATCCACCTAAAAACTTAACAGGCAGCCTTGAATGAAAATACTTACTAAGGTTCTCAGAATATAGAGAAAATAGCGTTAAAATCAGTGCAAAGAAACTCGCAGATAAAAGAAGGACATATACTAAAAACAAGGGGTTAAACATTGCCATAGTTAAATAAAAGAGGTAGGTAAGGAAGAAATAGAGCAGCGATCCTGAAAGCATTATTCTCCCCTTTAATGAACCTTTTCTTGCAAAATATAGTGCAGTCAAAAGGAATGGGATGGCAATGAACAAAGTAACAACATCCTGTGCGATTCCTTGAATTGCTACATCAACTGACATATCCTGATAAATACCTTTACCGAAAATCGTGACTGTTTCACCGCGTATAGAAATATGCTCATATTCGCCAGGACCGCTCTTTGAGAAGATTCCTGCAGTTGTAGCAATTATAGCTAGTATAGATATGCTATAAACGAGCAAACTGACAGCCTTTTTATACTTCATTTTTATTCCCACCCTTAGAACAATGTTTTTAGAACCAGAACAACTCCATTCACATTCATTATATAGACGTTTTAAGGAAATTGAGGTAAATTTTATGACGATATTTCTAAAAATTATGTTATTTTAATTTGGGCAAAAAAAATCCCAGATAATAATATATCCAGGGGAATTTTTCTTAAGGTTACAAATAAATATTAGTTTAAAATTTTATAATATATAACGGTGGTATCCAGCTCTCCTTCACCTGAAAGGGCAAAGTTAGGAATTTTTCCAGCGGGGATATAACCCAGTGATTGATAAAGAAGATTGGAAGGGTCCCCTTCCCTCGTATCAAGGACTAGTAAGGTCCTTCCCTCATTGATTGCTCGTTCTTCGGCTACTTTCATTAAGCTCTGGGCAACACCCTTTCGTCTAGCATTTGGACACGTCATCAGCTTAGCAATTTCTGCTCGATGAAGACCATTCTGCTTTGTACAAAAATGTACCTGGATTGTACCAACAATTTCGTCATCAATTTTTGCGATAAATAAGTTAACATCTGATTTTAATGCAGAATGCCAATATTGTTTTGCATCTGCTAGCTTCATAGGCGGTAAAAAGCCTATTGAAGCCCCATCATCTACCACCTTCACCAAAAGTTCAGAGAGTGGATCTATGTGGGACTCTATGGATTCAATTTCTTCAATTTTTAGCATACTGAACACCTCTATCAGAATAATTTGATACTCAAAATTATTATTAATATAATGAAGATTATAAGTTGGAAAAAAGGAGTTGCCAATGATTTCTAATAATGAATCTCATCATCAGCTGAGGAGAACATATTTTGTTGCGGCTATCATCACGATTTTACTGGGTCTAGCATCCAGAAAATTTAGCCATTTATTATTCTCCTTTTCAGCAGAGAATGCTGGAGATGTCCTATGGGCGATGATGGTTTATTTTGGATTTCGCTTCTTATTTTTGAAAAAAAAGCATGTTAACAGCGATACTCCTTAGTTTATTGTTCAGCTTCAGCATCGAATTCAGTCAGCTGTATCAAGAAGAGTGGATTAATCAGATTCGCGGAACTTTGCTGGGAGCGTTGATTTTGGGTAAAGGATTCCTTACTGTTGATTTAATTCGATATACAACAGGAATTGCCATTGCCTCTAGCCTGGATCGTTTAATAATCCCCAAAAAACAGAAGAACTAATAAATCAATGTTCTTCTGTTCTAGATTTAAATCCCATTATAATGTTTTTTACACGTGATGTAGACTTGATTTTACCCTCTTCTAAAAGCAATTTATGAATCTGTATTAGCTCTGTTTTCTTTGTATCAATACTTTTTAAAAATAATCTATATTCCTCATCGGATTCAAACTGATTTCCATAGCGGACTCTTTCATAGACGGTCTGTATGAATGCATCCTCTTTTACTCCAATTCTTATGAACCATTCCCCTAACGTTTCCGAGGAATTCCTGCCAAGCTGGAGCTTTTCTGCCACTTTTTCAAGTCGATATATATCTTTTCGCACTCGGTAGGAAGGCTGTTCCCTCTGTCTCTTATTCTTGGAATTTTTCTTCGTTTCGTTTTCATAAAGAAATGAGATAAAGTATCCATTTTCGATCGAATCTAAAACCTCTGTACTTCCTTGGAATTTCTTATAAAGGAAAATAAATAGCAGGACACACAGGATTATGAATATGACAATGGTCAAGTACGTAAAATTAAAGTCAATTTTTGAAGCAAGTGATGATTGATCATGAATGAAACTAGAATTCTCCGCCTCCACTTGAGACTGTGCATTTTGGATTTGAGCAAATGGATTTATTTCTCCTGTTAGCTCGAAGTTTTCAACCCAATTAAACACGGGAGTCAAAGGTATCGATGCTGCAAACGCGACAAATTGAAGTATAGAAACAACCAACCATTTAAGGACATCTCTAAAGGTAACAATCAGTAGACTTATGGCAATCATAATTCCCATTATTGAAAGAAAGTTTCGCAGCAGGAGTCTTTTTTCTAGTTTGTTCCCAGCCATCGATAACCAGTTAATCATAAATCCTCCAATTAGAATAAAAGCAAGCTGAAGAATGATGCTAATAAGCAATGGTTGATGAAGAGGATAGTCCTGTATATTTGCAAAAACGAGAAGAATGAAGCCACAGAAAATGGTCAAAAACAACCAAATACCTGTTTGAACACTGTCACTTTCACTATTCATAATTGTGGTTCGCCAGTAAATCAACATCGATAATAGTAGAACAAAAATAATCGAAAACCCTAACCATAATCCACCCAAAACGATGACCGGAAACACGGTAATGAAAAATAACAATCTGCTCTTCTCCTGAAACTTATGAATCAGGAAAATAAATAGATAGGTAGATGAGATTGTTATCAATAGAAAAAGGAAAATCGGTATTTCTTGTTTCTGTACAATATAGTAGGGAGCAATGACTAAGCTGCCAAAAAGGATTTCAATGGTTTTATAATAAACCAAATACCAAACATTGCTTTTCAGGACGGTATCCCCCTTTTCTGGGAGAATGATTTCTTTACAATCGAAGCACTTTGTTCAGTCACCATCAGTTCGTAAAGACTTGATCCTTTTTCGGCAATCTTTTTCACTATATCCCTTTTTTCGGGAATGTATTGACCAGCAAGTAAAAAGAACGGCTGCGTTTCTAAATGACTATCATAATAGTCAAGCATCTTTTCAAAAGGATAAACAGATGTATGGACATCAATATGAGCGATTGCTTCCAAGACTTTTTGTAAATGCTCTCTGCCAGTCCCCGGCATTATATAATAAAAGGGTGTATTCCCAACATGACGGATGTTAATACAAACTGAGAATGGGATATTCTGTTTCACATAGAAATAGGCCAGATCTGCGACTCCACTTAAAATCTCTTCCAGATTATTTGTAATAAAGCGGTCATCGCCAATATTGATTGCTATATTCCAACCGTTCTCTGTTACTTTATCATAGAGCTTTGTTTGTAAGGATTGTTTACGTGCACTTGCCTTCCAATGAATTCTATTAAAACTGTCCGAATAGTGGTATTCTCGTGTTCCTGCCGGAGAAAGTGTGTCCTCAAATAGAGAATAGGAAACAGGAGATTCTCCTTGCTTGTTGTTAAGCAGCGTATGTTTATTGTGTACGACTAATGTTTGCGGATAAACAAGCGCTTCTTGTATGGACTGAAACTCCTTTTCTAATACTGTTTCACCAAAACCAAAGAAGTGTGGAATCATTAATTCTATTTTTCTGATTCTGGAAACACCTCTCTTTTCAGCTGTAAATGGTATGGCCACACTCGTTTTTTGATGATAGCTGCTTGAAAATGGGACAGTAACCTCATACATGGATGACTTCTTAATTGCACGTGAATCATGAGGTGTAACAGAATCATGGAAGGTAACTGTAAGCTTTGCCTTCATAATGGGCACACCTCTATTATTGAATTCTAGTACCCATTCACCCTCCTCAGCAGGGAAGTACTTCCCTCTTACCTTCTTATTATTAAAAAATAAATCCTCTCCAACTTTCCTCATATAGAGATGATTGAAGTAAATAAGCAGGATAATAAAAACACCGACAAAAAAGGTCAGCCATGATTGGAAGAAAAAAGAAGCAATACACAAAAAAAATGCAAATGTTCCAGTTATAGGCAGATATTTGTTCTCAACACTATATTTACTCCACTCCATCATGATTATGAGCCCATTTCTACGGGTACTGGGACCGATTCCAATACTTCCTTTAGTACACTTTCATCTGACTTTGTAAAAGAGGCTTCTGTAGATAAAATGATCCGGTGACCTAACACATACGGAACCATCTTTTTAATATCTTCAGGAATAACATATTCTCTATTTTCTAAAAAGGCTTGGCCTTGTGCCGCCTTCATCAACGCCAATGCCCCGCGTGGACTTACACCTAAATCAATTTCAGGATGCTGTCTTGTCTTTCTTACGATCTGAAGCAAGTAAGATTCAACTGTATCATTTATTTTGATATGTTGAACGAACTCCTTCAACTTATTAATTTCTACATGACTTAAAACAGCATTTGTTTGATGGCCATTGCCAATCCCACGTGCTTGCTTTAATATTTCTTTTTCACTCTCTAGGCTTGGATAGTTCATCGTCAATTTCATAAAGAATCGGTCCATTTGGGCGACTGGAAGTGAGAATGTTCCTTGCTGTGCTTCAACAGGATTTTGGGTCGCAATAACCATAAAAGGATCATCGACTTTGACCGTTACTCCATCGATCGTAACTTGTCTCTCCTCCATGACTTCAAGTAAACTCGACTGGGTCCTTGGTGTAGCGCGGTTAATTTCATCAGCCAGAACAATATTGGCAACGATTGGCCCGGTTCGAAGTTCAAACTCTTGAATTTTTGGATTGAAGAATTGAATCCCGGTTACATCACTTGGCAAAACGTCTGGGGTAAATTGAATTCTTGAGAAGATTCCATCAATACTGCTCGCAAATGATTTAGCAAGCATGGTTTTACCAGTACCAGGCACACTTTCTAGCAATATATGTCCATTAAATAAGAGAGAAATAGTAAGAAGTTCAACCTCCCTATCCATCCCCACCATGACCTTTGAAATTTCTGACTTTACTCTATTAATGTGCTCCATATGTGTCCACCTGCTACCTTTATAATGTTTGAATAATCATTCACTTTTTCTGTAAAAAAATATACAGGTTCCTTTTACTATAGTCTATTCTTTTAATTTTGGAAATATTTATATTCTTTAACCTTACCCGTCATCAGGCATTTTTAGAGCAATAAAAAGAGGCTGCGTGCCGCAGCCTAGAGTTCAAAATGATAGTATTTTGTTAAGCGTATTTTATGCCGGCAAGTTTGATATTATTGATATCACTGGACCCACAAGGTGTTACTGCATAAGTCATTTCACATTTTGGGCAGTTCATAACAACTGTTTCTAACGTAAACGTTTCTCCACACTCACAGTGAATCTCATGCGCAACGGTTGGTGCAAGTTTATCTTTCCCTTTACTTTTTACATGATCAACGATGTCTTTTCCATCTCTAATATGTGAGGAACAACCACAGCTCATTCTTAACCCTCCAAGGATGTATAATTGATGTATAATTGTATTACCTAGTAGATTAAGAATAGCATAGAAATATCGACTTCAATCACTCTAAAATCAAACAGATTATGACTTTTATCAATCAAAGAAAAAAAGAAGACTTCTAAACTAGATGTCTTCCTTTGAAATATTTTTTAGTTTAATGTACTCGAATCATTTCAAAAATATCTTCATCATGGTGAACTCTTGTATGCTTGGATTCAATCCGTTCAAATTCTTCAATTTCTACATTATACATTGACTCGCCAAACCACCAGTTTTTGAATTCAAGAAAAAGGTCTGTCAGCATCTTGATTCCTCCAGTTACGGTTATTGGATTTCTTTATATTCCTATTATACATGTGAACCGCTTCACAATAAAGCGCTTACACAAAAGGCGGAATAGGAAAATAATAGTGAATAATTAGAAAATAGTGGGAGTCTTAGATTTATATAGATTTCCATTCATATAGAATATCTGCTAAATTTTCTTCATTTTCATGCCCTTTGCCAATCATTTTAAATCCATGTTTTTCATAGAATCGTTGTGCACTTTTGTTCACTTCAAACGTATATAGTGTTAATCTACCAATGGAATTGCGTTTAGCTATATCTAGCAATGTTTGGCCTAATCCAATTCCTTGGAAATCATTATGAATATATAGTTGACTTATTTCAGTAAGATTATAGGCAATCATTCCAACTACTTTATGTTCTAATAAGGCTAAATCAATTTGAAAGTTTTTAGCCAATATATGCTTTAAAAAGTTTAGTTGATTTTCAAAACTGTGAATTTCCTTCTGACCAATAGCCTTTTCTTTACTCTCTCTCCACATTTGCACTGTTTGCTCTGCATACTTCGGGTCAAACTGAGTAATGTTGATTTTGTGTTTCTGCATAATCTATCCCCTTAATTTTGGTGGGAACGGGTAACGTTCCCCCTTTATTATTTTCTATCTACTGCCGCCACTGCCTCAATTTCTACTAATTGATTTCTGTATCCCAACACAGTAACTCCTGATAATGTACTTGGAACATCATGAATACCAAACTCTTTTCTTATCGTTTCCCAAGCGGTCACCAAATCTGTTTGATTTTGAGTAGCAACGAGGACTCTTGTATAGACGACGTCTTCCAATGAAGCCCCGCCTTCATTTAATGCTTCTTTCAAATTCTCAATACAAAGTTTTGCTTGTGTCTCATAATCACTTGAATCAGGTACGATTCCCTCTTTTGTAAGCGGGCAGGCCCCAGCTAGAAATAGAACGTCCATACCTGCTGGAATACGACTTGCGTATGCATAGTCGACTTGGGCTAAATTGGTAGAATGAATGAGTGATATTTTTTTGGTCATTTTTGGCTTCCTCCTAATAATTCCTATTTCTATCGTGTACTTGTATCAAAGATATCAAAAATCATATTCAAAATAAAAACAATTTTACTTTTTCTATTAAAAATCCACTGATGACTAGAAGCTTGTCCGAATATATTAATATCGAGTAACATGATCCTCTTTGAAAGGGGATGATTCGGATGGCTCAAACACAAACAAATTTCACTCAATTGGCTCTAGTTTTCTTGATTTTCTTCATCCTATTCATTCTTTTAACTATCTGAGTAGTATCTTGTGATTAACAAGTAGGAAAAGACCATCATTTTGATGGTCTTTGTTTAGTTAATAAATCTGTAAATATGGCTTGTCCATGTTTGTGTGAATAAAAAGATAGGGGACTGAGTTTCAGTCCCCTATCCGTATACGTTCTATGTACCTCTAGATGCTATCCTTCAATTATTTAGTAGAATCTGTGTTAGTGTTTGCATTCTCTAATAACGGCAGCATTTGTTGTAGCATATTTGGCAGCGATTGTATTTGTTGAGATTGATTGGTATTCATCAAGCTATTAATAACGGTTAGAATTCCGATAATTTTGGTAAGATCCAGATTTCCAAGAAAACTGGATAGTGTGGAAGAAGAATTTTGTGGTGTGGAATTTTCCGCTTTTTCTAAATTTCTGTTCAATCTCCTTATCTCACTGTACAATTTATTCATTGATATTTCTGTATCTGCATTTTGTCTCGCTACGCCTCTTTCTTCCCTTGCTTGCCCATCTTTTGTCTTGTTCTCCTTACTCTTTTTCTTATCTTTACTCTTTTTGGCGTCTTTTCCCAATATGTCCACTCCTTTTTTTACAAAATGATGAATGAAGGTTTGTCCAAATTATAGTATGTTGGGAAATAGAGAGGTGTATAGACAAAGGTGTAATTACTTTATAAAAATGGGTAGGTCCAGTTAAACCAGAAACTTCATTAATTAAATGGATAATGTAGTGAAAGTCCTCCAACTGGAATATCTATTTATCTAGGTGTTTTAATTTTCAGAGATATTTTTTTAAAAGATAATATTTTCATTGGAGGTCATTTATGAAAGCAATTGTGTATAAAAAATATGGTCCGCCTGATGTTCTTGAAGTAACAGAGGTAGAAAAACCTATTCCTAATGACAATCAAGTATTGGTCAAAGTTCATGCTTCATCAGTGAATTTTGGAAACTTGGTTCTTTTAAAGGGAGAACCATTCTTGGCCCGTTTTGCTTTTGGTCTTCTAAAACCAAAATACTCTATTCCTGGTGGTGATATGGCTGGTACGGTAGAAGCAGTTGGCAAAGATGTTATTCAGCTCCAACCTGGGGATGAAGTGTTTGGAGATTTGTCCAGCAGTGGATGGGGTGCATTTGCTGAATATGTGGCAGTTCCTGAAAATGCATTAGCCTTAAAACCAGCCAATTTGTCCTTTGAAGAAGCAGCGGCTGCTCCGATGGCAGGAGTCACTGCCTTACAGGGTCTGCGGGATAAAGGCAAGATTCAACAAGGACAGAAGGTTTTGATTAATGGAGCCTCTGGCGGTGTCGGAACTTTTGCCGTACAGATTGCCAAAGCATTGGGGGCAGAGGTTACAGGTGTCTGCAGTACAAGAAATGTAGATATTTTACAATCGCTTGGCGCAGATCAAGTCATTGACTATACGAGGGAAAAGTTTACCGAAAATAAGAATACCTATGACCTAATTCTTGGTGTTAACGGGCACCAACCACTTTCGGAATATAAGCGTTCCCTAAAACCTAATGGTATATTTGTTCACGTGGGAGGTTCCGGGTCTCAAATGTTTCAGGCTTTGACAGTGGGAGCTTGGATCTCTAAGACCTCGAGTAAAAAAATGGGGACCTTTTTACAGAGAGCTAATCAAAAGGATCTAGTAATTATGAAAGAACTGATGGAATCCGGTAAAGTAAAGCCTATTATTGATAGACAGTATTCGTTAAGCGAGGTTCCCGAAGCATTCAGATATTTTGAACAAGGGCATGCACAAGGAAAAGTAGTCATTACGGTGGAATAATAAATTTCAAATGAGGAATATCCCCCAAAGCAGTTGGCTCTGGGGGTTTTATCATGAATTGAGAACTTTTTCTAATTGTTTAATCACCCATTTGATAATTTCGGCACTTACTTCGTCGGGTTTATCCCATTGAACCATGTGGCTAGTATCCTTTATTTTAATAATAGTAGCGTCTTTAATTTCTTTCTTTAATTGGGATATTCCTTTTTCCCTTGCTGCATGTAACTCTTTTGGCTCTGTCGCATGTACCAGTAATAATGGTGACTTAATAAAAGGATATGTAGTCGTAAACGGTTCTTCAAAGAAAGCCTTAATAATGGATAAAACAGTAAATTTCGAGGCGATTAGTTCATACTTTTCCTTCTTCGTGAATATGGAAGTCAATGACTCTTCAATAGCAGCATTCCACCGCTTTGTATATGTACTGTACTCATCAAGAATTTCTTCCCAATTCCCATACTTGGCATTATCGATATAAGTGTTCCATCCTTCGTATGCTTTTGAAAAATTCATTTCCTCTTGGAATTCTGGAAAAGTAAAACCACCATCAAGTAAAATAACTCCCTTAATTTTTTCAGGATACTGTTTAGCATAATGTAAGGCTACATCAGCTCCCCATGAATGTCCTAAAATATAAAATGGTTTGTCTAATATGGAATTAAATAAGTTTTCATACCAAGAGGCCAAATTTGAAAATAAATAATCTTTTTCATTCCTAAAAGATGCGGTTTTTCCATGCCCTGGTTGATCAATTAATAAGAGATGAAAATGTTTAGATAATTTTTTACTAAGTTCTGAGAAACTATAATAAGCAGTGCCAGCCAACCCGTGCAGACAGACAATCGTTGGATTTTTACAATCTCCATCAACAAAATAACTTATCTTACCCCCATTTAACTCTAAAATGATATTTTCCATTACAAACTCTCCTTGTTTTTACTTCTTAGCCCTCTATATCTATTTCTTGGATTTTTAAAGACTATTTCAAATCTATTAAGAATATAAAAAGGTTAATACAGTATCACGAAAAAGATCAGGTTCTTCTAGGTCTGGAAAATGAGCACTTTCATTAAAGAGTACTAGTTCACTATTTTTTAATTCACTATGTATAAGCTTAGAAATGGGTACACCTGTATTTCGGTCAAAAATACCTGTAATAATTAAAGTCTGATGGTTAATGTGGTGTAACCGATCAAGTAACGGGGTTTCCCTAGGATGATTCATTATTACTTTTGCCATTAATCCTTTATTGGTCAGCTTGCTTTCTTCCCAAAGCCTTCTATTCTGTTCAGCAATTTTTTGATTTTCAAATAGCAGCCTATCAACTGTACTAGTATCTACCAAATTCCATACCTTCTCATATAAATGATTAATAGGAAGATTTTCTTTTAGGAGAGTATTCACCTGTTTTAATAATGGAGTGTCACCTACTGACATAAAACCATTAATTTGAATTAATTTTCCTATTTCTAAATCAATTAAACTTGGACCAGATAGCACCATTTTATTGATATCATCAGGTAGAGTGTAGGCAATTTCAAGAGCGAGTTCACCTCCGAAGGAATAGCCTAATAGATCAACCTTAGCCACATCAAGCCATTTTTTAATTTCGCTAAAATCGGATATAAGCTGTTCCATTTTATAGTCTTCCTTAGAAATAGGCATTTCACTTCTGCCACTGCCACGCTGTTCATAATAGATAACGGTTCTTGTTTTAGAGAGCGAAGGTCCAATCGTTCTTTCAAAGGTGTAATGATTTCCACCAGGACCTCCATGAAGAAGAACCAAAGGTGTGGTCTGATTTTCACTCCCCTCAATTTTTATCCAATGTTTAATGGAGTTAATTTGAATATGATATTCTCCATTTGTCAACTTCATAGCTACCCCTCGTTCCTAAATAATTTGAACAATCTGGTATTAGTTGTTAAATGATAAACCTTCTTCCTTTAATGCATCCCTCAGTTTAGGTAAAGAAGCTGGTCCCATACCATGAAATTTCAAAATTTCCTTTTCACTAAAGTTTGATAGCTCCTGCAAAGAAGTGATTCCATTATTCTCCAATGCTCGTCTTGCTGGTGTTGAGAGTAATGAAAGAAATCCACTTTTAGGTGTCCGTCCTGCCTCGCAAGTCGGACAGGTTGGACAATCACTACTTTTATAATATTTGTGTCCTTTGTCACAAACCCTTAAACTTTTTTCTGAAGTTGTCATAGTACAATTTCTCCTTCTCAGTTTTTCATTACATCATATACTATTATTATAAAATTTTAAAAAATTAAGGTCTTTAATAAAAAGAAAAATCCAAATTTATTTTAACAAGAAAAAAAGGTTCAGATTTCGCATTCTGAACCTGGTACCAAAAATGTATTTGAGCTCCTACCAGCGACCAAACGCTACAAATAGTGCCAATGCTAATAAAATAAGATTCATTGGAATTGCTTTACTTTCTTTCCTCTTTGCGTGGAACCCTGCAGCTAGTATCATGATAAGACCCAGGCCAAGAGCGGCAATAGGGGTTAATATCGGTGCAATTCCTAAGGCATAGGGCAGTATTATTCCAAGCCCTCCTAGCAGCTCGGCAACTCCGATAAAAGTTACTAAACCTTTTGATGAATCTTGTACCCAAGGCATGCTGGCTTTTGCTTTCTCATAAGAAAATGCTTTCGTTGAACCTGCCATTAAAAACATCAACCCTAATAAAATTTGAGCAATCCATAGCGCAATATTCATCAACGATTCCCCCTTGGTATAATTTACCTGCTACCGTTATAATATTGCCTAAGAACACATTTTAGAAGTAGGCACATTAGTACATTCGCCACTAAAATGGTCTTCCCTCTTTATCTGATGTTTTTCGATTGAAAATTTTCGGTATTAAAGGATAAAACGTCCTTTATGTCGAATTATATAGATAAAGGGGTTGGCCCAATGAATAAAGTTGATTTATTAAAAAATCTTCGCAATGCCAGTCAAAGTAATTTATTTTCAACAGAGATTCCTAAGTCCACTAAAGAAGATGAAAAAAAGATTGAGAAATGGGTTGGAGAATTAGAAAGTGAAGGAAAGATTAAGTTAAGAGAATGTATACAGCGGGAATACTCCGTTTATTTACATGGAATAATTAAGTATGCATCCGAATAATCGGGTGTTTTTTTTGCGACAGAATCTAATACAAATAAAGAGGCGTCAATTCACAATTGAATCAACGCCTCTTTTATTTGAGTATGGAATCATGTAGTAATAACCTTAATTGTTATTCATGATTTTCTTCAGCAGTCATTGCCTCTGCCTTTGTTCTATGAACAGTTCCGAATGGATGTTGAGGTGGAGCATAGATTGTATAAAGTTTCATTGGCATATTCCCTGTATTGGTAACATTGTGCCATTTCCCTGCAGGTACCATGATGGCAAAATCATCACCAACTCTTGCTTGAAAAGTTAAGTTGTCTTTAGAATCACCCATTTGAACAATTCCATGCCCCTCTTCAATACGTAAGAATTGATCGACATCGGGATGCATCTCTAAACCTATGTCTTCCCCCACATTGATACTCATCAAAGTAACCTGTAGATGATTCCCTGTCCATAAAGCTGTTCGAAATGTACGGTTTTGCTTAGCAGCTTCCTCAATATCCACTACAAATGGTTGTTTCCCATAATCTTTAATTTCTATATTTCTCTCATTTATAGATTGCCAATATTGATATCGATTTGCATAGTCTAATTGATCCGGATAACCCCAATACAAATATTGCCTCCCATCGTTATAGATTGGCACGTTGACATAATAAGGATTTTGGTATGAATATGGGTAGGTATAAGGAACATAGTACATCTTGCTCATTCCCTTCCAGTATTAATCTAGGTATTCTATTCACTTTGGTTAAGAAATGTACGTATAGATTAAGGTCCATAGAAAAAGACAAGAAATAGTAATTCCTTGTCTTTTTCTATGGACCTTATGCTCGTTTTTTTAGTGAAATAACCAGTGCTAACAATCCAGCGATTAATGCAGCAATTGAAACATAAAGTGGAGCATTTGAAGGGCTTGTTGTTTCTTTTACTACTTCTTCATGCGTCTGCTCCGGGTTCACCTCTTCTTTAGTAGCGGTACCGTGGTGATCACCAGATCCATCAGCTGGCTTTGGATTTACTGTTGTCACTGAAGCAGGCTTGTCGGCATCTGATGCTCCAACCCACTCCACTAGGCTTCCATCCTGATATGTCTGATAAGCTTTGAAAACAATTTCAGTTGCCTCGTCTGCAACTTTCCCTTGCATATTAAAGAGTCCAAATTCAGTTGCTGATAAACCTTCACCTTCTGTGGTCCAAGTAACGCTCGTAATTTTATCAGTGGCGTCTTTTTGGATTTCATATTTCCAGCCGGGCTTTGGTTCAAAACGGCTTATATTAACTTCTGATGGAAATTCTACTTTTATTTGTGTAGTCGGAACAGTATCGTTTTCAGAAGGTACCCGAACGGTGAACATTTCATAGCTTCCCTGTGTGGTTTCCTTAGGCAGTACAGTTACGTGGGCACTTGCCACACTCGCAAAAAGTGTAAATGCTACAAGCATTAAAATAAAAGACGTTGCTAATTTTTTCATTATATATTGTCTTCCCTTCACGATGGTTAGTCATAAATAATGTACATTTTTGATTAACGTTTTTTCTTTCCGGTAAAGAATAAAAGTACAATTCCAAATATCACAATTAAGATAATAAAAACTGTAATTAACATGGTTGATGAGTCATTATTATTTTGATCGTCCGTTTTTTCAACTGTATCTGATGCTATATTTTGATCTTCACTATTTTGAGCTATTTGATCATTTTGACTGTCATCCTCTTGATTTGCTTTGCTCTCCTCAGGAGTAACAGGATTCTCCTCTATTGCATTTTGATCCGTTTGTACAACAAAATTGATTTCTCCTTTTATCGGATGACCATCTTCTCCAACAATTGTCCATTGGATTATGTAAGATCCATTATCTAATGGTTTTGCTATTGTTCCAATTAATTGCTTATTTTCAACCTTGATTCCTTCTAATGGAATTTTATTTCCGTCCTTAACCATATCCATCGTGCTTAATTCCTCGATAGAAGTAGCAAACGTTAGAATAATTTGTTCAAGATTCTCTGTTACAACTTGTCCTTCAGATGGATTCGATGAAGATAAACTTGTGTGTGCACTTACAAAGGAAGGTACAGCCAGTAAAGTACAAACCAAGAATAATATAATTTTCTTCAAGATAAAGCTCCTTTCTCTCTAAAACATGATGTACTTAATATATTCGGGAATTGACTAAACTAGTACATGTTTCCTAGCATATTCATATTAACATGCTGACTATGTGGTTTTAAGAGTAATGTACAATTTCACAAAAATTTCACAAGTAATTCTTGACAAGATAAAAAAGGCGATTGTCCATTTAGAACAATCGCACGTCGTTAGAAACACTATTCTACTGTTATATTGGATAGATGTTTATTTATATTTTTTACTTCAGCTATAATATCTTTCATTAAAACTTCAACTGTTTGACTTTTGGCTAATCTAGGACTTTGACCAGACCAGAGTGACATGTAATCTGAATTATTTTGGGAAGAAGCAGCCTTTCGAATGTGTTGGGTTAGATTGTTTTGAACTGGAAAATGGGGTACAGACTCTTCATGATTCTTGAAGTCTGAAATAAATTTATTGTTAATTCCCCTTGCCCATTTGCCAGAAAACGCTCGTGTCAAAATCATCTGGTCTTCTTTTGCGTGAAGAATGCCTTCTTTATGTAGTTTATGAGCTCCACTTTCTATACAGGTTAAGAAAGCTGTCCCCATTTGAACTCCCTTTGACCCCAAGCAAATGGCGGCCATCAGCCCTCTACCATCCATAATTCCTCCAGCAGCAATCACAGGAATGCTTACATGATCAACAACTTGAGGAATCAATGACATTAAACCTACTAAACTCTTTTCGTCGTCAGCCATAAAGTTCCCTCGGTGTCCACCCGCTTCACTGCCTTGAACAACAACCATATCCATCCCTAACTTTTCAACCTCAACCGCTTCTTCAACGGTTGTTGCTGTTCCCATCAGAATAATGTTATGGTGTTTTAACTCAGCGATTATTTCAATGGAAGGAACACCAAAAGTAAATGAACAAACAGGGACTTTTTCGTCTATGACAACCTGGATTTGTTCATCGAACTTCTCAAAAAAATGATTAGATGTAGGTATGTCAAGATTGACATTATCGCTTATATTTAATTGTTTATAAATGGGTTGTAAGTGACCATTTGCTCCTTTAATTTCTTTTTCTGTATAGGTAAATTCGTTAGGAACAAATAGATTGATGCCAAATGGATATGTTGTTAACTGCTTTATTTCTTTGATCTGATCACGTATTTGATCTGGTGTCATGTAGCCAGCTCCAATCATTCCAAGACCACCGGAATTTGAAACCTCCGCCACTAAATTCGAAGTGGTGACTCCTCCTGCCATCGGAGCTTGGATAATCGGATACTCAATTTTTAACAGCTCTGTCATTTTATTTTTAATCATCCACTACACCTCTAATAATCTATTGTTTTTTATTAAAACAATCTTCACAAATGAATTTACCTTCGTTTCTTAAGTAAGCTATTATTTCGGTAAATCCTTTTCGCTTGGGATACCGTATTTTAACATAAACCATTTCATCTTCTTTAATTTCTTTGTCACAAACTAAGCACTTTGGTTTATCCCAGAACATGATAT
Organism: Neobacillus sp. YX16; assembly: GCF_030123505.1. Lineage (GTDB taxonomy): Bacteria > Bacillota > Bacilli > Bacillales > Cytobacillaceae > Neobacillus. The sequence continues at coordinate 3,477,180 of NZ_CP126115.1, forward strand.
ATATACCTCCCATACAAAATAAAAGCTCTGTAAAAAAGGAACCTCCAATTACAGAAGTTCCTTTTCTTTTTAATACTTAATTTCTTGGACAATTTGTCCAATTTCATTTTGAACATCTAACACATTTTGACCACCGAGGAAACCAAAGTAATCAATTTTCTGTTTCAATATGGTGCTTCGAATAGAAGGAGGAACATTCTTATCGTTCGATAACAAGATAGGTACACCTTGTTTTGCAGCTAATACAGCACCTGCTAAGGCATCAGGGAATTCGTATCCTCTTGCAAGATATGCTTGATCAATCCCATTATAAAGTCCATTTACAATGGCCGCATTGGTATCAAAGCGAGTTTCCCCGCCGTAACGTATCATCTTTTTAGGTGATACTTTAGATAAGATACTATCTGGGAGCAGCTGCTTATCACCAACAACAATAATATTTTCATAGTTTTTTAGTTCGTTTGCTGTTACATCAGGTATTCCAGTTTCCCGCGTTAAATAAATCGGGTAACCATTTTGAGCGGCATAAGATGCAATGGATAACGCATCTGGGAAATTAAAACCGTATGCAAGGACAGCGGTATCCTTTTTCGGTAATTGCTGACCAATTTTTGCTGCTGTTTCAAATCTATCTTCCCCGCCATAACGTGTAATGGTTGTAATATCTAAGTCACTTAATTCTTGCTCAACAGTTGGCTTAATAAGTTCTGAACTTCCAAGCAGTACAGCATTCTTAGCACCTAATCTTTTAATCTCTTTTTTCGTTGCGTCCCTTAATGAATCATAGTAAGACAATAGAAGTGGTGCATCAAGATGATAAGCAAGAGGTGTTCCGGCTAAGGCATCAGGAAAATCATAACCAAAGGCAATCACAACGGTATCCGCTGATTCCCAGCCTTCTCTAGAAACAGCCGCTGCCGTTTCCATCCGATCAAAACCATGAAGACGTTTTCCTATTGGGATCAATTCACCTGAGGCCGTATACGCAGTGGTTTTACCATCATTAAGTAACGTTTTATACCAGACATATTGTCTATCTAGCATTTTTACCGTTGAATCATATTTGTAGGTTTCATCGTAAACCAATGATGAATATTGAGGGGCTCCTGCTTGATTCCCTGGATCAAGGATGGTGATAGCTTCCCTCTTCCCTTTAGGCAGACTCCTTATTGGGTCAATCGTTTTTACGGTAGAAGGAACCCCACGGAATTGTGCCGCTGGTGCAGAAAGAACAATATCATCTTTTTCAAATTTATGCTTCGTTACATGCAGTAAGTGATCGGGAACATCATATTCCATCTTATTAAACAGCAAATTATAGTTTGGCGCCCCGGTATAAGTGAAGTCCTCAGGTTTAAATGGGAATGGCAGTGGAGAGACACCCATAAAATTATTATAGTAATCGACTTTCGTATAGACTTCCTCCTGGTATGCTCCTTTATTGACACTGCCATCATCTTGCTTAGTAGGACTATTCACTTGTTTCTTTCCATTGTATGCTAATAGTGCAAAGTACCAGTTTTCTAGTACATCGCGGTCCATATCATTTAATTTAGGAAGAATTGCATCAAAATTTCGAAACTTTTGATCAAGTATTTCTACACCCTTCTCGATGTTATACTTGATGTCATTTTTTAATAAATCTTCATTAAAATTGTGGGGTTGTGTAACTTGCATGATACCAATCCCACCATCAATGACAAGTGGGTCACCTTTTTCATCAAATTGGCGCCAGCTACTTTCTTGAATAGCAACAGCTTTCACAATTTCAGGCGGTATACCTTTTTTAAATGCTTCTTCGGTTAGCATTCTATTAATCTCCTGCTGAGGAGGATTTGTTGCCGCATACCCCTTTTCTCCTGCAAAGCACCCGATTGCCATACTCACAGCAACCAGGGAGACCATCTTTTTAATCATTCTTAATCTCCTTCCCAAAAACATATTCTTATAGAATGGTAACATTCTTTGACAATAATTGCTATTACCTTACATCAATCAATAAATTGTAAAAAAGCAAAACTCGCCATAGATGATCTGCCCCGTAAATGTTAGAATGGTGTCTAACATTTACGGGGCAGATCAAGATTGGCGAGTTCTTTTAATAGGAATACCTGAATTTTTAGAATGATTCATCCTCGATACTGTTATACAGTTTGTCGTTCAATTAATTTCACATTTATCTCTTGGTGAGAATTATTTCTACTGTCCATTGCTTGAAGAAACAATTTCTCCCCTATCTCAACCAAAGGAATTTCAAGTGTTGTGATGTGCATAACTTTTGCAATCGGATGGTTATCGAATCCCATTATTGCAAGGTCATCAGGTATTAAGATTTCTTTTTCCTTGCAGTAGGTTATCATTCCAGCAGCCACGATGTCACTTGTAACGAGCAGAGCAGTTGGCGGATTGTCCATTCTAATTAATTGTTGTACCACTTTTACCCCATCTTCAAATTTTAGACTTTCATAAAAAATATAATCAGGGTCAAATGACAAGTTTACGTTATTCAAAAAATCTATGTAAGCCTTCTCCCTTTGTTTACTATTGGTGCCTGATTTCCTTCCCACACAATAGCCAATTTTTTGATGTCCTTTATGATAGAGATACTCTAGTGCATTGGTAAAGCAATTATAATGGTCAATGAATGTTGATGATACATTTCGGTCTCTCGCATCTTCGCATAAAATGATCGGACCGTATTCCACAAATTGCTCTATAACGTCCCATCCACAACTTCTTGAACAGATAATAAGTGCATCTATTTGCTTATACTGTAACATCTCTAACGCTTCAATTTCTCGGTTTTCGTCATAATTGGTTTGAAATAGAACCAACTTGTAATTGTTTTTCACTGCTTCTTTCGCAATCCCTTCAAGGAGCAAGCCAAAGTAAGGATGATTGGTAAATGGAATAACAACCCCTATAAGGAAAGTTTTTCCTTTGCTTAGATGAACGGCATTTATATTTCGCTGGTAATTGTATTCCTCCATTGCCTGTAAGACAGCTTCCTTTTTCTCTTTACTTACATATGGATGATTATTCAACACACGAGAAACGGTTGTAACCGATACTCCAGCTATTTTTGCAATATCTTTGATATTTGCCACAGTTATAACTCCTTAAAAAACTTTTTCTTGCTATGATACGCGTTTCATAATTTACACTGATTTCGTAATAATAAAAGGAGGGTACTAAGATGTCCATGATAATAGGTATTTTGTGCTTACTATTCTTATGTAGTTCTGTTCTGATATTATCATCATTTCCAATTTATCAGTACACAAAAAAACATTCTATTAAAAAGAAAGCTAAAAACAAGGTAAATGATTATTATAGCCATTTCTTTGATATATACATCTATTAGAGAGGAACACTTGTTTTTTAGACTTGCACAAAAACAAAGGGTTGCCGCCGCAACCCTTTATGACCAATCAGATAATTTATTTATTACTACAAGTTAAATATTCCCTTACCCGTTTCCATATTTATAGGCAAGGATGAATGTTCATGAGCTATAACCCAATATTCATTCACTTTTTTTAAACCATATGTGAACCGATTTGTCATTTGACGAAGTTTCTCACCTGATTCTTCTTGGTGAGCAGCAAATGTTACAGCATAATAAGCAAATGCGAGATATGAATTCTCTTCAACTACTAAGTCATTAAAATCAACTTTAAGTAAAACACTATCCTCACGCAAACCATTAAACCACTCTGCCACATTTTCCTTCCATGAAGAAATACCTTTGATCTCCCCTAGCAGTTACGGAAGGATTACTAGCTGAAAAAAGTTTTAGGCGTGAATTCACATAGGAATTCACGCCTGTTATGCTGATGAAAGACTGAATTTACTACTATTTTGAGAGGAAGTCCTTCATTACGTTAACTTTCTATTTTATACTACCTTGAATGGGAGCCGGAGCTTTTTCAAAATGGAATCCCTCGTAACCATTGGCTGCGATTTCAGCACATTTCTGGCGGTATGCTCCGACACCCCCTAAGTAGATTAAAAATCTACGCGTCTTTCCAGGGATGTTCGCACCTGTGTACCAGGAATCTGCCTTTGAAAAGAGCGTTGCATTCGCAACCTCTCCGCAATGCTTACTCCAGGCTTCCTCAGCTTCGACGTTTGCTTCGATACTTTCCATATTGTTTTCACACATATATTCAATACAATCGGAGATCCATTCCACATGCTGCTCAATCGAAACCGGCATGTTACTCAAAACGGAAGGACTTTCAGGTCCGGTAATCATGAAGAAATTAGGGAATCCAGCATTCGCAACACCTAGGTAGGTTCTCGTATTTTCTCCCCCATTCCATTTTTCCTTCAATGATACTCCGTCTTTACCGCGGATATCCATTTTTAATAATGGACCTGTCATGCCATCAAAGCCGGTAGCAAAAACAAGGACATCAACCTCATACTCGCCTTCAGTCGTACGAAGCCCTTTTTCCGTAATTTCAACAATTGGATTCTTCTTAACATCTACTAAAGAAACATTTTCTCGATTATAGGTTTCATAGTAATCGGTATCAATGATTGGCCGCTTTGTTCCATAGTAATACGAAGGCATCAGCTTATCAGCAACATCCGGCTTTTTAACAATCTCGCGGATTTTAGTACGGATGAATTCGGAAGCCGTTTTGTTTGCCTCTTCATTGACGGTAATGTCATAGTAAGAGGTGAAAATTCCTTGACCTCCAATTCGCCATGCTTCCTCATATTTCTCCAGACGTTCTTCAGGTGTTACCTCAAGCGCTGATTTCGTTGGGATGTCACCAGGTGCTCCGCCTGTAGATTCACGCATTTGGCGTTTAATTTCTTGGAAATTTTCTTTTGCTTGACGTATATATTCAGGATCATACGGATGATTTCTCGCTGGAGCACTATACTGTGGTGTCCGTTGGAAAACGGTTAAGTGGGCAGCTTCTTTTGCGATAGCAGGAATCGCCTGAACGCCGCTCGAACCAGTACCTATAATACCGACTGTTTTGCCAGTGAAATCAACTTTTGTATGTGGCCAATGTCCTGTGTGATAATATTCTCCTTTGAAGTTTTCTAAGCCATTAAATTTAGGAAGATTGGATGCAGAAAGACAACCTACTCCAGTAATAAAGTACTTCGCAGTAACAGTGCTGCCGTCATTTAGAGTAATCTGCCAAATCTTGTTCTCTTCGTCATATTGAGCTGCATTAACACGAGTCTTAAACTGAATATCTGGTCTCAATTCAAACTTATCCGCGACAAAATTAAGATATTTTAAGATTTCGGGCTGCTCCGGATATCGAGAAGACCAAGTCCACTCGCGGTAAAGCTCTTCGGAAAAGGTATAGTTATAATAGATACTCTCGGAGTCACAACGTGCTCCTGGATAACGGTTCCAATACCAGGTACCGCCAACACCATCGGCTGCCTCATAAACACGAGTTGATAAACCTGCTTCACGTAAGCGATAAAGCATATACATACCTGAAAAGCCCGCACCAATTACTACCGCATCAAAATTCGTCATTTTTGTAGATGTCAAAAGCATTCCCTCCCAAATTAAGGTTCAGATTTTTCTTCTATGAAAATTAGACTCTGCTTACCTCTTGGTCAACTTTACTTAAAAACGCTGCAAATTTATCGATTGCACCTTTGATATCATCAGGGAAAACAGCCATATTTGTGAAAAATCCGTGGATTAATCCTTCCTCACGCGAAGTTTCAACGGTAACTCCAGCTTCCTTAAGTCGTTCTGCATAAGCCTCCCCTTCATCTCTTAATACATCAAACTCCGCAGTAAGTACATATGCAGGTGGCAGATTGCGTAAGTCCTCTTCGAGAATCGGAGCAACAAGTACATTTTTTGCATCCTCGTCATTACGGATGTAATAATTGCCAAACCAAATCATTAGGTCTCTATCTAAACCAAATCCTTCTTTAAAGTCCTGATAGGATTGAGAATCATAGCTTAATGCTGTTACCGGATAAATAAGTACCTGACCAGCAATTGCAGGTCCATTATCTCTTCTTGATTTCAAGGTCATAGCAGCAGCAAGATTTCCTCCAGCACTATCCCCGCCTACAACAATATTGGAAGTGTTTCCATTTAAAGCCGCAGCATTTTCATATACCCATTGTAAAGCTGCATAGGAATCTTCAACAGGAACAGGAAACTTATGTTCTGGTGCCAGTCGATAATCTACTGATACCACTATTCTCTCAGTTTTGTTTGCTAGCATTCTGCAGCTAGCATCCGATGTAGCAATATCACCAATTACCCATCCGCCTCCATGATAATATACAAAGATCGGGAATGGACCTTGGCCTTCCGGGGTATAGATTCGTACATTTATTTCTGCACCTTCAACGGGTACTAGGCGGTCTTCAATCTTCGCAAGCGGTGCAAGCTCTACCTCTACTGGGGGTGCCATAGCAAACATATCTCTGACTGTTTGTGGTTCTAATGAAGCAATTGGCGGCATTTGCTTAAACGCTTCTAAATACATGAGGGACTGTGGTTTTAAATTTGCCATTGTCATCTTCCTTTCCTTTAAAAAGAGATTTTAATCCTTTTTAGGGATTAGCACCTATTAGTACTATCTAAATGTTACAATTTTTTGTATAATTTGAATATTCCTAATTTTATAGGTGTCCAATCCCCCAAAAGGAGATGATAGTTTGCCATCTCAGCATACCTTGATGGAAAAGATTGTACAGCTTGAAGAAGCACCAAGTCATGAAGAAAAACTGTATAAGATTCTTGAACTTTACATGTCTCTCTACCCTGCACGTAATGCTTATCTATTTCGCTATTCTCCATTAGGTTATCTTGGGGAAGGAGTTTTAATGGTAAATTCAACCGGTATCGTCTATATTAACGAGATTCGGGATAATGTTCGGACTTTGCCTATCATCTATTCTGCGATTTTAGAGAGGAAAGCTAAGTATTGTTCTGGAATTGAATTTTTAAAACAAACAAGCAGTAAGTATATTCTTACGTCGAATATTAACTCAATGGCTGTAGTCCCGATTTGTTTTAGTTCAGTCGTCATTGGCTACATATGTACGACGGAATTTTCTAAGGATACTTTCCTAGACAAACAAGACCTCTCCTCACTCACTGACTTTGGAAGATTGGTTGGAAAGTATATGGAGCAGTCCGAAGATTTAAAAGAATCACCAAACCTAAGCAAACGAGAACTAGAGGTGATGAGGAAAATTTCGTGGGGAGAAAGCATGAAGGAAATGGCAGCCGCAATGGATATTAGTGAACTAACCGTTAAACAATATGTAAAATCAGCAATCAAAAAACTTGGTGCTCATAACCGTTCCCATGCAGTGGGAGTACTTTTAAGAAAAGGCACCATTTCTTAACTAAAATGTAAACGTTTACTAAATAGAATCTTTCTTATATTGATAAGTAAAACCTCTACGCCTACAAAAACTTTTGTATTCGTAGAGGTTTAAATTTTAACTCAAATAAAATAAAGGCTCTGTTATTTTTCATTGTTGATTTTCCAGTAGATATGAGAATTCATTAAGCGGAGAATTTCCTGCTAATTATATAGAAGAAGCTTAAGAAGCAGATATAAGCGGACAAATTCCGATTAATTGCTCTAAATATGACAAAATCCAAAGATTTGGATAATATAACCGGAAAAACTTCCTTTATTTATAAGAAAATATGGGTATTTTCCGATTTAGCCGGAATTTTACCGTTTATTTTCAAACACAGAGAAATCAACATTCCATTATAACAGAGCCAAAATAAAAAAATGCGCTTCTACAGTGGTAGAAACGCATGCTTGGTCATTATTTATTTTTTTACCATGGAGATGTATTCTTTAACCACTTCATATACATACTCTTGATTTGCCGCAGCAGTACCTGGATCATACGTACCGCCATTGGTTTTATTATTGGATAGGATTCGAATACCTAAAAATGGAACATCATATGCATCGGCAATTTGTGCTACGGAAGCACCTTCCATTTCTTCTACAGAAGTACCGTAAATCTCATGGATCCATTTAATTCGGTCTACTTCGCTATTCCAAAAGTCTGCTGAACCAATTGTACCTTCGACTACTTTACCCTTCGTGTATGTGTCTTTTACTGCATTGGCTGCCGCAAGTAAATCCTTATCTCCCTCATAGTGACGGACTTTATTAGCACTCTCATCTGATCCGCTTCCTTCCGAAGCCATTAAGTCCATCGGAATCCATGTAGTTGGATCCATTCCTTGGTTTTCATCCATATTTGTTGTTTTTAATGAACCGATATTTGTCGTTCTTTTTCCTAGCACTATATCAAATACATTTAGACTTGGATCATGACCGCCTGAGGTACCTTGGTTGATGATGGCGATTGGGTTAAATTTTTCAATAGTCAATGCTGTAGCAGCAGCTGCATTTTCCATTCCCTTTCCTGTTTTCGTAACGATGACAGGATAATCGTTTAGCGTTCCTTTGTAAAAAACGAACGTTCCTGATTTTTCTATTTTCACATTTTTTAATTTATCTGCAAAAAATTCAGCTTCAATTGGCATTGGGCCTTGAATGACGATTGGTCTTTCCTCACTCTTTGCTTTTGCTACCTTTAGATCTTGATCTTTTGAATTACACCCTGCCACCAATAACATAGTAGAAATAGCTGCGACTGAAGCGATTTTCTTAAACATTTTGTTTTTCATAAATTTTTTCTCCCCTTTTTCTTGTTGTTTGTTACGCTCGTGATTGGCTCAAATGAAAAAAGTCTAGAATAGCAGGATATTCACTGCTCCCTAGACCTACGAAAGTCAAAGTATAAATAATGAAGCAAAAAATGCTCTATCATTTTATGGAGGGTCTATGAATTACTGATCCACCCATACTTTAACTCGTAGTCTAGTTCATTAATGGGAACCAGGTAGAAACACTCAGACCGTATTACTGAGCATATACGAGTAATTTTATTAAGATTATTACTTTGTTAATATAACAAACTCACAAAAGTAAATCAACAAAAAGGTGAATGTTATTTATAAAAAACAGTCTATTGTTCGTGTTTTGTGATAAAAGTTACATTAAAATGGTAATTTTTCCTTGTTTTTTTGTGTTTTTTGATAAATAAATAAAAAAGCAACCCTCCGGAATCGAAGAATTGCAGCAAACTCTATATAATATTACTTTGATTATGTATTTTCGGCTATTTTTCTGATTCCATAAAACTACCAGGGCAGTTAGAAGAACTATGTTGCTTCTAAAGAGTTTATTTGAAACCTTTGCCAATTGAAATCGTACAAATTGTTATATTCAAAAGGAGGAGACATAAATGTTTGAATACAAGTTTGTTAAAATAGAGTTTAAAAAAATATCGGGTAAGCCAATTGAAGACTATCGAGAAGTAATTAAAAGTCACTCAGAACAGGGGTGGCGCTTTGTTCAAATTTTCTCTCCTGACTTTGCAACTTCAGGAGTTGCAGTAGGTTCTTATTATGAATTAATCTTTGAAAGACCTTTACAACAGTAAACAGAGATTAGATACATGATTAATTTTTCGTAATTTGATAGAGTATACGGCTCAGTATAGTGAACTGAGCCATTTTCTTTTTTCTTAGGGTAAAAATGTAGTTTCCTATTTCAATTGCACAGGAGTAACTACCGCAAAAGAATTTTCAGATGGATCTGTTACGTTAATTTCAATAACCTTAAATCCATTTCCTCCAACATTACTCTCAATTTTAGTAGATTGTGTAATTACGTCAATATTCATATGTTTTTTCTTCCTTCCAATTAAAAAATTCTCACAGAAGTTATCTTATGTTGAAAATTCAAAAATGTGCATGAAATTTTTCCAATCGAATGAAAAAATTAACAAGGAGGTGCATTCTGCTGTTTCTCAGTTTTTCAAAATAACTGATTTATGTTTCTTTTTTCCTATTTTTCGTTATAATATAAATATGAGTATGAACATAAAATAAAAGACCGACATGGTGCAACATGTCAGGTCCTGCAATAGACGGTCCCCTTAAAAGGGTTGACTTGTTAATGAGATTAAATAATCCACCTGAGACTGCAAAACTCAAGGGTGGATTATTTTTTTTGACTAAACGTTAATACGGCTACGATTAAACTAGCAAACCCAATCATAATCATAAACGTTTCGAAAATCGTCAAACAGCAACACCCCCTTTCTAATGGGAGCATGCCAACCGCCCTTGAGACAACCTTATCTATTGCCATTTAAGTATAGCATAAACTGCACTAAATAAGAACATACATTCGTAATTTACTTTTAAAGTAAATCCTCTAAGGCCGAGAGGATTGTTGGGAATCTGAATTCAAACCCATTCTCTTGTAACACTTGAGGGATAACATGCTGCCCTTCCAGCACTAAGGCACATTTTTGCCCAAGGACCATTTTCATAGCGAACGAAGGAACGGGAAGCCAATGTGGACGATTTAAAACAGAACTAATACTTTTACCAAATTCGTTCATTCGAAGTGGAGCTGGAGCGGTTACATTGATGGGTCCACTTAAATGGTTACTAGTAATAGCAAAGAGAATGGCCCGCACTACATCCGTAACATGGACCCATGATACCCATTGTTCACCTGAACCCACTTTTCCGCCGACAAATAATCGATATGGCATGGCCATGAGTGGCAGTGCACCTTCCTCTTTGCCAAGCACCACACCAAATCTCATGAATACTGCACGAATGGAAAATTTCTCAACTTGTTGGGCTTTATTTTCCCAGTCCCTTACAGTCGCCCCTAAAAAATCAGTCGCCGTTTCCAATGAATTTTCAGTGTAAACAGCATTTTTTGAGGATGGATAAATGCCAATCGCACTGGCATTCACCAGGACAGAAGGCTTTGTAGAAAGTAATGAAATAATTCTATGTAGCTCATCCGTTGCGGTCATTCGACTTTCATAGATTTGCTTCTGATGGCTTTTACTCCATCTTCCGTCATTAATGGACACACCAGCCAAGTTAATAAACGCATCTGCATTCCCTATTTCTTTTTCAGGTGAAGCCCCTTCAACCAGCCACCTTACAAATTCAATCTTTCCGGAAGATTTTCTTTCCTTCCTTGTTAAAATTACAACACTATGCCCTTCATCGAGCAGCAATTGTGTTAACGTCTGACCAATGAAACCTGATCCTCCAGCAATGACAATTTTCATTTTTCCCCTCCAAAAGACTCTCTTCTATTTAGAAAATTATACCATTACTTACAATATACTTTTCTAGATTTCCCAAAATAATCGCTGATATTTAATTTCCAAATAATCCTTGAATCTGCTTATTATTATTTCTGGAAAAAACCACCATGGTATTCGTGAAATGTTTCACAAAATATTCACAGACTACATCCATGATTGGTGTTAATATTCCACTGTAAACAACATAGCGATGTTGCAAATATATTTAATTACCTTTCCTTAGACGAGTTATTTCTACTAAATCATTACTCTGTTAAAAATAGGAGGTTACACAAATGTTTGATACGTATATGGTACACAAGTATTTTAAAGGTACTTTTATTGGAAAAACCTACTACCAGGGAGCTACAAAAAAATCATTGGAAAATTTCATGGCCAGAGGATATCGAGACGGTGAGTTACGCTCTTGGAAGACCGTTCATTTTGATGAGGCTAGAGTGTATAAGTTAATTGACGGTCAAGAAGAATATGTAAAGACAGTTACAAAATTTAAAAGCCTATCAATGGCATAGTATAAAGGACATCTGATTCCCGTCTAGATAATAAAACAGCCTTAGCGGTAACCTGAGACGCCTTCTGATTCCGGTACAGCTTAAAAATCAGCTTCAACGGTAACCTGAGACGCCTACTGGTTCCCGTACAGCTTATAAATCAGCGTCAGCAGTAACTTGAGACGCCTACTGGTTCCCGTATAGATTAAAAATCAGCGTCAGCGGTAACCTGAGACGCCTACTGGTTCCCGTATAGCTTAAAAATCAGCGTCAGCAGTAACCTGAGACGCTCTCTGATTCCCGTATAGCTTAAAAATCAGCGTCAGCAGTAACCTGAGACGCCTTCTGATTCCCGTATAGATTAAAAATCAGTGTCAGCGGTAACCTGAGACGCCTTCTGATTCCCGTATAGATTAAAAATCAGTGTCAGCGGTAACCTGAGCGGCCTTCTGATTCCCGTATAGCTTAAAAATCAGCGTCAGCGGTAACCTGAGACGCCTTCTGATTCCCGTATAGCTTAAAAATCAGTGTCAGTGGTAACCTGAGCGGCCTTCTGATTCCCGTATAGCTTAAAAATCAGCGTCAGCGGTAACCTGAGAAGCTCTCTGGCTCCCGTATAGCATAATAATCTGTCGAACCAGTAACCAGGGGGTAACCTGATTCCAATCATTGATAAATAGTCACTTTAATCAGTAGTAAAACCGTATATGAAAACGCTTGGGATCCCCAAGCGTTTTTATTTAGGTACGATTTCTACTTGATTCAATCATCTAAAGGAACGTAAGCGCTTTTTTCGATTACGTAAGAACGTTGGTATATCACTAGAGTCGTCTAACTCTTCTGAGTGCTGCTCAAAAGGCTGTTCCTCTTCGACATAGTTGATTGGTTCAGGTTGTTCATAGTGTTGTTCGCGTTGATGATATTCGTAATGCTTTTCTCTTTGCTGATGTTCATAATGTTGTTCTCTTTGATATGGAATACCCTTTTCTTCCGCTGGTGCTAGGGCAGGTTTATGTAAAACGGTATTCTCTTGCTCTGTGAATCCAGTAGCAATCACGGTTACAATAATTTCATCTGTTAAGTTTTCGTTAATGACCGAACCAAAAATCATATTTAATTCCTCGTTGGAAGCGGATGCCACGATTTCAGCTGCCTCCTGTACTTCAAAGAGACTTAAATTGTTGCCGCCGGTTATGTTCATAATGACACCATGAGCCCCATTGATAGACGTCTCCAATAAAGGACTGTTTAGGGCTTTCTCTGCTGCTTCGGCCGCACGATTGCTGCCATTCGCAATCCCAATTCCCATTAAGGCCGTACCTTTATGGGACATAACTGTTTTTACATCTGCAAAATCCAGGTTGATTAAACCAGGCACTGCAATTAAATCGGAAATCCCTTGTACACCCTGACGCAGGACATTATCCGCTTCACGAAAGGCATCAATCATCGGTGTTTTTTTATCTACAATTTCCAATAAACGATCGTTGGGAATGATAATTAGGGTGTCTACGGCTTCCCTCATTGCGCTTATTCCACTTTCGGCGTTTTTTGCACGCTTGAAGCCTTCGAACTTGAATGGACGTGTTACCACCCCGATTGTCAGTGCGCCCATCTTTCGTGCGATTCTAGCAATGGCTGGTGCTGCCCCTGTTCCGGTACCGCCGCCCATTCCAGCTGTAACGAAAACCATGTCTGCCCCTGCTAAGACTTCTTCAATTTGATTTTTGCTTTCCTCGACCGCTTTTCTTCCTATTTCCGGATTTGCCCCTGCTCCTAAACCCCTAGTCAAAGAGGAACCAATTTGCATCTTGACTGCTGCTCTTGATTGTTTGATGGCTTGTGAATCTGTGTTGACAGCGATAAATTCAACTCCACCAACCCCATCCTCAATCATGCGGTTGACAGCGTTATTACCTCCTCCGCCAACACCGACAACTTTAATATTGGCTAAATTGTCCATACTTGTGTCAAATTCTAACATGCTCTTTCCTCCCTGTTATCAAAATACTACTAACCTTCGTCTAATATTGGTTTAGTAGATTAGGAGGTTAGATACCATACCCCCAAATAATTAGTAGAAAAATGATATAGTGTTTAGTCTACGGAACATTAATTTCATTGTCTAGTTAAGTGTTACCTATTATTTAGGGCTGAAAAATGGGAAAAAGCACACTCCTCAACATTGATAAATGCAGTTATTTTTTTCCATTTTGGGGTAGTATGGTCCTGTTTATATTCAAACTATTTCTATTATTAATGAAAGTTAACATTCTATTTACAAATAGATGACTATCCCTTGGTTCGACAAATTTTTAAAAATGCCTTGATATAATGACATTGTCTTTGTGGAAATAGGAAAATGAAGAGAAGGAGGAAGTATGGCGGAATTATTGCTTTATGTCGGTACATATCTCTCGGTTACTCTTTGTGTTGGATGGTTGATTACAGTCGGTTTTGATTTATTTATTAAATAAATAGTAAAAACTCATTTGCGTCATAGTACAAATGAGTTTTTTACCATTATCCCTTTAATTATTTTGCTCCAATGCCTGGTATACCGCCATCATATCTCGTTTATTTAACTCGCGGATACGATTGAAAATGGGAATGTCACTAACTGCATCGGTAAGTAAGTTTTCAGCAACAAGCTCTTTTACTGTACCCGTGAGCCATGTTTGGACATCAATACCTTCGACGATTTCCTTTCGACCTTCGTCATTAATCCCGCTCGCATGACAACTTACACATGGAACAGATAGTTTGTGGACTCCTTCATGGAGACCATCTTCGGAAATGACTTTCTTTCCATTACAGAACGGACATTTATGAGCGGCTTTAATTTTATTAATTTGAGTAACAATTTTTTTGTAGCCAAACGCCTCATAGACATACGTTAGTTTTTTGTATTTGCCATTGGTGAAATATTTATCTATAATCGTTTCTCTGGTTTCGGTAATTGCGGAAAAATCACAAATGGTAAGTAGATTTTTGCTGCTTATGTCTTCGATATTGTTTCTAATTTTATCCCAGAATGGTAAGGCATTTTGTAAAACCACTTCATAGCCGACAAAGCTTGCTAGTTCTAGTTCAAGCATCTTCAACGCTACTTGTGTTTCCCTAGGCAATAAAGATACATCCTCAGTAAGTACCATATCTCCGCCAACAATAGCTTTAAGCTTTTCGAGTTCTGGTAAATTCCCTACTGTTTCGATAGCCTGATCAAGTGGCATTTGAATAATCTCACGAATATCACTTTCGCCAAATTTTAGTTTCTTGTGATGTTTTAGTACAGTTCCCTGGCAAATTGGACAGGTAATCATCTCTTTCGATTCTTTCATCTGCTCTTTAATAATCGATTTCGAAATAAACATATACCGACCGATAATGAGATTAAAGCCTTCCCACGTTCTCTGTGCCTTGCCCGCTTTATCGTAGAAGGACTTTTCCCAATATCCATATAAAAATGTATGCTTTTCTGCTTCTGTCATATCGTTAAAGCTCTTACTTATATCCTGACCCAGCTCATTCTTGATCTCATCAAATAGGAATTGCAATTTTGAATATTGATACCATTTTAAAACCTCCATCACATCTGGATGTAAGAATCCATCCCAGAAAGGCACTGTTTTATCTTGGATCACAACATCAATATCAAACTTTTCGATTACTCTGCGACCCGAACAGCATGGACAATGATTCTCTTGATGGTAGAAATCAAAGCTTCTTGTATCTTTATTGGTGTGATGTGCAGCTATGATATGATTAATCAAGCCGCCAATTTCATAAAGAAAACTATATTGACTATACAAATGTCTTTCAAGGTCAATGGCAATAACAGGTGCAATGGTGTCTGTTTCGTATTCGCCATAAATCAAACGGGCCATTGATGATAAGCTTTTTAAAATCCCGCCTTTATAAACGTTTTCTGCATTTTTAAAATAACCAATTTGGTTTTCTTCTACGTAGTTAATGCCCTGTTGCATATTGAGAGTAGAAGATATTTGGAAGGAAGCAGCATGAACATTACTAGATTTATCACGATAATAATCATCATGACTTAAAACATCGAGATGATGTACAGGCTCCACCTGTCTTTTTCCAAAATCAACAATATAATCTGAGCTATCCAGCATATAGGCATTGTGTTCGATCATCATAATGGAGACAGATTCATCCTGCAGAATCACCCTAACACTATCGATAAATTGGTTTAGGATGTTTTGCGATAACCCTTTTGAAGGCTCATCAAAAATAAACAGTGTATGCGGATTCCTAGTGTTAGCAAACAGTTCTGAAACTAAATGTACACATTGAAATTCACCTGTCGATAAAGTTTGCGTCTTTCTCTCTAATGTTAAATAACCAAGACCAAGCTTAATTAATAGGCTCAAGCGTTTATGAGCAATGTCTTCATTTGGCAGCTCATCAATGATATCTTCAATCGAACGCTGAAAAATATCATCAATATCTTCCCTGTATTTTGTGAGTTTTCTTTTTATATCAAGAAAGGTCGCAACGGTTGAACGGCTGGTAATCGATTGGTTTCGATCCTGGCCTACGATTACCAATTTGTCTTTTGGATAACGCTTTAGAAAATCCTTAGCAATACATTCATTAACAAGCGTGGATTTACCACTTCCAGATTCACCCGTAAATGTGACAAGTCTGTTTTTCGGAATCTGAATTTCAGCCATTTGGATATTACGGAAGTAAAGATCTTTAAATTGGTAATATTCTGTTGGCATAGACGGATTTCGTTCCCAGAGAATTGGTTTTGGACGTGGAGATTCTTCTACAATTTTACCTCCGTATTTACCACTCCCCGGACCAAAGAACAATTGTTCATCGCTTACATCAAGCACCGTGTCAGAATGGTCAATGAGCCAGATTTGATTCTTAAAGCCTAATTCTCTTATCTGATCCAAGATTTTCAATAATGTTTCGTGATCAAGACCCACGGAGATTTCATCAATAATAATAACTGTGTTTTCACTTGCAGCCATGAATTCAGCCAGGTAAAGCCGTGTTACTTCTCCACCAGACAAGGTACCCATGATCCGGTTTAAGGTTAGATACCCGATATTCATATTGGCAATATTTTTGAGAATATGTATTTTACCTTCACTAAGATGTAAATCTTCAGCAAGTGAAAGAATGGATTCAATGCTTAAGTTGTTGATGTCGGAAATACTATGTGGCTGCTCGAATAATTCAAGCTTATGCTGCTCAACTTCTGGATTATAACGTCGGCCCTTACACTTTGGACATTCGTTATTTTTGGTCGTACCGCGTCCTTTACAATCTGGACACCATCCTAATGCATTATTAAAAGAAAATACCTCTGGAGAAAGATTATATTTTTCCGCAAGCCTCTCGCGTATCTCTTTAAAAACACCCGTATGTGTTCCAATAGTGGAACGTGGATTAGAAGATATAGATGATTTACCGAGGAAAAGGACTAAAGGCATGTCCTCCATCTTGATCGCACTGAAGTTCGTCTCCATGATGTTAGAAAACAGATACTGATATTCAGCCTTTGGCAATAAGGAAACAAGGCGCTTCTTGGATTCCTCCCCTATCGTTTGACAGAAAGTCGTTTTACCAGACCCAGACAAACCCGCAATTCCCAATGATTTATCTACGGGTATGGAGGTATCTAATTTGTTGATATTGTTGGCAATTAATGAATTAATTTTCAATGGCTAGCCTCTCCATTCTCTCATTTTCATTTATTAATAATAGCATACCTATTAGTTAATAAGTTAGTTATAGTAAAAACGTTTTCAAAGCCAAAAGGCACCTGAATAAGTCAGATGCCTTTTGGCTTTTTATTTTATATATTTATTTTGCTTTTGTAAAATTAAACTGCTTGTTTCATAGATTGTGTAGGATTCACAGTTATGTTTTGAAGTTGAGATTCTAACTGAGCTAAATCAGATTCATCTCTCTCCTTAAGTTTATCAAAAATAACAACCGTAATATAATAGGAACCTATGAAATAACCGATACACATCAACCAAGTAAGAAACATTTTATTTCCCCCTTTGTTAGTAACTTACGTTTATTTTAAGGGATTCCTACACCTCTCTGATGTGATATAAATCACGAAAAATAGTATTGAATGAAATTTTTTATCATTTGTTGTTTCTTTTTTATTAAGAGAAGTTAACATTCTAATTACAAATCGTTTACTATCTGCTGGTTCGACAAATTTAAAAAAATAGCTTGGTATAATGGCTTTATCTTGCATAGAAGACTTTACATAAATATGTCTAATAGCGGAGGTGTATTGATATGTCGGAAATACATTCACCAAGTCACGTACAAGAATTACTTGGAATCGATAGCCATACATTACGAAAGTATGCCACTCTATTAGAAGGACACGGTTATAAGATTTACCGCAATCATAGAGGCCACAGGGGATATTTTGATAAGGATATTACAACGATTCGGAAATTTATTGAATTCACCGGTCAAGAGGGTATGACGTTGGAACTTTCAGCACAAGCGGTAATTTCGTGGAATTCTGAAGAAAATAAAAATGTCATCAGGACAGAAGAAGAAACGGTACAATCTCCCCCACCTGACCCAGAAATCATACAGAATAATAATCTTGATGAATTGTTGGAAAGATTAGAACATTTGGAGCAAATTAACATGGATTTAATCAAACATCTGAAGGAGAAGGCAGTAAGGGAAGCTTATCTAGAAGAGAAGATTAATCAAATAGTGAAGTATGTAGAACGTTCGGAACAACTGTTAGAGGAACGAAGCAAAATGATGTTGGAGGAAACAAGACAGCAAATTGCAGCCGCCCATCTAAAGAAATGGTGGAAATGGTGGAAATGAGAAAGCAGTGGGTTGGATAAGCATGGTTTACAGGTCATGGAATCTATGATAAGAATAATGAACCAAGCAGCTCTTTTTTTCAAGTATTAATTTATTCTATACAGATATAACCTTATTTATTTACATTTTGCCTTTTATGTCATAATACAAAGCCACAATCACCTCAATACTATTATCAATAGAACTTAGGCGTTCTCTTGAAACTGTTACCATTCATAAATAGAATTGGGCCGACAAAATATGTCTGAAACCAAAAGTATATCTATCATGAAGTTGGGAATTGACATAACTTACAACAGCAAGTTTCCCAGCTTTATTCAGAAATATCTTGAACTTCATTATATGGACAAATGATTCCGATCTCCATTTTATATGTTTCAAACCAGTGCAGCTCATATAGGAAAAGGTTACCATTAATAATATCGCCAATGTTCTCCATCCTATAAAGGAAAATATATTTGGAGGTAATTTCATGGCACAATTAAGAGATATCATGACATCAAATGTTGTTACAGTTACCGAAACACAAACCGTACAGGAAGCTGCAGCGTTAATGAGCGAATATAATATTGGAGCTATCCCAGTAGTTAATAACAGCAGACAAATAGTTGGAATGGTAACGGATCGTGACATTACCCTTCGTACGACAGCACAAGGAGAAAATGCACAAACACCAGTCTCTCAAGTAATGACTGCACAGCAAATCGTACAAGGAACACCTGATATGGATGTTCATCAAGCAGCAAACTTAATGGCAGAGCAGCAAATTCGCCGATTGCCGGTAATCGAAAATGGGCAAATAGTAGGAATGGTTGCTTTAGGTGATCTAGCAGTACAAAATCAATTTGCAAATGAGGCAGAACAAGCATTACAAAGTATTTCCACGCCTTCTGCACCTCAACAATAGTAAGAGTTTATTTTTAATGACATAAAATTATTAGCACAGATCAGGCTTTGGGTTGATGTTATGGACCTTTTCTGGAGTATTGAAAAAAGCCCAATTTCTTAATTTAATGCTAAGAAATTGGGCTTTTTAATTTTGGTATTTCCTTAATATTGTAAATTCGAGTTTTGCTGGTGGTGCCACTTCATAAATTCCATATTGCTCTTTGCATTCTTTTAATCTTATGTTGATCAAAATCCCATTTTGATAAAAAGTCTTTTGTGGAAGTATAGCCTGATTTATAGAGAATATCAATTTCAGCCTCACTCAATTCAAAATCAGTTGTGTTGATGTTCCCAGACCAAATTTTAATGGTACGTTCATTTGTTTCTTGGTTCAAATGTCGTAAATCATGGGCTTGAAGCATCGTTTTAAATATATTTTTGAAAAGGTGAAGCGGCGTTGGTATAACGGCATCTATGTTAACTTTATCTTTCACAAGTCGAAAGCCAAACGTTGGAAACCGTGGGTTGTCCGTATCGAATATCCATATTGGAAAGTTACTAAGTAAGCCACCATCTAAAATATAGGATTTTTTACGGTCTTTTGATTTCCAAATAACCGGACGGAAGAAAAATGGTATAGAAGCGCTCATCATAACAGCCGTTGAAACTTTTAGATCTGAAGGCGTCATCCTATAACGATCTAAATCATCTGGCAAAATAAGCATTTGGCCATTCGAGACATCTGAAGCAATAATCTTTAACTTTCCATCTGGAAGATCTGCAAATGTCTTAATTCCTTTTTCTGAAAGAAGTAAATCCACCCATGTTTCCAAATAATCATTTTTATAGATTCCAAGATTAATCATTAGTTCAAGCAAGCTGCCAAAAATGGGAATTCGATTCAAAATCGTCCTGCCACGAAGTTTTGAAAAATCAAGTTCTTTAAGATGCTTTCTAATCTCATAGCTTTTATAACCGCTTGCCAAAAGAGCAGCGATTACGGCTCCAGCTGATGTTCCAGCTATTCTTTGCCATTCTACCTTTTCCTCTTCCATCGCTTGAATCGCTCCAACAAAAGCAATCCCTCTAGCTCCACCACCTTCAAAAACAGCATCTGCCTTCAACTATTTCCCACCTCGCGATAAGTGTCATTAATTTGAAAATTATTGGGATCGTTAATAGATAAAATAAATCTTGATATTCCCCTTTACTCTCCATATTACAAATAATTGTTAAAACTTTAAAGCAATAAAAAAATTTATTATAGACTATAATAAAACAGAACTGAGTACCTACTTAATTATTGATACCTCGGGGATTAATCCCTAGGCAATCAAACTAAAAGAGAGCGATTTTAAGATCACCCTCCTTTAAACTAGTAAAGCTATTAACACCACAAACCTCCCAATAACCAAGGACGATTTCGATAGGGACCAATCGGAATTTGAATTAAGCTGGTTTTTCCTTGTGGGTCCATCTTGTAAAGTTCATCACACAGGTTGGAATCATATCCCAGGAGCGGGTGCCCCCCCATTCCACTTGCTGCTGCCAATAAGAGTAATCGTTGCACGAGCATCCCTGCCTCCATTTGTTGGATTCGATATCCTCTGTATCCGAGTGTAGTTTTATAATAATCCTTAACTCCTGTTACATGTATGCAGAGTGGCACTTGGAGCAAATTTACATTATATAACGACATACCAGATTGCAGTAGGAGTCGATGATCTCCTAGATGGACCGGACGTAATGCATGGGCAGTGCTGTCATATTGATACGCACCATTAGGAATTCCTTCAACATTATACAAACAGACATTCAGTGACACACGCGGCTTATGCTTCTGATGGACAACCTCCAAATCATTTCGATACAAAAAGGAATCCATTGCCTCGTGTAGCAGATTTGCCAGTTCGACTTGACTTACCTTTCCCAAAATGAAATCCATATCTGGAGAAAATCTCTTTCGGCAAACAGACCCCAAATCATACGACAACCTCTCTGGATGTGGAAGAGCTACCGCTTTACCCTCACAATTCCCATTCTCCTTTGCCTCGATCAATGGAAACAAAGTTGTAGAATCCAGCATGGACGCTTCATTTAACTTCGTTAACATCGGATACTCTTTAACCCTCTGTGACCGAACGTACTGGTTTGGTTGAATCTGTTTCAATTCTCTGCACAACTCCGCTGCAGAAACTATTCTGTCCTTTTCGCTTCCGTTAGCTGACCAAATGGTAGGTTCAACCGATAGGGGGATGACCGAATAGACGGTCTCCTCCTTCTCAGATAAACCAAGCAAATGATTCATGGCCCGATCTAGAAATTGGAAGTATACCCCCGTTTCGAAGCCAAACCTTTTCGATACTTCTAACAACTGTCCCATCAACACACCTGCATCTAATCCCTGCAGTCTGTAGGCAAAGTTATTGTATTTAAAAAAATTTTTCCAAAACATGGTCGATACAAAAACCGTCCCAAAACATGCTGAAATGTCACATCGATTACCAAGTGCCCTGGCAATATAGGAATCAAAATTTCCTTCCCGCAGCAATACTAAGCGATGGTGTGCCACATCATAATGATATACCCCATTTGGCAAATCCTCGATTTTTAAATAAATGTATAATTCGTTTGGATACAGCGCTCCACCCGAGGGAGCAAACCTTCTGTACGATTGCATGACTTCTGTATGGTCTGTATCATCCAAGCTAAAGACAGATTGGCTAAATTGAGTAAGGCCGTAAACATACCAAAGGAAATGCCCGATTATCCGCTGGTCAGGCATGAAGGGCTGCTTCAGTTCATCAAGTGTCAGTGGTACTTCTATGGATAATGGTACAACTGGTAATCCGCGGTATAGCTTATAAGGAAGTGGTTTATCCTCCCAATCCACATCCCAATTTGGAATGCTTGCCTTCTCAATATCAAAATGTAAATTGTGCAAAAACTCTTCTAGACTCATACTCAATCCCTCCTAGTGATGCGCTTATGGAAACGGATGCGGATGCGGATTAAGCTGTTCAGCGGTCAGTGGTTCTTGCGAATATCCAAGTTCCATAGGGACCCTGAATACCCTATCCAGCCCAGTTACGCGAGTAAGGTGATGTCCAAATGTCATTGGCAGCATCCCCGGAATCAGCACTTTTACGCAATACAATTCGTTTCGGGCCGTTTCCGGAGTCGTCTGGTCAACCACAATGACATCGAGATTTAATCTACGAAACACTTGAACTATATCCTGAAGATCATCGGTAAGATCTAAATGTGTTGACTTCCACTTAAATTCCTCATTAAAAGTTCGCAATGGACGACGATCGTCCAGCAAAAACTGCAGGCGCTCTTCTGCTTGCGGCAAACCGTACAGCATTCCATGATCATCCATTTGCTGCACCAAGGTAGAATCCTGCAGCATTCGAACATATTCCTCCTGGTTCGCCTCTAATTTCTCATCCAATGACAGCATCATACCAGCTAACTCGTGAACCGCCGTTTTCACTGCCCGTACTGGGTCCAAATGAGATCCGGCCGCACAAATAAGATTTATCCCTTTTTCCTTTCTGTTCTTCGCTATGGCCAAGATACTTGGAATTCCATGCTCCATCGTTGAGTTATACAAATGTAGATCATATTCCGCGACTGCACGCATCCGTTCTATCATTAACTGAAGCTCTTGGTCTTCAATGGAGGCTGGATCCAGACGTGGGAGGGGCATCTGCGCGTACCACGTCATCAGGAACGAATCACGTTCCACCACTTCCAAAATACCGTAGAGAATGGCCTCTTCTAGACTTCCGCCCAACGCACATCCATTAGAAGTTTCATAGACAAATCCTCGTGATCCCGAGCCCAAGCTATAATAAGCAAGCAGCTCTGGAACCAGAATCGGACGCTCTTGTAAAAACGAATATCCCCATACCCAATCAATCGGGCGATCTGGATCAAATTCTGTAAATGGAAAACCAGGTCTCTCATACTGTTCTTTTTCGTGCACACCAACCTCGATTGGATTGAGTGCTTGCTTTTTCAAATGATTATAACTGTCATGAACCACTGTCCGTTTTCCACGAGGCTCAAGTCCACAGTACCGCTCCAACCCTTCTAAAATGGCCGTCAATTCACTAACAGCGAATGAGTTTGTACGGCCTGCTGTTCGTTCGTCCCCCTCGAATAAAGGCAAATTGACACTTACATCAGCAAATGTGTGCACGAGGTTAACCATTTTATCATTCAAAAGGCCTGTTCGTTGATCAAGATAGTCATTAGCGAGAACCTCATTCAGGTCATCTAACGAACGGCTGCGATAACTGTCGCTGGTAACCTTCGGACTTTGCTGCAGAGAAATTCGAGCCATCTCTGGTGTATCTTCAGGTAATGAACTACAAACCTGACACAAGGGGACTGGCAGAAACCTGTGCCAGGAACTCTTCAATGTTTTCAGATTGAGAAAAAATACCTTTTCTTCAGATTGGGCCTGATTACCTCTAATAATCTTTTGGACCTCAGCCAGTAATAGGTGCGCCAAGTGAAGAAGACTCGTACGTGTGGCCCAGGGTTCCTGCTGCATTTCTCCTGTTAACTCTAACCTCTTTTGTATTTCCCACATCTCTCTACGGTCGTGTCCTGTCATAAGACGCCTCATATCTGTACATTGTGAACAACCTTGTGTACCCGGACGAACAAGCGGACCTATTACGCCCTCTCCAAATGAAACAAAACCTCTTAGCCAAGGAGTATGGGTTCGATAAAACACCTCTTCTGCTTTTTGATGAACAGAGGGATTCCATGCATCATGTAAAACCAATGCCAAATCAATCCTTCCGGGTACGATTGCCCCAAAATCGGTTTGGCGAAATACCAAGTATTGTGATGAAAGCTCCTTACACATGTGGTCTGCCAGCAGTCCCTCTCCTACAACCAACATGACAGCACTCACGTTAATCCCTCCTCTTGAACCAATACCCCAAATATCCCTGCCAATCCCTCTTTGAAAAATGGTTCTAGTTCGATTTCATATACCAACAGCTGCTTCCCGTTCCGTTCCAAGATTTCTATCGCATTCAGTAGGTTCTCGGATGGTCTTCTCTCTTCACAGGCAGGGATTTCAATGCTTAGCGGCACTTTTTCATCCAGAATCATGGATGACACCTCCAGGGATCGTGCCATAACGAATTCCTCTTCATTTTGCACATTGAAAATTGCTTGTTGCAGAGCATTTCGTAATGCCATTGTGATATTCAAATCGACACTGCCATACCATCCATCGTCGGTACCAATCCACACAACCGGGAATCCACACACTTCCTCGCTAATTCCTATAGTCGGTGCTCCCCGCAACGTCTTTAGTGCCTGCAAATAATACTGACAGCGTTTATCTTCTACCATACTTAACTCCACAGGGAAGACAGAATACTCTTCTTCAAGGCTTTGTTTGATTAACTCCTCGTCTAAGAATCTTTGTAATCCCCGGCAAACACTTTCCGAGAATGTTTCACCTGCTCCCACCTCCACTTCGGGAGGTAGATCGAGCGCTCCGACTAGTTGTGATGCATAATTTTCAATTCCGGACAAACCCGCTTCCCTTCTTGCCTCCTCATGTGTCAGACCTGTACAGACAATTTCACCCAATAGTTCAGCGGGCCTATATGCCAATGGGTTGACTGGCTGAACACGGCACTGAGCCAATGGCAGCTGCTTTAAGTCACCCTCCTCCCAAATGTGAAAAATTCCGGATACCTCAGATGTCAAATGGTTAAAGGAAAGGAGTAATTTACCCGGATCTCCTCTTTCGGTTCCTTGTGCTAATCGCTTATCTATATCTTCAACCAATCTAGAAGATGTTTGTCCTGTCACCAGCGGATGAGGCATAAATGAATGCCAGTTTCCTTCTAACGTTTCTAAATCTAGAAGATAAAATTGATTCTTCTGTTCCTTTTCGGTCACACCCGTAACATCTTTAAACAATTCAAATACGATGACATTTGCCAGCATGGCTAAAGGTGTCAAAGAAGGAGCATTATCTTTCTGTTCTCTTAAGAGAGCCCCTTGATGAATACGTCGCCATGCAGACTCCCAGTCGGCCTCTGAGTCTGAATGTACTAACGGACCCGCTAAACCCGCCTGCTCTAAACATATAGCAGGGAGAAACACTTTCTTCTCTTCCTTGCTAACCCTATGTAGAAGTCGGAGTTCCTCTACATCATCCTGTTCTGACACATATAAAATATAATCAAACGGTTTCACTATTTCCTCCCAAGAACTGTCGCCCTGCTTGTTTAGTGTGACCTCCTCTATCTCCACATCAGGGTCGGTTTTACGGGCATGTGCCACGAGTTCCATCAACCGCTGTCTATTGGTCTGATCACTGGCAGTAATCAACATTTGGAACCGGGGCAATCCGGAATCAAGTAACGCCGCAGCCAACGAAACAAAAAAAGGACCAGAGCCAACTGCTAACACTTTTGTTTGACGATAGTTCTGAAAACGGAAACCACCTGAATCAAGCAAATTATCCACAAATTCAATTTGAGAGGCATACTTTTTTAGAACCTGTTCCTTCAATTGATGCGGACGGTCTTGGCTCACATCTCGAACAAACCCATTTCGATAAAGAGCTTCTGCAATTTCAAACACTCTATCTGAGTATGCAGCCGGTAAACCGTTTGTCAAATACTCCAAGGTGTACTCGCCATTAAACATGGGGATCAGCTTTTCAACCCATTGATCGATCATACTGCCTTCCATACGGAACGAGCTTACATTGTTCCGAAAAAACACACCATTGTTTGGATCAGGGAGAAAAAACGTGTCCCTTTTCACTTTCAGACGCATAGAAGGGTTCATATTCGTCATTGGTTTCCTCCTTAGCCGAAGCTTTTTCTCATATTTATCATCACTATCATCCTATGTATCGTAATTTGTCCCTTATGTTAATTGTTGTAGTGAAAAGCCCCTACAATGTTGTAGGGGCCCTTCACCTCTTCATATGCAATCGGAGTTTTCGTTAGAGATTGAAAACCATCAACCGCCGCAACGATGGCCTCCGCCACCACAGCGATGACCGCCTCCGCAATTGTGTCCTCCACAGCGATGACCGCCGCAACGATGGCCTCCACAACGATGGCCTCCGCAGTTAAAACAATTAAAGCAATTGAAACAATTAAAGCAGTTAAAACAGCTAAAGCAACTAAAACATCGGCCAATACCGCCAATACCGCCAATACCACCAATACCACCAACACCGCCAAAACCACCAAATCGAGCTGGGTCATTATAGTACATGCTCGGGTCATACGGAACTGCCTGGGTCGCTTGGAAATCTCCAAGACTTAACCCCTGGAGTTGACTTTGGAAATCATTCATTTTCATTACCTCCTTATATATTTAAACAAGGGCAGCAGCAACTTGAAATTAGAACAGAACAAACTTGAAAGTAGATAAATACCCTGCTTTTTAAAAACCTTCCCCAACAAAATATGTACATTGGGTGGGTATTGCTACTAATACAAAAGCCTATTTTTAAAGGTTTCGTTGAAAAATCCATTCGTATATTCTATCTTTAATCATTTTTCCGAAAAGGAATAAATCTTTTTCCAAAAAAAAAACCCTTTTGTGTAGACAGTTCTAACTGTTTACACAAAAGGGTTTTTCAATCAGTCACCATAATAATGTTACTAGCACCTAATCATTTCGAATCATTTATCGTTTTTTAACAATAGAACGAAAAAACAATTTACCGTCCCTTAGCTCACTATATACCTCATCATTCTTTTCAAGGTAAATGAGTCGAGTAATGGTTGCCAAAAATGGAGCAAAAAATTTGGTACTAGGTAGTAGACCATATATTTCCTGACAAACCTGCCATGATGTTTTTTCTTCGTCCCCAACACATTGTAAAATCTGTTCCAAACGATGTTTGTGACCTGTGATCATGTCGTCTATCCGATCATTCAAGTTGTAAATGAGTTCTCCATGACCTGGGAGCGCTATTTTGGCAGGATACGCTTTTAATTTTTCCAAAGAGGCAATGTTATCTTTTATTGGATTCAGGTCGTTTTCTGACCAAAGAGCAATGATGGGAGAAAGTCCCGCTAAAATATGGTCCCCAGTGATCATCACCTGTTGATTATGATTATAAAAACAGAAATGATCCGAAGAATGCCCTGGTGTCCAAATAGTTTCATACATTTCGTTCCCGAGCTTGATCGTTTGCTGGTTTTCAAAAAGTCCATCAGGTTCAAATTCATAAGCACCTTCTTCTAAATTCCCCATATTCCGAGGGATTTCAGGGCCACCATGTGTCTTTAATAAGTTGAGAATCCAATTTTGATTAGCATTGTTTCGCTTACTCTGAATTTCTTTAAATCCTAAACTTGAAATAAAGACAGGAACATGATGCTGTTGTTGAAACCATCTAGCTAGTCCAATATGATCTGGATGAGCATGGGTTAAGACTAATTTCTCAATTTTCATGCCCGAACCTAAAGTTTTCTCCCAAATATCGATAGATTCTTTCGCTTCACTACCAGTGTCAACAATCGTAAAGCCGTTATCTCCTTTAAACAAGAAGCTGTTCATTTCATACATTCCAAACGGATACCGAACGACAAGTTGATAAATGTCCTCCGAAATTTTCGTTAGCGTTGGGAACTGATCCACCATAAAACCCCTTCTTTCTTGTATGTACGATTAAATTCTAAGTCTAGCTATTTATTAAATGTTCGTTAATTGACCGTTTATTAATTTTTTATCTAATTCTCTTACCAGATCAAAAGACTGTAGGAGTACGTCCGGGACCAATGTTCTCCCATAAATCCAAGCATTCATCTCAATTTGAGTTTTTAACTTTGCTATTTCATCATCTTCACCATACTTGAAAGTCCTTAAATCATGTTTATTTTTCTTAAAATCCAAGTAATAACCAATTACATGATACAGAATGATTTTTACAAGATTTTCATCTGTCTCTTTCATTCTAATTTTGGTAATATAACCGTTAACTTGAAGGTAATTAAATTTAATCGTATTTGTTGAAACGTTATAACTCATAGGTACAGGTAGTTTATTATTAATTTCATAGTCAATATTTAAATGGTGCTTATTTAATGTATCTTCAATGATTTTCTCAATATTCCAGATTTTCAGCATATTATGTACACTTCCCTTTATTAACTACTTCGTCATATTTTGAATTTTCTCTATACTTATCCATCTTACACATATTTTTTAAATCTTTAAAGCAATTAAATATTAACATACCGTAATTTAAGTTTGTCCCTATTTTGTTTTTTTGATTTCTATTGTAGGAAATGTAGGAAGGAAAAAATAGAGGGATTGATTTGCCAATGAGGTCTAAAAGTTACAGGATGTATAAAAATTTAAAAACCCAACTTCAATCAAAGATTAAAGTTGGGTACAAACCTGCTATTAATCTAGCATTACCAAGTTTTTTTAAATTTCACTGCGCTTCCACCAATTTTGGCAGACTTATATGCAGCTTCAGCAATACCAACAACCGTTAGTGCAGTATCAATATCAAATCCTGGTAAATACTGATCCTTATTGGACTCATCTAGTACAAAATCAATAAATAAGTTTATTGGAACGGTGCCAT
Source organism: Neobacillus sp. YX16 (assembly GCF_030123505.1). Taxonomy (GTDB): domain Bacteria; phylum Bacillota; class Bacilli; order Bacillales; family Cytobacillaceae; genus Neobacillus. The sequence goes on from NZ_CP126115.1 coordinate 3,506,226, forward strand.
CTGATCCATACACAGACGGATCAATTAAATTCATTCCTGCTTCCATCCCAGAAACATGTTTAGAATTCAGATAAACAGATTCCTTACCTTCCACACCTAAAACTACTAGAATCCCATCTGTTCCGATTACTTCTAATGAATTTTCCATTATGCTTGTAACCATATTAGTATGAGCTGTACCTATAGCATTATTTTCAAACTCTAGCATAATGGTTGCACTATCTTCAACTTCTCTATTTGTCCAGTTTTTCATAAAAGATGACACTTTCGTAGGGGTTCCAGCAAGATATGTAAGCATAGACATACCATGTACACCTAGGTCAATTAAAGCCCCGCCTCCTGCCACTTCTTTGTCATACCAGCTTTCAGGCAGACGATCTGTTTTAGCCATGCCATGTGCACGCCTAAAGTTAATGGCAACAATATCACCAAGACTGCCATCGTCAACCAATTTCTTTGCATATTGATAGGAACCAATCGGCAATGATTCATGTGAAACGACAAGTTTTACACCGTTTTCTTCAATTGCCTTTTTTACACTTAATCCATCTTTCACAGTAGGGGTTAATACTTTGTCAGTGAAAACGTGCTTTTTCGCATTTGCAGCGCGGATTATTAGATCTTTGTGTAAACTAGTTTCTGCTTCAATCATAACAGCATCTATGTTCTCATTATCCAGGATTTTTTGATAATCAGCTTCATAAGGAACACCCAGCATATCTGCAAATTTCTTACCACGTTCAGCATCATGGTCATAAACCGCTACCCACTCCACTTTACCAGCCGAAAGTTTAGCTATTTTTTCAATAAACATACTCGTATGCACATGCCAACCACCCACTAATGCAAGACGTACCTTTGAATTGTTTTGTGCTGCTGAAGGCGCCTCTGGGAAAATCGTACTTACGATTAGGGTTGTTAATAAAACTGTTGAGATTAAAATACCTAATATTTTTTTCATAGCTTTGTACTCCTCCTCATTGTTTAATTTCCTAAAATACATGTACGAACTCCTGTTTTTTTTAATCCTCCCTTCTACTTCTATTTTCTTCTCCAATGTAATTCTAGACATGATAATAGTTGTCTAGCCGACTTTTTGTAATCGATTACATTTTTTTGCTAAGGTCAGCGCTCCACTATTAACAAATTTTAATAGCAGAGCGCTACTCTTAGCCAAGGTATCCGGGCACCAAATTATGATAATATCTATTATGATTCTATAGACTTTTCACGTTTATTAAACATTATTAAATAGTAACTGAAATCGATTACATTTTAAATGTTAATCTATTAAGAATTGTCTGTCAATATGTTTCTTTAATATTTTATCTTACTATATATATGGATAATCAGGTTTATATATTTATCGTTGCCTAACACAAGCAAAAAAGCACAGAAGGATATGACACTATTAATAGATATTCGATTCAATGAAGAACAATGGTAATATCGATAAAATCATGATAAAGTAATATTTTTGATAGTGTTTAGACTAAACAAATGAAATGAGGGATGAACTTGAACATATTATGGGATTTTGATGGTACACTTTTTGATACATATCCGGCACTGGTTAAAGGTTTTATAGAATTAAGTCAGCAAGACCTTGATCATGTTGAAGTCTTAAAATGGCTAAAGATTGATTCCTTAACAGCATTTAAACAATATGGGATTGATGAGGACAAGCGCGCAGAGTATAAACGGATTGATAAACAGTACTCCAAAGAATACAGTAAGCCTTTTGAGCACTTAGAGGAAGTTTTATCAACCGTTGATAACAATATTATTGTGACGCATCGCGATATGGAATCTACGATGTATCTTCTTGAGAAATATCATTTAACCCACTACTTTAAAGAAATTGTATCTGTTGAAGAACAAGGATTTGACAGAAAACCCCATCCTTCTTCTTATGAATATGTTCTGAAAAATGATCAAATTGATTTAGTCATTGGTGATAGAGAATTGGATTTACTTCCAGCCAGAAAATTAGGGATTAAAACCGTGGCCTTCCAAAATCAGAACATCGAAGCTGATTTTCATTTAGAAAGCTACAAGGATTTTATTTCTACTGTACTCAATAAAAAAAGCTTGTAGAATGGTCTTTAGCGACTTTTCTACAAGCTTTTCTTTTATAATAGAGATTTATTTTACAATAAACACTGGGCATGGTGCCTTTTGAACGACATAATGGCTGACGCTACCTAAGAATAGCTCCTTCAGTCCGCTTAATCCTCTGCTACCCATTACAACAAGGTCAGCATCATTTTGCTTCACAAACTCAACAATCATGACTCCTGGATTACCTTCCATGACCACAGATCTTGTTTTATTTGGCAGCGACTGAATTTCTTCCTCAATTTCTTTACGTATGGCATTAACTTCCTCACGTTGAGAGTCCTGGATTGCCTCAAATGCATAGCCATATGAGTAAACGATGGGTCTTGCAGGCTGCATGACCATAAAAACTAATAATTCAATTTGGTTATCTAGTTTTGCTAGATTCATTGCCATTTTCAAAGCCTTTTTACTTAAATCAGAATGGTCATATGCTACTACGATTCTTGAATAATCCGTTAACATTCTTCTCATCCTCTCAAGAATAAAAACTTTATTTCCTACTATTATTATACGTCTGTTATTTTTATTTGTGGTATCTAGATAGTGACAACTTTGTTCCAATTTTTAAAAAAATCCCTCTGTGAGACCGGTGCCTACCTGTCTACACAAAAGGGATTATCAATCAGTTAACATAATAATATTATTAGTCAATGTGTATTTGAAAATAATTTAACTATAAAACAATGCCACTTTTTTCTTAAAAAAGATTGAGAGAATGATTGCGCCAATCAATGCACCTGCGATCGAGCTAAATATGAATAACGGAATAAATCCAAATAACGCTGCTTTTTGACCAAGTAGTAGGGTCGCAATTGGATAGCAAAGAATCGCTCCAATAATACCGGTTCCAATTACCTCACCTGTAAAAGCCATATAGATTTTTTTTGTTTTCATAAAAAGCAGCCCAGCCAATAAGGCCCCAACCATACTTCCTGGAAAAGCAAACACTGAACCAGTTCCCATGATATTCCGTAAGATTGAGACACATAAAGCCTGTGCAACTGCATAAAACGGCCCTAACACTACGGCAGATAAAACATTTAAGAAATGCTGTATCGGAAAAACCTTTGTGACTCCAATTGGAATAAACAATAGATTACTTGTGAGTGCACCAATCGCAATCATCATCGCTGTCAATGTGAGTTTATGCGTATTTCTCATAAAAAAACTCCCTCCCCTTTCTAAAGGATTTCACAAATCTAAAAGACACTTTTTCTTAACTCCTTAGCGGCTTTTGTAACACAATTAGCATGGCTGATTGCGGTAATAACCGAAACACCGTCAGCTCCTGCTTGAATAACAGTCCCAGCATTGTCAGAGGTAATTCCGCCAATTCCAACAACCGGAATGCTTAAGCCTCTCTCTCTCAATACCTTGATAAGCTTTGTACCATTTGAGGGTTTGGCGTCTTCTTTTGTCTTTGTTGGAAAAACAGGCCCAATCCCAAAATAATCGGCTCCCCCATCAACCGCGACCATCGCTTCTTCGTAACTATGTACAGAAACACCAATAATTTTATCGCCAATCTTCTTTCTTACATCCTTGACAGGTTCATCCTCCTGCCCAATATGAACTCCGTCCGCATTGAGGGCGATCGCTAATTCGATATCATCATTGACGATGAAAGGAATTTGATGCTCTCGGCATATTTGTTGGAGTTCTTTGGCCAATTCAACCTTTTTATCCCCCGTAAAAGCTCCGGTTCCCTTCTCACGGTATTGAAAAAGGGTAATTCCGCCTTCAATGGCTTCCCTCAACACTTGGGCAGGATGCACCCTGCAGTTCGGACTGCCCATGATAAAATAGACCTTCAATGAATCTCTCAAACTCTCCGTATTGAGAATGGTCATGCTGATTCCCTACCTTTTCCGTTCATTTCTCTTTCGATATGCCCAGTGATTGGTTGGACCATGCCCCTGACCAATCTGGAATTGATCTTCAATCGCAGCTTGGATAAAATTCTTTGCTTTTGATACCGCTTCATTCACAGGTAAACCTTTGGCAAGTTCCGCTGTAACAGCTGCTGAAAACGTACAGCCGGTTCCATGCGTGTTCTTTGTCTGGACTCTTTTGCTCGAAAAGGTCATAAATGCGTTCCCATCAAACAATAAATCGATCGACTCATTTTGATTTTCATCATGACCGCCTTTTATGACTACATTCTTAACGCCTAAATCATAAAGGCGTTTCGCGGCTTCCTGTTTATCAGTATCGGTTCGAATTGACATACCCGTCAAAACCTCTGCCTCAGGAATATTTGGTGTAATGACCATGGCTAGGGGTAACAAATATTCTTTCATCGCCGAAATGGCTTCGATTTGGAGCAAGGATGCTCCGCCTTTTGCAATCATAACGGGATCGACCACTACATTTTTCCATTTGTAGTATTCTATTTTTTCAGAAACGGCTTTAATGATTTCTGCATTAAACAGCATTCCTGTTTTCAGGGCGTCTGTACCAATATCTTCGCCGATTGCTTCAATTTGTCTGCATACTGCTTCAACAGTCATCGGAAATACAGCTTGAACTCCTAGTGTATTTTGAGCTGTTACAGCTGTTAAAGCTGACATACCGAATACCTCTAACTCCTGAAAGGTCTTTAAATCAGCCTGAATTCCTGCACCGCCGCCGCTGTCTGAACCAGCAATCGTTAATACTTTTTTCATGGTGCTCACTCCTTATACTTGGCTGAATAACGCTAATTGATGGAGATCCTCTGATGATACAAGAGCAAGTTGATTTATGAATTCGATTTGGAAACTGCCTGGCCCTGTATTGCCCACCTTTTCGAATGATTTTTCCGCTGCAATGCCATAATAGGTTAAAGCAGATAATCCAGCGAGTAACAGGTTCTTTTCCACCCCTGCAAATGCTCCGATTACAGAGGTTAATAGGCAGCCGGTTCCGGTCACTTTTGTTAACAGTGGATGTCCATTAGAAACTAAATAGGTCGTCTCTCCATCTGTCAGCACATCGTCTTTCCCGGTAATCACCACAATGGTATGGAGCTTTTGTGCAGCAGTTATAGCCAATTCCATACTATTCCCTTGTTGTAACCCGGCATCAACGCCCTTGATTTCCCACTTCTCTCCAATCACATTGGCAACTTCAGCAGCATTTCCTCTAAGAACGGAGATCTTCACTTCTTCCATCACCTTTTGTGCCATTTCTGTTCGGAATGGGGTTGCACCTGCTCCAACAGGGTCGAATATAACTGGAATTCCAAGCTCATTAGCTGTTTTTCCAGCCAAAATCATCGAGTCGACCACTTCCCTGCTTAAGGTACCGATGTTAAGGACGAGAGCACGAGAAATTCGTACCATGTCTGCCACCTCTTCTGGAGCATAGGCCATAACAGGGGATGCCCCAAGGGATAAGAGTCCATTTGCAGTGAAATTAGTGACCACCACATTGGTAATATTATGTACGAGCGGATTTTCCTCTCTTACTCTTTGTAAAATTGAACCTAAATCGCTGCTATTCATTACAGTTCCTCCTTCTTATGTAACTTTTGTAGAGTTCCTCTAAATCTATTAAACCCTTACTGGCCATTCTTCGAGTTTATACGCCATATCCCAAAACTTATATTCAAGCTGACAACTGATTATGAAATGTTCCTTCATCTTTTCCTTTTCTCTCTCAGTTGCTCCCTCTGCCCATTCATCTAGTCGGGCACAAAACTTAGTTGTAATCGAATCGGTAATAGTACCATAAAAGCTGATCCATTCATAAAAAGGATGAGAAGGCTCTGGATTCACCTCAGTCAATAATCTTTTCCCAATTTCCCAATACGTCCACGGACACGGCAATAACACCGCTAAGATTTCTCCTAAAGATCCTTCGTGTGCGACAGTAAGCATATGACGAATATATTGATGTGCAGATGGCGAAAGTGGAAATCCATGTAATTCCTCGTAAGGAACACCTGCAACTTGGCAAAAGTTATTATGAGGATGGATTTCGCTTTTTAAAATAAATGAAATCTGTTGATTAAACATCTCCATATCTTCACGACTCTCACACTTAGAAACTGCGATTCCATAGATTCGTATAAAGGAATTCAAATATTCAAAGTCCTGTTTTACATAATGAATCAATTGTTCGCTTGTTAATTCCCCCTTGGCAATTCCCTGAACAAAAGGATGTTTAAAAATCGCTTGAAAGATAGGATTTGCTTCTTTTCTTAATTCTGCTGAAAAACTCATACTATTTTCCCCCTTATTGGTTTTAACAGGGCAGACACTAGAGGGTGGTTGACATTTCAAACACGAAAAAACCGCCCCATAAATGGAGCGGCTGAATAGTTATATATCCAAACACAGACTCCACTTTCCTACGCTAGTATGAACTAGATCAGGTTCAAAGGGTCCAAGATAACTCTTGTCTCAGCCATAAAACGGCTCCCCTAGTGGTCTACCTATTAATTTAATTTTCACTTTACACTCACATTTTAGTAAAGTCAATCAATTTACCTCTTAAGCTTAAAAGATAAACCGAATGTTTTACGAAGGTAGGAGCATATGCTCCTATACATTTATATCGAGGTTAACTCATTCACTTATGGTATGGTTCACCGCAGCGAATCAAAATGAGGTTCTCTTGGATTTCTTTGAAATAATAAAAAGATCAGCTTTAAAAGGCCCGTCTCACTTTCATTTAAATAAGAAGTCTTGTCCTCAACTATGTAACCAACGAAGGGAAAATAAGCGGAGATTTTCCGGTTAGATACAGAGTGAAGCTCGTTTGGGGGGTATATAAGCGGAGGTTTTCCGTCTATGCCACGCAAAATCCTCCATTTTCACGTTTTTCGAGTCAATAGGCGGATTTTCTCCGTCTATTTAGGCTATTTTTATTTTATTTACTAACTAAGCGGAATTTCTCCGTCTATTTATCAGATAGGGTGCTTAACCTGATCCCCCAATTATCAATCCATTTACTTTACATTTGTGACAAAACCATTCTTATCACTTCTATTTCCGTTAAGAAAACTTATTCTGTTCTAGCCTCCCCAACCTTAAGGAGAAGTATTTGGCAAAAAAGCCTCGTTCACTTATGGTATGGTTCAACGTGGTGTATGTAAATGACGTTTTACGATTTTAAAGAACGTTTAAAACCAAAGTCTTCTATATTTTATAAAAGTTTAACAAATACTAAGTACATCTTGTTTTCTGATGGAGTGATTTGAGTGTCACGTAAAAACGGAAGTTCGATACATTTTTTCTTGTTATTTGTTGTTATGCTTGTTATTATTTGGGCCCTAATTAAACCTGAGGAAGGTTATAAGGTTTTGTTGATGGAGGTTTTACCTTCAGTATTAGTTTTAGTATTCTTGATATCAAGATACAATCAGTTTCGCCTTACCACGGTTTCCTATGTCATTATTACCCTTCTTGTCATTTTAACGTTTATTGGAGGGCATTATTCTTACTCCAAAGTTCCTCTCTTTACATGGATCAAAGATTATTTTGATTTACAAAGAAACCACTATGATCGGTTTGGTCATTTTCTTAAGGGGCTTATGGTCATAGTTATAATAGAGATATTATTAAGGAAAACAGTTTTATTGAAAAGTAAAACGACAAATTTTATTGCTCTTTGTATCACACTAGCAATCGGTGCTTTCTATGAGATTATTGAGTGGGCAAGTACAAAAATAGGGAAAGAAGGGAAAGTCACAAAAGATTTTTTAGGCATGCAGGGAGACATATGGGACGCCCAGTGGGATATGACACTTTTATTAGTAGGTTCCATTCTTTCGCTTATTTTCACAAGGATCCTTTATAAAGGATTGGAAAAATCTAGATAACGAGTTGATATCACATAATACGTAGTGTCCCACCTAATTCAATAGGTATTAAAGTTAAAGATTTATAAGATTTCTTTAAAAAAATCCCTTCTGTGTGACGGCGCATGCCTGTCTACACAAAAGGGATAATTATTATGCTACTTCCTTGATATCTACTTTTTTACCTTCTTTTAACTGCTTCTTATAATCTGCTGTTGCTGTGAAAAGAACGTCTGTTGATGAGTTAAGTGCTGTTTCAAAGGAGTCTTGTAAAACACCGATGATAAAGCCTACTCCAACTACCTGCATCGCAACATCATTAGGGATTCCGAATAAGCTGCATGCCAACGGAATTAATAAAAGTGATCCACCTGCAACGCCTGAAGCGCCACATGCACAAATAGCTGACACCACGCTAAGGATAATAGCTGTTGGGATGTCCACATGAATGCCAAGTGTATGAACGGCGGCAAGTGTCAGTACAGAAATCGTAACAGCTGCACCAGCCATATTAACAGTTGCACCTAATGGAATCGATACTGAATAAGTATCTTTATCTAACCCTAGTTTTTCACATAGTTTCAAATTAACCGGTATGTTGGCAGCGGAGCTACGTGTAAAGAATGCTGTAATACCGCTTTCCTTGATACACGTGAATACAAGTGGGTATGGATTCTGACGTAAGTTCACCCAAACCATGAGTGGATTGACAACCAAAGCCACAAATAGCATACATCCAATCAGAACGACAAGTAATTTCCCATAGCTTAATAAAGACTCGAGTCCGTTTGTTGTAATCGAATCAATAACTAGACCCATAATTCCTAATGGAGCAAGCTTGATTACCCATGTAACCATTTTGGAAACAGCATCTGAAAAATTAGAAATCATTGTTTTCGTTGTATCAGGAGCATTTTTTAAAGCCAAACCTAGGATGATCGCCCAAGCTAAAATACCAATATAATTTGCATTTGCAATGGCATTAACAGGATTATCAACTACATTCAGCAGCAATGCTTTGAGAACTTCCACCACACCGCCTGGAGCTGCCAAATCTTCAGCACCCTTTGTAAGGTTGATACTTACAGGAAAAATAAAACTTACAATGACAGCAATTAATCCAGCTAAGAACGTTCCTAAAAGATAGAGAGAAATAATCGATTTCATATTCGTTTGCTTCCCACTCTTATGCTGAGCAATAGCAGACATTACTAGGAAGAGTACCAGTACAGGTGCAATAGCTTTTAAAGCACCTACAAATAATGATCCTAAAATGACAATTGGTTTTGCCACTTCTGGAATCGCGACAGCCAGGATAATACCAATTAATAAACCAATAGATATTTGTTTTACCAGACTAATTTGATTCCACTTTTTCAATAGATTTTTCATAGATGTACCCCTCCCAATTGTATACACTCTCCGGTGCAAAGGAACATTAAGGTGTGTTCCTATGTATCTCTTAATGAATTCCCCTGCCCCATAAATTCTAATAATAAGAATTATAGAGAATATTTAGATATATTACAATAGCTTATCGTTTAGAATAGTATAACAACTTCATAATCGTTAATCAATAAGAGATGAACAATTAACAAATAAATTTTATAATCATTCGGATATTAATATATAATTAGGTGTCATACTTCTTAAATCGTTCGCCTTTTAAGCGTTATCATAAAAAATCACTATTCGTATTTCACTATTCCTTTGCAAATGATTTGATATAGGTAGAAAGACCAAAGGAAAATAGTAGGATTTACTTTCTTCTAACATCTCTTAAAATACTTAATGGGAGGTTCGTCCAATGTTCAAAAAAACAATCATCCTCGGAATACTCTTATCTATATTACTTGTGTTAGTTATCATAAAATCACAAACTAGTACTCCTGTTACCAATTTAGACAATGAAAATTCTGAATACAAAACAGTAGAATACAAAATCAGCCAAATGAAAGAGGATCAATATTACGGGCAAAGTGATGATGGAACTAAGATTGTCTTTTCTGCTGAAAGCATCGACTCTAGTGAGAAAATACAAGTCGGTGATGTGGTCATATGTTATTTTGAGAAAGATAATGTTGGAAAAGGGTTAGTAAAAGTTGAAAAAAAATAACCTAGCAGGTAACAGAGTCGTATCGTACTCTTAGACATTTTTAGAGATAACATACCAAGAGCCATTCTCCATTGAGAATGGCTTTGCTGTTTTTTGAACACTTTTAAAATAAAGGCTTCATATGGACCTTTTATACTAAAGTATAGTTCGGTTAAGGTTTTATAGCTTTGTGGTATAATATACCGTTTTTTGTTAATTCGTTATAATATACTGCTTGGATGTGAATCATGGTAGAAATATAAACGATTTGGAAGTGTTACCGATGGAGCATAATATGACCTGGACCTATAATGATTACTGGTTCGTTTTTTCCATACTGCTTGGCATTCTTTTTTCATACATAGCGTTAGATCTCCGCTGGAAAATGATTATTTTTAAAAATTTCAAATATAATCTATGGTTATTAGGTTGTGCGATTGCAATGGGAATTGGGATTTGGACCATGCACTTTGTTGGTATGCTTGCGATGGATTTGCCAATTCATAGTGAGTATGATGCTAGGATGGTATTGCTTTCACTTCTAATTTCCATTGCAGGCACTGGGCTCGCCTTCTGTATGATGAAAATGAATCATGTTAGACTCCTTTTATCTAGTCTTTTAATGGGTGGAGGAATCGTTGGTATGCACTATTTAGGTATGGAGGCAATGCATCTAAACTTCTCCATCACCTATAACACAGCAATCGTGCTATTGTCGTTATGTATTGCTTTCACTGCTGCGTTCGGTTCTTTATGGGTACTTTTCTTTTTTAATCATCACCGTTCGATGAATTTCCATTGCCGGGTATTGAGCAGTATGCTAATGGGCATCGGAATCGCTGGAATGCATTACATTGGGATGTGGGGAACGAATCTTCACTTTGAACCATCTCTCAAAACTTCAGCTGCCTATTACTCCGTTAGTTCCAGTACCTTGAGTTCTTTTATCAGTGTTCCTGCAATTATTGTCGTGCTGATTATGTTATTATCTAGTGCCTTCTTAGATAAAAAGCTAATTGCTCAAATGAAGGATTTAAATCATCATGAGAAGAAGCTTAGAGAATCTGAAAAGCTATCACTGGTTGGAGAACTTGCAGCTGGTGTAGCCCATGAAATTAGAAATCCTTTAACGACATTAAAAGGGTTTACGCAGATGATGAATGAAAATACCGATCCCGAAGCCAATAAACGATATTCCAAGATTATGATTGATGAAATAAATAGGATCAATTTTATCGTAAGTGAGTTTATGGTCCTTTCAAAACCACATATAGTTCAATATTCCTTAACGGATATCTCACAAAGTATTAAAAATGTGATTACCCTCTTAAATACACAGGCAATCATAAATAATATTGAAATCATTCCGGAATTTATGGGAGAGAGATTTTTAATTAAATGCGAAGAAAATCAAATTAAGCAAGTTATAGCCAATCTGATCAAGAATTCAATAGAAGCCATGCCGCAAGGAGGAAAAATTCAGATTAGGATGGAACAACAAGATACGAATCTTGTCATTTCGGTGATTGATAACGGTGTGGGGATATCGAGGGAAAATCTACAACGATTAGGTACCCCCTTTTATACAACAAAAACAGAGGGAACCGGTTTGGGGCTAATGGTGAGCAAGAAAATTATTCAAAATCACAATGGGAAATTTGAAATAAAAAGTGTGCCAAACATCGCTACAACTGTAACAATCACCTTGCCCACAGAACTTAGCCATTTAGATTATGTAAAAATGAATAGCAAAGATGATCCCACTTTATCCGAATCTTCGTAAGCTGTTCTGCTTTACCAGTCGAACAGGTAAAGCCTTTATCATTGATTTCGAAAAATAATCATTCCAATAATCATCGGCACTATCATTAATAGGCCCACCGCTAGAGTGGGAATGTATAATCGACTTGCAAAAATGGCACCAAATTCTCCAAGAAAGCCACCAATCAAAAAAGGGATGGCGGATTTTGTTTTGTCTGCATTTGGCTTTGCAAAATACCAGGCATCCCAAACCGTATAGGCATAAAATCCCGGATAAAATAACACATACTGAAAATTGGCCGCCTCTAATGCTTTTTGGTGGAAGCCGTTAAAATCAAGATGAATCGCAGTGTTGATTCTTCCATAAACATTATCATAATGTTCGACGAAGAGAAGAAATACACTCTTTAGAAATTGTCGATTATAGAGTTGACCAAATCCAGGCATGAGCATGGAAAATAAAGCAGCAAGATTCCTCATGAAACTCTCCTTTGTTTCTGTGATGGTTAATCCCGTAAAATGGAAGTGTTTATTATAATTTCCAATTATATGGAAATAAAACGAAATATAAAATTACAAAATTCGACATTATTCGAGCGAATTACAAAATAATAAAAAAACCTAAAGTTGGCCAAACAGCAACAATAATAGAACCTCAGTTCCCTATCTGAGGTTCTACTTCATGAAATGTGATTTTTCATTCAGGCAATATAGTTACTCCTTGATATGTTCCACTAATAGGTTGGCGTATGTTTCGCCCCCTATTTTTGTTAAATGAACACCATCATTTGCAAAATATTCCGGATGACCCGCACTGGCACTATACCAATCTATCAGAACGGTATGAGGCACACTTTTAACGACTTCTTCTAATGTTTGGTTCACGTTCGTTTCCCAGGGCCTAGGTACTCGGCAATTTACTAAGTAAACTTTTCTATTGCCCAGACTTTTGATTATATTTATTAAGTCCGATTTGACAAAAGATCCATTGGTCCCAAGCTGAATAATCACATATTCCCCTAATTGCCCACTGCCCTCTTGCATCTTAATCACCTCTGGCACCTCTGACATTTGCCGGCCGACACGGTAATCAATCGTCGCTTCGGGGTAATGATTTTTAAAGTATGGTGCGACATCATGAAGAATGGAATCCCCAATTACAGTAATAGTCTTCACATGAGGGTCTGGTTTCGTGATATCCTCTTCAAGTTCTGGCTCTTTGGCTGGTTCCTCGTTAAAATCTATCTCATTAAATGCTTCTACAGTTAACGCTTCTTGATTCGTAACCACGACGGTAGTTTTCGAAGCAAATACGACGCCTATTCCTACTAATGAGGCAATGAATACAGCACAGCTTGCTATGACAAGCCTTTTCTGATTATTTGGCAGATCTTTGAATCCTATTAGAAACGATTTTAACTTCCCCGACCGTATCGGTACTTCCACAAATCGATAGGATAACTCTGAAATAAACAATGTAGAAACTATCTGTAAGGTTATTCTCCAGAAGTTTAATCCATCTGTATAAACAATCGGTGTTGTTAAGATAATAATCGGATAATGCCATAAATAAATACCATACGAACGAATCCCTATCCATTGGAGCGGCTTTACACTGAGCCATTTTGCCAGCTTACTAGCAGGATGAGCTAATGCCGCTACTACTAAAATGGTAATTATAGATAAAAGAAGCATGCCCCCCTGATAATGAAACGGGTCAAATTGCGATGTGATTACAAATAGTGAGACAATCAGCAACAATCCTGTTATTCCTGCTATTTCAAGAACGAAACTAGCATGCCTTGGTAATGTTTTAGATAATCGTTGGCTTGGCCAAACGAAGGCAAGCGCGGCTCCTAACAGAAGGGAAAAAGCTCTTGTGTCTGTTCCATAATACACACGAGAAGGATCCTCTCCTGGTATATAGAGGACTGCCATTAACCAAGCAGAAATGACGACTCCGGCCAGGATAGCTAAAACTCGAAACTTTTTTCTTTTTATAAAGGGTAAACCAAGAATCATAAGCAGCGGCCAAATAAGATAAAATTGCTCCTCAATAGCCAGTGACCATAAATGCGTTAAGGGTGAAGCAGGACCGAAGCTATCAAAATAGGATACTTCATGAAAAATGTACCACCAATTTGTAAGATATAAAATGGAGGGTAAAAAATCTGAACGTAATTTTTCAAACGAAGGATGATTCGTAACCATCACCCATAAGGTTACAATAAATATCATCACTAATACAGCCGGAGCCAGTCTGCGAAAACGCCGAATCATGAAGCGAAGGAAGTTAATTTTATTGTTTTTATTCCATTCATCAATAAGAATATCTGTAATCAAGTAACCTGACAAAACAAAGAAAACCGTTACACCTGAAAACCCACCCTCAAACCAAGGGATATTTAGATGGTAGAGAATAACACCCAAGACAGCTACCGCTCTAAGTCCATCAATGCCCGGCATATATCTGCGCTTATCATTGCTTGGGACTTCCATTTCATCCTCTCCTCTCTTCATTTTGAAAGGATTGAATATCATTAGAGGTTTCCCATTGTGCCCCTATTGTTTTTTATATGTTTAATTCCGGGTAATCATTCCCTCAAAAATTTCAGATAATCTAACCTCAAATTTTACATATATGGACAATCCCTGTACGATGTTAGTGAGAACAAAACAATCATTAAAATCAAACTATTTTCGATAAAATTTCAAGTAAAAAATGGGAGGCAACTGAATATGAAGGTCCTACTTTTTGGGGCAACGGGTATGGTGGGACAAGGTGTGCTGCGTGAGTGTCTGCTCGATGAAAGTGTCCAAAGTGTTCTTACGGTTGGAAGAAGTATTACCGGGCAGCAGCACGAGAAACTAAGTGAACTGAAACATGATGATTTCATGAACTTGGCAAATATAGAAAGTGAATTAACAGGTTATGACGCTTGTTTCTTCTGTCTTGGTGTCTCTTCCGTAGGAATGTCCGAGGAAAGTTATCGAACAATCACCTATGATTTCACCCTTTCTGTCGCTCAAACACTAGCGAAACTAAATCCTCATATGACCTTTGTCTATGTGACAGGGACGGGAACAGACAGTTCGGAGAAAGGTCGCATTATGTGGGCGAGGGTTAAAGGTAAAACAGAGAATGATTTACTGAATCTGCCATTCAAGGCTGCTTATATGTTCCGGCCAGGTGTGATACTCCCACTTCATGGTGTGAAATCAAAAACAAAATTGTATCAGTTCTTCTATAATCTCATGGGGCCAATTTATCCAGTCCTAAAAAAATTCAATTCGATTACAACAACCGAACAAGTTGGTCGAGCGATGATAAACGTTGCCAAATCTAGTTATCCGAAACCATTCCTTGAGAACAGTGACATTAATTCCATCTAAATAGAAAAATGAGCAAGGCACCTCGGATGGACAAGGTTGTCGCATTTACTTTTACTAAGATTTCATTTTTTGGGTGAATTGGTTTATTGACCGCTATTATTTGAGGACGTCAGGACTGTCATACTTTGTGAAAACGATCACTTTCATACTCCCTTTTCTCCAATTCGCTAGTAGATTAAACTCTTAATAAATCCCCGATTAAAGACTGAACTCGGGGATTTTAAAAGTATATAGATACAGTTTAAAATATGACTTATTTCTGTGTAAAAAACTAGGTCTCAATGACAGACTACTCGATCTCCTATTTTCCACTGGTGACCCCCTTCACCAATCTCTGCCACTATAACTGCTACGTCTAAACTCGGAAATATGAGGATAAGTCCAATTGGGATTGCCACCAATAGCTGTTTTATAATCAACAGGATTTAACCCCATCGCATATACCTCAACTAATATCTCCCCTGGACCGGGACTTGGTGTTTCAACTTCTCTACCTTCATGTCTTTCCTTTGACATTTTTCACGCAATAGCAATGCTTTCATTTATTTCATACTTTTCATGTAATCTTACTAAGTTTTAGAACAAAGTTTATAATATATACTAATCTGATGGAAACAAGAAAATATGATTTATTTGACCTTGGAATAATTTCGTGTTAATTTGTATATGCAAATGAAAAAAAGGATTGATTACATGAATGAAGAAGAACAGGTATTAATACATTGTCTTTACTTTACAGCTAGTCGCTTTGCTCGAAATATAACAAAATTAACCGAAAAGACATTTGATTTTGGTGACCTTGCTCCATCGTATCTTTACATGATTATGATTGTGAAATTCCATCCAGAAATCACACAGAAGGAACTATGCCACAAGTTATCTATTGCTCCTTCCACAAGTACGAGGTTTATTGATAAACTTGAAAAATTAAAACTGGTTACCAGAAAAATGGATGGAAAACAAACACTGATTTCTTTAACGGAGGAAGGAGAAAAGGTGTACCTCCAGTTTCGGGTTTCTTTAAAAGAATTGTTTAACAGCTATTCCGAAATCTTGGGACGCGAGTTCAGTAAAGATTTAAGTAAAACTCTTCATGAAGCGAGTAATAAGTTAGAAAGAGAAATGTAATTTTTTTTACCCATTCATTTGTATATACAAATATTTAGGAAGCTTACTTATTCAGAAAAAATATTGCTAATTGTCGGTGCTGGACCAGGGATTAGTTTAAATACAGCAAAGAAATTCGAAAATTAAACTGAAACAGAAACTATTTTTGAAGAAAAGTAAAATTTTTTATTATTACATTTGTATGTACAAATGTAATAAATTCTCCGAATAAAACAATAAGTAAAACCAAATCAGAATTAGTCAAAAGGAGCATTACTAATGAAAACTCTTGTAATTATCACCCACCCTAATTTAGGCCAATCTCGAATAAACCGCACTTGGATGCAGGAATTGAAAAAACACGAAGAAATTACGATTCATACTCTTTATCAAGCGTATCCAGATGGGAAAATAAATGTAGCTCACGAACAAAGTCTATTAGAATCACATGACCGTATTATTCTCCAATTTCCATTCTACTGGTACAGCACCCCTTCTTTGTTAAAACAATGGCAGGATGAAGTGCTCTCCTACGGATGGGCTTATGGCGAAGGCGGCGACAAGCTTCACGGTAAAGAACTAGGTCTTGCGATTTCAACCTTTGGGCCAGAAGATTCCTATCAGCCTACTGGCTATAATCATTTTACCATGGAGACCTTAACAACTCCTTTACAGCAAACAAGCAACCTCATTGGTACCCGTTTTATGCCGTTATTTGTGCTGAATGGTGTAATGCATGTACCAGATCAACAACTTATAGAAAATGCAAAAGCTTATGTAAATCACGTTCTTCAGCCATCCTTGATTAAAGCTTAATTAAGATATTTAATTAAAGGTATTTCTTCCACTGTAATACCTATTAACGATTATTGTTTACGTGTACAAACATATGAAAGGTGATCAAGATGAAAACATTAGTAATTGTAGCCCATCCAAACTTGGAAAAATCGAAGGTAAATAGAACTTGGTTGAACCGTCTTCAACAAGAAGAAAATGTTACGGTCCATAATCTCCATGCACATTACCCAACATTTGAGATTGATGTGAAAAAAGAACAGCAGCTTCTATTGGAGCATGATCGTATCGTTTTTCAATTCCCATTCTACTGGTACAGTTCACCCGCATTGTTAAAACAATGGCAGGATTTGGTTCTTACTTACGGTTGGGCTTATGGGTCAGAAGGAACAAAATTACGCGGCAAAGAGTTTATGTTAGTAATTTCAACAGGCGGACCTGAAGAAGCATATCAAGCTGGCGGATACAATCACTTCAGCATAAGCGAGTTAACCAAACCATTTCAGGCAACAGCCAACTTGACGGGCATGCGGTTCTTGCCCACTTTTACGAAACAGGGAGTGCGCTTCTTAACGAACGAACAAGTACTCGAAAGTGCTGAAGATCTGGTATGTCATCTGAAAAATAACTATTAGAAAAGAGGTCTTGTAATGAATTATAAATTGTTAGGAAGAAGCGGCTTACGAGTATCTGAATTAGCTTTAGGTACTATGACGTTTGGGGAAGACTGGGGATTTGGTGCTTCTAAGGACGAAAGCAAAAAAATCTTCAATGCTTTTGTTGAAGCTGGTGGGAACTTTATTGATACGGCTGTCAATTATACGAATGGAACAAGTGAAAAATATGTTGGGGAATTTATTCATGAAAAGCGTGAACAGTTTGTCGTTGCGACTAAATATACACTGAACACTCGTCCACACGATCCAAATGGCGGCGGAAACCATCGAAAAAATCTCGTTCAATCTGTTGAAAAGAGCTTAAAACAGCTTCAGACCGATTATATTGATTTACTTTGGCTTCATGCTTGGGATTTCATGACACCGGTCGAAGAAGTGATGCGTGCACTTGACGATTTAGTTCGTTCCGGAAAAATTCTTTATGTAGGAGTCTCGGATACACCTGCTTGGATTGTTTCACAAGCTAATATGCTGTCCACACTCCGCGGTTGGACTCCGTTTATCGGTTTGCAAGTGGAGTACAATTTGTTGCAGCGGACTCCAGAAAGAGATTTATTACCAATGGCACGCGCTTTAGATATTGGAGTTACTGCATGGGCACCAATGGCTGGCGGTGCACTAACGGGAAAATACAGTAATCCTTCATCTGAAAAAGGGAGATTATCACCTCAAAGTGCACGCTTAAATGAACGCAACCGGGCGATTGCTGCAGTTGTGGAAGAAATCGCAAAAGAAATAGGAGTTTCCCCTGCCCAAGTTGCACTAAACTGGGTCCGTCAACAAGCTGGTACCGTCATTCCGCTAATTGGTGCAAAACGAGAAGAACAAATGAAAGACAATCTTGGAAGTTTGGCTTTCCGGCTTTCAGAAACGCATCTTACCCAATTAAATGAAGCTAGCAACATTGAAATGGGATTCCCACATGATTTTCTTGCATCTGAATCTGTGTTAAATGCCATCCATGGAAAAACGTTTGAAAAGATTGAAAATAAATAATACTGGTTTGCTGCAAAGAAACAGAAACTACTGAAGCTGCAAATGACCAGGATTCTGCCAGGAAATTATGGGATATCAGTATGATCTTAATCAAGCCTGGAATCCTCTTTTAAGGGCACCAAATTTTTTGTAAAAAATCACCTTGACCTCAACTAAGGTTTAGGTTGTATCTTTTTAATTGTATCTAATCAAAATAAAATATTGGAGGAAATAAAATATGACAAAATTCGCTTTTGTAACTGGTGCTAATAAAGGTATTGGCTATGAGATTGTCCGTCAATTAGCAGAAAAAAATTATCACGTATTTTTAGGAGCCCGAAATGAAAAACTCGGACAAAAAGCTGTACAATCTTTAGGCTTATCGAATGTTTCATTTGTTCAAGTTGATCTTTCAGACACTCAATCAATTCAAAACTCAAAAAATAAAATCCTTGAAGTTACGGATCACTTAGATTTGTTAATAAATAACGCTGGTATTGCACTCGATTTCGGTATATTGCCTAGTGAATTAAAAATAGAAATCCTGCGTCAAGAATTTGATGTTAACTTCTTTGGTACATTTCAAATGATCCAAACCTTATTACCACTAGTAAAAAAATCTCAGGATGGGAAAATTGTAAACGTCACTACCGATATGGCTTCGCAAACGATGTTTGACAATGGTGATGCTGGACAACTAAATATATTAGGCTATAATTCATCAAAAACCGCTGCAAATTCTTTAACATTAGCCTTTGGTAAAGAATTTGGTATGAACGGTCCTGAGATTTTTGGAGTTACTCCTGGTTTTACCACTACCGACCTTAATGGCAATGCCCCAGGGGGCAAAACACCTGCGGAAGGTGCACAAATCATTGTTAAATACGCCTTAAGCGAAACAAATTATAATGGAAAAATCCTTAATAATAATGGGATTATTCCATGGTAAACACCATATTGGAAATCCTATGAATTATACGATCGGACAAGTTGCAAAAATCAATCATTTATCCATTTCGCAATTACGCTACTATGATAATCAAGGACTGTTCCCCTTTCTCAAAAGAACTGAAAAAGGGGACAGAGTTTTTGACGAAGATGCACTTAAATTTCTGGAAATTATCCTATGTTTAAAAAATACCGGAATGCCAATAAAGGACATTAAAGGGTTTGTAAATTGGTCAATGGATGGGACTGATACTCTTCCTCAACGACTAGAAATGATGAAACAACAAGAAATCAATGTTCTACAACAAATTCGTGATACCGAAAAAAATTTAATAAAAATTCAACAAAAAATTGCTAGACTTGAACGTGAGTTGAAAAAATAATAGAAAAAAGACCAACGTCACACATTTGGTCTTTTTGCAATATTTTGTAGATTTATATAAAAATATCCTAGGCTCCCAAGGGGCTTCGTGTCGTCCGTCAATTAATGCTTACTTGAGGAATTATTTCAAATGATTCTGTCAAAGAACTTAACACCTTAGTAAAATTTTTTATTCCACTTTTAATAGTTTGAAACATTAATAAAAGAAGAGAGTTTTTGCACCATCTAATTGAACTCCCTCCGTTTGATACGAATATTTAAATCTACACAATCTCAACTCAACAAGTAGTCTCCTCACATGACCAGTCTCTTGCATGTTTCAAAGTAATATCGATAAACATTGATAATGCAGGGGAAATCCACTTGTTTTTGTGATAAGCGACTTGGGAAAAAATCTGATTAAAACCACCAACGCAGGGAATAATTTTTAACCTTCCTGCCTTGATTTCATCATTTACTGTCATTAAAGGTAAATAAGCAATACCAAGCCCACTCATTACACACCGTTTCATCGCTTCTATACTCCAAAGTTCCATTGTGTGGGAAGGTATGATTCCCCGTTCACCAAGGTATTCTTCAAACATCGTTCGGTAACTGCATTCTTTCTCATTCATGATCAAACACTGATTTATCTTTTGATTTTCGTAGCCATTATCTAAAATATTCAGAGGACAGTCAGGGCTGCCAACAAGGACAATAGGTTCGTCTAACAACGAATGGACGATTAAATCTGAATCCTGCAACTGTGGCAACATGACAAATGCAATATCTGCACTACCATTAAGAATTAATCTCTTGTTATCTCCGCAGGTGGCGTTACTTAAGCTGATGCGTACATGAGGAAATTTCTTTCTATATTCTCTTAATATTGGTTCTAGGCGGTAAACCGTTAGAGATTCCGGAGCCGCAATCTTTAACTCCCCTCTCATATCGTCTCCATCACTGGTAATGCTTTCGATTTTCCCATAGGTATCTAAAATCTCTTTAGTATAGGGCAACAACTTCTTGCCAATATCAGTCAATCTTACCTTTCGACCCATCCGATCAAACAGAGGTCCACCTAAATGTTCTTCAAGTGCCTGAATATGAGAAGTCACCGTGGATTGAGTGTAGCCTAAATGTTCTGCTGCTTGTGTGAAGCTACCCGTTTCAATGACCTTATTGAACGTAACAAAATGGCGTATTTCCATTATTTCACCTACTTATATTTTACTCTTACTTTTATACTATCAAAAAAATCAATGGATAACTTCATAAACTTCAATTTTACTAATAATTAGTTGCAAGTTATTATTAAGAAAAAAACATTATATGAGGACAACGGAGGCACTTGAGTTTTGAAACGTATACACTATAGCTGGGTTATACTTACCATAACATTTTTATCCATTATTGTTGCCGGAATTGTCATGTCGTCATAAGGGGTTTTCATAGACCCCTTAGAAAACGAATTTGGCTGGGATCGATCGATTATTGCACTTGCTTTTGCCATTAGTCTTTTTTTATATGGTATATCAGGACCGTTCATGGCAGCATTATTAGAAGTGATTGGACTAAAAAAAATGATGATCGTTTCAATGATAACTTTGCTGACAGGTATCATTCTCACTTTATTTATGAACCAGTCATGGCAGTTGATCATTATTTGGGGCGTTATAATTGGACTGGGAGCAAGTCTTTTTTTAACGGTAGTAAGTCCATATGTGGCGAATCATTGGTTTGAGAAAAGAAGAGGTCTTGCAGTAGGAATATTAACGGCAAGTACAGCGACAGGTCAGTTAATTCTACTTCCTGTCTTAGCGGCTCTAATCGATAATTATTCGTGGCGCTGGGCAATTGGGTTATTTTTGATCCTTAGTTCCATTATGGTTATCATAATCCTTTTATTTATGAAAAACACACCAAAGGATGCTGGTATTCTTCCATATGGACTTGAAAAGGAAATACCAGAGAGGAATAAAGTAGAAAAGAAAAATCCTATTGTTTTAGCCTTCAATGGCTTATTAGAAGCTGTAAAAGTGAAAGAATTTTGGTTATTAGCTGGTAGTTTCTTTATTTGTGGGCTTTCAACGAGCGGTTTAATTGGTACCCATTTTGTTTCTTACTGTATAAGTTTTGGCATCCCTTTAGTGGCAGCAGCTTCGTTTCTTTCGTTTATGGGAATTTTTAATCTAGTAGGAACAACCCTTTCCGGCTGGCTGTCAGATCGTTTCGATAATCGATGGCTATTATTTTGGTACTACGGTTTAAGAGGGGCTTCTCTTCTACTCCTTCCTTATGCATTAAATGAAGGTTCCACAACTATGCTAGTTATCTTTACAGTCTTTTATGGATTAGATTGGATTGCAACAGTTCCCCCTACTATTAGTATCTCAAGACAAATCTTCGGGACGACTAAAAGTGGTATCATTTACGGTTGGATTTTCGCATCTCATCAGGTAGGTGCTGCAGTAGCTGCATATGGCGGGGGTCTAATCTATAAATTTTTCAACACTTATACTTGGGCCTTCTTCTTGGCAGGCGTTTTCTGTTTAGTTGCAAGCTTATTTGTCATTATTATTAAAAAACAACATTCAAGTCAATTATCTAAAGAAGGAATAATGAATATATAGCAATTCGTAGAAAAAAAGTGGTATTTATTTTTCTCTTAAAGCACTAGATACCTTATCTGACAAAGTGTTTATTGATTCTGGCAATCAACCTATATTCAATAGAATATATATTTTAGTTATAACTTGAAGTTCTAAAGCCAAATTTCTAGGTGCTGCAATAAGAAATTTGGCTTTTTTATTTGAATTCATTTAAATGACGGACAGCTGTCCCATTTGGCTTAAAAAATGAATAATTATTTTTTCCCCATTTTTAGTTTGAAACATTATTAATAGAGAGGTCTTTGCACCATCTTTTTGTACTAACCTGCGCGTTGATTACAGCAATAAGATCGTACCACTATTGAGGCAATTTTTAGTGTAAAATGAAAAAATGAGACGGATATGATCCGCCTCATTTTTTTACGTGCGCGCGAT
The DNA here is from genome assembly GCF_030123505.1 of Neobacillus sp. YX16. Taxonomy (GTDB): domain Bacteria; phylum Bacillota; class Bacilli; order Bacillales; family Cytobacillaceae; genus Neobacillus. The sequence continues at coordinate 3,529,291 of NZ_CP126115.1, forward strand.
TAAGTTTGTCCATATTTTATAAATGGCGGCGTTTTCCACAGCCGCAACCACCTTGTTTTATGATTTGAATTGATTTTTTACAATTGGCTGAGAATCTGATGATCTTATAGGGTTGGCGTTTTGTTGGTTGGCTTCATTTTGCTCATTGTTGCCTTGTTCATTCATAGTTTGTCCCCCACTTTAAAAAAAGACAGCATTTTGCAGTCTTTTCCAGTCAATTAAATGCTTTCCCTGATTGAACGTGATCAACAAGTTCCAAAGGAAAAACTTGCTACTGGTACTGGAATTAGGGTTGGTGTTTCCAGTAAAGGTATTCCTCCGCTGGTTAAGGTTACAGAAACTGTACCATTATTATTAATTCTAATAGTAAAATCAACCATTTCCGCGGTTAGACCAATGAGTACATTTGCAGTACCCCTAATGGTCACTCCTGTAGCGTCACACGCAATACTTGTGATGTCTGCTGTAGAAATATTAAGAACGACTGGTGTAATTTGAGTGCCAGAGGTAATAAATGTTAAAGTGAAAAATGAACCGTTTGCTGAACAGTTAGGACAAATGCTGAAATCTAGCAAACCTGTAGCAGAGAGGAATGCACCTCCCAACACAATTTCCATAGGTCCCCATGAAATGGGACCACCTAAAATAGCAGCATTACACCCACATGCTGGACCTTCACCTCCTGAAGAAGTAGAACCGATTAAATCCAGCACATTTTCAAATTTGAATTCCAAGAGCATTTCCTTCTTGATCACGTCACGAAGAGTACTTCGAACACTAGTATTCACATCAAGAAGATCCCCTAATGAAACCTCAGCAGGAGTAAACGTAACTTCTGTTTCTAATGTGCCTAGAACAAATTGAAGCTTTTCTGCCTCAGCGTTCATGATATGGGCAAGAGCAAATTCTTCCAAAGCAATGGAAGCTAAAAGTAGAGGAATCGTCTGCTCAGTAGTGACAGAAATCAATGGAGTAATGTTCGGAATAATTGGGAATGACATTATTATTCACCTCCTTGGTGATATATGGTAAAAAATAATAGGGAATAAAAGCTTGTACAAACCTTTATTCCCTATTATTTATATTCAAGTAAAATTTAAGAGATTGTGTATTCGTCTGTTTTTTCGCATAAACTAGAAAAAAGTCTTTCTCCCATGCGGTTAATAGTTTGGTCTTACCCAAATACCCCTAATATTACTACCCCTATATAATTTTATACTACTATTTTCTTTTGGTGGTGCATTCCCTTAAGTAAATGATAGCTGAAATATTCATATATTCGTAAGAAACTAAAAACAAAAGTAAAAGTCAACGGACAAGCTTCCTACATCTTCCTATCCCATCGCCCGGGGCTTCCTCCCCTTATATTTAAATATTTCTAAGGAATCATTCGGCTCCCGTAAAGGATACTATTTTACAGCTTATGTTATTTTAGGTCTAATTTGCAATTTCCGCTTTTCATAATAAAGTTCCTGTCAATAGAATCAGAAGGAACCTCCTTTTGATTCTATTGACAGGAGAAATAAGTTTATAGATTGGGACATGTACCGTTACTTCTTTTGCATAACTTAAATATACTATTTCGAAAGTGAATCTATATTATAAAGGAGGTGAATGACGAATGGATAGAATCCCTTTCACCTTTTCTGCTCTAAACCCTTGTAATGGAGAATTTGTCGATTTTGAGGGTACATTAAGCTCCTTTGTTAAATCACATATTACCCCATCTGGAACTGTTCACAATAACATTCATTTTTATTTACATGGAAAGAGTGTGAACAACGATTATGTTTTAAATGATATAAGGATTAACGTAGCGAACGCAAACAAGCAATCCGAAATTTCATCGAACTTCTCCATGAATATCATTTCAAAGGGACCTGCACCAAATTTTACGATACATGCAGTTCTCCATACGACGTTTAACGCCAATGGAGAGGTTACAGCAGAAGTCGCAGTATTGAAAACAGAATGTAGGGGATAAGATTGAATAAAACTTTGTATTTTATGTTCAGGCGTAAAAGATTACGCCTGATTTTTATTATTAAATTATAATGACATTTTTTTATTAAGCTAGTCGAGTAGAAAGGAACCTCTCTACCTTACGGTAGATTGTGTTCCTCCCCCTCACAGAACCGTGCTTGCGCTATTAACGCACACGGCTCCTCCAAATTATCATTCACAGAATATAGCTAATTTCTTTTCTTAAATCATAAATATTCACTTTGATTCTTGGTGAAGGTAGTGGATATTTATTAAGAAAGAGCCTGAATTTGTCCCAAGTAAAGGATTTCCTTTGGCTTCTTCTGTTTAGCCATTTGTATAGTAAGCATTCGATTTTCTCTTTAAAGTTGTTAACAGTTTGGGTATTATCTGTGATGCAATAATAGTTGTAGTAACCTATTAGTGAGCGTTTAAATCTATCCATAATCATATGAATATCTTTATTCCTATTATTCTTCAGCCATTCTTTAGTTCCTTTTAGTTTGCCTTGGACTTTCTTCCTGCTCGTTTTCCGCTTTACTCGGAATTTCCCGTGCTTACTTATCCCACAATAGTGAGTAAATCCAAGGAAGTCGAAGGTACCCGGTTTGCCAATTCCGTCACGTTTTGCATTCTTCTCCGCAAACCGTCCGAAGGGAATTATTTTAGTTTTATCCTCGGCTATTTCTAGGTTAAATTTCTTTAATCTCGCTTTTAATGAATGAAAGAATTGCTCGGCTTCACTTTTATTCTGAAAACAACAAACAAAATCATCTGCGTATCTTACTATATACGCCTGGCCTTTACATTGTTTCTTAACCACTTTTTCAAACCATAGATCAAGAACGTAATGGAGATAGACATTGGCTAATATCGGAGATATCACTCCACCTTGCGGTGTACCATTGTCTGTCTTGTATTTCTTACCTTCCTCCATGTATCCACCTTTAAGAAACCTGCTGATTAGTCTCAGTAGGTTAGTGTCAGTGATTCGGAGTTTCAAGAATTCCATCATCCATTTGTGGTCAACGTTATCAAAGAAGCCTTTAATATCTACATCTACTACATAGCTTATTGCTCTCTTCTCAATATAATGATTCAGTATTTTCAGTGCATCGTGGCAGTTTCTATTTGGACGGAACCCAAATGAGCAGTCTAGAAAGTCATTTTCATAGATGGCATTTAGTATTTTCGTAATGCCTTTTTGAACAATTTTATCTTCTTGTTCCGGTATTCCCAATGGTCTCATCTTGTTTGAGTTGAGCTTTGGGATATACATTCGTCTTACTGGAACAGGACGATAACTTTTGCTTTTGAGCCTACTTACTAAGTCCTCTATGTTTTCTTCTAAACTTTCATCGTATTGCTCTTTAGTAGTACCGTTAATCCCAGTTGCCTTCTTATTGGGTAGTTCAAGATGGCATTGAATTAATGCTTCCTTATCTAAAAGATGTGCAAGAGATGTAAATTTCATTTTAGGATTAGATTTTGCTAATTCTGCTATCCTTAGTAGTTTTGTTTCCATTTATTTATACCTACCTCTGTGTGTAGTAAATGTGTCCCTAGTAAGGGTGATAACTGGTAGCTAGCCTTTCCTCCATCGGCATTACCCAACTTCATTGGTACTACGCTGCTATCCGACTCCCTACACGGCATTTGGTTTCCTCGCTTTTTATCACTTGTAGACCATACTCTTCTATTAAAATAAGAAAAGACCGGTAGGGTCTCCCGAGTTGCCGTATCATATCAATGTGTAACGTGCCAAGGTCTCTGACCCCAGAGAGGTTTTACCCTTCTTGCCATTAACGAAAGATAAAATGTAGCTTTCTGAACGCAGGTATGTCATCAGCCCTCTCGATTTTCTAACATTATGGAGCTCAATCCCTTCAACCCTTGGGCTTTCGGCCCGCCACCTAACTGTCTACGCTTAAAGACTAAAGTTACCTTTAGTCCTTCAAGACTCGCTACGAGCGAATGGCTAGTTCTTACTCGACGGGAATCCCACCCGCTATATGATACGACCTATGCTCGGCCGCACACCTGCCAGTTACTTCAATAAGAAAAGCCGCAAAAATGGCAGCCCGATCTTCCGCAAAAGCACCCGTTCGTAATATAAGGTTAGCCAGATTTTTCTGGTTGACCTTTTTTCATATGGTCTTATGATTACGGTAGTCGGGGTAGAACGTCGCACCCGTGGGATTCAATCCCGTTAGCTAAACTGTTCACCCCCTACTTGTATAAACATGTTTCAGGCTGGTTGGGACATAGATCCCGTTTAACAAGCGAACCTATGACATTACAAGAAGCCTTAGGGGATACCGACTAATATTGCATTTCAGGGAGGAGATAAAGTATGAATCCAGTCATTGGTCTGGATGTATCAAAAGGGGAAAGTCAGGTACAAGCTTTTTTAGATAAAGGTAAGCCATACCGTAAGAGCTTTAGTATTAATCATGATCTTGAGGGTTTGGGGAATTTATTAGATTTCCTTCAAGAAGTTGAGAAATCAGCAGGTGGTCATCAACCTTCGGTCGTTTTAGAATCCACTGGGCACTATCATATTCCCGTTATTCAGTTTTTAGAGGAACAAAAATATGTTTATATTATCGTCAATCCTCTTATCTCACACAGAGCCAAGAGCTCAAGCCTAAGAAAGGTAAAAACAGATGCAATCGATGCTTATCACCTTTGTGAATTGTATTATAAAGAAGAATTAGAGCCTTACAAGAAGCGTGGAGTTCAACTCTTAAACCTTCGTAATCTAACAAGACAACAAGAGAGTATTGCAGAAATATCAGCGAAAACAAAGTTACAGCTTCATTCTTTAATCGATCAGGTATTTCCAGAGTATCGAGGTGTATTTGGAAGCCTATATTCGAAAGTATCATTGCTTACTTTACTAGAGTTCCCTACTTCTAAGGCTGTATTAAGTGTGAGTGAAAAAGAGTTAACGGATACAATAGCTTCATTATGCATGAGTCGTTCGGAGTCATGGGCAAAGGAAAAAGCACAGAAGTTAAGAGAAGCAGCCCTTCGTGATCCTTTTCAAAACAATCTCTATGATAGTCATATTTTCAACCTTGAAATTTTGGTTAAGATTGTTCTTCAATACCAAGAGCATCTATCCAATATTGCGGATGAAATAGATGCCCTCGCTAGCGAAATTGAAGAATATGAAATCCTTCAATCTATCCCTGGAATCGGAGAAAAAATCGCTGCAACGATTATTTCTGAAATCGGAGAGATAGATCGGTTTAATGGTGCCAAGAGGTTGGTTGCATTCGCTGGAATAGATCCTAGTGTGTACTCTTCAGGAAAGTTTACTGCATCGGTAAACCGAATAACCAAACGTGGCTCGTGTAGGCTTCGCCACGCCTTGTATATGGCTGTTCAAAGTGGTATTCGGGATTCCCGTAAAAAGAAAACGACTGATGAGATTATTCCACGCAATAGAAGACTACGAGAGTTTTACGATAAGAAACGAGAAGAAGGAAAACCCTTTAGAGTAGCGATCATTGCCTGTACAAATAAGCTCTTACATTGGATTTACGCCTTATTAAAAAGCAGATCTACTTTCCAAGATATAGCTTAAAATCTATATCTAACTAAATACAACAAAACCTTCCAAAAAGAGCATAACGGAAGGTTATTTGGCATGAATATTTTTAGTATAACATGAGGTTATTAAACTTTTAATTGAAAAATGTTGACAAACTATTAGCTGGTTTAGCTCAATAACAAAAAAGGAATTGCAGTCACAATCCCTTTTCTTAAAAACTCCTTATTACCTCGAAATAACCTATCTTAATCGTTCTTCTGCCATTTTTCTTCATTCGGCTTTTTTATGGCTATGGTGGCTATGGCGGCAGTAGCTTTGTATTAATCATTGTATTGTTCATTCTGTTGATTATCGTACTTTCCAGTTGGTGTTAATGTTCAAACCGCCTTTTTTAAGTAAATGATGGAGGTGATATACATGGGTGAAGAAAGAGGATTAGGATTTGGATTTGCTTTAATTATTGTATTGTTTATTCTTCTTATCATTGTAGGAGCTTCTTTTATGGGTTACTAAATTGTACGGAACAAAGGGCAGGTTAAATTCATCTGTCCCGTTGTCATATAGACTTCCGAAATGATAGGAGGATGAATTAGATTCCATTTTTTGGATTTGACCGAAGAGATCGGTTTTTTCGTGACGACTTTAGAAGAAGACGGTTTTTCCCCTTTGATATCGATATCGAAATAGAGAGAAGGAGAAGGAGACGGTTTTTCCCTATTGAAATTGAAATCGAAATCGAGAGAAGAAGACGGTTTGAAATCGAGAGAAGAAGAAGACGCAGATTCTAATTAAGCATAAGCAAATGATTTAAACAGTTTTTCTAGGAGCCTACTGGTAAGAACGTGCTGCCATCAAAGGCAGCTATTCTTATTGAGCTAAGAAGCTAGTGGAAGAAGGCTATTGTAGGACCTAATGGGGTCCTTTTTGTTTTGAGTAAGTATCAAAATTAATACCTTATTCAACTATACTGACCGTTAGTACAACAAGAAAAGCTGCCAAAATGACAGCTTCGATTTTTCGGTATAGAACTCTCTTGTAAATTAATTTATATTTACAAAATCGTTTAAATCTTCTCGATGTCCAATCAATACTAGCTTATCACCATTTTGAATAATCTGGTCAGGAGAAGGAGATATAATTAAATTTTCATTACTCAAGATCGCAATTGCATTGACATTATATTTAGCTCGTAAATCAAGCTCCCGTAAACTTTTTCCCTTCATACTTGGGGGAATAATGATTTCCTCAATATTGTATTCTCTTGAAAGTTCTATATAGTTCAACACATTTGGTGAGAGAAGCTGATGTGCAACACGCTCTCCCATGTCTCTTTCAGGATGTATTACCCAATCTGCTCCAACTTTTGTTAATACTTGTCCATGGCGTTTATTGAGAGCTTTTGCAATAACCTGTTTTACTCCCATTTCTTTTAAAAGCAAGACAGTTAAGATACTAGCTTGCATATCATTACCTATTGCCACGATTACATAATCAAAATTACGAATCCCAACTGATTTAAGTGATTCCTCTTCTGTAGAATCAAGTACAACTGCGTGAGTGACCAATGATTTCCCATCTTCTACACGTTCATTGTCTATATCAATTCCCATTACTTCCTGCCCAGCTTCAGATAACTTCGACGCAATACTTGTTCCAAATCTCCCTAACCCGATTACAGCATAACTTTTTTTGGCCATCGTTCATCATTCACCCCGAAAGAATCAATTTTTAAAATCTCTAGCCGATTAAAATTTTTTCTTCTGCATATCTAACCTTTGCATCTTTCCGAGTATTTAAGAGTGCAAAAGCCATGGTTAACGGTCCGAGCCTTCCAATAAACATCATGATGGTTATTAAGATTCTTCCAAAAGGTGACAGGTCAGGTGTGAAATTTGCAGACAAACCTACTGTTCCAAAGGCAGAAATTGTTTCAAATAAAAGTTTGCTCATATCTGCGTTCTCGGTAAAGGTTAATAAAAAGAAGATGAGGAAGATAAAAAACATTCCAGCTACCACTATCGATAACGATTTATTTACCAATTCCCAAGAAATTCTGCGTTTAAAAATATTCACATCGTTCCGATTCGTTACTACTGTCCAAAAAGCTAAAATAATTATGGCAAAGGTCGTTACTTTGATACCACCACCAGTAGACCCTGAAGATGCACCAATAAACATCAGTGCCATCATGAAAACAAGGGAAGAAAGGTTCATGGCTCCAATATCAATCGTATTAAAACCAGCAGTCCGTGTTACAACACCTTGAAAGTATGAGGCCCACAACTTATCACCCAAGGACAAACTTCCAAAAGTTGCTGGATTATTATACTCCGATAAAAAAATAATTAAAGGTCCTACAATGATAAGAATTAGTGACATAAGCAGTGCAACTTTAGAATGAAGGGATAATTTACGAATGGATCTTTTATGAAAAAGGTCGAGAATTACAGTAAAACCAATACCCCCAGTGATGAAAAGAAGGGTAATCATTATATTAACAGTCGGATCACCTACCCATTTACTCATATTGTCAGGCTCAAGACCAAACCCAGCATTATTAAAGGCTGAAATAGAGTGGAATATACCATAGTAAATTGCTTTCCTCAATGGCATTTCAAATGACCAACGAATGGCTAAAGTAGTAGCACCAATTAGTTCCACAATAAAAGTAATAAGGATTATACGTTTAACTAGGTTGACTACTCCTGATAGTGAAAATACATTTAATGAATCTTGCAGTAATAAACGTTCCTTTAGTCCAATTTTTTTTCCTAAGATAATAAACATAAATATACCTGTGGTCATAAATCCCCAACCACCAATTTGAATCAAACAGAGAAGAACAATTTCACCAAATAATGTAAAGGTTGTCCCCGTATCAACCACTGCCAAACCTGTAACACAGACAGCAGAAGTTGCTTCAAACAATGCATCAATAAAGCTAAGTCCACGTCCCTTTTCATATGTAGCAATTGGCAGCATGAAAAGAAGGGTGCCCAATAGTATTAGAGTACCGAAACCTAATACTAGTATTTGGGCAGGGTGCAAACTAACTAAATTCCCTTTTCTTTTAAACAATTCCACAATATTGACTCCCTTAACTATTCATAGTAAATGCCGACATTTGTGCCAAATTAGCACTTCACCAAGTAACACACTAACATACTATTTATTTTCACACCTTGAATTTTTAATGCTTAGTGTAACTCTTCTAATTTTACTAATTTGTCTGTAATTTGGTTGTGTTCTTGCTCAGCAACTTCACTAGTAATAATATCTTCTTTAATCAATTTTTCAATTGCTTCGTGTTGTGCATACAATGCATGTTTTTGTAGGATGGATTGTTGGTTTTCTTTTAGACTGGGATACTTCACAAAAAGTTTCTCTATTTTGATCTGTAATGCTGATAGTTCTTGTTCGTATTGTTTAATGATCTCTTCTGAAACTGTTTCTGTAATGAACAATTTTTTTCTTACTGTGTGGATTTCCGTTATGGCCGATTCGAATCGATGTCCCCGTGCAATAAGTTCTTCATACTCCTTAAAACCTTCTTCTTTCTTATTAACCCCTAAGAAAGATAAAAGCGATTTTATTGAAAGTCCTTGGAATATTAATGAGAATAATACCACACTAAACGCTATAATTAAGATTTCCTCCCGTCCTGTAAAATCACGAGGGAGACTTAAAACAAGAGCAATGGATAATGAGCCCTTTAGACCTCCCCAATTGATAATGTGCTTCCAGCTGGTTGGAAAATTCTTGATGAATAATAGACTTGCATATACGGAAATGCTTCTTGCAATAAGTACAATTAAAATGGCAGGAAAAATGTATCCCCATTTGTCTGCTAAGTTGATCCTGGTTATTTCCAACCCTACCATTAGAAAAACAATTGAATTGGCTAGGAGTGCAGTAACTTCCCAAAAATTATTAATATTTAACTTCGTCGTCGGGCTCATTCCAATTTTCGCCCCATAATTTCCAAAAATGAGGGCAGCCACAACAACAGCAATGACACCTGAGGCATGAACCGCTTCAGCCAGTAAGAACGAACCGTAAAAAAGAATGATACTAAAGATAATTTCCAACGGGTAATCATCATAATAACTGGTTAATTTTGAGAAACCATAGCCAAGTGCACCGCCTATGATGAGTCCAAGTGAGATTACCCTAATAAATTCCCATAATCCATAGCCCGCACCAACAACACCAAGTTCAAGATATGTTAATAAATAAAAGGCGGAAATTTTAAAAAGGACTACCGCAAGTCCATCATTAAATAAACTTTCTCCTTCAATAACAGTTGCCAGCCTTTTGTTTACCCCGACACTTTTAAAAATTGATATAACGCTTACAGGATCAGTGGCACTCATTAAAGCAGCAAAAACAAATGCTGAAGGAATCGAAAAACCTAAAACCCATATCGTAGAAAAACCGACAATCAGAAAGGATAAAAGAGTTGCTCCAAAAGCTAGTGCTAGAATGGGCTCTTTATTTTCTTTTAAATGGGAATAAGGCAATTTCAAAGCCGCTTCACCTAATAAAGCAGGCAAGAACAGTGTAATGATGACAAAGTTGAAAACTTCACCTTCTGTAATAAAATCCTTTAAAGGATCTAATATTGGAATGTTTATAAGACCAACAATAGCCCCAACAATAACTAATGCAATAGGGTAAGGTTGCTTGAGTTTTTTTGCAATAGCGGTAATCCCAGCTGCAATCATAACTAAAATAAGACCAAGTTTAAAAATATGGTGTAAATCTAGGTCATGCACTTTTTATAACAACCTCCTTTTAAGTTCCTAGTATTCCATATGAGAGTAATTAGTATCATTTTTTTCGTTAAAACAAAAAGAAAAGTACCATTCCCACTGTTAATGATGCTTTTCTTATTGCATGCCACCAACTACTTCACCTTTATCCTCAGCAACAATTACCTTGTAGCGACCATTATGCTTTTCAAACCAATCCGTCATATAATCGTAATCTTTTATTTCTGTTTCTAAGGTAGCAATTCTATCCTCAATTCCTTGATTGTAAATATTTTGTATTGATTTTATGTCTCTTTCACTTGATTCTCTTATGAAATACTCTTCTAACATTTCTTGTCTCCTCACTTTTTGAGCACTGTCATTATCAGCTTTAATGTATTTGTCTATTAAATATTTTATATTGAAGCGATCCCTATCGATAAATATATGTAGTAACTTTACTTAAATAATATTACTACAGTATTAAGTATACTAGTATTAAGGTACATATTAGTTTTGCCAAATGCACTAGAATTTCCAAAAAACAAGGAGCCAGCAATTGGCTCCTTGTTAAGCGTTAAATCATTATTAAAAAGAAAAATTTTAATCTGTTACAGTAATTGTTCCTTTATACATCCCCATTCCGCATGCATAGTGGTAAGTTCCTGGTTTTAGGGATTTGATATTAACATAATTATTTGTATTTTCCTTCAATGTAACGTTAAACCCAAGTTCCTCCGATAGGACTATACCCGTACACCCTACTTCTTCTGTTTTAAAGTTGATTATAGCTGGTGTTCCTGCTTTCAATACAATATCATTTGGAGTGTATTCAGTTGGTTTAACCAGAACTTCATGAATCTGGCTGCTTGTTGGTGTGAATTTGATATCATTAGGTTCAGCTGATACCTGTTCACTATTATTTTGAAATAAAGTACCTTTTCCCATCAAAAGGATTCCCATAAATGCTAGAAGAGCAATTAAAATAAATGGATTTGCTATTAACGGTTTTCTATTATTGGATTCATTTTTCTCAGTTTTTGTTTCTTCATCAATTAGTCGAATGAGTAAAACTAAAACCAATACATACACAATATCAATAAAATAAATCATCACTTCAATGGACTTTGGTTGTAACATAACACCTAACATGGACCCCATCATTCCACCCATTATGCCCGCCGTTAATCCATCGATAGAAGCCATAAGAGATACAGGTCTGCCAGTCATATATCCCACAACCAAACCGATTGAAACGGATACTATAGTGGGTATGGTTAGATCTTTATCCTGTATAAAGGTGCCTAGAATGGCTCCCAGTGAAATACTTGCCATCATGGCATTTGTCATAGCTATCATCATGCCAGCCATGCATGTAAGCCTTTGTTTATTTCGGTATGTGTAATATATAACGTAAGTGGTCAAAAGCACAATCAATGAAATACTGGTATATAGTAACATTCTGTTTCCTCACTTCACTATTTAAAAAGTTGTTAAGACCAATAGGTGATAGTATCCAAGATTCCAAGCAGTATCATAACTACCCCAACTATTCGTTGAACAATCAGTCCAAAACTTCTCCCTTTTTTTATCAGAACTCCACCCATTTCTAAATACCAGATAAGCAAAATAGATAAAGAAAGTGGGATTGCCGTCCCAATTGCAAATAAAGGCGGGAGAACATATCCGTATGAGCTGGACAATGCCATAGGCATTAAGGTGGCGAAAAATAATATGAACATTGTGGGACAGAATGCTAGGGATAAACCAAAACCTAAAAAGAATGAGCCAAGTGGTATGTGGTGATTACCTGCATTTAAAGGCTTTATTAATTCAATAGTCCATTTGAATTTAATAAACCCCAACATAAATAACCCGATTAAAATTAACATTGGGCCTACAATCTTTCTAAGCCATGGAAAATAAAATGTAAGATTTTGATTAATTTCATTTCCTAGCAGCCAAATCAACAGAAAAGGCAACAATTTTGCCAAGTATAAAGCTAAGTATGTTCTTCCACCTAATTTCCCTTTGTAGGGAATGGTTACCGTAAAGCATTATGGCACTAATATTTCCAGTAAACTGACAAGGAGCAAGAGGTCCTACTAGACCTAATGTAAATGCAAATAAGATAGGCAATGTTTCCAAACTATACGCTACATTTAGAAACGGTCTGCTTAACCACACACTGATTTCGTTAAAAAAACTATACAAACTAATCACCTATTCATTCATCTTCATACAATTATATACCTTAAAACGAAATTTTGAAGATATAATAATTTGATATATTGTAAAAATAAATTTTGTCAAAAGAAAACAGCCCTTTTACGGCTGCTTAATAGTTTTATTGGTTATTTACGCAATAAACAATTATTTAATATTTGCTTTAGGAAATGGGATAATCTTCTGGTATTCTATACCCTGTCCCGTTCTAATACATTTGACAGTTTCTTATTTTGTTTCTTCAAATGGCATCTTAAATATTATTGAACAAACTAAAAAACACATCATTTATTTGTAACGGGTTCCTTTTTAGGAGAGAAAAATGCTGAATAAAACATTAAATAACGATATAAATAACATCTAATTTAGCATAAAAATCGATTTAATAATATCAATCGAGTAGGAGGGGGTGACTAACCCCCGACCTCTCACACCACCGTACGTACCGTTCGGTATACGGCGGTTCTATTAAGATTGACGTAAAGTTTCATAACGGTTATATAGACTTTTCAACCCTCGTTGACTCCAATATGAGTTATCGAGGGTTTTGTGTAATATTGGGCTACAGGCGATTCTCCAGTATTTCTTTCTGGAGTTGCCCCATTCGTGCGCCTTGTAACCAGGGACGCCTAAACCAATCAGTTTTCTAACTCTAGTTTTAGATTTCTTCCACTGTTTCCATTCGCACATTCTTAGCCTTCTTCTTATCCATTCATCAAATTCTTTGAATTTGCTTGGAGTGTCCGCTAAAGCGAAGTACCCGCACCATCCTGTAAGATAGCGGTTTAACATTTCAATTCTTACCTCAAGTGGGATAGGTTTTGACCGAGAGGTAATTTCTCGAATCTTCGTCTTAAAGCGTTTAATGCTTTGTTTCGCTATTCGCACCTTCGGTTCTTTATTAAATGTGAAACTGAAACCAAGAAATTTCCGTTTCCACGGACGGTCGATTGCCGACTTATCCCTGTTTACCTTCAATTTTAGTTTCTGCTCAATAATCGTCGTAATGGATTCCATCACACGTTCCCCTGCTTTTAATGACTTAACATAAATGTTGCAGTCATCCGCATAACGGACAAACTTATGCCCTCTGGCTTCCAATTCTTTATCTAATTTATCAAGAATTATGTTTGAAAGTAGTGGACTGAGAGGTCCCCCTTGCGGAGTACCTTCCTCCGTTGATTGTACGACCCCATTAAGCATTACACCTGATTGAAGGTATTTCCTGATTAGTTTGAGAAGAATGCGGTCTTCAATTCTCTTAGCGAGTATTCCCATCAGTATGTCATGATTAACCTTATCAAAGAATTTCTCTAAGTCCATATCAATTACCCAGCGGTAACCTTCTTTGATATAACCCTTTGCCTTTCTTACCGCATTATGGGCGCTCCTGTTAGGTCGGAAACCATAGCTGTTTTCAGAAAATGTTGGATCAAAGATTGAGGTTAATACTTGGGCGATTGCCTGTTGGATGAAACGGTCTGTCACAGTCGGTATGCCTAAAAGCCTTATCCCTCCGCCTGGTTTCGGGATTCCGACACGGCGAACAGGAGAAGGTTGATAGTTACCTGTTCTCAAAGTTTCCCGAAGGGAATCCCAGTTTTCATAGAGATGTCGTCGTAGGAATTTTACGGACATTCCATCTATGCCGTGACTTCCTTTGTTCTGCTCTACCCTTTTTAGGGCAGTTAAGAGATTTTCCCGTGATAGAATTAGTTCCATTAACATGATGTTATCCTTTCTACGTGAATGAAGGTTCTGTTTATGCCGACTTTTGCTCCACCCTCCTAGAGTCCCCAACGGATTCACCGCTTCCTCCTTTAGGTAGGTCCTTTCGGATTGTCTGTGTTCAATGCAATCACCGAATGTGCAGACTTCATTCTTTCTTAATAGTTCAGTCCTTCCCATTCTTTCTCGAGTAAGAATGGTACTATGACTTCTGCTGACTTCTGATTGTTCAGCTATCCATTGCTAGATAGTTTACCAAGTGTACTTGGCTTATCAATCAGATCTCCCCGGGTAAGAGTACAGTCTTTCCCTCCATCTATCTGCTTCATTTACTCTGTACCACCTTCGGCAGTAAGGACTTTGTTTTGTGTTGCAAACTCATCCAATGATACCTAGCCTTATATGAAGTTCGTGTTCCTCAGACCGGAGGTTTGCCGCTCGCTTCCTTCAGATTCCGCGTCACCGCGGACACCCTTGCGTTAGGCTAACCATTACTACTGCCTTCATGGTTCGGGACTTTCACCCTAGAGACTGCACCCATGCCGGGCGCACAACATAAAAAGCATCCATTGTGGATGCTTTTTCAGCCTGTCGGCAACTTTATTTTATCCATAATAGATGTTAGATAGTTTTTGACAGATCCTTTATTGATACTTTGAGAAGATTTCTGGGAGAGCGGATCAGCATTTGCATCACTGATATCCTCATCCATGAGTTCTTTAGAATAAATTCGCTTACCATCCATAATGCTCCGAATAGAAGAGGCTAACTCCTCACTCGGATTGTCCTTAAGTAAATATCCTCTCACATCCGCTTTCAATGCACGTTCAAAATATCCTGGTCTCGCAAAGGTTGTTAGAATAATCACTTTACAGCCATCGAGCTGTAAAAACTCTGCAGCCTCTAGTCCACTTTTTTCAGGCATTTCTATATCCATAATACACACGTCCGGCTGTAATTGGTTCACAAGCACTATAGCCTCTTCCCCATTGACTGCAGTACCAACAACTTCGATATCATCTTCAAGATTCAGCAGATTGCCCATGGCCTCTAACAGCAGTTCCTGATCCTCTGCGATAACAATTCGAATCATTTTCCTATCTCTCCTTATCAGGCTGCTGCTACAAATCATGCAGAGACTCCCCAAAAGGAGAGTCTGCCAAGTTGTGTGACATTACAATTCTGGTTTTGCTTGAACAGAAATACGTTTTTTAGCTAAAGCTTTAACGTCTTTAAAAGCAACGAAGTTTTTCGCTTTTTCATCCCATAAACGGAAACGAAGCGACTTTAAGCTTGTTGCAAGTGAAATCGTTGGTACGTTTTGTAATGGAGTCGTTTCATTATGAGCCTCTTCTAGTTTATAATTAGGAACCCTTGGGCTTAAGTGGTGAACATGGTGGAAACCAATATTACCAGTTAAAAATTGCAGAAGTTTTGGAAGCTTGTAAAAAGAACTTCCTTCTACTGCTGCCTTAACATATTCCCAGTCTTTGTCTTCTTCAAAGTAAGAATCCTCAAAAGTATGCTGCACATAAAATAACCAAATACCTGCTGAACCAGAAATCATGAAAATTGTACCTTGTACGAGTAGAAATGACTGCCAGCCAATTGCCCAGCAAAGTAATGCAATCAAAGCAACTAGAATCACGTTTGTTAAATAAGTATTCATACGTTCTTTCTTTCGAGCACCTTTTCTGTTGAAACGATTCTTAAGCATGAATACATAGATTGGTCCTAACCCAAACATAACTATTGGATTGCGATAAAAACGATACGCTATACGTAATTTAAGCGGAGCTGCCAAATATTCATCTACTGTTAGTGTCCATATATCCCCTGTGCCACGCTTATCTAAGTTACCACTCGTTGCGTGGTGGACGGAATGTTCATGTCCCCACTGATCAAATGGGAATAATGTTAAAACTCCCATCGCCGTACCAACTGCTCGATTTGCAGTTCTGTTTTTAAAAAATGAATGATGGGTACAATCGTGGAATATGATAAAAATTCGTACTAAGAATCCTGCTGCAAGCACAATTGGTACTAATGCTAACCAATAGGAAACGGCTAAGCTTTGATATGCAAGGAACCAAAATAAGATAAACGGTCCAACCGTGTTAATGATTTGCCATACACTTTCTTTTGTTGTTGATTTTTCAAAAGGAGCAACTTGTTTTCGTAAACTTTTTGTATTTTCTTGTACAGACATTTTTTTAATTCCCTTCGGTTTGTGTCGTTAAACCAAGTATAGGGAAATAAAATCATTACAGTAAGTACCAGGTGTCATGTGCAGAGTATGACAAATGTCACATACAGGTTGTCTCTTGCCCCAAAAATTCAAATCTGTGCTATAATAAAATAATAATGTTTTAATCAACTAACGCAGTGGTGTGAGGAATTAGACTACTGTTTAGAACAAAAGGGTGCTAATAAATGAAAAATCAAATTGATACAATTTATATTTTAGAAAATCCCGAAAAGAGTATTATTAAATTTGCAACTGGCTACCAGCTTAAGTATGATGACATCATAAAAGATGTTTTTGGGGTTGCCTGCCTCAATGATTTACAAATGATGATCCAGTTTAACAAGCCATTCCAGGATAGCATCTGTAACAGTAAAAGTATCAACTTAAAAGAGCTCTCCTTAAAACAAGTGATTCGGATTGCTTCGAGAAATGAACTCCTTCAATTAAGAGAACAATTGATGGAGCAGCTGGGAGATTTACCGATACCTTGTCCTTTTGATACAACCATTCAACTGCAAGAAGGTATTTTTCACTGGGATGAAACCAACTCTTTATACATTTCAGAAAAAATTGGTGCCTAAACTAAGTAACCTCTTGGGGTTGCTTTTTCTATTGGCCTTTTTATTAATTTTTATGGCAGGTGGTAACTTTCGTGTCTTCAAAAAATACTGCAATTATTATTGGCGGGGGGATTTCTGGAAAATTAGCAGCACGTGTATTATCAGATCATTATAAAGAAGTAATTATACTTGAGAGGGATCAAGTTCAAGTAAATCCTTCTCCAAGAAAAGGTGCCCCTCAAGGTGAGCATTTACATGCCCTGCTTCATGCAGGTGAGTCTGGCCTTGAGGAATTATTTCCAGGAATAACAGAGCACTTTTACCATAGCGGCGCTATTAAAATCAACTCAACCATTGATCTCGCTTGGTTTCACCATGGTGGTTGGAAGATTCGTTATGAAGGCGGCTACAGTACCACACTACAGACGCGACCGCATTTAGAATGGCATATTGACCAATATATCAAAAGAATTCCTAATGTTGCATTTTATTTCAATCAAGTAGTACAGGATTTGTTATATAATGAGGAACAAAATCAAATTATCGGTGTTCAACTAAAAGATGAATCAATCTTGGCTGACCTAGTGGTGGACGCCAGTGGAGTTAGCAGTCTAACGTCAAGTTGGTTAAACAAAAGAGAGACTCTGGTTCATGATGAAAAAATAGAAATCAACCTGAGTTATATTAGTAAACAATATAAACTAGCTGATCATCAAGATAGAGACTGGAAGATTAAGATGGTGTATCCTAACCCTCCCCATCAAAAAATGGGTGGAACCATCTCAAAGGTAGAAGGAAATCGTTATATAGTCACATTGATGGGATACCATCATTCTTTTAATGAAAATGAAGTTTTGAAAAGTGATAAAGGCTTTATTGAACTAGCAAAAAAACTGCCAAAATTAGATATTTATCAGGAAATAGCAAATGGTATGCCACTAACCAAAACATCTATTTATCGAATCCCAAAAATAGTTTGGAGACGATATGATAAATTAAAGAATTTACCGAATGGTTTACTCCTAATAGGTGATACAATCTGCAGAATTGACCCCGTTTTTGGCCAAGGAATGAGTATTGCTATTTTAGAGGCTCTTGAACTCCAAAAGCTGTTACAGAAACATAAAGATGAATTACCTCTCGTTCCAGCGGAATTTCACAAAAAGGCCGCGAAAATCATTTCTCCGATTTGGAATATGGTTATTACAGAAGACTTCCGGTATCCTGCTACCAACGGGAAAAGGCCATTTGGTCTTTTTATACAGCAATGGTACGCAAGAAAAATCTTTCTTTTATCATCGCAAAATAAAGAAGTCTATGACGCTTTTGTCAAAGTGATGAACCTTGTTCGACCGATTTCATCCTTGATGACACCGAGAATCATCAAAAGTGTCCTGTTTCATGCATTATTAAAGAGACCATAACCTATTAGGTACCACATTAATGGACAAGCTTCGTAAAATGAAGTTTGTCCTTTTTTGTTTTACATACTTTTTATATATTTTTTATATTACTAAAGTCACAATATAGGGAATTTATAGAATATTCTATTGAAATATCAACCTATATTATTTTATACTTTTAATGTCATCTTGTTATACAACATTTGAAATTGTAATCAATTAATACATAACACAAGGAGGTATTCTATGTTTGAACAACTCGTTACCAGCATTAACGGTTATTTATGGAGTGCGCCGCTCATCATCTTTATTTGTGCAGTTGGATTGTACTTTAGTGTACGGACAAGATTTCTGCAGATTCGTCATGTAAAGGAAATGGTTCGTCTACTATTTTCTGGCAAAAGCTCCAATGAGGGTGTCTCTTCCTTTCAAGCATTGGCAATGTCTTTATCAGGTCGTATTGGTGTCGGGAATATCGCCGGAACCGCAACGGGGATTGCCTTCGGAGGGCCAGGAGCTGTATTTTGGATGTGGATAATCACCTTTATCGGTGCAGCATCTGCATTTGTTGAGTCTACCCTTGCCCAAATCTATAAAGAAAAGCAAGATGGAGAGTATCGAGGCGGTCCTGCCTTCTATATTGAAAAGGGACTTGGGTGGAAATGGTTTGCCGTGATTTTTGCCGTTGCGACACTCCTCGCAATGGCTGTACTCATGCCAGGTATTCAGGCGAATGCAATTGCTGAGGGTGTTAGCAATGCTTTTGGAATTGAAAGTTCCATTACTGGTTTAGTAGTAGTCTTACTTATGGGACTTATTATTTTTGGCGGCGTTAAGCGGATCGCGAGAGTTGCGGAATTTCTCGTGCCTTTTATGGCGGCCGGATATTTACTTGTCGCCATAGCAATTATTGCGGTGAATTTCGATAGAATTCCAGAAGTATTTACTCTGATTTTTAAAAGTGCATTTGGCGCTGAGGGAATGTTCGGTGGTATTCTAGGTTCAACCATTATGTGGGGTGTAAAACGTGGTCTATATGCGAATGAAGCAGGACAAGGAACAGGTGCTCACCCTGCAGCCGCCGCAGAAGTATCACACCCAGCAAAACAAGGATTAGTACAAGCATTCTCCATTTATCTAGATGTGTTCTTAATCGTTACAGCGACTGCTTTTATGATTTTATTTACAAATTCGTACAATACCGTAAATGAAAAAACGGGTGAAGTCTTAGTGGAAAATCTGAAAGGCGTTGAAAGTGGTCCTGCTTACACTCAGGCAGCCGTTGATACAATTATTCCAGGGTTCGGATCAGGATTTATTGCGTTGGCATTATTCTGCTTTGCCTTCACGACGATTTTTGCTTATTACTATATTGCAGAAACCAATCTTGCTTATCTAGTTAAAGGCAAACATAGAAAATCAGCTATGACCATATTAAAAATTGTTCTCTTAGGTTCCACTTTCTATGGATCAATAAAGACGGCAGGGACAGCTTGGGCAATGGGTGATATCGGACTTGGAATCATGGTATGGTTGAATTTAATTGCTATACTTTTATTATTCAAACCAGCGAATATTGCTCTAAAGGATTATGAAGCCCAGCTGAAGCAAGGCCTGGACCCTAAATTTAATTCTACAAAATTAGGTATTAAGAATGCAGAATTCTGGGCTGACGGTTATCAAACAGATAAAAAAGATGAAAGAAAACGTGCTGCAAACTAATAATTTATAGAATCTATCGCAAAAAGCCGTTTTCTTTTTAAAAGAAAACGGCTTTTTGTATTTCCTTCTAATTTGTGCTTTCTTTTACTAATGGTTTACCAGCTTCAAGTAGAACCTTACTGCCAACCAAGAAGAATCCTTGGATAAACATTAGAATTCCAGTCCCAATCAGCAGCCATTCTATGTCGATAATGTCTGAGATTGGTCCAAATATGAGCATTCCTAGTGGCATCATGGAGGTTGAAATCATTCCTAGTACACCAAAGACTCTTCCTAAATAATCTCCCTCCACTTTTTCTTGTAACAGTACAGTGGATGGTGTGTTAAAGATTGGCATCGCCACACCTACGAATCCCATGAACACGATATAAATCCAAAAGTTAGGGATAATGCCTAGCGCAAACGTACAGGCACCCATTACTAGGGCAGCTAATGTCATCGTATGAATCTTGTTTTTAAAGCCACCCCACGATGCCATAAGCACACCACCTAGCATCATTCCAATTGAAAAGGTAATTTCGATGGCAGTTAATCGCCATACATCGTCACCGAAGCTGCGTGTGACCTGAAGTGGAGTTAGAAAAGCGACCGGTGCAGCTAATACAAAGAAAAACGCAAAGAACGCAAAAAACTTTTTAACAAAAGCGTGGTTTTGAATATAGATAAAGCCTTGTTTTAAGTCGCTGAAATAACTGGTCGTTTGCTTTTCTGCAGCTTTTGCATGGATTGGAATATGCAAAAAAGTGAGTAAGATAAAAACAGCGATTGCTGCAGTGATTACATCTATAAAGAAGATTGCTTCCATTGAAGCCATTGTCAGCAATGCCGCACTGACCATAGGCGCTACAAGCATGATTAGCGCCTGTATACTCCCATTTGTTCCGTTCACCTTTGTCAGTTTATCCTCTGGTACAAGCTGAGGAAGAATAGCCCCAACCGCTGGACCTTGAATTCCAGTTCCTATCGCCCGGATGGCTGACATAAGAAATAATAACCAAAGTGCCTCGTACCCCATTAAAAACAAGATGGCTAAAATTAAAGTTGAAATGGCTATCAAAGAATCTGATAGGATAATCAGTATTTTTCTGTTGTAGCGATCTGCCCATACTCCTGCAAATGGAGAAAGAAAAAAGGTTGGGACAAAGCCGCAGATGATGGAAATCGTCATCATCACACCCGACTGAGTGTTCAAGGTGATATACCACATAATTGCATACTGAACCAACGCTGATCCAAAAAGCGATATAGTTTGACTCCCTAAAAAGAGAATCGTATTCCTCTTCCAATTATTCATTTCTTGTTTTGGTGTTTCCATAGAATACACGTCCTATAAATTATTTTTATTTGTCTAGTATCGGTCAAGGACATTTTTAATAGAAACTGAAATTACATCTAAAAAAAGACAGCAAAAAAGAGGGCAGAATCGTCCCCTCTTGTTTTACATCACCGTAAAATAAAGGTTTCCCTAAAAATAGACAGACCACTCCCGTCACTCTGCAAAAAGCAAAGTCCTTGAACCTATTCAATTAACAGTTCAAAGCAGGAAATCGTAGTCTCATAGACGCAGTCAAAGGGAAAACCTCCATTTCTTATAAGTTAAATTTAGTTTAGCATATCCGTTAACTAATATCAAAGAGGTTACTTTTTCAATTGGCTATGTTAAATTGGTCTGTTGATTTGTGCTCCACTAAGGAAAGCTTCTTTGAATAATCACCGCAGTGACAGGCTGTCTCTGCCTGTCACGAGGCGCTTCGCTTTCCGCAGGCGGTTCGGGGAAGCCTGTCTAGCTGCAGCGCCTAGCCCCTCGAGTCGCTTCGGTCCCAACGATGAAGTCAAAGAACGACTTCATCGTCAGGCCCTCCAGCGCTTGTCGGGGCTGTACAAGGCGCTTCCGCTTTTCCTACTCCTCGGCGCTAAGTGATAAGCGGGGTCTCCCCTGTCCCGTCCTCCTGCAGGACACTGATTTTTACATCCTCGAATCCGCCCACGCACGAAGAAAATGCGATAGCATTTTCGAGGAGTCTCGCGCCTTCCGCACAAATCAACAAGGTGCCAAAATCAGTAATTACATACCCCTGCCTTTCAATAGGTACTTTCAATGGATTTAATGGTGTCATATAGTTTTTTATTTACAGGGGTTGGTACTCGATGTTTTTCACCCATCTCCAATACTGCTCCTGCAAACAAAGATACTTCACTATAACGCCGCGCTTCCAAATCCTGCGCCATTGAAGGTTTCCCTTCTGGGCTTAGTACAGCTAATACGCTTAACCAATAATTCAGGTCTGCCTCCGTTAGATTGACTCCCTCATATTCAGATAAGGTAATTACCTCTCTCATTGCAGCAATCAAAGTCTCCCGCGCTTCGCCTTCACGTTGAACTTCACCATAATTGCTCTTATAAACAGCAACGGTTTGATTGACTCCAACATTCAGCATAAATTTTCCCCATAGCCGATTATTCATATTGGTGTCAACCTCATATGGCAAATCAATTTTATCAAAAAAAGCCGCAACACTCTTAACCTTGTCAGAAATCCCACCCGACTTTTGATCACCAAAGCAAAGCATTCCCATATGGTCATATGTAAGTTTATTTCCTACCTTTACCGCATCCATTCCTTGGGCCACGCTATAAAGAACTTTATCCAATCCATATACTTGGCCAATAATCCCCTCACTTGTAATGCCATTTAAAGCGGATAGTATGATAGTGTCCTTTCCCACATGATGTTGAACAGCCTGTATAGCATCATATAACCCTTCGTATTTCACTGTGAAAATCAGTAAATCCGCTGGTTCACAGGGCTCTTCAGGTGTTACATAGTGGAAGTCGCAAAGTTCACCATTACAATAAACATGTTCTTCTTTATATTTATCGATACGCTTACGGTCTGCAATAATTCTTACATCTTCCTTAGGCATTCTCTTGGCTAAATGGTTCCCAAATAATATCCCTAAAGCTCCTAATCCAATAATAGATACTTTTTTTATTTCCATTTGTTAAGTCCTCTCCGCTTTTTATTTAAATTTTATCATGAAGTTTTGGTTGATTAATAATGATTAGTTTTTCGTTCATCATTGATATAATAGAGATATAGAAAATTCGTAATGAGGGATAAAACGTGAATAACGAAAATAACGGCCCAAAACAAACAGAAGACGAAATCGACTGGGAGACCTTTTTTAATCCGGAAGATAAGCAGGAATGGGAAAAAGAGAAGCTTCAAAAGAAAAAGCAGAAAAAGTTTATGGTTAAAATCATTAGTTCTCTGCTTGTGGTCGCGCTTCTGATAAGTGGATTAGAGGTTTGGATTAACGTATTCAATCTACCGGCCATCAACTTTGTGAAAGTGTCAAACAGATTATCAAAAGAGCCTGATGTAAAAGAGTATAAGAAATCCGTTGTGACAATCGAATGGGATGGAACAAAAGGAACGGGTTTTACAGTCACAGCTGATGGATTAATTGTTACCAATGAACACGTTGTCGAGCGCACAAATAGAGTAAATGTCCATTTCAAATCTGGAGATTCATATGTTGGCAAAGTAATCGCGAAACACCCACATCTGGATGTTGCGATTATTGATATCGAAGCTGATAACCTGCCTTACCTCCAGTTATCTACCGAAAAAGAATGGGAAAGATGGACAGATGAGAAAATCATCTTTATCGGAAATCCGTTAGCTTTTACCCAAATAGCCAATGAAGGTAAAATCATAGGAAAAGCTCACTTAACCGACTGGGATGTTCCGGTTATGATGATTGAAGCCCCTATTTATAAGGGGAATAGCGGAAGCCCAATACTTAATCAAAATGGTGAAGTCGTTGGAGTGATTTTTGCCACCTTGCAAAATCCTCAAATAGAATCCAAAGAAATTGTTGGCGTCGCCATCCCCTCATACCACATAAAGGAAATCGTAAATCAGTTATCAGAATAATAAATAGACCTCATGATGTGTTAATGAGGTCTACACTCTTTCCATATCCACTTATAAATTAAATCTATTTGGGAGGTTCCTTTTAAAAATGTCAAAGACTACCGATTCCTTCCTGCTCTAGAAAAAATCTTTATTTGAAACCTATTATATTTACCTTCTTTGCGTTCTATGGCGTGGACGAAGCTGCTTACGACGATTAACTCCGCTAAAAATCCAAGTGAAAGTGCTATCGCGCCAATTGACCCATTCCATTGTGAGACAAAATTAACGCCAATGATTAACGCAATCACTGTAACGACAAAATTGGCAGACTGAGAAAAAATCGTTACTTTTGTTTGCTTATATACCATTAGTAAACCATTAAAGAAATCTACAAACGGAAACACAAGGGCCATTAACATTGTAACTTGGAGCACTTGTAAACTTGCATCCAATAGTCTCCCGTTCACCCCAATCACATGCTCTAAAAATAGTCCTCCTAGCGGGGTAAATGATAATATCCCCACCAATATAAAAGGGACAAAACCAACTACTAGCAAAAACTTTTTCACAATGGCGTTATGATCTCCATAAAAATTGATGACAATTTGATGGATATAGGTGAAAAAACTTAAAATCAATTGGGTCACACTCATGGCGATAGCGTAACTCGCAATGGCGAGCTCAATATTATCTGTTTTCCCTAAAGAAATATTAATAGCTGGTCCAATCATAACGACGATAACAGAAGAAAACATAAGTGGGCTATAAAATTTAAAAATAGTTCTCTTTGACTCTATTTGTTGTTCGTGTTTCTCAGGCATTTTCCGAATTAACTTCCTAGCTTCAATGAAACTGATGATACATTCAATGATCATCCCTAATAAAAAGATAATCGCACCTGATTTTCCTGTTATTTGACCACTCTGAATAAAATATAAGGACAACAAATACATCGCAGCAAGCCTTATGACCATACCAATCGTTAACCATTTCGTTTGTCGGTTATAGATAATAATTCCCTGGGCTAAACAACGGAGTGCAGAAAATATTGTAACAAAGATTAGGACTTGGTAAATGCTCTTAATATCGTCCACCATATTCGCTTTAGCACCGAAAATTTTCGCAAAAATAAAATCTCCTACAGGTGTATAGGCAACTGAAATGGCCACCAACATTAAACTAATGATGAGATAAAAAGCAAAATGGGACATTAATTTATACGAATCTCTATCTCTCACCAATGAAGAACAAGTTTGTCGAAGCAAATTTCCCAGCCGTTCCGTAATGACAAACAGACTCATTGCAATCGCATAGCCTGCCAAAATAAATTCTGAATTATCTGCTCTTACTAATGTACTGTTGATAATAATATGAGATATCGTAACAAGACTGGCAGACAATCCTAAAGGAATAAAGAATATAAACAAGGATTTCATACTCAGGTTTTCATCTATCTTTTTCATTTTCTCCAACACACCTTTTAGTTAGAATATCTTCCTAAACTTATTTCGATACTCTAAATTTATTCCAATTTATTATAACTCTTCTGGTTTCATGGGGATACTTAATTTTTAGAAAAATAAAAAAACACCGACATTTACTCGTAGAATGCCGGTGTTAAAAAAATCAATTGTCACTTTCGAGTAATGGAATTTTCACCTCAACTCCTAAACGTGTAAGAAGTTTCGCTAGTGTTTCGAGTCCGGATTTAGGATTGATTTTGGTTTCAAGGTAATAGGTAGTCTCTGTTAGTTTAGATTGATAGGTATGCATTTGGGTAAATGGTCGCTTATCTTTATGTATGGGTTTAAGCGCTACAGCAAAGCGTTTACCATTGTCCGTTGCCCCAAGGACAACACCTTCTTCTACTAGTTGATGAAGAGGAAGATGGTGATCTTCAATCCAATTTAAACCTTCTTTCCAAAGTGCAGGTACACTTTCACCACGAATAACCGTGTTCCCTTTTCCAAGCTTTACATTGATATACAAGGATTCCCACTTTTTATAACTTGGCCGACTAGACTCCTCCACCTCTAGTGTTATGGTTTTTTCATTTACTTTTTTCTTTAACTGCTCAAATAGCTTTTCAACGGTTCCAATACCAACATTTTCGTATTTTGCAAGAATCACAAGTTCCTTTGGAAGCTGCCCCACACTTTCAATTTGATCCTCGTTTAATTGTCTTAATAAACTTGGAATCCCAGTGAATTCTACTGAGGTAAGCAGGACCTTTGAAAGTTCCTCCGTAACAACGATATGGTCAGCCTTGTAAAAGAAAAACAGTTCCCCTGAACGTTCGAGTGAAAGCTTCCTTCTGATTTTTTCTTCCTCAATATAGATCCTTAACTCCTCAAAGAGTATTTCATCATTCTTACCACTGTATCGTTTTACATGTTTGTGAAGACCATCCAAATTACTTGGGAGCTCACTCATAATCCGACCTTGTTGCTCTGCTCCTAGTCTTATTAGGAAAGTTTCGGATTTTTCAAATCTTTGCGGAAGTAAGAAGGCATCCCGAAGAAAGTATGGAACCTCTAGTTGTCTGCCATTATACGATAGCGTACGAATAGGCGTGATTCCTGGATTTACCTCTTTGCTTATTTCTGGAGGAGTTTCAACACTTACCGCGGTTTCCGCTAGTGCAGTCTCAGTGGTAAGTTTTTGAACAGAATTTGAAAGAAGCTCTTCAAGTGACTTGAGTCTTATTTCAAGCTCAGACATATCATATCCTTTTTCCATAATAGGAGATGGATCTTGATAATCTGGAACAGTAATATCTACTGGACCATACACCTCTACATACCATTTAACGATTTTGTATAATGCCTCCCATGATAGCAGTGCCTCAGAAAAACGGAACATTCTCGAATTATGGGCAGCTTGGTTTCCATTTTGGCGAATTAAATGCAATGCATCTTGAACTTCTTTCATTAAATAACCTTTATCACTTAGCATATCAAGTTGATCTTTTAAATTAGCACGAGGATCAGTAGGCAATTGTTCCACATTAATGACCTGCTGCAAAATATTTTCCACAAAGACACGAGCATGTGTCAGCATGGTTCTTGGGCTCGAAAAAATACTATTTTCTAATTCTCTTGCTACAAGGGCTAATTCTTTGGAGATAGGCTCCATAAATTGATAGAAATAGGATTGATGTTCCATATGATTGCTCCTTCGTACATAATAATAGATTAATTTTATCATATCGAAGCATTCTTGGAATATACTAGTAGATTCAACTATTAAGAAAAGCCGTCTCAAATTGAGAGCGGCTTAATTTTTGACTTATTAATTTGTAAAAATAGTCGCAATGATTTGGTCGTAGGACATGTCGCTATTAACTGTATATGAACCTGGTCTTAATGCGTTTTGCAGCCCTCTAGCTTCAATATCCTGAGTGAATTTGAAAGCGTCTGGAATTAATTTTGCTTGAAAGAGTGCGTTAGCGACATCGATACTAGTCATCCCATCAGCAACATTAACTAAGACTTGGGTTACAGCCTTTTCCTTTTTTTTAGAATCAGCTGGTTTTGTTTCAGTGCTCTTCGCAGCCTGTAAAGTCTTTTCAAGTTCTTCCTTTGTTTGTACGACATAACCTTCAGATTCCAGTTTATCCTTCATCTCTGGTGCAGTTAGCTGGACTTTTTCGGAAGATTTAGCTGATGCTTTTTGTGTGGTATTATCATCGGTGAAGTAAACAACACCACAAATCGTTGTAGTAATAAGTATTCCTGCTGCAAAGCTGCTCAATAAGTTAATTCGCATTGGCAACTAGTCCCCCTTCATCCTTTATTTTCAGATAAGGTGTTAGCAGCTGTTCAATTTCAGTTTCTGGTACTTCCTTTTTCTCGGCGATGCTTTCAATAGAGTAATTACGTCTATATAAGTCTATGACTTCACGCATAAAAAGCTTTTCGTCTGCAGAAAGATGAATCCCAGCTTCATTTATGACCACTTCTATATCAAGCTCGATATCACGGATTGAGTCTTGAATGCTATTGATTTCTTTCATAATAGATACATGTACTAAATCAATTTGCTTTTTCTCTACTTTGGAGTCACGATATGACTTAACTAATGAAAACCCTAGCAATATTGCGGAAATTAGAAACAATCCAAATAAAGTCCATTCCATCAAAATATTACCTCCTTGTTTTTAATAGAACAACACAAGAATCTATTATACATCCAAAATAAATAAATTTCGATTTTATTCTACAAAATACATCAAAAGTCTGAGGGATTTGTCAAAAATCGGAGAATAAGGAATTCAATTGTTATATTTTTTTGAGCTTTTGTTTAGACAAAGAAAAGCACCCAGAAACTGGGCGCTTACCTATAAAAAGACTATGTCATTCTTAGATAGTCGGTGCTTCCATTCCCATCAGGCTCCATTCTTCTCTTGAAGGACCATAAATTCCAGGAACCTGTATACCTGCTTGACGCATTAGCACTGTCATTTGCCCGCGATGATGAACAATATGCTTGATGAGCATATTAAGCATTGCGGCCCTTGGCAGTTCCATTCCAAATACGTTTTTCATTTCACTTAAAGTTTGATCTGTCCATTGTTCACCTATAGCCTTACTGGTGTTAGCACTAACATTTCTAAATGTCTCAGCAATCTCCCTAGCAGAGGTCGGAATATTGTTTTCGTCTTTTACCGCTTCAACGGTTACACCAAATTCCATGAGCATTCCTGGTGTACTTGAAACAATATGCCAAGCGATTGCACCTAATGTGCGGTCGTCTGCTGAAACTTTTTGTTGTAGCGACTCATCTGTTAAGGCATCTAACACCTTTTGAGTTGAAGCTGCTTCTTGATTCCATTCATCGATAAAATGTGAGATTGAAGTATACATTCTTTTTCCTCCATAACAATTTGTTTTTATGTACAGTAGCATAATATACCATTTCTACCCATTACACAAAATTTCTCACCTAGATTTCTTTTGATTCCCAAAAAGTACGCACCATGTTAGAATCATTACGTTGTAAATGTTGCTACAAATCTATCAAACACAGATTAACGGTGGTGTCGTGTGAAAGAGTCTGTATTAATTCAAAATAAAAGAAGACTTAAGCTTAATCTAAGCTTTCTAAAAAAGGACATAGTTTTTACCATTTCTCTTGTTTTAGCAATGGGAAGCTGTTTGTTTCAATCTCCTAAAATTGACTATCTTAATTTTCCTGTATTGATTAGTTTATTTAACCTTATGTTAGCCATCAAGGCTTTCGAGGAATTAAGAGTATTAGACAAATTCGCTATTTCGATAATAAATAAGTGCAATAATAGTAAATCGGTATCTGCCATTCTTATCTTGTTATGTTTTTTCAGCTCCATGCTTGTCACAAATGATGTGGCGTTACTAACATTCGTGCCACTGACCCTTGTTATTAGCAGGAAAACGAAAATGCCCATGTTAGATACCGTTATCCTTCAAACCATTGCTGCAAATATCGGCAGCAGTCTAACGCCCATGGGAAATCCGCAAAATTTGTTTATTTATACTTTTTATGGAATTAAACCGGTGCCCTTTTTCATGACGGTTCTTTCACTAGCTATTCTTGGTATTATCTCCCTATATTTCTTCATGCGAAGACTAGAAAGAAAAGAATTGAAGGTAGAAATGGCTCCGATCCAGATGACGGATTCAAAGAAAACATTAGCTTGGAGCGTGATTTTACTCATCATCCTCGCCTCCATTTTTGGTGTAATCCCTTCCGAGGCTGCATTTATTATTACATTAATGACTGCTGTGATTTTGAATCATCAACTTTTGTTTAAAATGGATTATTTGCTACTGTTAACCTTTATCTGTTTTTTCATTTTTGTAGGAAATATATCCAATACAAATGCCGTCCATACACTGGCAAATGCTAATTTGAAAGACTCTGCATCGATTTTTTTCAATTCTATTCTTTTAAGCCAATTTATTAGTAATGTCCCTGCTTCCATTCTTTTGGCAGAATTCACACCTAATTGGAAACCGTTATTATTGGGAGTAAATATCGGGGGATTAGGGACGATTATTGCTTCGATGGCAAGTGTGATTTCCTATAAATTGTATATTCAATCCTATCCACACGAAGGTAAAAAATATTTACTAAAGTTTAGCTTATACAACTTTTCTTTTTTAGCCTTTTTTACCTTGATTCCATACGTAATTTTTAAAATCCTAAAAATCTTCTAATTCCATTTATGGCAAAAGGAACAAGAAAGATTGCAGAAGAAATGGGTACTGATCATATTGATACGGTCGGTGAACAAAATGTCTTCAACGTAAACGAAGATACTAATTGTTTAATAATTTATCCACTATAAACCATTTGCTTTCCTTATTTTTAGGAATGCAAATGGTTTTTTATTTGTAAAAATTTACACAATCAGTTTTTCGACTAAAAACATCACATACGTACATAGTAAAAATATTCCCAATAAAATGATGCGAGGAGTAATCATATGAAAACCATATGGAAAATAACATTATTAACTATACTTTCAATAGGTTTATTATCAGGATGTAACTCTGCAGAAAAGAGAGATTCATTAAATCAAGAAAATGATGTAAATTTCCGTCCTGTTCGGAATGAACGTAAAACAAACGTAAATGAAAGTAACAATGATTATAAAAATCAAGAAAACAGACGTTTCTTACATGATGAAAGCCCTGAGCAAACAGATGATGAAATGGAAAAAGGCAACGATCTTGAATTTAATAAAAACAGAGGTGCGGAATAAACCTTTGAATGTAAGCCGTACTATGGCAGGAGGAAAAAAATGAGCAGTCATATAGAATCCGAATTATCATTGTTAAGTGAGCTCTTCTTATCAATCTTGTTAACAGCATGTGTAGCCATTTATTTATTCAAAACTTTTGAGACTTTTCCCTGGCTACCCTTTATTGGGATTCCCATAGGGTTAGCAATAATTGTAGCTTGTTGGGAGAGGAAAAAACACAGTTGGAATATGTTTATTACTGGGTTATTGCTAAGTAGCGTTGTCTGGTCTATCGCATTCAATTTGTCCTCTCTTCTAGAAATATTTCATTAAAAAACCTGTGGGGGATTTCACATGAAAAAACTATTGGCCACTTCTGGAATCAATATCCTATTAGCAGGATGTCTTGTATTTTTACTCTTTTATTACGAAGGACCTGAGCATGCTGCCAAAGCGGGCGGTAAAACAGCGGGTGGCGAAACCGCCTCTATTGAGAAAGCCGAAGAAATTGCAAGCACCTCCTGTATGACCTGTCATGGAGAAAATCTAAAAGGTGGAGCTGGTCCTGCTTTAGATAAAATTGGTTCAAAGTATGCCCAAAACGATATCGAAAACATTATTAAAAATGGGAAAGGCGCTATGCCTGGTGGCGTAATCACCCCAGATGAAGCAAAAATTGTTGCAGAATGGTTGGTACAGAAAAAGTAACATTATTTTTTTATTAACAAATCTCACCTCGTTAACATAACGGGTTCCGTTGTGAGGGAGAAAACATTAATTTAACAAATGAATAAACATTCTAATTATTAGTAAAATTGAATGAAAAAAGGCAACTGTACTGTCTGCCTTTTTTGAATAATGCCTTAATTGTTTGTTAAAACGAAATTTTACAGGTATCGTTCCAATTACACTCCGTTTTCTCCATTTAAGGGAACGATTCTCGAAGTATTGTTCCCTATAACCTCCTTTTCGCCTTTCAAGGGAACGATTCCTAACAAGAAATCTTTAAAGTTTTTTTATTTAGCCCTTCGATTCGTTTAGCAGAAAAATTAGAAAGTAGATTAACAAACCAATTTAATACCGACTAATATTTATTATCAACCATAAAAAATCTTAAGTTGTATAAATGTTGGTTAATGATGATTTTTTGATGGAATTATTTAATATAAGGATTTTACCAATCGGCACAGTACACCATATAGTGGGTATCAAAATTGAAATTTTTGAGGAGATTTTCAAGAATCGTTTTGGTCCTGTCTACTTCCCAGTAATAATAATCATCATAAGAGGTACTTCCGAAAAATGGACCTGTCCTTGTGGGTAATTCATTATGTGGTGTTTTTCGCTTTAATAAAACGTCTACGCATGAGGTATATAATTCCTGCAGGTTTTCCTTTGATACTTCATAGGAGCACATATCATCTTTTCCATTTTGGACAGTTTCAACAAACCAATGATGAATTTGATTTGCTTTTCGCCATGTAGCAATTTCAGTTCGAAGACACCGCCAGGAGAAATCTAATTCCTCAAAGTGCTTAATGTGATCCTTTATCTTCTCATAGATAGCGCCCTTTGCTGCTTCTAGCTCACTTAGATGGATGTCAGCTGAACGAATTTCAGTCAATTTCATTCCTTCAATCCTTGGAAAAGAATATAAATGCATATCAAGTCCCATTATTATCCTCCAAAAAATATAATTTTTAAATAGAAAATCTTCTAGTAAACTTGTATGATTTTTTTGATAAACACCTCCTATAAATAAAGAAAGATTTTAATTGGATAAACATGATAAAAAAAGGAAATGAGAATCAGCTTTTTAAAATACGTTGGAAATCAAAATGAAGATATTTAGAGGAGTAATTGAAGAGTACTGAATAATAACAGAAGTATAGCACTATAAGATTAGATCGGATATATAATAATTAATAATTCACAAAACTGTAAAACTTCAGAGCATAAACTATCCACCCATGGACAAAAAATAGCGCTTTGTCCAAGGGCGGTGTCAGCAGCACTTGAAGGAACTTTTTATATCGTTAGTCCCTTCTTCTTTGCGTTCTCATCTAATGCTACTCCAATAGCCACCCCAAAAATCATACCTAAAGGGAATCCCATGGCAAGATTATCTAAAAGGAGCAGTCCAAATACCAAACCTAAACTCATACCGATGGACATGTAAATTGCCAAATAGGTACCTTCTCTTACCAATTTATGTTCTTTTTGTAAATGCAAAATAATTTTAGTCACTCTCTGTTGATATTCCTTAAATTCTTGTTTTTCAAGATGACCGTGTTTATTCTTCAGTTCCTCAACTAGTCTACTTAACTCCAAAAGGTTGTCCCTACACTCTTCACAGTCCTCCGAAAAAGATTCCAATCTTTTTATGATACGTATTAATTGACTAATATTTAGCCTTTTACTGTTTTTATCCCCTATTTCACCAGATAATTCTTCAAGATCTTGGATGAGCCTATCAAATAATTTTTTATCCATTATTCTCGGCACTTCCTCTCTACTATTTCTTCTTTACTTAACAAAACATAAGCAGGTCTATGGAAATGAATAAATTCAAATTCACAAAACCACCCCCATATTAATTCTACTCCTTTTACTTGAATCATTTCATTTGAAAACTTAGAAATACTCAAAAACTTTGAAACCATGATTTATTTCACATACAACTCATTCTTGATAATTTAGAATATTCTTTAAAAATAGAAATCAGGTGAAGGAATGACATTAGTAAAAGCATATTCGGATGTAGAGGTATTATTAAACTCTTTTAGCTCTCTTGGCATGGACTGTTTCTTTGGCAGTGATACCCAAGTATTTATGGTCTCAAAAGATTCTAAAGTCCGATATTATCAGATGATGCATGAGCAGGCTGCCGTTCACGCTGCTGATGGTTACGCACGAACAACAGGTAAGCCAGGGGTAGTCCTGCTTACATCCGCTTCCGGTATCACCAATGGAATTACAGGGATTGCAACCGCCTTTAGTGACTCCGTACCGTTAGTCATTATAGCAGGTCAACTTGGGCAGGATACGCTAAAAAAAGAAGCACTTCAAGAATTAGATATTTCAGGTCTCACAATAGCCATTACTAAGCACGCATTTAAAATTAACGCCATTAATGGTCTTAAAGATGTTCTAAAAAAAGCAAGAGCGATAGCAGCTAATGACAGACCAGGTCCTGTTTTAATTGAACTCACCACGGATACTACTGTAAAGGATCTTCCAAACCAGCGTCATAGTCCAACAAAAGTTCATCAGACCAATTTAGAAAAATCAATTGAAATCGCAAAAAATTTAATTGAAAATGCCAGAAAACCTGTACTCTTTGTCGGTGGCGGTATTATTGCTTCGGGAGCAGCACACGAATTAAGAGAGATAGTGGAACGGTCTCGAATCCCGGTCGTAAGTTCCCTTTTGGGAATTGGCTCAATGGAAGCAGGAAACCCATTATACTTAGGGATGTTAGGGATGCATGGGACATTCGCTGCCAATAAAGCTGTACACCATGCTGACCTTTTAATTTGTATTGGAGTTCGTTTTAGTGACCGTGTGACAGGAAGAATTAGCGGTTTTTCACCACAGTCGAAAAAGATTCATGTTGATATTGACCCTGCTGAAATCAATAAAATTATTGCTGTAGATTTACCTGTTGTCAGCGATGCAAAAGAGTTCATTCTTAATATAAAAAATAAACTAGATTATCAACAAATAAAAAGAAATACGGAAATTTGGACAAACGAACTGGTGGAATGGAAACGGACAGTTCCTCGATTTGATAAATCAAATAGTCTGCTTAAACCTCAAACGGTAATCCGATTATTAAATGACTATTCCAATCAAGATACCGTGGTAGTTACAGATGTGGGACAGCATCAAATATGGACCGCTCATCATTATGCATTTACTCAGCCTAGAACTCTCATTACATCCGGCGGTTTAGGAACGATGGGCTACGGACTGCCGGCAGCTATTGGAGCAGCGGCCGCGCATCCTGGAAAATCCATTATTTGTGTATCTGGAGATGGAAGCTTTCAAATGAACCTCCAGGAGTTAATTACAATAGCAAAGTATCAGCTTCCGATTAAAATTGCAATTCTAAATAATGGCTATCTAGGTATGGTGCGTCAATGGCAGGAACTGTTTTATCAGGGAAGATATTCAGCAGTCAAAATGATTTCTCCTGAATTCGCACAGCTCGCTCAAGCTTATGGTGTAGCAGGTTTTAAAGCCAAGACTGAAGAAGAAGCCCGTGCGATAATTGCGGAGGGCTTTCAGCGTACAGGACCTGTTCTCCTGGAGTTTAATATAATAGAAGAAGAAAACGTCTATCCGATGGTACCACCAAACCAAAACAACCATCAAACCATACTATCTCACTAACAAAAAACGCCAAACCCTCGTATATTTAAGGTTTGGCGTTTTTCTTAGTGATAAAGAATGCGCAATCCAACTGTCCACCTCAGGCGGACAATGTCCACGGACGGTGACAGGCACCAAAATAGGCACCAAAATAAATGGCATTCAATCATTCAGTCCCTAGTGTAACCCCAAGTTTCTTTAAATATTTTCGGTAAGCAATGCTCATACGGTCGCATTTCAATGAAAGTTCTACCTGGAGATCAAGTGGTAAGAGCTCTGGTTTTTGATTTTCGACGATTGGTTTGTCTTGAGCAAAGATCATATCCTGAAAATCTATTGTTTCTTGGTCTGTTGTACCAGTTTCATAGTTAAAGGACATAATGCCATAAGCAATTGATTTACCTTCTGTAACCGGAAGAATGGTTAGTAAAATCGTCATTCTATTGTCTGTATCTGGGTCTCTTTTCGTGAAACGGACTGTTAAAGGACGAACGATTTCATAGGTGTAATAAACATCCTTGGCAACTCCAGTACCATCCGGGTCTGGCTGGAAGATAGCTATTTCATCTGAGAAGATTCTATCTCCTTCTGTATGAACGTCATAATCACCAATTTCCGGATGCTCTGGTACTCCAAGAAAGCCTTCATGAATAAAGGAAAGATGACCTACATCAAGAAAGTTCTCGACTACTCTTGGCGGATTCGCATTCACTTCCTGCGGTCCCCAGAGGATATTACGGTAACTACTATCACTGAATTCTGGATAAGGTAGAAATTCAGGATTGTTATTTTCAAGATTAATCCAAACAAATCCAAACTCTGCTCTACATGTATATTTAATCGCTCTAGCTTTAAGAGGAATGGATTTCCCTTCAGGAAGCTGTGGAATTTTTGTACATGTACCCTCATCATTATATTCCCAGCCATGATATGGGCAAACAAGATTTCCGTCTCTCACGCAGCCTAGAGAAAGTGCAGCTCCTCGATGAATACATAAATCCTTAAAGGCATGAATGCCTTGTTCATTTTGGAATAAAACAACTCTTTCGCCCATTACCACTACTTGTATTGGCTCTTCTTTTACATCTTCAATTTTACAAGCAACGATCCAATCACTACGTAAAACGGTATCATTGATTATCATTTTTACATCCCCTTCTGCTAACCTTGTACAACCTTTATTTTAAAAAGAATAGATTTTAAAGTCAACCCAAAACACGAACGATATTTTAGTATAAATATAAATTATTCGTTATTTATATATTTACAATCAGAGAGTCCTTCATTATAATTCAAATAGGGTTTATAACATCTGCGCAGTATTAACTCCCTAACAAACTATTTAATAGCCATTTTTTTATAACATTATCGAGTTTGATTTCATTACTTTTTACATAATCTAAAAATAAAGGAGCATGGTTCCGTGGCAAAAAATGAGCAAAACACGAACATTATAGTAGGAGTAGATGAAAAAATTGGCTGGGGTAAAGCATTACTGCTTGGTATGCAGCATGTACTGGCAATGGATTTATATATCGCTCCAATCATTATTGCGGGATTACTCGCGTTAGATACCATGAATACTACTTTCTTCATTCAAATGTGTTTCTTGGCTGCGGGAATTGCTACTCTCATTCAAACAATTGGCGGCCTCAGGTTGCCGGTTGTTCAAGGTCCTTCTTATGTGCCTATAGGTGCTTTAGCTGCGATTGGCGGTAAGCTCGGAATGGGAGCCGTATTTGGTAGCCTGCTTCCAGGAGCGTTACTAATTGCCATCCTTGGCTATCCTCTGAAATGGTTTGCAAAATCGGTCAAAAAAATTATCCCGCCTCTAGTTGGAGGAACAGTTATTGTTATTGTGGGAATTTCCTTAATGCCATCTGCCTTTAATAGTATTTACAATGCACCAGGAAATGTAGGTCACAACGTACTAATCGCATTTGTTTCGGCAGCAGTCTTAATAATTTGTATCCTTCTTGGTCGAAAGAAAAAAGGTTATGGAACATTTTTCCGACTAGTTTCTGTTATTCTTGCGATTGTCGCAGGGACGATTACAGCTTCACTATTTGGTTCAGTTGATTTCTCCACAGTAAAAGAAGCAGCATGGTTTTCATTACCTAGCTTTTTCCCATTTGGAAAACCTGTCTTTGATTTACAAGCGATCCTAACAATGGTATTTATCTATCTTGTTATTTTAATAGAAACAACTGGTACTTGGTTCGTCGTTTCAACGGTAACGGGCAGTGAATTAGATGAAAAGAGATTGAACAGAGCATCAGTCGGTGAAGGGCTTGGTTGTTTTGTAGGATCACTTTTCGGTGGTACCCCGATGACTGGGTATTCTTCTAACGCTGGAATTATTGCGATTACCGGAGTAGCAAGCAGAATGGCAATCATTAGCGCTGGGATTATTTTAATCGCGTTAGGATTAATTCCAAAACTATCAGCAGTCATTACATGTGTACCTGAACCAGTAATCAATGGAATTTTCGGAGTTGTGTGTGTGGCGATTGTCATGAATGGGATGAAAGTCATTCAGCACGTGGTAATCGATGATCGAAATATGATGGTAATCGGTGTCCCGATTCTATTAACAATTGGTACAATCGTTCTTCCAAAAGAAATTTTATACAGTGTCCCAGACTTTGCAAATTACATCTTATCTTCTGGAACAGCCGTTGGGGCTCTGGCTACGGTCATTCTAAATCTAGTTATTCCACAGGAACGGAAAAAAGTAGTTCCCACAAAACAAGAGTCACTAACTTAAAGAGAAAGGACTGGCGAATATTTGCCAGTCCTTCTTCTTTCTTAATCATCAACTTTTTGGGTGTAATATTGATAGCCAAGATATTGATAGTTTTGCCTCTTATACATTTCTTTTGGGGTATCCTGACCATCCGCGACGAGGATGACGGTCTTATCATGGAAGGTATCCATCACAAATTTTTGTATTCTGCTTCCGATTCCTTTCTTTTGAAAGGCCTCATCGACACCTAAATTATCAATTTCGGCTGTATCCTTCGAAATGATTACATCCACTGCCCCCGCAGGCGTACCTTTATATAAAGCTAGTAGCTGCATGATTGTTGGGTCTTCAAAGATACGTTTATTTAACTCTACCTTTCGATTGGCAAAATCACTGCCAAATACAATATCCTGCTGATACTGTAAGGAAAGAAAATCCCTCAGGTTTTTTTCTGTTACGATTTGAACCTCAATGTCTGGGTTATCCTTCACTTCTGGAAACCGATTTGGTTGAATAGCATATAGTTCGAGAAAACCAATATCATAATCTGCTTGATTTAAGTAATTTACTAACTCTGCTGGGACTTTTTTATCAACAGGAAATTTGAATTTTACGTGTTTCTGACCATTTCTTTGATGATACTCTCTTAAATAACTTTCTGCGTTTTTAAATTCACCCAGTGAAGGAAAGGTTTTAAA
Source organism: Neobacillus sp. YX16 (assembly GCF_030123505.1). Classification (GTDB taxonomy): domain Bacteria; phylum Bacillota; class Bacilli; order Bacillales; family Cytobacillaceae; genus Neobacillus. The sequence continues at coordinate 3,567,936 of NZ_CP126115.1, forward strand.
CTCAATATAATTACTATCATATCTTGATAACATTTCTGGAAAGTGAAAATGTTTAAATAGATTATTCTCAGCTACTACATGACTATGAATAAAGATATTTTCAAATGTAATTTGCATGAACCAGGTCCCCTTCTGCATGAAGAATAAACAAAATACTATAAATTTTTTATCAAATGAATTAAACGCATCAAATCGTCTTTGGATACGGACAACTTTAAGATACCGCTTTTTTGGAAGTCGATGATTGCTTGAAGTGTGAGAATGGTAGGTGGTGCAAGTTTTATTTCTTTATTTTGAAATGCAGCTAATGCTTCTTCTGGCTTGATCCAGGCGGCTTCATCAATTTCCTTTTGATCTGGTTCTGGATTTTGACCTTTTGGTAGCTTCGCTAGAAAGAAACGGGTATCAAAACGAATCGGACTTTCCTCTGGTGTGATAATTTGACCGAAATATGTTAAACATTGAGGATCAAAATAAAGATTTTCTTGTTCTAACAATCGAATAAAAGGTATTTCACCTTCTAGAAGATCTTTTCGATATTTTTCTACCTTTTCCTTTGGCAATTGAACAGGTGAACCGTCTTTCTTGTTACCCAACAAAATCCCAACTTCTTCAAATAATTCTCTTGCTGCAGCGACATAATATGAAAGACTAATAGAAAGCTGTGTTTCATTGGTATTCACATAATCATTTTCAACAAATGCATCATATTTTTCTACGGCTCCTCCGGGAAAAACGTGAAATCCCCCCATAAACCTCATCGTGGTTGGCCGTTTTGTTAAATACACCCTTGATGATTCGTCCATCAATACAACGGTTGAAGCCGGTTTTGGTGTTGCTGCCATCGAAGTTCCACCCCCACTATTTTTTTAAAACACTCATTTCATTCCTGCTTTTTCAAATATTCAGATATAAACTCTTGCATTAATTCATTTAAACTCGCCTTTTTTTGCCTTTTTAACCATTCGACCTGATTGATGGGCAGATTTAATTTTAGGTTAATGTTCTCATTAGGCATTTCTACTTTTCTAATTTCTTCTAACGTTACTCCCTCTTCTACATTGGGAAACCATGAACTACTTTCATTCACCCGATCAAGCTCTCCATACTCATCTATCTCATGGAGGTCACAGAATAAATTAAGCTGCGGCAATCCTCCAGACAGTGTTTTTAGATGCATGATGGAATCTATCAGTCTGCCATTTTCTAGCTCTATCTCAATAATTAGATTTTGCTCTTTTTTATATTTTCTCTCTGTCACTTCACTTACAACCAAATCCAATTCAAGCGTATATCCCGAATGTGATTCAAAGATATAAATCGCACTATTAAAGACATGTATATTCTCCCCATCAATTTTTACGGATTTAACAACAGCCATAAACCATTCCTCCAAAAAGCAGTACCAATATTAATAATCTAATTTTATACCAAAATTGGGGACTTGTTAACTGAATAAAAAACCGCATTAAAGAATATCCACCCTGCGAAAAAAACAACTTAATAATTCATAAATAAAGTTAAAGAAATGTTCACAGCTTATTGTGCTTTATTGCGTTAAAATAAAGGCAAATAAATATGTGATAAACTTCACAATATATGCAGTTAGAAAGGAAAAACGGTCATGTCACTACACAAACCCGATCAGATACTAGAAATATCAATTAAAAATGGAATAAAAAAGACCAGTTATCCGTTATTAACCACCCTTCTATTAGGATTCCAAGCAGGTGCATTTATTTCATTAGGATTCCTGCTATATATACGTGTGACAGCACCGCTATCCGAAGGTTTATCCGGGCTTAGCGCGATTTTAGGTGCCTCAGTCTTCCCAATCGGACTAATCCTTACATTAATTGCAGGTGGAGAGCTGCTCACTGGGAATATGATGGTAGTTCCTCTGGCGAGATTTTCAAATAAAATTAAAACGAAGCAGGTTCTGCAAAATTGGTTTCTTATCACCGTCAGTAATTTTCTAGGCGCCATCTTCGTGGCATACTTTTTTGGACATATTGTAGGTTTAACGGAAACAGGCGTCTATTTGGAAAGTACAGCTCATATTGCTGAACACAAAATAGATGCAACCTTTCTTCAAGCTTTTGTCTCAGGTATCGGCTGTAACTGGCTTGTAGCTGCAGCTGTGTGGCTATCCTATGGAAGTGAAGATATGATTGGAAAAATTGCAGGCATTTGGTTTCCAACTATGGCATTTGTCGCGATTGGATTTCAACACGTCGTTGCCAACATGTTTGTCATCCCAGCAGCAATATTTGCTGGACACCTTACCTGGATGGATTATATAAATAATTTCATCCCTGTCTTCTTAGGGAATGCTGTTGGCGGAGCTCTGTTTATCGGTATGGCGTATTGGTTTGCCTATAAAAAGAATGAATACACCGTAATTGAAGGATCTAAAAAGCCAGGAATATTTGAGAAGAAAATTGGATTATAAAAGGTCGATAAAAATGTCAGAATCCAGCTAATCGGTCAGGTACTTTATGTATTTTAAACTATTTTAATGATAGGAAAGCCTATACAAAAGAGCCGTGTTCATCAACACGGCTTTTTCTATATTTTCCTATTCAAACAATGGACTCACTGCTCTTTCATTATGAATTCGGTCAATTGCGTCTGCTAGTAATGGGGCTACCGACAACATCGTAATTTTATTAATCATCTTTTCTTCGGTCTGCTCAATCGTGTTCGTTATCACTAATTCTTGAATAGCTGATGATTTAATTTTTTCAACAGCAGATTGTGAGAGAACAGCATGTGTACAGCAAGCGTAAACTGCTTTTGCCCCATGCTCTACTAGGGCATTGGCAGCTAAAGTCTGCGTGGTAGCAGTATTAATTAAATCATCAACAATAATCGTATTTTTCCCTTCAACATTCCCAATGATCTCAAATATTTCGGAAACATTAGGTTCAGGACGTCGTCGATCAATGAGGGCAATGGGGGCATTTAAAATATTGGCCATTTTCCTTGCTCTCCCAACAGCACCATTATGTGGTGCAACAACAACCACATCCTCAAGTCCCTTTTTCTCAAAATACTCGGTTAGAATCGGAATTCCAACTAACTGATCCACTGGAATATCAAAAAAGCCCTGGACCTGTGGTGAATGGAAGTCCATCGTCAATACCCTGGTTGCACCTGATTTTTCTAGAAGGTTCGCAATTAATTTGGCTGTAATTGGTTCCCTTGATCTTGCTTTACGATCCTGACGTGCATAGCTGTAATAAGGGATAACAACGTTAATCATTTTGGCTGAAGCTCTTTTCAAAGCATCAATCATAATGAGCAGTTCCATGATATGATCATTATTTGGATGTGAAGTCGATTGAACAACATATACATCACAGCCCCGCACGCTTTCCTCTATGTTCACCTGGATTTCCCCATCACTAAATTGTTTGACCGAGCTCTTCCCAACCTCACAGCCTAAATGTGCAGCTATTTCTTTTGCCAGACTTTGATTTGAATTTAATGAAAACAATTTAAACTTTTTATTCAATTGATACGACACTTTATGTCCCCCATGCTTTGTTTATTTACAATTAATATTTTAGTCCATCTACTTATTCTACATGAAATGGGGTCTTCAGAACAATATTTACAACTAAATGAATAATAAAACACAACCGATGTGTCCCAGCTTAGGAATTTATTAACAATAAGCATGATTGGTCTCATATAATTTTACGAACCCTTCACCTATTTAAAAATTAGATTATGACAAGTACTTTTTTTGCGTAAACTCCCTTGCTTCGTGATCACATTCCTCGAGAAATGGACATATATTGCATTCATTTACATTGTTCGTCTTAAAGTAGTTAGAAGAATCCTCAATTGAATACTTCATTACTTGCAGGTAGTTAAGACCTTCCTGTAAATCCTCTTTGGTGGGGGTAAAGACATGCTTCATTCCATCCAAAAGTGTAACCACTTCTACTCGCTTCGGAGTTCTTTTTAATACCTTCTCAGAAAAAACGATTGACAAATGATAGTAAAGCGTCAACATTTCTGGCGAAGCGTCGACTAAGTACTTTTTTATTACAAAGGAAGAATCAGACCACTCAGCAACATCAAACGTTAATGATAAATCAACTTCCAGTTCCTCAATATATGTATTTAGTTTTTCAAACAAAAATAAGGGTGGTGTTCTCTTCGATTCGGCTGTGATATTTTCCATTAGATAATCTGTTATTTTTGCGATGACCAAATAATATTGAATCCTTGATTCAAATATTTGGGGAGAGACCTTACTCCAATATTCATCAATCAACCTTAACACTTTACCTGAATGACGGTGTTCGGCTGGAAGCTGGTAAAAGGAATACACCACTTTATTCACGACGTGTTGGGCGACTTGCCTCCAGTTTATCGATTTTTTTCTCTTCTCAATAAACTCAAAATAAAATTTATAGGGACAGGTGATGAAATCTTTTAAGTTCTCTTCTGTTATTGTCTGTATTTGATTCATTTACATCCCCCGCAAAAAATCTATTTGATTTGATAATAATTGATAATGATTATCAATGTCAATCAATTTCATAAATTTAGATACTAAATTAATTGAATTATTAAATTTTTGGCAAGAATTTGTTCGAGGCACATATATTTTTGGCAGGATGATATTGAAGGAGGACATGAAAAATGATGACATCTGAGGGTATGCGCTTACGAAAAATCCAGAGGCTTGCTCATGAAATTATGGATGAGGTAAATTTGAGAGAAGTACAAATTCCGCCTGAACTCCTAACAATGGTAATCGATAACCTATCCCGTGCTGTTGGTGACTTAACAGACCCTTCCGGAAACTACTCTTTAAGTTACCTTGAAGAAAAAGTCGGAAATGCTCATTCTCTATTAGTAAAAAAGAAACAATGAATTTACTAGTTTATCAGCCGAAATAAACCTTTATTAGAGCCCACTAAATGGACCGCTGCAGTGGGTTCTTTTTTATAAAAGTGAAACATAAACACTCGGGTATTCGTACTAATGGTATGGAAGGATGTGGGAGCATTGAGCAGATACTCAATTGAAGAATTTATCAAGCAAACGGAGCAGAAAGATAAAGGAGAAGGTTTTTTTGAGTTAGAGACTCCTCGAATGTTGGAGGTAAACCTAGACGGGATGGTATGGGCTAAAGCTGGATCAATGGTAGCTTATCACGGAGAGATAAAGTTTGTCCGTGAAGGAATTTTAGAACATGGGCTCGGAACTGCCTTCAAGAAGGCGTTTACGGGTGAAGGCGCCTCTTTGATGAAAGCGAACGGGAGAGGTAAATTATATCTTGCCGATAGTGGAAAGAAAATTATTATCCTAAATTTACAAAACGATTCCATCTTCATAAATGGGAATGACCTATTAGCCTTTGAACCTAGTATTAAATGGGAAATTAAATTAATGAAGCGTATTGCCGGGATGCTTGCTGGCGGATTATTTAATGTTCGCTGCGAAGGAACTGGAATGATTGCCTTTACTGCGCATTATGAACCAATCACTTTAAGGGTAACTCCAGGAAGCCCAGTTATTACTGATCCAAATGCAACAGTAGCATGGTCTGGTAATCTCATGCCAACCTTCCAAACTGATATTACATTAAAAACATTTTTGGGAAGAGGCAGTGGCGAGTCGATTCAAATGAAATTCGAGGGTGACGGCTTTGTTGTTATCCAACCGTACGAAGAGGTCTACATGAAGGCTAAACAAAATATTACATAATTAATAAAATAGTCCTCCTGTCTTATGACATGGGGACTATTTACTTTGTAAAAAGCTGCTCTAAAGTTAGAGCAACTCGATTTATAATAACATCTTACAGAAATGTAAGTGATGTACTAATTTCCCTTATATGGTTCTGATCTGCCCAAAGAATAAAGTAATTATATTCTGTTCCATTTATTAATATTGGTGTTGGATATTCAATGAAGAGTGCTGCTTGATTTCTCATTTCTGCTGGCTGGTCTTGGGACGGATAAATAAAGCAGGCCGGTTGATTTTGGAATTGTGTGTGTTGGATGCCCGGTTGGGTACCATATGGGTTCAGCTGGTGGAAGGCTTCATTTTGACAAACCACCTCAATCGATTGGGCAGAGGCTATGGCTGCAATTTGAAAGAAACCATCTGCTCCTTCGTATCTTTCATCGTTCACTCGCTGCCAATGGGATGGATATTGGAAATGAACTTTATAGTGAGAATTAGAGTATGTTTTTTTGAGGAAAGTAATTGGTAATGGTGACCATTGCAATGCGGTAATCAATCCACCTTCTACAAGTTGAATCGGGACAGGATGAGTTAAATCTATCAGCCAGATTTCACTGGAGCTACCTTGTTGTTTACACCCAGAAAGATAGGCAATTTTCCTGTTATCTGGCGACCAGGTCAAAGGTGTGGCAAAGCAATCGGAAATCGCTCTCGTTACTTCGTTCATTCCCTGTCTGCCCGCTGTCCTTATCAGCGAGAAATATCCAAGGTTTTCAAAAGCGGTTGCACTAAATGCGATGCTTGAAGAATCAGGTGACCAGGTTGGGAAGTAATTTTTCGCTAATGGACCTCCTTTTACTTCTATTACGTTTCCAGTTGCAAGGTTTACACTGTAAATGATAGAGATACTAGCACCTGGGGTCGTATATAAAGCATAGGTTCCGTCAGGAGATAGTCGAACATTATTAAGTCCTCCACCTGTATTTCTAGTGACTTGGACCTTCCCTGTTCCATTGGTTTTGATGCGAAAAAGCTGGCTTACTCCCTTGGTATCTGCTTGCTGAAAAAGTAATTCCGTCCCGCTCGGAAACCATTGTGTGTCTGTTGCACCAGAGGCATTTAGGATACGGGCTCGATGTGTGATTACATTGTAAATTACCAAACCATTTGGTTTTGCATAAACGATCTCTTGGCTATTCGGAGACCAATCTAGGAAAACACCCAAGCCGTCAGCAAACTGATCAATTTGAGCGATACGGTTATCAGCTAAATTAAGAATCATAAGGATTGCATTTTTTCCGATAAAGGCGATCTTTGTGCTGTCAGGTGACCAAAACGGAGTTGAATAAGATTCTGCTAATCCATTCGTGATCTGTTGGTTCACACCGTTACTAGGATTATAGATCCAAATATCATAGCTGCCACTTCGATTGGTGGTATAAGCAATTAAACCTCTGTCACCAGGAGGAGCGTATGGAATGATGAGTTGCATACCTGGTGAAATAACGTTAGAAGACAGGTTATTAACTTTCATTAGTAACTCGAAGTTGCTATGGTCTCCTGTTATGACGTTAAAGCGGCTTGCGATTTGGAATAAGGTATCTCCCGGCTGAACCACGTAATATGGAACACCAGGTGGTACTTTCAACAATTGACCAGTTTGGATTAGGTAAGGCGGCTGTAGCTGATTGTTTTGGATAATAACCGAAGTTGGAACCCCAAAGTTTTTAGAAATTTGATACACCGTATCTCCTGGTTTCACACGAATGACATTAACACCAGGAGGAACGGAAAGCTGCTGCCCCGCGAATATCGAGTTTGGCGAGGAAAGATTATTCGCAGCAATCAGCGACTCTACCGGCAGCTCCCAGCGTCTCGCAATCTGATAAAGTGTATCCCCATGACGGACTGTGTAAAATAACTGCATCAACTTACCTCCAATCTATCCATTACTTTTTGATGGACTCACCTCAATTCCAGTTCTGCTGACTGAACAACATGGGCGATCCCTTTTGCCTACATGCTATTCACCTGTATGCGAAAAGTTTCGTATAATAAGAGTAAACTGAACTAAAAAACCAACAGCATGAATAATACTTGCTGTTGGTTCTATTTTATAATCTAGGTTTTATCTTCTTTTATTTAGTGAAAATCCTTTTCCTATTGGTACATTGAGGGTGGTTATCATGTTGTTAACGGCACTAAACAAAGCTTTTACAGAGGACGTCATAATATCAGCGTCAATCCCGCAGCCCCAATATTCAGCACCATCCATAGAAGTAATACCTACATAAGAAACAGCGTTTGATCGGGACCCACTTTCTAGTGCATGCTCCTTATAAACTAAATCTTTATATTCGATATCCAGTTGAGTTTGAAGAATGTTACTGATGGCGTCAAGTCTTCCATTCCCGTCACCCGTGAATTCATGCTCTACGTTATCTATACTGATTGATACAATCGTTTCATAATGAGTACCTTGGGTAGGGCGGTAATTGATAAACGTGAGCGGAGCACTAATATTCACATATTCATGAGTAAAAATTTCATAGATTTCATCTGGCTTAATTTCCTTGTGCATTCGGTCAGATTCATCCTTCACTTTATATCCGAAGTTTTCACGCATTTTTGCAGGCATATCAAGCCCATAATGTTGCTCAAGGATATAGCCAATACCCCCCTTACCAGATTGGCTGTTAATTCGGATGATATCTCCTTCATACTCTCTGCCAATATCCTTTGGATCAATTAAAAGATATGGGACTGTCCAGTACTGACGTTCTTCTTCCTCTCGCCATTTCATCCCCTTGGAAATAGCGTCCTGATGGGAACCTGAGAATGCAGTAAAAACGAGGTCGCCGCCGTATGGATGTCTTTCATGAACTTTCATTTTTGTCAATTTTTCACACTTCTTAATAATTTCACGGATATTATCAAAATTAAGCTGAGGATCGACCCCATGTGAATACATGTTTAATGCAAGGGTCACAATGTCTACGTTACCTGTTCTTTCACCATTTCCAAACAGTGTACCTTCGACCCTCTGCGCTCCTGCAAGCATTCCCAGCTCCGCATCAGCAACTCCCGTTCCTCGATCATTATGTGGATGCAGAGAAAGAATTACATTATCACGGTAGTTTAGATGATCAACCATAAACTCTATTTGGCTAGCGTAAACGTGAGGCATTGACATGGATACAGTAGCTGGCAGATTAATAATCACCTTGTTTTGGGCAGTCGGCTGCCAAATATCAAGTACCGAGTTACAAATCTCCAGTGCAAACTCCATCTCTGTACCCGTGAAGCTTTCTGGTGAATACTGAAACTGGAAGTTCCCTTCTGTCTCAGCTGCATATTTTTTAAGCAATTTCGCACCTGTTACGGCAATATCGATTATCTCTTCATTCGATTTTTTAAATACCTGCTCACGCTGTGCTACTGATGTAGAATTATATAGGTGCACCACCGCTTTGTTCACACCTTCAAGTGCTTCAAAAGTCTTTTTAATAATCGCTTCTCTAGATTGTGTTAAAACTTGGACCGTAACATCCTCTGGAATCAAATCCTGTTCAATCAATGTACGTAAAAACTGAAATTCTGTTTCGGATGCAGCAGGAAAGCCAACTTCGATTTCCTTGAAACCTACTTCCAACAGCAGCTGAAAATATTCTAGCTTTTCCTCTAAGCTCATCGGTACCACTAACGCTTGATTTCCATCTCGCAAATCGACACTGCACCAAGTAGGCGCCTCCGTTATGTATTCCTTCTCTGTCCATTTCAAACTTTTGACTGGGGGCATAAAATAACCTCTAGAGTACTTTTCAATATTTCTCATTCAAAACAACCACCTTTTTAGATAATTTTATAAACATAAAAAAGCCTATCTTCTCATAAGAGACGATAGGCTTTGCCTTCGTGGTACCACTCTTTTTGGTTCGAATTAGAAACAAACGAACCCACTTTAAGACTTAGTGACGGGGGTCAACCGTTAAGACCTACATATCAGCCTTACCACTCCTGGGCGAGTTGGGGAATTTATTGACTGTCTTTCACCATCCGACAGCTCTCTGGGCAATAAATATTCCTTATTACTCCCAATCATTGTGTTTTCATTATTTGAATTTTATTATTTTCTCTATTTTATAGTAAATTCAGATAATTTCCAAGACATATTGTTCAATTTTTGAAAATTATCGTAAAACTGATTTTTCTGGCCTTAACTATTTAAGAAAAATTTAATACTTAGTTTAGAATCCTTTTATATTTTCCTATTAGACTAGTGATTGTAGAACAAATCATTCATTTTATTAAAGGAGCAATTCTAAATGACACATGTCCACTTAACATCACTTGTCTTGTCGCTAATTTTTTTAATTATCATTGCGGTTCTTCAAAACAAAGGAAAAAATATTAAAGTATGGCATATGGTTTTGCGAGCAACATACATTCTTATTATCGTAACGGGAGGTATTCTCTTCTTTGCAGCTTATTCCATTCCGCTATCTTACTATTTAAAGGCAATACTCGGTATTGTAATGATTGGTCTATTTGAAATGGTGATTGTCCGGAAACAAAAAGGAAAGAAAACAGACGTAATTTGGATTGCTTTCTCCATCGTCTTTGTTATCCTCTTTGTTCTTGGTTTTACACTCCCACAGGGATTTGATCTAATAAAATAATAAAAAGGAGTGTTTTACGGCTTTAGATACCGATGAAACACTCCTATTCTATAAGATTTCACTATTTAGCGACTTAAGGTATAGATGGTGTCAGTCTTAAGTGCCTAATCTATTTTTTATCTTTATAGTTTTGACGAAGAATGTTTTTTTGGATCTTCCCAATGGAGGTCCTTGGGAATTCTTTTACAAATCTAAATTCCTGAGGAATCTTAAAATTAGATAATACCTTCGTACAATATAACCTAATCTCTTCTAGAGAAATGTTTGTTCCATTGGTTAAAATAAAAGCGATAATGGCTTCTTCTCTTAATTTGTCAGGAACGCTAATAACGGCACAATCAGCAACACCAGGATAACTTAAAAGGACATTTTCTATTTCTATTGATGATATATTTTCACCAGCTCTTTTAATTAAATCCTTATCCCGATCAACAAACCAAAAAAAACCTTCATCATTTCGATATCCCTTGTCCCCTGTGTAAAGCCAGCCATTTCTAAGTGTTTTATTTGTCTCTGATTCATTTTTATAATAGCCTTTCATTAAAGATGGGCTTTTGATTATGATTTGCCCTACGGTTAAAGGAGGAAGCTCATTTGAGTTTTCGTCTACAATTTTTATCTCATTCCCTAACCCTGGTTTGCCTATAGCAAGAATACCTGTTTCCGGGTCGGCAGGCATTTCCTCATATAATGGGGTAACAATATTGGTTGTGATTGATTCGGTCATCCCATACCATTGAAAAAGCTTGATTCCAAAGCGTTGCTTAAATATGTCTATATCATGTTTATTCACAAATAAACCATAACCCACCTGTCTAATTTTATGTTTTTTTTCATAAGGATGTACCGGTAGTTCTAGTAGAATCTTAATAATGGTAGCTACGAAACTTGAAACCGTTGGGTTTAATTTTTGAACATCCTCCCAAAACGTAGAAGCACTGAACTTATCTAGAAGCAGAATCGTTCCACCGACAACTAATGTTGCCATCGATGTATAATACTGTGAATTCACATGAAACAAAGGTAAAAAAATCAAGTAACGATCCTCTGGCATTAGCCCTTGATAAACAGCGGAAGAATGCCCTGCAAATAAGTAATTCTCATGTGTAATGAGCACACCTTTGGGCTTTGAAGTTGTTCCCGATGTATACATCATCGCACATACATCAGAGGGCAAAACATCAATATGATGATCTTCATCTTCCAATATGGAACGTTCAGAGACCCATTCTTTTGAAAGATTTTGATAGATAGTTAGAGGTAGATGATCAAGTATTTCTAAATGACTTGCTGTAATGAGAGAATCATCATAAAGAAATACCTTACTATCTGAATGGTCAAGAAAATATTCTAACTCTCTAGCAGTTGATGCAGTGTTAATAGGCAATAGAATGGCACCTATTGCTGCACACCCGAACCACAAATCATAGAATATGGGGGAATTGACATGCATTACAGCAACTGTATTCCCTTGTTTAATTCCCTGCTTTTGCAGCCAGCGTGCAGTTTGATTGCTTCTTTTTAACATTTCTATATAACTAATCTCTTTTTCTAAATAACAAATAAAAGGCTTTTTTTGATGTTTTCTTGCTTGCTTCTGAAGATAGGTGTATATGGTGTGATCACCGTGAGTCAGCATGATCCATAATCTCCTTTCAAATTTACCTGGAGTACCATTCCCTGTATAAAAGTTTATTCCAAGACTGGGAAATCCAAAATAATGATATCTGTCATACCAACATCCTTTAAATAAGATACAACTTCCTGGTGCTTAGGATGCGGTCCATAATTTTCAAATGCATGTCTGTCTGAAAACAATACAGTCAGACCAATGTCAAAACCACTATTATTCGGTGAAAAATTTAAACCTGCAAATATATCAATAATTCCTGATATTTCTTCTTTTAATGATTTCAGTCTTATAATGACTTCTTCTTTTTGTTCGTTAGATGTTTGTTCACTAAATTTTAATAAAACAATGTGTTTAATCATCTTTTTGCCATCCCCCACATCATAGATCCCGTTTACCAATCCATTTTCAAACAAATTTTCCCAAAATGACTACCCTCGTTCATACGAAGAATAGCTTCTTTACTGTCAGCATGGTGAAATACTTTGTCAAGCACAGGTTTTATTTGATGTTTTCCGATAAATTTAAGCATTTCCTTAAATTCCTCCGTACTTCCCATCGTTGTACCCAATAGGTTGTATTGACCAAAGTATAAATTTCTAAGATTAATTTTTACTTCATCCCCTGTTGTTGCACCAAAATTCACTAATGTCCCACCAATGCGTAGAACAGATAAGGCTTTCTCCCAAATTGCTGGCCCAACACTATCAATAATTAAATCAATTTTTTCATCCACTAAACCTTTCTTCCAATCATTATCACTTTTAATCGCGATATCAGCTCCAAGCTGGATAGCCCTCTCACATTTCTTTTCACTTCTGGAGGTCACAATAACACGTGCTCCAGCTGCTTTAGCCATTAATAAGAGAAATGTCGCTACTCCACTCCCAATACCAGGAATTAAAACAGTTTGCTCAGCCATAAGCCTACCTCTTGTAAACAAAGCCCTAAAGGCAGTCAAAGCTGCCAAGGACAGAACACCTGATTCTTCCCAAGATAAATATCTTGGTTTAGGTTCTATGTTAATAACAGGAATGGTTATATATTCAGCAAATGTTCCGTGTCCTGGCACCCCTAGGATTTCAAAATCACCAGGGGGTGAGTCACTTTTCACCTGCCAATTTAGGCTTGGATTGATGATAACTTCATCCCCAATTTGGATATTTGTTACTTCTTTCCCAATGGCTTCAATCACACCTGCACCATCAGACCCCAACACAACAGGGGGAGCATCCTCACTTCTACGGTACAAATTCCAAATATCACGGTGGTTTAAACCTGCAGTTTTAAGCCGAACTCTTACTTCACCATCCTGTGGTTCAACCTTTTCTACGCTGGTAAGATACGTATTCTCAAGACCTGGTTTCCCGCTATGCACGAATGCTCTCAAATGTAATTTCACCTGCCTTCTAATTGATATTATTCTTAATATCTTTAAAACTATGATTTCAACATTAAAGCTACTCGTTTAGCCTTACAGACACATTCACCTTTTTGGTTATATCCTCTATGTTCGAACCATACAATCCCCCTACTTGGATTAGAATTAGATCCTCGCTTTTCAACCACTTCTGTTACACCTCTTAATGTATCTCCAATTCGCACAGGTGCTGGGAATGTTATATTCTCATAACCTAAATTTCCTAGAGTAGTACCTAAGGTTAAATCAGAGACAGAAACTCCTACCACAAAAGACAAAGTAAACATACTATTTACAATAATGCTTCCATGTATGGAGGCCTTTCCAAATTCTGCATCCAAATGGAGAGGCTGCGTATTATGGGTTAAGGTTGTAAACAACAAATTATCCGTTTCTGTAACAGTGCGTGTAATAGGGTGCTCATAAACATCCCCAATACTCAGTTCTTCAAAATATTTTCCACTAATCATGAATCTCACTCCCATTTCATTTGTTTTAAGGAAAAATCCTATATTTCGTGATTTCTACTCATTAGGATGTTTCTTTGAAGCTTTCTGCGAATTTTAGCATCTGCCTTGCCGTATTCAGATGAGCATTATCGATATGCTCTCCTTCAAATAAAACAGCACCTGTACCTTCTCTTAAAGCAGTTTCAAATGTTTCAATCATCCTCTTATAGTGGTCAATTTCTTGTTCTGAAGGGGAATATACTTTATTAATGACAGGTACATTCGAAGGATGGACAATCATTTCGCCAGCGAATCCCAATTGTCTATTAAAAGTCGCAGCTTCTTTTAATCCCTTCAAGTCATGAACATCCTGCCAAAGCCCGCCAATAGGAATAATTTCTGCAGCACGAGCTGCGAGGACGACATGTGACCTTATGTAAATTCTTTCAAGGCCTTCCTTTGTCCATTGATAACCTACCGAACGTGCTACATCCCCGTTTGCAGGACTAACTCCAGCCAATGCTACCACTCGATCCTTTATCCCAATTTCATAAGCTAAATAGATAGAACGAGCAGTTTCTAAAGTAGCAATAAATTTTGTTGTACCTATTTTAATATTTTTTTTATGTTCTATCTCAGAAACAATACTAGATAAGGTATCTACATCCTCAGGACCATTTAATTTCGGCAATACGATTCCTTCGAGTTCTGGTTGTATGATTGCTTCTACATCTTCAATGTCAAATCCATATGGGCCCCTATTAATTCTTACGTAAATCCGTTGATTCTTACTAGCAAATGGAGAAATAACTTGTGCAACACTTTTTCTTGCTGTTTCTTTCAGATTGTTCGGCACGCTATCTTCTAAATCAAGAATTATTGTGTCTGATCCGTATTCAGGAATTTTATTAAACCAATTCTCTTTAGACCCAGGGACAAATAACATACTACGGATTGGTTTCATTCATTTCCCTCCCTTAATAATACTTACATAATATTCTGAATTAATAAGACCTAGGCAACCCTAAAACCTTCTCGGCAACAAAACTCTTTACCAGTTCATTTGTAATTGGTGCTAATCTTGGAAGTCTTGCCATACGATAAATTCTTTCAATATTATATTCTTTGGCATACCCATAACCGCCAAAAGTCTGAAATGCTGAATCCACTGCCATGAACCCTGCCTCTGACCCACGCAATTTCGCCATATTGGCTTCTGCACCACAAGGCTTGCCATTTTCATATAACCAGCATGCTTGATAAATTAATGCTTCAGCTGCTCTTAAATGCGAGTATGCATCTGCTAACGGAAATTGAACTCCTTGATTTTTGCCAATGGGTCGTCCGAATACAACACGTTCATTTGCATATTTCACTGCTCTTTCGATAGCTCCATATCCCATACCCACTGCTTCAGCAGCGATTAACATTCTCTCTGGGTTTAAGCCATCTAGAAGATAATAGAAACCTTTTCCCTCTTCACCTATTAAATCAAACTCATCAATTTCAAGGTTCTCAATGAAAAGCTCATTGGTGTCGATTCCATTACGGCCCATTTTTTCAATTTCCTTAATTGTAATGGCGGATTTGTCGACAGGAGCAAAGAATATGGACATGCCATCTGTCTTTTTCTCCACCTCATCATAAGGAGTCGTTCTTGCAAGGAGCAACATCCTATCTGCTTTTTGTGCTTTTGTAATAAACACTTTATGTCCATTTACGATATATTTATTGCCTTGTTTTCTAGCAAAAGTAGTGATTCTTGCTGTATCTGTCCCTGGGTTTGGTTCCGTTACACCGAAGCAAACATGAAGCTTTCCACTCGCTACATCTGGCAAATATTTTTGTAGCTGTTCTTTATTCCCGTGATAAAATAATGGGTTTGCCCCAAACATGGACAAATGAATACTGGATGCACCATCCATTCCTGCAGCAGACTTTGCTATTTCCATTAGAATTATGACTGCATCAGTAATATTGAGCCCTGTACCACCATATTCCTCAGAGATTAATACACCAATTAATCCTGCTTCCGCACATGCATTCCAAAATTCAGTTGGAAAAATATGTTCTTTTTCGATTGTTCTCCAATATTCATCATCAAAATTCTTACAAATGTCACGAGTTACCTTTCTTAACATTTCTTGTTCTTGAGTAAATTCAAAATTCATATACTTTCCTCCTCGCTTTTTTAGATGATTCCTTTTTCTCTTAGATTATCAATTTCATTTTGTGTGTATCCGAATTCTTCAAGCATCTCACTTGTATGTTCACCCAGTTTTGGAACAGGACTTTTTATTTTCGAGGTCGAGTTAAGGAATTTGTATGGAAAATTTAAACCTGGCACTTCACCTATATTATCCTGCTCCCACCTAACAATAAGATCCCGTGCCTTAGTTTGTTCACTATTTAAAACCTGATCTAGACTATTAATTAAAGAACATGGGACCCCTATCTCATTAAATATTTTCATCCATTCTTTTCCTGTTTTGGTTGATAATACATTTTGGATGATCTCATCGATTTCCTCACGGTGCTCGAGCCTTCCTAAATCAGAAGTATATGGTTCTCGCTTATATTTTTCTTCTAAATTAAGTGCATTACATAGTTTTAACCATTGACTATGATTGCAAATAACATGTATATAAGTACCATCACTAGTTTCAAAGTTTCTACTTGGAACACGATGAGGGTGTTCTGAACCTAAACGTTTTGGTATTTCATTTTTAAAAAATGGAATGGCTGTAAGAATACCCATCAATGAAACGACTGAATCGTATAGAGCTATATCGATGTATTCACCTTCCTGTCTAACTGATCGCTTGTATAGTGCTGCAGCAATGGCAAATGCTCCATATAAGCTAGAAGAAATATCTGCGATTGGAAACATGGTCTTAACAGGTGGACCCTCTTTTTCACCCGTCAAACTCATGACACCTGCATCCGCCTGAATAATCGGATCATATCCTTTAATGTTTTTGTTTGGGCCAGTCTGTCCATAAGCGGATAAACTAAGGTAAATGATATTTGGATTTATTTTTATTAAATCCTCATAGGATATCCCAAGTCTTTGAACTACACCAGGTGCAAAGTTTTCAACCACCACATCACATGTACTAACAAGCTTCTTAACAATTTCTATTGCTTCTTCATTTTTCAAATTCAATGTAAGTGACTTTTTACTTCGGTTTAAGGCCATAAAATAGCCACTCCAATTTTTTTCAAGTGGGTACCACCCCCTTGTTTCGTCCCCACTTTTTGGCTCCTCAATCTTAATAACCTCAGCACCAAGTTCGGCAAGCATTTGAGTACAAAAGGGACCTGAGAATACTCGAGTAAAATCTAATATCTTAATGTTTTCAAACACGTTAGTCACCCTTTCTATTGCCTATCCCTTTTTCCTTGTAAACAATCAATCCAATGTCCTGATAGTGAAACAAAGGTATCGTTTTACTATCAATTACAAAGCTCCCTTTCCCCCATCAATCCGATACTGAGCTCCAGTAATGAAAGCACTTTCATCACTAGCCAGAAATAAGACTAAATTTGCAATATCATACGTCGTTCCATAACGTCCCAATGGTATACCTTTTGCAATAGTTTCTTGTTTAACTCCCATTCCCTCTTCTAAAGAGCGCATCATTCTTGAATCGACTGCAGTAGGATGAATAGAATTTACTCTTACATTTGCATTCGCTGATCCAATGGCTGCAGATTTTGTAAGTCCCACAACTGCATGTTTTGATGCGATATATGGTGAAATATTGGGACTGGCATCTAAGCCTGCACCTGAGGAAGAGTTAATGATACTACCACAACCTTGGGCTATCATATTGGGAAGAACATATTTCAATCCTAAGAAGACTCCTCGTACATTAACATTCATAACCGCATCAAAATCCTCTAGGTTTTGTTGCACAAGTGGGGCAACTTTCCCTTCAATTCCAGCATTGTTAAAAAAAACATCAATTCTCCCAAAATGTTCAACACAGGTATTTACGTAATTCTTTACATCGGATTCCTTTGATACATCCGCAATAACCGTTATGATTTCACCAGAAAGTTCTAATTCTTCTTTCGCTTTTTTCATAGCATCTTCGTTTATATCAACTAGAACCAATTTTGCTCCTTCTTTTAGAAATTTTTCCGCAGTTCCTTTTCCTATCTCTCCAGTTGCACCTGTTATGATAGCAACTTTACCCGAAAGCTTGCCCATACTCTTCCCTATCTCCCTTTATAAATCTTAGGATATCTCAATACTTTTTCTTTAACGTCCTGAGTTTTTTTATATGGCAGTATATCCTCCATCCACTGCAATACATGCTCCTGTTACGAAGGAGGCCGCGTCACTTGCTAAAAAATTGATTACATTCGCTACCTCTTCGGGCTGTCCTATTCGCCCCATTGGATGCTTCTTAGCGAAAACCCTGCGTGTTTCCTCAGAGGTTAATGGTGTAGCAATAACTCCTGGACAAACTGCATTAACTCTAATATTATGTTTTGCATGAGAAGTCCCTGCAGCTCGAGTTAAATTAACCACTCCACCTTTTGAACCTGAATATGGAGCATGACTTGAAACGCCGACCAGTCCGAACATAGAGGCTATATTGATGATAGCCCCCCCGCTCCCCTGCTTTAACATTTGGGACATTGCATATTTATTTGTTAAAAAGGTACCATTATAGTTAATGTCATTTACTTTAAGCCATTTATCGTAGCCTACCTCCACAATATTTCCTGGTCCCAAACTAACGCCTGCACTTGCCACTGCAATATCAAGCTTCCCATATTTTTCAATGGTTTTAGTGACCATCAACTTTATGTCTTCTTCTTTTGTTACATCAACCTTTACAAATGATGCACCAAAATCCCAGGCAATATTTTCACCTTCCTCATTGATGTCTGCAATCATAACCTTTGCACCGTTTTCAATAAAATTCTTAACTGTGGCTAAACCTAGTCCACTAGCCCCTCCAGTTACAATAGCTACTTTTTCTATTAAATTCATAAATCCTCCGTTTTTCTATGAATTTCCATATGGTAGAATTACAGCTTTATTTCACTGTTCTAGTGTACTTATAAAGTCTCTTATACTCTCGCAGGTCTTTTCAATTCTTTCCTTAAAAAATGCATAGTTTGAAAAATAACCATGGACTAAACCGTTTTCATTTTTATATATCACTTTTACCTCAGCTTCCATGAGACGTTCTGCATAGGCAATTCCTTCATCTCGGAGTACATCGTTTTCAGCAGTGATAATAAATGCTTGTGGAAGATCATGTAAATCTACACTAATGAGCGGTGCTGCATAAGGATTTGTCCTATCCTCTTCGTTCCTAATATAATGATTACCAAACCATTTCATTAAATTTCGATTAAGGGCATAACCTTCTGCAAATTCATAATAGGTTTCTGTGTTATAGGATAAGTCTGTTACAGGATAAAGTAATACCTGTGCAGCGATGTCAGGTCCCTTTCGGTCCCGAGACATCATGGCCACAACTGTTGCAAGGTTTCCACCAGCACTATCTCCAGCTACAATAATCTCCGAGTCATTTCCATTAATGTTCGAAGCATTATTCTTTACCCACTCTAAAGCGGCATATGAATCTTCTGCAGGTATTGGAAATTTAAACTCTGGTGCAAGTCTATAATCAACGGAAACGACCACACTATTAGTTTTATTAGCAAGCACTCTGCAGCTTGGGTCAGCTCCATCAAGGTTACCTAAAACCCAGCCCCCTCCATGATAGTAAATAATAATTGGGAAAGGCCCATTACCCTCTGGAGTAAATATCCTTAAACGAATATAATCGCTCGGACTAACAGATATATCGCGATCCTTCACGCTAGCAACTGATGCAAGTTCCATCTCTAGATTTTTTGCCTGGTCCAGTATTGCTCTCACATCAATAGGATCCATTGTTGTAAAATCTGGTAATTGATTAAACGCAGCGACATATTCCTGTGCTTCTGGTACTAACTTAGCCATTCAGCCTCTTCCTTCCAAAATATTTTTACTTACTGCCATAAGATACTAATATCCATATCATTATAAATTTCTAATAGAATAGCTAACTATTTATAAGAAACTGTATTTGATGCAGCTGTCAAAATAAAGCCTTCATAATTCTTTGAAGCTATTTCATCACATATATTTCTATAATGACCATATCCGCCCACATAAATTGGAAATCTCTTAGCTTTGCCTTCAATATTAGCACCGTTATACCAGGATTCAGATTTCATATAGAGCGTTTTTTCTGCCATCTCTCTACAGTGCTTGCTCCATTCTTCTTCAGCTTTCACTTCTGCTTCAATCTTTTCAATGCCGTGTTTTCTGAGGTACTCGATACAATCCGCAACCCATTCTACGTGCTGTTCAATCGCAACTGGCACATTACCTAATACAGATGGGCTCTCTGGACCGGTTATCATAAAGTAATTTGGAAAACCTGCATTAGCTACTCCAAGATACGTTCTAGTCTGGGCGCCGTTATCCCACTTTTCTCTTAATGAGACACCTCCTTTTCCCCGAATATCCATTTTCAACAAAGGTCCAGTCATTCCATCAAATCCAGTTGCGAAAATAAGAATGTCAAGATCATATTCTGCTTCACTAGTTTTAACTCCCTTTGATGTTATTTCTTGTATAGGTGCCTTTTTGACATCTACTAAAGTGACATTATTACGGTTATATGTCTCAAAATAATTCGTATCAATAACTATTCGTTTGGTTCCAATGGGATAGGATGGAGTTAGTTTTTGAGCAATTTCGTTGTCCTTAACCATTTCACGTATCTTCTTCCTAACAAATCTGGCTACAGCCTCGTTTGTTACCTCATTCGTAATAACATCCATAAATGAAGCTACAACTAAGTCTGGTCCGCCTTTTTCCCATAGTTCCTCCATTACTTTTTCTCTTTCTTCAGGTGTTGCCTGTTGAAGACTTTCATACTTATATTCACGTGGTGATCCAGCCCTAGACTCTCTCATGCTTTTTCTTATTTCTGGAAAATTGTTTTTTACTTGTTGAATTTCACTTTGTTCAAGTAATCTATTCCTTGCAGGAATCGAATATTGTGGAGTACGTTGAAATACAGTCAAATGATCAGCTTCTTTTGCAATGACTGGAATGGCTTGAATTCCTGATGATCCTGTTCCAATAATTCCGACTTTTTTTCCTTTGAAATCAACCTTTTTATGTGGCCAGTGTGCCGTGTGATACCATTCCCCTTCAAAGGATTCTAGACCTTTAAAATTTGGAATATTAGATGCTGAAATACAACCTACACCTGTAATGAAGTACTTTGCTTCAATTCTGTCACCTTTGTCTGTTTCTATTAGCCATTTATTCCCTTCTTCGAGATAGTGTGCAGAAACGACTTTTGTTTCAAATTGGATATCCTCCCTGAGATCTAAAGTATCAGCAACATAATTCAAGTACCGTAAAATTTCTGGTTGTTCAGGATACTTTTTTGTCCAAGTCCAACCTCTATATAATTCTTCTGAAAAAGTATAGTTATAGTAAATACTTAGGGAATCACATCGTGCGCCTGGATATCGATTCCAATACCAAACTCCACCAACACCATTTGCTGCTTCAATAACGGTTGTTGAAAATCCTGCCTCTTTTAATCGATGAAGCATATACATCCCAGAAAACCCAGCACCTACGACCACTGCATCCAATTGCCTAACCCTTGTTTTTGTATTTTCCAAAATAAAATCCTCCTAATAATTATTATAATTTAAAAAATATTCTTTATTTTCATTTTATTAATAGTCCTTTTTAATGTAAAATAAGTATATGTTTATCTATCGCTTAAGAAAATGTTATAGGAACTACCTCTTTTCACGTAACCATACATAAAGTTTGTTTGATACACGCTTAAGTATGAACTTATGATTGATAATAAATATTCTATTTCTAGATTGGAGGGCTATAATAAATGAACATATCACAATTAGAATACCTAATAGAGGTTGCAAGAGTTGGAAATATTTCTGTTGCATCTCAAAACCTATTCGTCTCTCAAGCTGGTATTAGTCAAGCCATAACGAGTCTTGAAGAAGAATTAGGTGTAAAAATTTTTAAACGATCACGTGCTGGCGCAATACTTACTGAAAGTGGAAAAGAAATAGTCAAAAAAGCAGAAGAGATTTTAGAAAAAGTTCAAGAGTTAAAAGATTTACCTACAATACCAAATACAATAAGGCAAGAAGAAATCAAAGTAGCTTTGACCCCTGGAGTGTACCCAGTTCTTCAGAAGAACCTATCATTATTTAAATCGAAATATCCAGATATATCTATTCGGTTTAATGAAGGTGAATCAATGGCACTTTATGATGATATCAAAACTTTCAAATCCGATATAGGTGTTATTGGCTCTTACAAATATACAAATTTAAATACTAGTGATATATTCTTCGAAGAAATCTTCAAGACAAAGATAAAAATCCTGGTTAGCAAAAATTCACCCTTCGCCTCAGTTGGTAAAATGACTCCACAAGAATTTGTAAATCAACCTGTTGTCCTTTATAACAGTCAAACTTTCATGAACTTCTTAAAGCCATTCAAATCAAAGTTTGGTGATGTAAAGGACTTATTTATTTCCAATAACTTAGACACCGTAAAAAATCTAATTATCGAAGAGGATGCTGTATCCCTTTTTACAGAGGTATTTATAAAAACAGATCCAGACATACTTAAAGGAAACCTAATTCCTATCACCTTAATGAATTTTGACCAAGAATATATTTCCTACGGGATAGTCTATTCTAGAAAAAATAACCAATCTACTGCAATGAAGCAATTATTAAAATTCCTTAAGGAGGAACTTGTCGTTTTCTGTTAAGGACAGGTAAAAAAATAGTGGCTGACTAAAAAATAGTTTTAGTCAGCCCTATTCAGTTCCATTATGGTCTAGTGTTTTCTATTTCATCGAGTAATTCCTGACCGCCTTTAACCGTTTTTGACCATTTGTCATGTAAAGGTAAAAGGACTTCCTTAAACTCATTGTGTTCTTCCTCAGTTGGAAAATAGACTTCAATGCCTTTCTCTTTCGCACCTTTATCATAAAGTTCTTCCAAATTCTTCAATGAAACACCATCAAGATATTTATCTAAATCCTTACCAGCCTCAACCATAATGTCCTGTAAATCTTTAGGAAGTGAATCAAATTTCTTTAAAGACATCATTACAGTCAACGTATAAGAATTTATTGGAACGGAAGTCCAAGTTTTGATAGGATAGTTGCCAAGTGCATAGTAGGCGGATGAGGCTAAACCATCGATAACGCCTTGTTGGACAGCAGTTACTACTTCTGTTGCATCCACCACAGTTGCACTGGCTCCTAAGGCAGAAATCGTGTCATTTAGCATGGTACCACCGGTTGACCGAATTTTCAGACCTTTAGCACTCTCTAAATCTGTAATCATATTATCTTTACCAGTAGTAAATATTTCACTGTAATAATCTTGAGACATTGAGATTACCTTTAATCCATGTTCTTCTGTTTTCGCTTTGATAACCCCTCCACCTTTTTCACTATCTGAGAAAGCTCTTTTATGTTTGAAATAGAGAGAAGGATCATCCTTACTGAAATCAAACAAATAAGGTAATTCAAATAGGTACCAAATTGGATCGATACTTCCAATTACAGATGAAATCGGCAAAGCCATATCAATTTGTCCATTTATCAATGCTGGAATTTCTTGCCCAGGCGGCATTAATTGACCACTTGGATAAATTTCAAGAGATAATTTTCCATCACTCCGTTTTTCAATTTCATCATTGTACCATTCAAGCGTGTGTTGTTGCAGAGATGTTGGTGGATATGGATGAGATACTTTGAAAACATACTTTTCACCACTAGACTTTTTGGAATCATTATTTCCCTTGGATGCCTCTTGGCTCGTTTCATTAGCTCCTCCACAGGCTGTTACAATGAGCATCATCAGGATGAACACTCCAATAAAAAAATGTTTTTTCAAAATAGATTTCCCCCTAAATTTGAATGGTCTATGGATCTGTGCATTTCTATTACGGTCTAGTGTTTTCAACCTCATGAAGTAATTCTTGTCCATCTTCTACTGTTTTGGCCCATTTTGCTTGTAGCGGTACTAGAACTTCCTTAAACTCATCATGTTCTTTTTTCGTTGGGAAATAGACTTCCACCCCTTTTTCTTTTGCTCCTTTCTCATATATCTCTTTAATAGCTGCTAATGAAATTTCATCAAGATATTTATCTAAATCTTTTCCAGTTTCAACAAGAATTTCTTGTAAATCGGCAGGAAGCGTTTGAAATTTCTTTTGAGACATCATGACAGTCAACGTGTAATTATTCATAGGGGCTGATGTCCAGGTTTTAATAGGATAATTGGCAAGCGCGTAAAAGGCTGTCGTGGTTACACCATCAATAACCCCCTGCTGGATAGCCGTTACAACTTCTGAAGGGTCAACGACCGATGCACTTGCTCCTAATGCTTCGATGGTGTCATTTAGAATGGTACCTCCTGTAGATCTAATTTTCAGACCTTTTGCACTCTTTAAATCAGTAATCATTTTATCCTTATCCGCTGTAAAAAATGAGCTGTAATAATCTTGAGACATGGATAGTACTTTTAACCCATGCTCCTCTGTTTTCGCTTTTATTACCCCACCACCTTTTTCACTATCAAAAAAGGCTCGCTTATGCTTAAAAATTACTGAAGGATCATCATTATCGAATTCAAATAAATAAGGTAATTCAAAAAGATACCAAATTGGATCGATGCTGCCAATGACGGAGGAAATAGGTATGGCCATATCAATTTGACCATTGAGCATTGCTTGAAGTTCTTGCCCAGATGGCATTAATTGACCGCTTGGGTAAATTTCCAGCGATAATCTCCCATTACTTCGTTTGCTAATTTCATCGTTGTACCATTCAAGCAGTTTATGTTGGTGGGAGGTTGGTGGATGACCATGAGATACTTTTAACACATATTTTTCGTCCTTAGATCCGTTATTTTCCTTCTGAGGACCATTATTTGTTTCAGATGTTCCACTACAAGCCGTCATGATACATACCATTAGAATCAAGATCCCACTTAATACCTTTTTCAATTGTTATCCCCCTTGATTAAAAGTTCTGTTTTACTGCAAATTATTTTTTTCCCCTTAAGACAGACGTCTTCAAGGGCTTATCCTACTAAAGCTGTACTTAGCCAAGGTACATATAAAAGGACGAGAGCAGCAATGATTAGAGCATACAAGTAAGGCATTGATCCTTTTACTACAACACCAACATTTTCTTTAAAATAACTTGATAATGCGAAAAGACTTCCTCCTACTGGTGGGGTTATTTGTGAGATCATCATCAATGCGCAAGTCACAACACCAAAATGGATGGCATTAAAACCTAAACTAGTTACCACAGGATAGAGGATAGGCATTGTAATGAAAAGGATCGGTATTGGTTCCAAGAATGTCCCTAGAACAAAGAAAAGCACTAAAATTAAGAGCATGATGACCCATGGAGACACTGATAGCTCAGTTAAAGCTCTAGTAATTCCTTGTGGAAGTTGTGTATACATTAGGGCGGTTGAAAACAATTGAGCTCCACCTAAAATAATGTATATAACTGCAGTCGTCATCATAGAGCTCTTAATACTTTTCACTAAATTTTCACGTGTAAAGTCTTTCCTATTAAAAATGAAGCTTATGATCAGTACATATAAAACGGCAACGGCCGCAGATTCTGTTGGGGTAAATTTTCCTGAATAGATTCCGCCTAGTACAATAACAGGCATTAGCAAAGATGGAATCGCCTCTAAGAAAGACCTTTTAATAACTGCAAACGAACTTTTCTCTTTTACCGCGGCATTTTCTTTTGAGCTAACTAGCACAGCCGTAATGACTAAAATGATTGATATGAAAACACCTGGGATAATTCCTGCAATAAACAGATCTCCCACATCGGCTCCAACCATAGAAGCATACAAAACGAAGAATATACTAGGAGGGATCATAGATCCTAATGTTCCAGCAGAAGCCACAATTCCCATACTATTTTGCATCGAGTAGCCTAGAGCTTTCATTTGTGGAATCATCAAAGTTCCTACAGCTACAACCGTTGCAATTGACGACCCTGAAAGGGCTCCAAAAATGGCACATGTGATAACGGTAGCAGCAGGAATTCCACCTCGAAAATGGCCGACTAAATCATTGACAACTTTTAACATTTTGTAGGCAGGTCCCATATAGGTCATAAGGTTTCCTGCTAGTAAGAAATAAGGTATAGCTAATAAAAGCCAACTATCAATTGAAATGAAAAATTGAGTTGGAATGCTTTCTAGCGGTAACCCCGTCAAAAAGATACCCCAAAATACCCCACCGATTCCCAACGATAACCAAATAGGAACTCCAATTAATAGTAAAATCAAGAAGACGATAAAACCTAGTAAAATCAAATATATTCCCTCCTTTTCAATTTTTTAATTTTACATTTGGAGTTCCTTTATTTCGTTTGTGTTGTTACTCTCATCATAATTTCCACGAATTTTCATTATATCTATGATGATTAAGAGAATAGAATAAAGACACGCAAATAACATTCCAAGTGGTATGGCTATAGAAGGAAGTGCAAGTAGCATGGTCCCCGAAGTTGTTTTAATACCTAATTGAAATAATGAAATGACCCATTGTGTTCCCGTCCAAAATAGAACCGCACAGGAAGCCAATAAAATGATATTAATTAGTAGTCTATTAATTTGTAAAAATTTACCTTTTAATACACTATTAAGAAAATCCATCTTAATATGTTCATCCTTTTTTATTAAAGGACCGAGATACATGAAAGTTCCATAAATGATTGTGTAGCGGCACAGTTCTTCAACCAATGAGTAAGAAGTATCAAAAAAGACTCTACTGCCCATATTAAAAAGTGCAAGAACTGTACTAACAACTAGTAAGGACAACGCCGATACTTCTAGAATTTTATCTAGTAATTTGGTACACGATTCTAGCTTTTTGATCCTATTCATAATTGGCCCCTTTCCCCTGTTTTTAAAGAAATGGAGAACACTAATGTTTGGTCTCCATTTCCTTTTCGTAAGCTAGCGATTATCGATGCTTTTTCAATATCAACCTTCTAAATCAACGACAACGGTCTTTACCTGCGTAAATTCTTTTATCGACTCCAATCCATTCTCCCTGCCAACTCCACTAGATTTATAGCCGCCATACGGAGTGACCCATCGTGTATAGCGATAGGTATTCAACCAAACCATCCCTGATTGCAAGGCTTTCGCCATTCTATGTCCTCTTGCGATGTCCTTCGTCCACACAGCAGCTGTTAACCCATAAGAAACACCATTGGCAATTTCAATCGCTTCCTCTTCAGAAGAAAATGGAATCACACTCACTACTGGTCCAAATATCTCCTCTTGGGCAATCCTCATCGTTGGCTTAACATTCACGAAAAGAGTTGGGTTCACATAGTATCCCTTTTTCAAATGACGAGGTCGATCTCCACCTAAAACTAATTCGGCCCCTTCTTCTTTTCCTATTTGTATATAGCTCAACGTTTTTTCCAATTGTTGCTTATGAGCATGTGGACCAATGTCCACCTGTTCATGAGGATTACCAACTTTAATCTGGGCAGCTTTTTCTTTAAATTTCACAATAAAATCATCATAAATATCTCGATGTACAAGAACTCTTGAAGATAAGGCACAAGACTGACCAGTAATGGCAAATCCATGTTCAACAGCAGCATTAAGTGCTTTATCTATATCCGCATCTGGAAAAATAATGTTTGGAGATTTCCCACCTAATTCGAAAGAAAATCTTTTAATATTACTAGATTCAGCAGCTGATTTCATAATTTTCCGAGCTGTATCTCCATATCCAGTAAAGGCAATCTTATCTACATCAGGATGGGAACTTAGTCGATCGCCAACGACTGATCCATAACCTGTCACAACATTAATAACTCCTGGAGGAAAACCAGCTAGTTCAGTAAGTTTGGCTATTTCTAATGCTGTTACAGGTGATGTTTCAGCAGGTTTGACGACAATGGTATTTCCTGTTGCTAACGCTACCGTCAATTTCCACGTTAGTAATTGGATTGGGCCATTCCATGGAATGATTGCAGCTACCACCCCAATCGGTTCTCTTATTGTGAAAATATGCTTATGGTCCTCAAATGGGATTGTTTCTCCATGAATTTTGTCAGTGATACCGGCGTAATAGTACCACCATTGGTTATACATTTTTGCTTCTCTTGTCGTAATGTGGAGGGGCTTTCCATTTTCTTTTGTTTCAAGACCCGCAAGGAAATTGGCATTTTCCTCCATTAAATCGCCCATTTTCCTTAATATTGCTGAACGTTTATACGTACTCATTCTTTTCCAAGGACCATTAAAAGCCTTTTGTGCAGCTTTTACAGCACAATCAACATCTTCAACCGTTCCTTCAGGAACTTGTGCCCAAACCTCCTCGGTTGCAGGATTTAGGATATCCATCTGCTTTTCAGTACTACTATTTACCCATTCACCGTCGATAAATAATTTATTATAAATCTCCATCTTTTCCTCCTCGATTAAAAAAATCCCTTTTTTGGCCATCAATATTAAATACCCTTCCCCCGTAAGGTTTAAAGAAGAAAAATAGTTAGAAGAGAGGTTTTATCCAACCCCTAATTATCATTATTTTTTGAATGTTTGTCGTTATTTCCGATATTCTTTAAGCCTGCATATGTTTGATTGTAAACGTTATCATTTTAAGAAATTAGGCAGTGTAAGCTCCATCTACAGGTAGATTTACACCACTTATATATGCTGATTCATTTGATGCAAGAAATAGAGCAGCACTTGCTATATCATTTGGTCGTGCAAATCTACCTAAAGGAATTTTGTCCAATATAAATTGCTTATTTTTTTCGAGATCATCATCCTCAGACCTTGTCATAAACTGGACCAACATTGGCGTCTCTGTAAGACCAGGGCAAATACCGTTTACTCGAATATTATCCTTTGACAAATTAACTGCAAGAGATCGAACGAGGTTAACTACCGCACCTTTTGCCGCTGAATAAACAACACTATATGGAGAAGCAATAAGTCCAGAAACGGAAGAGGTGAAGATAATGGATCCCCCGCCAGCTTCTCTCATCGCTGGGAGTACATATTTAGTAGTAAAAAATCCACTTTTCAAGTTTAGTCCCATTGCAAAGTCATAGTCTTTTTCCTCCACATCCTCTACACCACTTGGACCGGGAGTACCTACATGATTCCATAAGATATCTATCTTGCCGTACTGTTCTGTTATTCTTTCAATAACTTGTTTTATAGCAACTAAATCTAATAAATCCGTTTTGAAAAATTGTGCGTCTCCACCATTTTGTTTAATCTCATCAACCACTGCATCACCATGTTCTTGGTTGATATCTAAAATAATAACCTTCGCACCTTCTTTGGCAAAAAGATTAGCACCAGCTCGCCCCATTCCAGAAGCAGCTGCAGAAATCACTGCTACTTTTCCATCCAATTTCATACGATCGACCACCTTCTCTTCAGATTAATATTAAAGTATTTTATTTAAACGCTTACATTTTAAGTTATTTAAAATAAAACTCATTTCTTACTATCCAATTAGGAACAAACCTCATTTCTACTATCCTCCTTTTGTACCTATTTCAGAAAAAATAGAATTTTCTAAATTTAAATTCATTATAATTAATATATTATCCACTGTAAAATAACTAAAAGTTTATGAAATAGTAAACAAATTGTTTAGTAAACACTATCTAACCATTGTTATTCACATATTTTTATCCATAAAAAGAGCATTTCTCCTGTATGAAGAAATGCGTATCAGCATTATTTAGTAGGTTTGAAAAATTTGAAAATCCTGAGTCGGTTACTCCCACAAAGACAAAGCCATAATGAATTGCTCCCCAATCCTTCCGACTTTCCTTCTCCCTGTATCTTGAAAACCAACCTTCATATAGAGCTTTTGTGCAGGGATATTTTTATGATTAACAGCTAACACAATTTCATTGCACTCAGGGAATTCTTTTTGTACAAATTCACTTAATAACAACATACCTTGCTTGGCATAGCCTTTTCCTTGATGAACATAATTAATCGAAAATGCGGTAAGCAGCATCGCTCTTGGATTATCTGAGTACTCCTTTACCCTATCGGTTGTGTGTAAAAGAAAGAACCCAACAGGCTCATGTTCACTGAGAATAACAATCCGGTACTGACCATCAGCTACTTCTGTAACCTTTTTCGGTAAAGCCGTAAATTTCTCTTGCTCCTCAGGAAGTTCAAAAGAATGTAACTGAGTTTCATACTCCTTAGAGAAATGGACAAGTTCAACGGCTTTCATTTTTTCCACATCATATCCCCCTTGGTATTCACATATAAATCGTTCAACACCAGGATACTTTTCCCCACTATTCTCAAGCCGTTCATCTCCTAAATGCTAGTGCTTTTTTCATAAATCTTGAGATGCCCGCCGCTTGGTCCATAGGCAATCCCGTTTTGTACCCATCCGTATTTTTCATAATAATTTTCAAGATCAGTAGTCAAATAAAGCTTCTTATAGCCCTTTTTGTCGGCCTCACTCAAACCGTGTTCCAAAAGCTTCGCACCGATTTCTTGCCCCCGGTATTCTTTATCGACGAATAGGCATGCAAGCCACGGACATAAATCCTGACGGCTATTAATATCATTTCTCAAGATAGCATACGAGCCAATAATATTTCGATTATCTACTGCGACATAGAATCTTGGAAGGTCTTCTGATGTTTCAGCGGAATGAAGAATACAATCCTCGTAAAACTTATAATTATCTTCTGTCCCCCAAACGTTCCAAAATACCTCAATGCCTTCCTTCAAAAATTCATTCCCCTTTCGAAGCTCAACAATTTTCATAAACAAATCCCCCTTGTACCTATCTTGCTTTTGAAAAGTAACGAATTCTGTTATCAATTATAAAGCATTTAAAACTATTTTTTCTTCCGTTTTTTCCTCTTTGATCATAATGACTCCTACCACTCCCATCAAAGAAAACAGAACAGGAATGATAAATCCATAATGATATCCAATATTGATAGAATCCTGAGGAAAAAAATCTAGTACCTTTCCGAAAACAATCGGCAGCAAAACAGCACTTATAAATCCACCCATATTGGAGAATCCTGTCACAACCCCTACCTCTTCAATAGGAAAGGATTTACGCACCACGGCAAATGTCAGTGCACTTGCACCATTTCCAAAACCTATGAGGAAAAACAAAATGACTACTAGTATAAATGAAGGGTTCACTCCTGATAGAACCAATCCTCCCCAACTTAAAAAGGTAACGATGTGAACAAAGGTATAAACTTTTTTCATAGCCCCTAGTCTGCTTGTAATCCAGCTAATTAAAGGGCCGCCAAGAATGGCTCCAAAAAGACCATACATCATTAGCTGGCTCGCTTCTGAGCGGGATAAATCCAGTACATGGATTCCATACGGAACTCCCCATGAACCGATAAATCCCACATACGCTCCAACTAGCCCAAAGTGACATAGAAACGTTGCCCAAGCTTGACGTGCGGCAATAGTTCGACGAAGAATCACCCAAACACTTTCTCTATTTTTTGCACTTTTCCTTTTCATTTCGATATCAACTTTAAAGATTCTTTTAGGTTTCAATACAAGGACTGTATATAGAAAATAAGATAATAATACTAAAATGATACCTATCGTAAGAAAAGGTGTTCTCCAACCTGCGAATGAAATCCACACAGAAAATGGAACAGTAGCCATTAATGAGCCTAGGCTCGAAAAAAGCGAGATCACACCCAATAATTTTACAAATTCGTTGGCTTTAAACCACTGGCTCAAAATGATAACCAGATTGACAAAAATCATCGAATCTCCTATACCAACCAAAAATCGAGAGAAAATCAATACATATTCATTTGGCGAAAAATTGTAAATAATGCAGCCTATTCCAGTAAGAATGGTACCCAAAATAAGAAATCGATTGGGACCATACCTGTCTGATAATAAGCCGACCGGAATTTGAAATCCTGCATATGCAAAAAATTGAAAACTACTCATTAGACCTATAACAGCTGCTGAAACATGAAAATCCTTCATTAAATGATCCGTTATAAGTCCTGGAGCAGTTCTCTGGCTTATTATGATAAAGTAAGCCAATAAGACGGTACTAAAAACGACCCATCTATAACTGCTTTCCTGTTTGTTCATTTTTAAAATCCTCTTCCGTTTGTATTTTTCAACACTATCTAACTGTTAAAAACATTATAAACTAAACAAACCTCTATTAGGGAATATCTGTCATTACTTGAAGGTTATATTATATTATTTCTCTATCCCGGATTCAATAAGAAAGCAGAGCAAAATCATAGATATGAATTACTCTGCTAATAAATTGTTTATGGATTGATATTTATTTACCTTACACTTTACCTAGATAACTTCGAGTATAATTCGGCATGAAGATTTTTCCATTATGGCTGTATTTTTCAAATAGATTTGTGATGGCTTCAACAAAGAATTCAAATTCCTTGTCTGATTCTTTAAGTGAATAGGAAGCTGAGAGATTCCTGCCCAAGAATCCTTCAAAATCCATGACTAAATCATTGGGAAACTTTTTAAATTCAAATTCATCATGCCGAAAAAATTGATTAAATAATTCTTCACCCTCTCCAATTCCACCGCTAAACCCATAAAAATTCGGACAATATTTTTTAAAAATCTCAGCATTTTCCTTAATCAGCGGGCTGGTAAAATCCCTGCTATTCCAAACCAGCGACACCTTTGCTTCCTGCTTCAAAATCCGTTTACATTCGAATTTGAACTTCTTTTGGTCAAACCAATGAAATGCCTGAGCTGCTATAACTAGGTCGATACTTTTGTCCGGTAAAGAGGTTGCTTCAGCTGACCCTTTTATAGAAGTAAAATGTTCATACTGTTTTAAGTCTTGTTCAGCTTTTGTTCTCATGTCATCATTCGGTTCCACCGCTACAACGCTAACTCCTCTCTCGAGTAGCTGCCGGGTTAGAATGCCTGTGCCTGAACCAATATCTGCAACCCTACTACTCTCATTCAAAGAATTTACTGAAAGTAAATAATCGATATACTCAGTTGGGTAACTAGGTCGAGATTTTGAATACACATCTGCCTTCCCGCTGAATTTATCTGTTGGTTTCATATGAAATTCCTCCTTCGCATGATAAGGTCCTCGATTAACGAAAATTCCATAAAAACGGAATAACTAATATTAAAACTCTATCAGATTAATTATATATAGAAGTTATACACTTAAGGTCATACTCGTATTTAGTTTTGTTTCGCTCTCTCAATCATTTTGCCTTTCCTCCTAAAAAATTAAAGTACTAACATGTTCCTTTACTTCTACAAAAAAAGCATTTCTCCTTCATGAAGAAATGCTTCCGTTAGCTATTTGATAGCTATATTGTGATCTTATTGTGATCTTAGGATTTATTATGATCTTCTACAGTTATGACGACATTTCCCTTTTTGTGTCCTTGCTCGACATATCTATGGGCTTCAACGATTTCTTCGAACCTATAGTTTCTATCAATGACCACTTTTACATTGCCGTTTTTCACAAGTTCTTTAAGGAAGTTTAGTGCTTCTGCAGTCTCAGGTGAATTTCGACTCAATATTAATTTCTTGCTGGTTGTCAATTGAGTCCATAGCATTCTAGCACTTGGCAGCGGTTCAGTGACATTAATATAGGTACCGTCTTTCTTTAACAGTTTCATACAATCTGTAAAGGAGCTCTTGTTTACCGCTTCAAAGATGACATCATACGTTTCACTGTTACTAGAAAAATCTTCTGTGGTGTAATCTATTACCTGATCAGCGCCAAGTGATTTTACTAACGCTAGATTCGAAGTACTGCAAACCCCTGTAACTTTTGCTCCAAAATACTTTGCAAGTTGTACTGCATAACTCCCTACACTTCCTGAAGCACCATAGACCAGAACCTTTTGTCCTCTCTGAATGTCAGCTTTTCTCAGAAAAAATAAAGCTGTACGGGCACCTATTGGAATGGCAGCTGCTTCCTCATAAGTGATATTGGAAGGTTTTATTGTGACAGGACCATCTTCCGGCAGACACTTATATTCAGCATAAGCACCAAAACCTGCTAGAGATGCTGCAAAAACCTGGTCACCTTCCTTAAATCTTTTGACATCCTTCCCTACTGACTCGACTACTCCCGCTAACTCCATCCCCAATACCTCTTTTTTCGGTTGTTTGAACCCAAGAGTTATACGTGCCGGCAGCCAAAAAGCCGAGGGAACAATAAAACCTCTTGACCGAATATCTGCTACTGTTACAGTTGTCGCTTTTATTTTGACCAATATTTCATTTTCTTTAGGAATAGGTTTATCTATCTCTTTCAGTTGAAGAACGTCGGGGGGACCATACTTTGTATAAACAATGGCTTTCATTCATCTGCCTCCTAATCGCTATAGTTATAAATATCTATAGTTACAATTAAATAGAACAATGGTTTTATAGTATTTGGAATTGAATATAAAAAAGCAGAAAATTTACAAGTTGTTAATAAAAACCTGCAAATTTTCTGCTCTTTGATTATTTTGCTCATTATTTTCAGCAGCAAATGACCTAACTATAAGCCAGCTCTTTTTCTGTTAGACCGAGCGACTGCTCAGTCGATGAATGAATTTCTTGTAGCAAATCTGGGTTTTTCATTAGTGACACGCCGTAAGAAGGAATCATTTCTTTGATTTTCGATTCCCACTCATTAATATGTTGTGGGAAGCATTTTTTGATTACTTCAAGCATTACCTGAACGGCAGTAGAAGCACCCGGAGAAGCTCCTAGTAATGCTGCGATCGAGCCATCAGAAGAAGTTATGACTTCCGTACCAAATTGAAGAGTTCCTTTTCCTGCCTCAGTATCTTTAATAACTTGTACACGCTGACCCGCTACTACTAAATCCCAATCCTCACTTTTAGCGCTTGGGATAAATTCACGTAACTCTTCGATGCGCTGTTCTTTTGATAACATCACTTGCTGAATCAAGTATTTGGTCAAAGGCATTTCTTTTGCGCCTGCAGCTAACATCGTTAACACATTATTCGGCTTTACAGAGGTTACTAAATCGAGCATTGAACCTGTTTTCAAGAATTTTGGTGAGAATCCGGCAAATGGTCCAAATAACAAAGATTTCTTATTGTCGATAAATCTTGTGTCAAGATGAGGCACAGACATTGGCGGGGCGCCAACCTTCGCTTTTCCGTATACTTTTGCATGATGCTGCTCTACAACATCAGGATTGTTACATACCATAAATATTCCGCTTACCGGGAAACCGCCAATATTTTTCCCTTCAGGAATACCGGACTTTTGCAGTAAATGCAGGCTTCCTCCACCGCCTCCGATAAAGACGAATTTTGCAGTATGGCGTTTGACAGTACCGCTAAATTGATTCTGCACTTTCACTTCCCATAAGCCTTCACTCGTACGTTTCAGATCATTAACACTATGATTGTATTTAATTTCTACATTTTTATTTTCTAAATGAGTAAACAACATCCGCGTTAACGCACCAAAGTTGACATCCGTTCCAGAGTCGATTTTTGTTGCCGCAATAGGTTCATTCCATGCTCGCCCTTCCATAATTAGCGGAATCCAGTCCATTAGTTTTTCCGGATCTTCAGAAAACTCCATCCCTTGGAAAAGTGGGTTTTTTGTGAGCGCTTCAAAACGTTTCTTTAAAAAACTAACATTTTGTTCCCCTAGTACCAAACTCATATGAGGCAATTGTCTGATGAATTCCTGCGGATTATGTACCAGCCCGCTGTTTACTAGGTAAGACCAAAACTGCATGGAAACCTGGAACTGCTCATTTATACTTATTGCTTTACTAATATCTAAAGATCCATCAGGTTTTTCGGTCGTGTAGTTAAGCTCGCACAGTGCTGCATGCCCGGTTCCCGCATTATTCCATTCGTTCGAGCTTTCTTCTCCCGGGTTTTCGAGTTTCTCAAATACTTTTATTTCCCATTCTGGTACTAATTCTTTTAAGATGGTCCCTAAAGTGGCACTCATGATTCCGGCGCCAATTAATATGACGTCTGTTTTAGTTTCTCCGTTGCTCATTTTTATCAACCTTTACACTAAAATTTGAAAAATATAGGTGTTACACGCCTTTTTCAGCTTCTTTTACCACTATATTAAAGTGTATTACATGATTTATAAATTAATTATATACTATTATATGATAATTATAAATTATTTAAAAGATTTAAAAAGAGAGAAGTCCTCAACAAGTTCTAAGAACAAAAAAAACCAAAGTCTAAACCAAGCTTTTGCAATGGTTAAGTCTTTGGTCTCCCTATGGTTATGGCTGCTGATTTTTACTATTTTCGAGGATTTCCTCTTCTTCATCGATGATTGAAGTGGCTGTTCGTCTAAATTCGGATAATGTCTTTCCAAACGCTGACCCGATTTCAGGAAGCTTTTTAGGACCAAAAATGATTAAGGCGATGATTAAAATGAGAATTAATCCTGGGATGCCTATATTCGAAAGCATATGTTCCTCCTCTTAGCGTGATTTAAGCTAATATGCCACCTTTTTGACTATAGGATAAAATCCCTTCAGCTGCTCGGTATGAGAATGCCCCGACCGTGCCGGTTGGATTATAGCCGCTATTATGTGCGAACGCTGAGGCGCCAACTACAAACACATTTTCAGCTTCCCACATTTGCGAATAATTATTTACGGCAGATGTATTTGGGTCTGCGCCCATGATGATACCGCCTGTGTTATGAGTGGATTGATAGGTGGTAATATCATAAGGACCCAGTTCCTCCATCGTATCGATATGATCCGCGCCCATTTCTTTCATGATTTCTTTGCATCGTTCCGATAAATACTTGGCTAGTTGGCGGTCTTGCTCTTCAAAATCATAGGTAATCCGAATTAACGGATCGCCAAATTCATCCTTGTATGTCGGATCAAGGTCAATATAATGATGCTTAAATGGCATACTTGCTCCTTGTCCGCCAACGGATAAAACCCGATTTGCATATTTGACCGAATTGGCTTTAAATTCTTTACCCCATGAAGGAGTACCTTTTGGGACCGTGTTATTTGAAATCGGCCGAAGACCGGTTTGAGAAATGGCAATCGAGCCACCATGAATAAAATTAAGATTGGAGTGATCAAAGTTATCGCCATTAAAATCATCTACTGTCATGCCGAGTGCACCTGCACCAGCAAAAGTATTAAATTCTTCCTTTTCAAAGAAGCCGGTTGCATTTCCTTTTTGGACTTGGTAGGCATAATTTTTCCCAATCACCCCAGTCCCAGACACCGGGTCATATGGACGGCCAATGCCCGATTGTAATAATAACCGAACATTATTAAATACATAGCTTGTTAACACCACAATATCAGCAGGCTGTTCAATTTCTTCCCCCGTTGTTGTATCCACATACATGACTCCGGTTGCTTTATTGCCAGATTTCAACACTCGCCTGACATTGGAATGCGTGCGAATTTCAAATTTTCCAGTCTTTTTTGCTACTGGAATAACGGTCACAACAGGGTCTGCTTTTGCCCCATATTCACAGCCGAACCTCTCACAATAAGCACAATATTGACATGCTGCACGCGCTACCCCATCCGGATTTGTGTACGCCTCTGAAAGATTTGCGGAAGGGCGATTATAGGGATGAAGCTTTAAGTTGGTAGCCGCCTTCTTAAATTTTTCAAGTGCTGGTGTTGTTTTCATCGGCGGGGTTGGATACGGACTGGACCTTTTCCCAGCTAGAGGGTTTTCTTCCCCTGAAATCCCAGCCATTTTTTCAAATTTATCGAAATATGGCTCCAATTCATCATAGGTAATTCCCCAATCTTGAATGGTCATATCCTTTGGAATCTTTTTTTCACCGTATCTTTCAATGGTTTTGCTGCGAATTTCAAAATCGTATGGGAGGAAGCGGTAGGTTTGTCCGTTCCAATGAACACCCGAGCCCCCTAGTCCCTCCCCTAATAGAAAGGAACCGTACTGCCGCATTGGCAGAGCACGGATTTTTTCATTTCCTCTGAACGTAATCGTCTCGTTCGAAAGATTCTGCATCAGGTCGTACCTTAGGGCATAACGAAGTTCATCATGTATCATAAAATAATCTTCTGTTTTTCGTTCTTTTCCTCTTTCCAATCCGACACAATTTAAGCCTTGTTTCGTTAACTCGGCTGCAATAATCCCACCAGCCCAGCCTACTCCAACAATGACAACATCAATTTTCGGTAATTTCTTTACCACTTCTTACACCTCATTCATTGTCGATTTAGTGCAAATTCTCTTTACATTAATGTCCAAGGTGATCCTTTAGACTTTTTGGAGGAATGGCTTTAAATTCTTTATCAATGATTTCTGTATAAGTCATTTGACTTCCGGGGTAATTTCGCATTTTCCAGCCCTCCATGTTCCGATTTCCACTGTACAAAGGGTCACTAAAGGCCCCTTCTAATGTACTGCTCCGCAGCATGTTGAAAAAGCCACTTGGAGAAAGGGTCGTAAGGTTAACCTTGTCCTCTGCAAAATCCTTTAATATATCGTCTTGTTCCTCTTCGCTTAGCTCAACAAAATTCTTTTTATACTTTGTTAAACTGTGATTTTGCAATTCTCGTAAACCAATATCGAAAATTTCACGTCTTCTAAGACGACCTTGATAGCCTTGGACTTTTTCTCCTTTGAAGAAAGGAGGCTGCATGTATTCCCTTGAATTAAAGCCCCAGTCCCCACTTAATTGGTGATCAATAAAATAGGCAACACCTAAATCCTTCGCACCTGGACCATTATCATCAGCAGGAAAAATCCGCTCCGTTGCGGCCTCAACCAAGTCAAATTGCTCTCGAGAAAAATACATCAATGCAAGATTATAGTTTTCGGCCACCCGCTGATTTTTAACATCTAGATTATTTGTTGTTTTGTCTTTAAAGGGAAGTAAACTGCCTAATGCACCGCCTACAGCCAATCCTCCAACCGCAATTCCAGAACTCTTGAGGAATTTGCGACGAGAAAGTGATTCCTTCTTTTCTTGTTGCTTGTAGTTTTCTGCCATAAAATCCACCTCCTACATTTTAAGGATAGATTACCCCAAAAAAATCCATTCATACGTAAAAAAAATTTGGGCATGATAACATTAATTCTATTTTTTTGAGGTGGTAAAAAATGAAAATTATGTGGAAAAATGCGGCTATTTTCAGTGCAGCCTTATTCCTCACAGCGTGCTCAGGTCAACAAAATGTACTTGATGATTCTGTTAAAGCCGAAGAAGGCCAGCATGACAATCATGGAGCACACCAAACAAGCGTCTATGATAAAAGTATTTCAGCAAGAAATATGAATGATGGCTTAATTATTCCTAGTGAAAACGGGGAAAAAAGACAAACAACGGATGAACATGGGGGGACCTCTCATGGAGCGGGAACAAATGTTTACAGCTTGATTGGAAGCTCAGGTTTAAATGATGGCGGGATTTCTTCTCATCTTGAATCTAGATTAGGCGGTGAAGGAATCAATGGTATAAAGGTGTTTGTATTAGACGACACGGTCATCCTTGCGCGCGCAACCCCTGAAGTGACTTCCAATCAATACGATTCCATGCAGGAGCATGTCCTCAACGGTGTAGATGGAATGTCAAGAAAAGACCTGAACAAAAAAGATCCAGCTAATATGAACAATACAGCTGCTCAAGATGTGGATGATAACCTCGAGAAAGCAAAAAATTATATGAACAAGGTCTTCAATGGCAATGTCCAGACACTTACCGTAACAAATCCGGAAGCAATGGTGCTTATTGAAAAGATTAAAAACAATTTAAAAGCAGACTCCGTTCCATATGATACCGTTTCACAAGATATTATTACGCTCGTAAAAATGACGAGGGAAAAATAAGCAATATTGGAAGTGCGGGGATAATAAATTGCAGCGATTTTCTAAGGTTCGACCTTAGAAAATAAAAACGAGTGTTTCACGGTTTTCTTGATACCGATGAAGCACTCATTTTTCATAACCCTCATTCATCTCTTTCCCACTTACTCCAGACTGCTACAGTAATTCAAACCACGCTTGATAATATAACAAATCGGTTCTTCTATGGTCGTGATAATTTTAACGTTTGGAGTGATTAGTTGAATTCTTTCACTTACTTGTTCTTTTATATAAGCATTGTGATGGAAGACGCCGCCTTGCAAAATTATTTCAAAATTGTCCTGTTCGATACCAACTTTAACAATAGCTGTTTTTAGGAGCAGTATTAGTTCATTCACTGCATGATCTAAGATTCGTATACTAACTGCATCACCTAACCGATAGGCCTCATCCACTACAGTAGCAAGGGCTCCAACATCGTCAACAGAGTAGGAATCACTATAAGTCCAATTATATAAATCTTCAATTTTATCGAAACTAAATTTATCCAATACAAGCCGAGACAAAATCGTTTCTTCTCCACGTCCATCCTGCATTTTTAAGACAGACTGAATGGCTTGTTTTCCAATCCAATAGCCGCTTCCTTCATCACCGACTCGGTGTCCCCACCCGCCTGAACGAACAATTTGTTTATTCCCGTCATGAGCGTACACAATAGAGCCTGTTCCGGCGATTAAGAGGATGCCAG
Source organism: Neobacillus sp. YX16 (assembly GCF_030123505.1). Taxonomy (GTDB): domain Bacteria; phylum Bacillota; class Bacilli; order Bacillales; family Cytobacillaceae; genus Neobacillus. The sequence goes on from NZ_CP126115.1 coordinate 3,608,529, forward strand.
CTTTATCTTGGGTAGCTCCTAATAAGGCGGATAGGCAATCATTTTCTACTACTAAACTTCCAATCTCGATCGACAATCCATTAACTGCATGCTGAACCATACCTGCTACGACTTTTTCATCCTTTGCCGTATCAATTCCAGCTAGTGCAAATACTGCTTTTTCCACAGCCATCAAACCACCTGCGTCTTGAAAAGCAGCAAGAATGGCTTCAACTAAAGCCTCTTTGGCAGCTTCCGCCCCTACTACCTGATAATTAGAAGCCCCGGCCTTTCCTTTACCAAGAATTGTTCCATCTTCATTAACAAGGACAGCCAATGTTTTCGTGCCGCCACCATCGACCGCGAGCAGTTTGATGGGGTTCTTATTCATGTGCTCCAGTCCAATTCGTAATAATCTCCTTAACCTTTAAAGCAGATGTAGTAAGGTGATCTTGTCTTTCATTTAACCAGCTTGCTAATTCTTCCTGTTCCTGTATTCGGACTTGAATTGTTTTTTCCATTCTGCTTGGGCTAGGTCCACCTTGTAAATCACGGATTTGAACAAAGTATTCAGGGCTTAGGCATTGTTTTAATTCTTCTTCTGTTAGAACAGATTTCTTTCCTGCTACATTTTTTGATTGATCGTTTAAAAGTTCCAAAGTTAAGGATTCTAATGATGTTTTTCCGTTTTTCATCAATTCCTTAACCGTTAAACTAACCACATGGTGGGCCTGACGGAAGGATAATCCATCTTTTCGGACAATGGTATCGGCTAATTCAGTCACATTTGCAAAGCTTTCTTTTGCTCTTTTCAGAAGGGTTTCTTTATTAACCTCCATCGTGAGTAAAACAGACGTTAATAAATCATAAATGCCGCCTAATCTTTCAATTGCTTTCCAGATATAAGGCTGCATATCATCCTCAGTATCAACAATATCTCCAAAGGGTGTATTATGGACCATTAGTAAGACTGTTTGACAATCCCCTGCTACACTAGATAAAAGGGCCCTCATATGCTCAATCGAAACAGGATTTCGTTTTTGCGGCATGATTGAACTAATTTGCACATAAGGTGCCGAAAGAAGAAATGCACCATACTCCTGTGTACCCCATAATAAGAAGTCTTGCATGGATCTTCCTAAATTTAGTGCTGATAACTGAACAGCGGTCGCACTCTCCGCTATATAATCTGCGCCTGCAACAGCATCCCAAGCATTATCAATCATCTCCTCGAAACCAAGGAGTTCTTTCATACGTTCTCGATTAATCGCAAATCCTGATGTTGTTAAGGCAGCTGCTCCCATACTGCTGCGATTGACCGTTTTGTAGGCTGCCTGCATCCGATAGATATCACGTGTAAGCATATCGGTCATCGCATTTAAATAATGACTCAATGTTGTTGGCTGCGCCTGCTGGGTATGTGTGTAACCGATCATCACGGTCTCTTTATGTTCATCTGTCAATTCGATAATGGCCTCGCGAAGGTTTAACGCCTTTTCCACCAATACTAAAAGCTTCTTTCGCAGTGTCATACGGTAAATAGCAATGCCCATATCATTTCGGCTTCTTGCTATATGAAGATTTCCAGCAATATCACCTGCATCTTCAATTAAAGAATGCTCAACTTCAAAAAATAAGTCCTCAAATTCACCGGTGTAGCTTCTTCTTTTAACATCTTCCATATCCAAGTTAGAAACGGCTTTCGCAATTTTTTGTGCCTCTTCACTTTCAACAAGCCCTTGTTCCACGAGCATGATCAAATGGGCATTATGAATCTCCACCATTGATTCAATAAATTGTTGCTTTGCCTCATCATAGGCTGGTTCAAGAACCATGGATGTATAGGTTTTAGAAGGAAAAGTTGTACCTTCTTTTTTTAAGATTTGCTCTCTAAGTGAGGGTTTCACATTGGTCAATCCCTTCGATTTGATTAATATTCAAGCCAGTTTTTGATTAAATCATTCATATTTACAGATGCTTTTTCAACAATTATCTTGCCCTTTTCATAAGAGGTTTGCTGAATAAGCCCTGTATAACCATCCCATGCCTTCGGAGTTCCTTCTACAAGAATGTATGGGTAATTAGAGAGAGGATGCTCCTCTTTAAACTCTTTATCCTCTTCTTCTACATGTACTAAATCAGGACGAAACGCTTTCACAGCAGACATTTCGTATGGTCCGCCATGCCCTCTGCCTTTTGTACCTTCAAAACCAATTTCTTCTGCAGCGTCGATTGCAACCATTTGCCACCAGTTCACTAATAAGAAGCTTGTATCCGGATGCTTGCCTGTTACATATTCCGCTACCGTTCGAGAAACACCCATATTGCCATCATGGGCATTTAATAAAATTATTTTCTTAATGCCTTGTTCAATAATACCCATCGTAATATCAATCAAGTATTCGTGAATAATGCTTGGTCGAATCGGAATGGTCCCTTTATATTTGTTGGTTTTTCCAGGACAGGCTGTATAAGGAACCGTTGGGAACACGGCACCCCCTAAGCTCGTATCAATCAAATTCGCAAAACCTTCTGCTAAAACAATATCCGTACCTAAAGGAGAATGTGGACCGTGATACTCAAAGCTCCCTAATGGAACAACAGCAAATGTTGCCTGCGCAAGCGAATGTAGGTCTCTTCCATGAACATCACATGCTTTCAATGAGATCCCCCCCTTTTAAATGGCTGATCCTGCTTTTCCATCTGTTATTTTTTGCGAAACAAAAAGTACTATAATAATCAGAATGATTTGCAGCACACCGTATGCGCAAGCTGTTCCGAATTGGAAGGCATACATTTTTTGGAATATCGCAACAGATAACGGCATAGTAGAGGTACTATAAATTAAGATGGAGGCAACAAATTCCCCTATCCCTTGAACCAAGGCCAGCAAGGTTCCTGCTAAAATACCCGAGAAAGCCATCGGAACAACCACTCTTCTAAACGTATACCACCAGTTTGCACCTAAGCTTCGTGCCGCTTCCTCTATAGATTCATCCATTTGCATCAATGCTGCTGAGGTCGAACGGAAAATAAGTGGTAAATGCCGGACAAAATACGCTAATGGTAAAATCCAAAAAGTACCAATTAAGACTTGATTAAAGCTGAATACACTAGGTTCACTAAATGCAGCAATTAAGTTAACCGCTACAACGGTACCAGGAAGTGCCCATGGAACCATAATTAAAATATCCAGTAAGGCTTTTCCTTTAAACCTCGTACGTACCATGGCATAGGCAGCCGCCACACCGAACAAAATATTTCCGGCTGTTGCCACAAAACTCATCTGTAAACTGTTCCATATTGGACGCCAGGTTCGCTCATCCGTAAACAAATCAATATAGTGCTGCAATGTATAAGCAGTTGGAATCAC